>DATBAS010000114.1:0-40827 GCA_036271395.1 Kofleriaceae bacterium
CCGTCGCTCCAGCTCGCCATAGCCCGAATAGAAGCTCGCGCTCTTCGCTCTCGAAGCGCCAGTAGGTGCGTTTTCGTCGCTTTTTCATCGCAACTCCCTTGCCGTGAGGCATCAGGTGTTGCGTTGACCGCTTGAGACCGCGATCCGGAATGTCATATTTCAAGACTGATGGCTCCGAGCCAAGAGCCGCGCTCGCTGAGGTTCTCCTAGGAACGCACGGTGGTGAGCGGAGCCTTGATCTCATCTGCGAGCCGGCGCGGCGACTTGGCCCAACGCTGCGGTGAGATCCCGGGCTGAAGAAAATGAAGCCTGCCCAAGATCCGATCTTGCGCGTTCGGCGGCGCGTCGCTAAACCAGTCGAACTCGTACATAACGTGGGGCGTAGCGAGTCGCGATACCCCGCATCATGCAGTGGAGATGGGTGGGCCCTCGCGGGTGGTCAGTGCTTGCCTTTCCCCACCCCGGTAACCCCCGGTCGTGGGTTGGTAGAGGCAGGGACACGATGAAGTTGGTGCGCGCGCAGGTTCAGAACTATCGCAGCGTCGAGGACTCGACCGCGTTTCGAATCGACGGCGGTACCACATGCTTGGTGGGCAAGAACGAGTCGGGAAAGACGGCGCTTCTAACGGCGTTGCATCGGCTGAATCCCGTCGTCGCTGCTGATGCCGCGTTCGAGCGGCAGCGCGATTACCCACGCCGTTACCTTGCCGACTACGAGGAGCGCCATCCCGACGCCGATGCGATCGTCGTGCGCACATGGTGGACGCTCGACGACGCCGAATTCGAGAAGGCGCGTGTGCTTCTTGGCCGTGAGGCGATCACGGGTCACGAACTACTAGTGGAGAAGGGCTACAACAACCATGCGAAGTGGCTCCTCCAGATCGACGAATGCACCGTTGTCAGCCACCTGCTCGATACAAGCAACCTTTCCGATGACGACAAAAACGCGGTGAGGAGCGAGAACGTCGCGGCGTTGAAGGCCGTGCTTTCGACGCCACCAGCCGGGACCCAGCCCGCGCGCGCGGAGTTGATCGCACGAATCGACCGCGAATTCCCGAACGGTTCCGTGTCCGCGGCAATCGAAAAGCTCCTGCCGTTGCCTCAGTTCATGCTGTTCTCTCAGTATCAGCGGCTTCAGGGGCAGGTGAGCCTCGAGTCGATTCAGAAGGCGAAGGGCGCGTCGTCGCTGTCCAACGATGATCAGGTGTTCCTCGCGCTGTGCGACCTCGCAGGGACTACCGTGGAGAAGGTCTCGGACCTCAAGACATTCGAGGGGCTCGTTTCTCGTTTCGAGGCGGCGTCGAACAAGCTCACGAACGAGATCTTCGCCTATTGGAGCCAGAATCGTTTCCTCACCGTTCAGTTTCGACTCGACCAAGGGCAGGCGGACGACCCGCCACCGTTCAACACGGGACGCGTCTTCCGGACTCGCATCCACAACAAGCTCCATCAAGTGACCGTGCCCTTCGACGAGCGCAGTGCCGGCTTCGTCTGGTTCTTCTCCTTCTTGGCGCTGTTCTCGCAGGTCAAGAAGCGAAACCCGAACGTGGTCCTACTACTCGATGAGCCCGGGCAGACCCTGCACGCGAAAGCGCAAGGTGACCTGATGCGCTATTTCGCCGAAAAGCTCGCACCGCATCACCAGGTCATCTACACGACGCACTCGCCGTTCATGGTTCCTTCGGAGAACCTCGGTACTGTACGGACCGTTGAAGACGTCGTCGATCATCGTGATCACGACAACCCGATCGTCCACGGAACCAAAGTTGGCAGCGACGTGTTGAGCACCGACCGCGACACCATCTTTCCGTTGCAGAGCGCGCTCGGATACGAGATCACGCAGTCGCTGTTCGTGGGCAAGGACACCCTGCTCGTCGAGGGGCCGTCCGACCTTCTCTACCTCAAAGCGTTCTCGTCGGAACTTCACCAGCGTGGGCGCATCGGCTTGGATCCGCGGTGGACCATCTGCCCGGTCGGCGGCATCGACAAAGTAGCCGCGTTTATGAGTCTGTTTGGCGGCAATGGACTCCACGTGGCCGTGCTTACCGACTTCGCGAGCGGCCAAAAGAAGAGGGTCGACGATCTTCGCCGTTCGGCACTGCTCCGTGCCGGCCACGTGTTCACCGCCGACGCGTACGCGGGTCAAGCGGAAGCCGACATCGAGGATCTTTTCGGTCCCGACATCTACTCGGCACTCGTTGGTGCGTCGGTCTCGGCGACCGTGCCCGTAGCGCCATCTGGTACTCGGTGCGTCAAGTTCACCGAAGACCACTTCAAGATGACGACCAGCCTGCCCGAGTTCGACCACTACGCTCCAGCGGCGTACCTCATCGAGCACACGCACTCCGTGCTCGAGAAGGTCTCCGCCGCGGTAGTCATCGCGGCGATGGATCGGTTCGAGCGGTTGTTCGTTGCGCTGAATGGGCTGCTGCCGGCGCAGGCTGTCCCCCGCAAGCTGGTCGCCCAAGGGTCGGCGCCGCAAGCAACGACTTCCGTTGATCGAGCCTGAGTCCGTGCCCCAGGCTGCTGCGTCGATGGGCGCGTTTGAGTTGCTGTCGAAGGCTCTCCGCCTTCCAGCCGGAACGTCAGGTGGAGGCCTGCGCGATGCGCAGATCGCCGCCATCCACGCAGTGGCTGCCCATTTTTGGGATTCGTCGCAGCCGGCACTCGTCGTAATGCCGACCGGGGCAGGCAAGACGGCTGTGATGATGTCTAGCGCCATCGTGCTGCGGTCGACACGCGTCCTCGTCGTTTCCCCGAACCGCTTGCTCCGCGAACAACTGGCGGAGAAGTTTCAGGCGCTCCAACCGTTGCGCGATCTTGGAGCCCTCGGGGCCGAGGATCCGGGTCCGCGAGTTCACGAGGTCACAAAGCGGCTCACGACGAAAAAGGGATGGGCAGCCCTCACCAAGTTCGACGTTGTTGTCGGCGTTCCAATGTCGATCAGCCCCGCGTTACCAGACGTGGCCGAGCCACCACCCGACCTGTTCGACCTCATTCTTTTCGATGAGGCACACCATCGCGCCGCACCCAGCTACGCCGCGATCGCATCCGCCTTTCCGAAGGCACGTCAGGTGCAATTCACGGCAACCCCGTTCCGGCGAGACGAGCGACGGATTCCCGGCGACCTGATCTTCACCTACGAGTTAGCGCGTGCTCGGCGAGACGGAGTCTATGGCGAGCTCAAGTTTTGCCCGGTTAACGCTGAACCGGGTGACGACAAAGCGATCGCCACCGCAGCTGCCGCGCAGCTGCGCGCCGACCGAGCCGCCGGCTTTGATCACCGCCTCGTCGTGCGTGCGGAGTCGAGGTCTCGCTCGACGGAGCTCGCGCGCGTTTATGCGGCGACCAAGCTAAAGCTAAGGACGATCCACTCTGGCCTCTCATCGGCTTACGTAAAACGGGCCATCAAGGACCTGGTGAACGGAAAGCTAGACGGTGTCATTGCCGTGGACATGCTCGGCGAGGGCTTCGATCTGCCGAATCTCAAGGTGGCGGCGTTGCACAAGCCGCATAAGACGCTCGCGGTCACCTTGCAGTTCATCGGACGTTTCGCGCGCACCAAGGATTCAAAGCTTGGAACGGCGACGTTCTTTGCGATTGCCGGCGAGGTCGCCGGTGAAGCATCTCGCTTGTTCGTGCCCGGCGCGGAGTGGAACGAAATCGTCGAAGATTTAAGCCGCGCGCGTATCGATGTCGAAAAAGAGACGCGCAAGGTCGTAGATGGTTTCGCGCCGGTTAGTGGAGAAGTCAGCGACGACCAAACGGAGATCACGCGAGCTCAGCTGTGGTCTCTGCGCCCGTTCGTGCACGCCAAGGTCTATGAGGTTCTATCGGCCCCCGAGTTGGACGTTGAGCTGCAACTACCGTCGGGTGCGCGAGCGCTGTTCACGGACATGAACGTGGAGCAAGGTGCCCTAGTCTGCGTGTGGCAACAGAAGGTCCGCAACAAGTGGTCCGACAGTGACGCGCTTGCCGACGTTACCCATGACCTCGCCGTCGTGCATTACATCAAGGACGCGAACCTGGTGTTTGTATGCACAACCCGGCGAGAGAACTCAGTCTACGACGCGATCATCGAAAGTGTCGCCGGGCAGGTGTACCGCCGCCTAGCTCCCGACGAGGTCAATCGTGTCCTGAAGGGCCTGGAGAATCTGAAGATCTTCGGGGCCGGGATGCGAAATCGTGCAGGTGCTACGGGTGGCGGTGGCGAGTCATATCGGATCGTCACCGGTTCATCCGTCGACGGCAACATCGACGCGATGGATGCTGCGACTTACGATCAGGGCCACGCGATGTGCTCCGGGACTGAGAACGGGCGCACCACTGTCATCGGCTTCAGCACAGGGTCCAAAATCTGGAGTAACCAGTACGCTCCAATCGCAGCGTTGTTCGCATGGTTTCGCGCGGCCGCGAAGAAACTGCGCGACGACCGTCCCAGTCAGGCGCGGTCAATGTTCGAGAAACTTGGGGTCCCGTCTAGGCTCACGACGCTGCCGAGCGTCGTCGTGGGTGCAGACCTCCCGGCGGCGGCATACCTACGCTCGAGCGCGCACGTATCGGCAAATGGTCGTTCGGCATGGCTCCTAGATCTGAGGGTTTCTGTGCTCCCGTCCCAGACCTCAACAGAAGTGAATCTTGTCTTCTCCGACGGAGATATGTCTATTCCCATCAAGTTTGACATCACAAAGGCACCTCAATTCACCGGCGCGAATGCTGCGGCGCGCGCCGCGACGCTGACGGACGCGGCCGGACTACGCGGGGACGATGCCTTTGTTGCGTTCCTCAACGCGCATCCTCCTACGTTCTTCCTCAATGATCTTTCCACGGTGGTGGGCGATACCTTGAGCCGGCCTCCCGGCGGCAACGTGCTTGCGATTCGTGATCAGATCGAGGAGGTCGACTGGGCAGCCGAGGGCGTCAACCCACACGAGGAGAAGCCGATCGGGCGGCGACGCAAGAACGCGAAGTCCATCTTCGAGTATGTCGAGTCGCGGCTGAAGAGCGAGAAGGTGGACGTGTTGTTCTTCGACGACTCGAGCAATGAGGTTGCTGACTACGTTGCGGTCAGGTCTCAGGTAGAGCGCGTTCTCGTTCAGTTGTTTCACTGCAAAGCCGCTCGTGGCCCAAAGCCACCAGCGAAAACGGCACCCGTGCCGAACGAGCGCGTGGACGACCTATTCGAGGTTCTTGGCCAATCGATCAAGTGCCGTCGGTGGTTGGAGCCGCAGAAGCTTATCGCTCAACTCGTGCAGCGGACACAGACCACAAGGCACTCCAAATTCGTCGTTGGCAACGAGACCCAGTTGAAGACGTTGCTAGCGGATGTGACCCGCGTGGTCTTCGAGGTTGTCGTGGTGCAACCTGCGATCAGCACAACGCCGAAGGAGGAGGTCGCTGACCTTCTGGCCTCTGCTGATGCCTATCAGCAGGGAGCGAGGCTTCGCTTCTGGGGCTCCAAGCCATCCGTTTGACGAAGGGCGTTGTCGACCCGTCTCGGCGGGATTCGTGAAACTGGCTCTGAGCGGCGGTTTCGCGGTTCGCGAAACCTAGACTAGACTCGAAAGCAAGGAATGACGCGCGCCGGTCGTCGTGGCCGTGCCGTCCACCCTTGGTCAGCCAACCACGCGAGATCCAAAAGCAACGACGCGCTCGGCACGCCGAAGGTGCTCGTCGATCGCGCACCGAAGCGCGCATGGCGTACTAAGGGAGTTCCCGCGACGGTGGTAAGCTGCCGCCGTGGCGTACTTCGTTGTCACGGACTTGGGCCGCGAGGTAGCAGCTGAAGACTGGCGCGAATTCCACAAAGACCGGCTGCTATCGGTGCTGGTTCAGATGCGAGATCTCGGGGTTCCAGCACCGCGAGTAGAGCCATCGATGATTGAAGGGGTGACGGGGCTGCCGCGTGCGCACGCCGACGGGCTTGCGAAATACCTCGCGAGCCAGGGGCTTCTAAAAGGTGTAGGCGGACCGAGTTATGAGGTGACGGATGCCGGGATCCAGTGGGTGCGGCGATGGCGCCAGTAAAGCCCAAGGAGCCAAAGGGTCCCAAGGATCAACCCGAACTCTCACCGCCGCTCGATGCCCTTACCGTGGCCGACGCTTGGAACGTGCAGGCTAAGCGTGATCTGGCAGTCGCGAATCTGCTAGCAGAGAAGGGTTACGACGAGTGGGCATGCTACGCGGCGCAGCAGGCGGCGGAGAAGGCAATCAAGAGCATTCGCCATGCGATGGCGATCGATCTGCACGACAGTAACAAGTGGTCCCACGACCTCTCGGACTTAGCGCGGCCGTTGCTAGCGCTCGTCCCTAAGCTGCTGCCGCCGCACTTAGAATTGATAGCCTTGACTAACCATGAGGCAGATGGCCGATATCCTGGGCTCAGGTCCGGTGCGTATCAGTCCCCCGGCGCTGCTAATGTCTATGGCTCTCTACAGTCTGCCGCAGCGATCAAGACCGCACACGATGTCGTCAATCAGTGCGACGACCTATTCGGCTCACTACAAGAATTTTGGGCGGGGGTGCCGCCTTGGCAGCGCTAACGATTCGCGGCCGCGTCTGTAACAGCCAACTCGCGAAACACGTGTTGCATGACTGCGTGATGGAGTGCTGATTCATCGTCGCGAAGACTTGTTAGAATCGGAGTATGCGCTTTGAAGAAGTACCGATCTGCGGGATCGACTCCTCCTTCGTGCTCTTCAAGGCGCTGAGCGAGCGCGACGAGGCGTTCGGCCGGCGTTCCTCGTACGACACCGGCGATTAACTCGCCCACCTGCTCGATGGCCTCGTACACATCCTCGACCGCACCGGTGTTGCTTTCGTGCACGATGTGTTCAATCGTTGAACGGAGGCCCCTGTAACTCGCGAGCCAAATGGAAAAATCTCGCGACATCCTTCGAACTGCGTGCACGCCGAAAGGCAAGCGACCAACGAGGTGTCGCCGTACGTGTGGCAATAACACTTCCGGGGAGTGACGCAGCACAAACTCGATGATCGGGACCGCAACGCGGGTTGCCAGGCGCTTGGCGATGTCGAGCGCTCTACGCGCTCTCCAGTCGATCGATCCAGGATCATGGTCACCCAGTTCGTGCAGTTCGACGACGATGTTGAACGCACGTTGTCGGCGTTCGGGTTCGGAGGCAAGACGCTCTATGGCTGCGTCTAGACTGCTGAACATCGCGCCAAGTACCTGCATCTTTCGATAGCCGGCCAGGCGGTCATGCTCGGCCCAGAAGAACGGCGGAGCGTCCATAACTCGGGTTCGGAGCGCCGGGAATTCTATCCGCGCATCGCTGCCGTTGATTCCAGCGCGATGTGCAAGCTTGTCATGGTGATCGACGAACGACGCATATCGCTCAGCGGTCTTCGCCGTACTTGCTAGCAGCCCGACCGGCACGAACCGGACGTTCGCGCGCTGGAGCACCTTTGAGATGAACTTGGTGAGCGTGCCGAAGTTTACGCCGCTATTCCATTCATCCGTGTAAACGACGACGTCGCCAGGCTGAGGTGAAGCTGCGTTTAGCATCTCTTCGATCAAAGCCGCGCGCGTGGTCCCCGCGCGGTTCGAATCGTTGCGCGACAACGAGGCGGACAAGACCACGACGGTGTGTTGCAGTTCACGGAGCATGTGTTCGAGCAGGCGAACGGGAACAGTGTTTCCGGTCGGCAACTCGATCAGGATGATCCGACGGTCGCGTGGCACCTGAGAAACGGCGTCAGTCACGACTTGGCACATCTTGCGTAGCCCAGGTAGTTGATTCCGAGACGCTTGAATGTAGGCACCAGCGAGCGCGTGAATCAGCTGAAGCGCTGATTCACGCGCATGCTTGCCCACGCCCGGAATGTGCACGAGTTCTGGAAGCAACATCGCAGCAAAGCTTGCGAGGTTCCGAAGAACCAACGTATCCCCGCCATCCACGCTCAGATCGAAGCGAGCGAGTAGCTTGCGATCGAAATCGAGCATCGCGCGTGCGAAGCCAAGATCCTCTCGGAGCCTTGCCTCGATAGTCGGTTGGTTGCGCTCGCTGAACCGCAGCAACTCCGCGGCGCCATCCATAGCGGAGAGCGCGCGAAGTGCACGGACGATGATGAGCCAGCCGAGTTTGGCTACCCTCGACGCTCGCGATGGAGAGTAGGGACTCATGACGGTGTCTCTGCGCGCGCCATGGTAGCCTGCTGTGTTTGAGATGGTACAGGAGGTTCAGGCGACGTCGTCCCAGCCGAACCCAGCCGGTGGAAATCGCCCGCGCGAAAGTGCGCGTGATTTATCCCGAGATGCGACGTCCACACTTCGCGGACTTACAAACCGAAGCTGAAGGTCACAAACGCAAGAACGACCCCACCTTCAGTGCTTCAACACGCAACGCCTTGGGACAGGACGGCGCGTTAAGTTGTTGAGTTGCGTACTAAGTGGTTCGAGGACAGGGCCTATATTGCATTCCCAAGCTGAAGGTCGCCGGTTCGAATCCGGTATCCCGCTCGACGGAAACGCGCGAAAGCGCCGGGGTGGTTTCGGTGGCATCCAGCTGCGGTCGTGGCGCTGGGCAAGCTCTGCGAGCTTCCGGGCAAGAGATCCGCAAGTGGGTGCGGACGGACAAGGCAGATCTCCCATACGCACGCGTCGGCTCGCGATCTTGAATGACGTGCCCGGGTCGCACTTCGATCACGACAGCGCGGTCTGCGACCAGCCAGTACACCGCACGCGCAGCCCGCGCCGGTTCGCGGTACGGTCCTGGGCCCGGGCCCGGTCCAGGTGGGCAACGTGGAGCTTCATCTCGCCTGGATCGACGGATAGGAGAAGCCATGTGGCGCACGATCGAATCGATGGGCGGGAACGAGGCACTGCTTCAGAAGGTCTTCGATCACCTCGACGGGCATCTCGCCGCGGGGTGGCCAGCGTGGCTCCTCGCGCGAGGCGAGAACCTCGGCCAGCGTAGCCGCGACGCGTTCGGCTACAGCTTCGAGACCGACGCGGAGCTCATCCACGGCGACCATCACTATGTCGTCGAGCTCAAGCGCGCTTTGAAGTACGAGCCGCTCGCCCTCGCCGAGGTGTTGCATCATGCCGCGTGGATCCGGCGCTACGAGGGAACCTCGAATCACGTGGTTCCCGTGATCGTGTCATCGAACAACCTGTGGACGCGGCTCGCGGTCGCGGAGTTGTCCAGCACCGTGCGCTACTACGAGGCCGATCTCTACGAGATCGACGGCCGGACCTTGATGTGGCTCGACGAGCCGCTCGCGCCATGGAAGCCAGACGCCGCGCCGCCGCCACCCGCGCGCGATGCGAGGTTGTGCTGGCACTACATCCCACGAACGAACACCTGGGTTGGCACGAAGCGACCGCACGCCGAGCGACCGCTGATCCTCGAGGAGCCGCACGTGATGATCGCCGAGCTCGCTGACCAGCACGGGTACATCGCGTGGGAAGGCACCGTGTCGCCCAACCGGACGCCGAAGCCGCGAGAGATCGACAACGGCCGGTTCTACTTCTGCACGGAGCCAGGTGGCTCCGGCGGTCCGACCTGGCTCGCGGCGATCTGAACCTGAACCGCTGCGCGAGCTGCGGCGGTCGGTGGCTAGCCTGGCTCGATGTGCGAGCCGTACCAGGTTCCGATGATCCTGTTCGGTCGAATGCTCGCTCTCGAAGCGGAGCTGAGCCGCCTCCACGGGGTGAGCGTCCAGCGCGCCGTCGAGGAAGGTGCTCTCGCGTTGCTCGCGCTCGACAGTCGCGACGAACACTGCCTCGTCGAGGTCGAGCGGGTTACGGCGGAAATGACCCACCGTGGTGTGCGGGCGATCGTGATCCGTACGCCTGCCGGATCGATCGAGCGTCGGGCTAGCTTGGCGATGCGATGGAACGCATGCGTGATCGAGCCCGGCGCGTCGATCGTCGCGACGATCCGCGCGATCTGCGATCCGCTGACGATCTGCGGACTGACCTGCTTCGACATCACCGATCTGCTGTCGCTCACGACCGCTCCGTGCTTCGGCGGGCGGTACGTGCCGCGCGGGCGACGTGGGTTGCTCACGATCCACGCGCCCCCCGACCTGTCGCTGTTTGACGTCTCCGCGATCTGCGATGCGGCACAGAGCGCACATCCCGACGTCACCCTACTCGTAGCGACGCCGACGTCGAACGCGTTGACGATCTCCCTCATCGTGTTCGCCGACGCATGAGCTACGCGCGGCCAGCCGCCCATGGAATCCGCCGATGTCCGTCACGGCGTCGTGGCCGGATCCGTCGCGCGATATTTCGCGCTCATCGCGTCGACGTTCTCCCGCAGCGCCGCGCGCCAGCTCGTCGGCGCCATCAGCTCGGCAAACATCCCAAAGCTCTGCACCCACGGAATGATCTCCCACTGCGCACTCGACCGCAGGCGATAGACGAGCTTGCCGTCGGTGCGGCGTTCTTTGATCTCGCTCGGGTGGAAGATCCGCTCCTCGATCTTCCATGCGACCTCGGCGTCGAACACGACCTCGACGTCTTCCTCCCGATCGCTGACGAAGATCCCGAACGCCTTCGAGATGTGGACGTCGACATCGACGCGCGGCGCGGTGAACGTCTCGTCGGTGACTGCGAGCTCGCGGACGCGGTGCACCGCGAGCTGCGTGATCCTCTGGTGGTCGCCGAGACACGCGAGCACGTAGAGCGCGGATCGGTGCCACACGAGCCGCAGCGGGCGAGCGCGGTGCGTGCGGGTCGCGCCGGTCGACGCGGCGAAGTACACGAGCTCGCAGACGCGGCTCCGCGCGATCGCGTCCACCAGAGCGTCGATCTGATCGCGCTGTGGCTCGTAGTTGATGTGGCCGCGCGTGTGCTGCGCGAACACCTTCGAGAGAGCGTCGAGCCCGCCGTTGTGTCGTGGGCTCAAGAAGCCGCGGATCTTGGTCATCACCGCGCGAAGATCTTCGTGGAGCGGCGTCCCGGTCAGCCCGGCGAGCGCGGAGTGCGCCGCGTAGAGTGCGAGGAGCTCGGTGGTCCCGAACGCGATCGTCTCGAGCGCGCGGATCTTGTGATCGATGCGGTATGCCTTCTTCTGCTTGCCGACGCTCTCCTCGACCACGGCGAAGTCGCGCTCGAGGGTCGCGAGATCGCGGTCGATCGTCGCCTTGCTCGCACCGAGTTGATCCGCTAGCTGCTTCACCGTGTACGGCTGCTTGGCGTCGGCGAGCAGCCGCAAGACCGCCCATTGCCGCACCAGTTGCTGCGAGTCCGGCCGGCGTTGTTGGTCCTTGCCCACGCCACCACTGTCCGCGATCCCTGTGACACGGGCAGGGGGCGGCGTCGTGCCTCCCGCCGAGACCGCTGCACGGTCTGCAGCGGTTGCTTCCTAGGATGGGCGCATGGCCAACGCATACACGCCGGACCTCGTCCCATGGCCTCGGTCACCGGAGTCGCCCGAGCCGCCGGAGGGCTCGACGGAGCACTACCTCAAGCTCCTGTCGACACGCGTGTGGGAATGGCCGGCGCGCAATGCTCGGTCGCTGCAGCGCATCCACGACATCGCTCGGTGTCGGCTACGCCCGTGGGCGCTGATCGAGGTGTGGCGTCGGGATCGCACGCCGGAACAGAACCGCGAGGCCTACGTTCGTCTCGAGTCGAGCATGCGGAGCTTGGCCGACGTCACGATGCTGCTCGGAAACGTGCGCGAGCACGGCGTCGCGGTGGTCGAGCCGTGGCTCGTATGTCTCGGGATGTGCCACGAGCGGATGCTGGAGATCGGCGGTGACGATGGGAACATGCTGAGGCTCGCGATCGACCCAGTCCATAACCGCGTCCACACGAGCACGGGCGGGCCGTCGCGGCACCTGGGCCAGTTCCACGCGGGTCTCATCGCGCGACACATCGCGGAGTCGAGCGCGCGCGACTTCGTCGGATTCGATGATCCGGCGCGCCCGTGGCTCGAAATGCTGCCCGCCGTCGCGAGCCCCGGAAACGACGATGTGGGCGACGTGCAACCGATTCGCGCTGCAGTCCGAGGTTGGTTCCGCGAGCTCGATCTGCGGTTCCAGACCACCGATGGGCTCACCGGGATGCCGACTGGGATCCCGGCTCTCGATCGCGTCGGCGGGGTTGCGCCGGGGGAGTTGGTGGTCCTTGCGGGCCCTCCGGGCTCGGGCAAGACAGCCCTCGCGGTCTCCGTCGCGATGGTCGCGAGCACATCAGGTGTGCCCGGGGTCTACGTGAACCTCGCCGACACGAGCTCGAACATCGTCGAACGCTTGATGACCGCGAGTGTAGGCGTCGACGCCTGCGCGCTGCGAAAGGGCGAACTGACGAGGTCGAACATGTCGGGTCTCACGTACGCGGCAGCGGAGGCCACGAAGCTCCCGCTCGTCACGCACGAATGCCCCTCGGGCGGCACGACCGTCGCTGCGTTGCGGCAGGTCGTCCGCGCGTGGCGCACCGGCACCGACGCACGTTGCCCGTTCGTCGTCGTCGACTACCTGCAGTTGCTCCATGGCGAGCTCCGCGTGCGCGGATTGCTGGAGCTCGCGCGCAGCCTCGGCGTCGCCGTGTTCGCCGTCGCGCAACTCGACGACACCGGTGCCGAGCCGATGCACGAGGTCTCGACCGCGATGCTCGTGCTTACTCCGCCTGGTGGCGACGAGAAGCGCCATCGGCTCTCCCTCGTCAAGCACCGACACGGCCCCCTGGTCGACGAGTGGCTGGGATTCGACGAGGCCAAGGGAGTCTTCGCGCGGCTCGGAGCGTCGTGAGTGACGACAACAAGCAGCAGGTACTGACTGCGCGCCTCGGGAGTGGATCACCCCCGGGCCGCCGCGCGAGGAGCTCGGGCTCGCCCGCCTTGCGGTAGGGTCGAGGCTCGAACGTGCGACTCAACAAGTTCCTGAGCGAGAGCGGCGCGTGCTCGCGGCGCGAGGCCGACGTGCTGATCGCCGAGGGCCGCGTGACCGTCAACGGCAAGCCGGCGCAGGTCGGCGTGCAGGTCGCCGACGGGGATGACGTCCGGCTCGACGGCGATCGCGTCGGCAAGGCGCGCAAGAGCGTCAAGCCGGTCTACATCGCGCTCAACAAGCCGGTCGGCATCACGTGCACGACCGAGCGCCACGTCGCCGGCAACATCGTCGACTTCGTGAACCACAGCGAGCGCGTGTTCCCGATCGGCCGGCTCGACAAGGACTCCGAGGGGCTCATCCTGCTCACGAACGACGGCGACATCGTGAACGAGGTGCTGCGCGCCGAGCACGCTCACGAGAAGGAGTACGTCGTGCGCGTCGACCACGCGATCACGCCGGACTTCGTCGACAAGATGGCCGCCGGCGTGCGGCTCGCCGACGCCACGACGCGCGCGTGCAAGGTGTTCTCGCTCGGGCCGAAAGTCTTTCGCATCGTCCTGACCCAGGGCCTCAACCGGCAGATCCGTCGCATGTGCGAGGCGCTCGGGTACACCGTCGATTCGCTGCAGCGGGTCCGCATCATGCACATCCGGCTCGGCGAGCTCCCGCTCGGTCGCTGGCGCCAGCTCTCGCACACCGAGATCGCGCCGCTGCTGCCGAAGCGGCGCTGACGCGACCGCGCGATCACAAGCCGTCGTAGCGGAGCCAGCTCGGCGTGAAGCGCCGCACGCCGGCGATCAAGTCGCCCGAGGGCTCGACGACGAGCCCGGAGATGAACCCGGTGCTCGCGTAGATCTCGACTGGTTGCGCGTCGCGCTGCACGTGAAACACGTGGGTGTCGCCGTCGTCGCACAGCTCGGACACGTAGAGCGATGCCCCGTCGCGCAACCAGGTCAGCGCCTGGTTCGAGCGCGAGCACACCGTGTGACTGGGCCACGTCTCGACGGCCTGCGTGGCGACGTCGATCACGCGCACGGCGTCGCGCCCGGTCATCGCGAGGCGCGTCCCGTCGGGCGACACGACGATGCCGAACACGTGAGAGATCGGGATGCGCGGGCCGAGGCGGTCGCCGAGGATCTCCGCGACTGCTTTGCCCGGCCACACCGCGAAGCACCGGTCCACCGCGAGCGCGCACCGCAGCACGGCGCCGTCGAGCGCGGGGTTGCGCATGATCGCTCGGCGGACCGATCCCGCCTCGATGACATCGAGCTCGGCGTGCTCGAGCACGACGGTGCGATCGCGCTGGAACGCGAGGCTCCCGGTCTCGCGCGTGAATCGGTTGTCGGCGAGCGTGATGATCCCGCCGCCGGTCTCGTCCGTCGCGTCGATGCGATCGCCGGACTCGTCGATCGCGCCGATGAACGACACGCTCGGGGCGTTCAGGATCGGTGACGCAACGCCGGCGTGGATGCGCAGGAGATCGTTCTCGGTCACCATCTGGCGCACGATGGTCGGCCGGTTCGCGATCTCGGCCAGGCTGAAGCCGGTGCCGGCCGGCGCCTCGAGCAACAGCCGCGGCGGGCCTTCGATCTGGCCGTCGCGCACCGACGTCATCCACAGGCCCTCGCCATGCTCGCGATCGACGCGGCCCGGAAACACGACGCGATGATCGTCGAGCCAGCCGACGCTCGGATCGCCGATCGAGTTGTAGTCGATGCGGTGCGGCAGCGTGGAGTGATGGCCGGTCGCGAAGTCGGCGAGCTGGATCGACGCCGAGTACGCGTCGCGCACCACGACCTGCGTGCCGGACCACCGCACGTATGGCCGCGACTTGGGCAGCTCCACCGCGCCGAGCGACGGAGACCGCAAGCCATCGCCGAGCGACACCACGGACAGCTCGCCGGCGTCGTCGCACGTCAGCGCGTGCAGACCGTCCGGCGACACCGAGATGGTCGACGCCGGCAGCCGCGCGCCGGCCTCGACCGCGCCGGTGTCGGCGTTCACGCGCAGGAGCGTCGCGCGATCGAACAGCAGGATGGTCGAGCCTTGCCAGCCGGCGAGCGTGGCGCCCGGGACGCTCGCGAGCGTCGTCTCGCGACCGTCGGTGTCCTCGATCTGGAGGTGATCGTCGTGGAGATACGCGAAGCGACGCTCGTCGGGCTGTGCGACGAACTCGTCGTCGAGGTTGCGCAAGAACACGAGCGGATCCGGGACCGGCGCGTCGGGCTCCGCGCGCGCGCACGGGTCGAGCACCGGGATCGCGGGACGCCGCGACTGCTGCGCGTAGTCGAGCGGACGTACGCGGACGGCGGTGTCGAAGCCGCGCAGCGTGTGATCGAGGCAGGCGAGCTGTTTGACGCCGACCGCGTGCGTGTCGGGGCTCGCATCGGCGATGCACGCCGCGTGATGCATCGCCTCCCATTGCGTCGCGAAGCTGCTGTAGTTGGCGTAGTCCTCGGGCTCCAGGTGCCCGTCGCGATTGTCGACGAGCTGCGCGAGCGCGGCCGCGTTCCAGTGCGCGGCGATCGGCGAGCTCGCGTCGCACGCGCCGGCGCTGCTGCCGCTCGGCCACGCGACGTACGCGGCGACCGCGATCGCCAAGGCCGCGACGCCGGCGAGCGCGAGGCGCCGTCGCGTGCGCGCCGGATCGCGACGCAGCTCGTGCAGCAACGCGTCCATCGACGGCCAGCGATCGCCGGGCGCCGGGGCGAGGCCGCGCAGCACGAGCTTGCGCAGCCACGCCGGCACGTCGCGGTCGCGCGGCGGCGGCCGCAGGTTGCCCTTCACGATGTCGAGCGCCAGGGCATCGGTCGCGCCGAGCTGCGAGTCGCCGGCGGCCGCGAACGGTCGCTCGCCGTACAGCGCCTCGTACAGCGCGACGCAGAACGCGAACTGATCCGCGCGCGCGTCCGCCGGCTCGCCGCGGTGCTGCTCCGGCGCCATGTACGCCGGCGTGCCGAGCAGCGCGCCCGGCCGCGTCAGCATCGCGTCGCGCGACGCAGCCACCGGCGGCGCCGCCGCGTCGTCGCCGCTGTCCCGCGTCTCGGCCTCGCTCGAGATCCGTGCCAGCCCGAAGTCCGACACCAGCACGTGTCCATCCGCCCGCAGCAGCACGTTGTCCGGCTTGAAGTCGCGATGCACCATCCCCTTGCGGTGCGCCGCCGCGAGGCCGCTGCCGGCCGCCACGAACACGCGCTGGACCTCGCGCCACGGCCGCGCGCTCGCCGCGATCCACTCGCCCACCGTCTGCCCGTCGACCAGCTCCATCGCCACGAACAGGTCGTCGCCCGCGAGGCCGACGTCGTACACCGCGATGACGTTGGGATGCGACAGCCGCGCCAGCGCCTGCGCCTCCCGCGACAGCCGCCGACGACGCTCCGCCGACGCGCGATCGCCGTGCAGGATCTTGATCGCCACGCGCCGATCGAGCTCCGGATCGAACGCCGCGTACACGACGCCCATGCCGCCGGCGCCGAGCTCGCTCTCGATCACGTAGCGACCGACGGTGGTCAGCGCGGGTATGCCAGAGACGGTCAACGCCGGCGCCAGGTCATGGCGAGCCACGGCTGCTCGCTGCGCGGGCGGCCGGGCGGACGGTAGTAGTGGCCGAGCTCGTCGAAGCCGGCGTCGGTCATCAGCGCGCGCCAGCGATCGAGGTCGAAGTAGCAGCCGTAGCGGTCGCCGTGCCAGCCCTCTTCGTCGTTGCCGCGCGGGTTCGAGAAGAACAGCACGCCGCGTGGCAGCAGCGTGTCGCGCAGCTCGCCGAGCACGCGCGGCAGGTGCGCGCTCGGCACGTGGAACAGCGACGCGTTCGCGAACACGCCGTGGAAGTGCGCGGCCGGCAGCGTCAGCGCCAGGAAGTCCTGGTGCCAGACCTCGCACCCGGAGTGCGCGCGCGCCATGTCGACGAAGCTCGCGCATCCGTCGAGGCCGGTCGGCTGGTGGCCGCGCGCGACGAACGCCGCGAGGTCGCGCCCGGGGCCGCAGCCGAGCTCGAGGATGCGCAGCGGCGGCGGCGCGGCGAGCGCCGACAGCAGCGCGTCGATGTTCTGGGTGACGTCGTGATCCTTCGTGCCGTCCCAGAAGCTGCGCGCGTTCGCCTGGTAATGACCGAGCGTCCGCGCGCTGGTGTCAGTCAAACGCGCCGACCTTGCGGATCTGCTCGGCGATCTCGGCGACGTTCGAGATCCACGCGCGCGACCGCGCGTCGAAGCCGACCGCGATCTGCAACCGCTTCAGCTGATCGCGCGCGAGCACGCCCCACTCGCCGAACGTCCCGGCCTCGGCGTGCTCGTCGAGCGCGGCCTTGATGGCCGCGATGCGCGGCGCGGTGTCCTGCGACGACGTCTGATGGGGAGCCAACGCCTGGTGCACGATTCGAGCGACGAGCTCGACCAGCTGATCCTGCATCACGGGAGACTCGCATAGCGGCGTGCCCGCGCGCACGCAGATCTACGGGATCCGAACCGCCCCGCCGGTCAGTTGAGCACGGCCTCGAGTCGTGCCAGCTGGACGTCGCGATCGTCCACGTAGCGGCCGAGCTCGTCGACGAGCACCAGGTCGTACGGGCCGTCGCCGGGGACGACCGCGAGCCGGCGCGCGCGCGCCCACGGGGCGTCCCACGCCGGCGCGGGCCCGACGACCGCGATCAGCCCGAGCGACGCCTCGGCCGCCTCGCGCTTCAGGTGATAGAGCGTCGGCTCGTCGTGGTGATGCCAGGGCGCGGGGAACACCTCGTCGAGGCCGCCCGCGCGAAGGCGTACGCGGCCCTGCGTGCGTCCGTAGGCGTGCAGCGCGAACAGCGCCTTCGCGTCGGCCTCGAGCCTCGCCGCGAGCTTGTCGAGCTGCCCCTTGGCGAGGTACGCGCGGAGCTGCTTGTCGTCGCCGAGCGGCCGGCTGATCCCGCACGAGCCATGGATCAGCATCGCCGTCGTGATCTTCAGCGTGCGTCCGTAGGCGTCTCGGACGGTCTTCTGCGGCGGGCCCAGCTCCGCGAGGCGCCGGTCCGCCGCGTCGATGGCGAGCGCGCGCAGCGTCCCCCGGATGTCGACGCCGCACAGGAGGTCGAAGCGCTGGAGCAGCGCGCCGAGGTTCGCGAGCTCCCCACCGACCAGCGTGGTCAGCGCGTGCCGGTCGACGTCGACGACCACGACCGCCTGCGGAGCCGTCGCCGGGAACGCGTGCACGAGCACGCGCCGGAGCGCGGCGAGCTCGACGGCGTGGGCCGCGCGGCGTTGCTCGTAGGCGCGTCCGGCCGCTTGGATCGCTGCCGCGTCCGTGCGCGGGTACCGGCGATGGCGCGCGACCGCGTCGCGCACCGCGTCGCGCGCCATGGCGAGCTCGGGGGCGCCGGGCACGATCGACAGCGTCCCGGCCGCATCGACGGTGACCGCCGCGCCGGGGCGCCGGAACCAGGTCGGGCTCGCGGTCAAGCGGTGCCACTTCGTGCGCGCCGCCACGAACGCGACGAGCTCCTCCGGAGTCATCGGCGGGTCGTGCGCGTCGAGGATCGCGAGCGCGATGCGTTGCGCGGACCAGCCGTTGAGGCTGGCGTCGTGGCCCCACGCCGCGTCGAGCTCCGCGACGGTCAGCCGCTGCGTCACCGGCGGTCGCGGCGGCGGCGGCGCGGGCTCGGGGCGCGCGACGCGTGGCGGGCGCAGCCCGAGCCGGAACGCCCACAGGTCGAGCTCGGCGTCGTGGGGATCGAGCGCGTACAGGTCGCCGTCGCGATAGACCGGCGCCCGCGCCGGGCGGCAGCGCTGGAGGGACCGGCGGGCGTCGTCGACGTGCTCGGCCGCGCCGGCGGCGACGAGCTCGCGGGCGATCTCGTCGAGCGTCATCGGGCGACCGTGCTCGAGCAGCGAGACGATCATCAGCGAGTAGGTGCTCGCTTCGCGGTGGCCGCGGACCGCCGCGAGCGACGGGACGGGGATCCCGAGCGGCTCGCAGTAGCGGTTGGTCGCGGTGACCATCGCGCGCTGTGTAGCACGGGCGACGCGCGACCCGGAATCGGCGATGTCAGGCCGAGTCGATACGATGTCCCGGTGTCGATGACGCTGGATGCGCTGATCGCGAGGCTCCTCAAGATCGAGTCCCTGCACGCCGGCGCCACGACCGACGGCGAGCGGGTCGCGAGCGAGGCGGCACGCACGCGGATCCTCGAGCGCATCGCGGCGCTCGACGAGGAGGAGATCGAGATGCGGTTCACGCTGCACAGCCGGTGGTCGCAGCAGCTGTTCACCGCGCTCGCGCGGCGCTACGGGCTCGAGCCGTTCCGCTATCGCCGTCAGCACGCGACCTCGCTCATGCTGAAGATCAAGCAGCGGTTCCTCGACGACACGTTCTGGCCGCAGTTCCAGGAGCTGAACGCGGAGCTCGCCAAGCACCTCGACGAGGTCGCGACGACCGTCATCGAGGCCGCCGTGCATCGCGATCTGTCCGAGGCGCCCGAGCGTGCCGCGCCGAAGCAGCTCGCGCTGCCGGTGTCGTGAGGTCAGTGCGCGGAGATCGCGGTGCAGTTGACCTCGATCTCGTGCGTCGACGGCGTGACGGTGACCGAGGCGACGCCGTTCTCGTGCTCGTCGACGACCCACATCATCTCGCCGGGGCGGAAGCTGTGGGACGAGATGCTGTTCGACTCGACCGACGACAGCGTGCCGCTGCCGTAGCCGGGCTTGTCGCCGTAGAACACCTTGACGGTGTTGCTGCACGAGCCGCGGATGTCGACGGACACCGGGCCGGCGGGCGCGCTCGGCGCGTTGGTGCCCGCGCCGGTACCGGCGGGCGCGCCGGGCGGCGGCGTGTTGTCGCCGGTCGTCGGGCCGCTCGACGTGCCGCCGCCGCCGGTGCTCGCCGGGCCGGTCGGGCCGCTGCTCGCGGGCGCCATCGGGAACATGCACGCGGCCAGCGCCGCGCTCGCCACCATCACGCAGATTGTCTTCACGGCGGCGACGGTACACGAATCGCGCGTGCGAGGCGGATGTCCGCACCGCCGGTCGCGTCGCGCAGGGCCTCGTAGTCGGCGCGCGACCCCGGGCGGCCGTGCCGGACGGCGACCAGCAGCGTGTTCTTGCGCGTGTGCTCGGCGGGCACGAACTCCATCGCCGACACGTCGTAGCCGGCCGCGGACAGCAGCGCGACGCGCATCGCGTCGGTGATGTCGGCGGCGGTCTCGCGGCGCAGGTGCGGGGACCGCCAGATCGGCGAGAAGCTGCCCGCGCCCGCGGCGAGCTCGCCCCACGCGCGCGCGAGCTCGGCCTGGCAGCACGGCGCCACCGCGAGCAGGTCGGCGCCACGCGCGACGCCGACCGCGAGCGCGTCGCAGGTCGCGGTGTCGCACGCGTGCAGCGCGACGACGCCGTGCACCTCGAGCTCGGCGCACGCGGCGACGTCGCCGACCTCGAACCGCACGACGTCGGCCAGCCCCGCGAGCTCCGCGCGCCGCCGCGCCTCCGCGATCACGTCGGCGTCGCGGTCGATGCCCACGACCTCGAGCGGATGCCCCCACACGTGCCGCGCGCACCACGCGAGCAGCAGCGTCAGGTACGACCGGCCGCAGCCCGCGTCGAGCAGGCGGATCACCGCGTGCCGCGCGCGCAGGTCGCGGATCGCCGGCCCGAGCAGCGCGACCATGTGGTTGACCTGGAAGTACTTGCGCGGCTGCAGCAGCGACGTGTCGTCGCGCGACAGCCCGAGCGCGCGCAGCAGCACCGCGCCGTCGCGCGGCGAGATCACCGGGCGCTTGCCGTCGAGCAGCTGCGCGAGCCGGTCGTCGGTCCAGTGCGCACGCGCGCGCGCGTCGATCTCGTCGGCCCACCGCGCGCGCGTCGCGGTCATGGCGCCGCTGCCGCCGCGAGCGCCTGCCGGATCAGATCCTCGGGCACCGTCACCTTCGGCACGCGGCCGCGCGGGAAGAACGACCGCGGGTCGCTGTCGAGCCCGACGCCGTGCATGTAGTTGTAGACCGCCTTACGCAGCCCGGCGGCGAACGCGTCGTGGTCGCAGCCCGTCGGGTCGTCGAACGCGACGTCGTTGCGCGCGAACGTGGTCGCCGGCGGCTTGCGCAGCTCGATCCGATAGACGCCCGGCGACGTGCCGACCGGGCTGTGCGCGGTCGCCGCGAACCGGTGCCAGAACGCCGACTGCAGGCAGCCCTCGGCGAACAGCTGCCGGACGCGCTCGAGCGCGTCGATCGTCTCCTGCGCGGTCTGCGTCGGGAAGCCGTACATCAGGTACGCGTGCACCATGACGCCCGCGTCGGCGAACGCCCGCGTGACGCGCGCGACCTGCTCGACGGTCACGCCCTTGTTCATCAGCCCGAGCAGCCGGTCCGACGCGACCTCGAGCCCGCCGCTCACCGCGACGCAGCCCGCGCGCGCGAGCAGCGCCGCGAGCTCGGGCGTGAACGACTTCTCGAACCGGATGTTCGTCCACCACGTGATGACGACGCCGCGCGCGAGCAGCCGCTCGGCGAGCGCCTCGAGCGCGGCCGGCGGCGCCGCCTCGTCGACGAAGTGGAAGCCGGTCTGCCCGGTCTCCGCGATCAGCGCCTCGACGCGATCGACGAGCAGGTCGGCGGGCGCGCGGTCGTAGCGCGCGATGTAGTCGAGCGAGACGTCGCAGAACGCGCACTGCTTCCAGTAGCAGCCGTGCGCGATCGTGAGCTTGTTCCACCGGCCGTCCGCCCATAGCCGGTGCATCGGATTGAGCATCTCGAGCAGCGAAACGTAGCGATCGAGCGGCAGCCCGGCGTACGTCGGCGTGCCGCTCTCGCGCAACGGCACGTCGTGCTGGTCCGAGCTCACGAGCTCGACCTTGTCCGCGCGCCGGACGAACGTGCGAAACAGCGGCGCGCTCGGATCGCGCAGGTGATCGAGTAGCGCGAGCAACGGCCGCTCGCCGTCATCGAGCGTGATGAAGTCGACGTAGTCGAACACGCGCGGATCGGCGAGCTCGCGCAGCTCGGTGTTGACGTAGCCACCGCCGAGCACGAGCCGCACGTTCGGCGCATGCTGCTTGATCGCGCGCGCGATCCGCAGCGCGCCGTAGACGTTGCCGGGAAACGGCGCGGTGAGCCCGACGAGGTCCGGGCGATGCTCGTCGCAGAGCTCGCGCGCGAGCTCGTCGAGCGTGGCATCGACGAGCGTTGGCTCGCCTTCGAGCTCGTCTGCGAGTGCGTCGAAGCTCGGCGCGCTCGCCGCGAGCTGCTCGCCGTAGCGCGCGAGCTCGAAGTGCGGCTGGATGCCGAGCTTGATCACGTCCGCGACGTCGTCGATGTAGAGGCTCGCCAAGTGCTTGCCGCGATCGGCCACGCCGAGCGCACCGAACGCCCATTGCAGCCCGGGGCCCTGATCGATCGCCGCGAACCGCGGGCCTTCGGGCAAGAACGCGCGGGTCGCGATGCGCATCGCGAGCGCCGGATCGCGGCCCTGCAAGAACGCGATCGCCGGATCGATCGTCGCGATGTAGCGCTCTGCGTTCGCCAAGAAGGCCGCGATCGGCGGCGGCGGATCGTCGTCGGAATCGCGGGCGCGATCGGCCAAGATCTCGGCGATCGCCGCGAGCCCATCGCTCGAGAACACGCGCAAGAACAACTCGAGCGCTGGATCGGCCTGCGCCACGTGGTGCTCCGGCGCGTGCTGCTTCAAGCAGCCCATCAAGTACGCCGTCGCAGGGTACGGCGTGTTCAGCTGCGTCATCGGCGGCGTCAGGAGCAGGATCCGCAACTGCGCTATCGTAGCGCGGTGCGCCTGAACAAGTACCTCGGCGAGAGCGGCCAGTGGTCGCGGCGCGAGGCCGACGACCTGATCGAGGAAGGTCGCGTCACGATCAACGGCAAGCCGGCCAAGCTCGGCGAACAGGTCAATCCCGGCGACGAAGTCAAAGTCGACGGCGACGTCGTCGGCGGCGCGCGCAAGCTGACGCGGCCGGTCTACATCGCGCTCAACAAACCCGTCGGCATCACGTGCACGACCGAGCGCCACATCGAAGGGAACATCGTCGACTTCGTCGACCATCCCGAGCGGATCTTTCCGATCGGCCGGCTCGACAAAGACTCCGAGGGCCTGATCCTGCTCACCAACGACGGCGACATCGTCAACGAGGTGCTGCGCGCCGAGCACAACCACGACAAGCAGTACGTCGTCGGGGTCAACCGCGCGATCGACGACGCCTTCATCGAGCGGATGTCAGCCGGCGTGAAGCTCTCGGACGCGACGACGAAGCGCTGCAAGGTCCGCAAGCTCGGCCCGAAGCTGTTCGAGATCATCCTGACGCAGGGCCTCAATCGTCAGATCCGCCGGATGTGCGACGCGCTCGGCTACGAAGTGGTCGCGCTCAAGCGCGTTCGCATCATGCACGTGCTGCTCGGCAACCTCGCGCTCGGCCGCTGGCGCAACTTGACGCCGCAAGAAGTCGCCGGGCTGCGCACGCGCAAGCGGTAGTCAGCGCCGATACGTAAACGCGCGCATGCGAGATCTCGTGTTCGTCAGTACGACTTCGACCGGTGCGTAATCGCCCACGCAGCCTTCGAGGTGAAAACACCTGAAACCGAGCGAGGTGATCGAGAAATCGCGTTTGCGCATGATTCGAGACACAGCAATTGAAAGACCAGCGCCGCGGCGACGAGATTCCGGAGAATTGCGGATCCGCTCGCGCCAAGTTGGCAACGCTCCGCCGATCCGGCGCGTCGCCCAGGCAACACCGCGTTTCGCCACGTGAACAAACGTGGCGTCGATGTTGCTGTTGGTTGCGGCAGGAGGTTCGGAAATGCCCGCATTAGCCCCCATCGGACGAGTCCTGTTGTCGCTGATCTTCCTGTTCGCCCTGCCCGGCCACTTCAAGCGCGAGGTGATCGCGCACGCCCGCGACGCCGGCGTACCGCTCGCGAACGTCGCCGTTCCGCTCGCCGGCATCATCGCGTTCGCCGGTGGCCTGATGGTCGCGCTCGGCTTTCACGCGCGCATCGGCGCGCTGCTGCTGCTCGTGTTCTTGCTGCCGGTGACGCTGTTCATGCACAAGTTCTGGGGCATCAGCGATCCGCAGCTGCAACAGATGCAGATGATCAACTTCCTCAAGAACGTGGGCCTGATCGGTGCGTCGGCGTTCGTCGTCTATGCCGGCGCGGGCGCGTACAGCTTCGACGCGAAGGCCGGTCGCATCGGCGAGCTGCACCCGCATCAAGCCCACTGGTAGAACCGTCGGCGCCGCCTTTGTTCTCGTGCTGCGTGAGCTCGGCACGAAGAGGGCGCGTTGTCGTCGAAAACACGGGCGCGACGGATCGGAGATTGTCGCAGCGAGAAGTCGCTCACCGGCCGCTACCTTGAGCTCGTGACGAGACGGCCGGCTCAGCTTGGCAATGATACGCATCTACGGCTTCGGCCTCGTCGCTCTCTTCGCCGCGTGCGGCGACAACATCACAGCGCCTCCGACCCAGGTCACTCAGACCAAGATGGTCAACGTCGAGCTCGGTCGCGCCGGCGCCGGCGGCGGCATGATCTCGGCGACGCCGGCGATCCTCAACTGCACCGCCGACGCGTGCACCACGGCCGTCAAGCAGGGCACCGTGATCACGCTGCATGCAGTCCCGGACGCGATGTCCAAGCTGGTGGCGTGGACGGGCTCCCAGTGCGCGTCGGCCGGCACCGGCGAGTGCAAGTTCGAGCTCCTCGACGACGTACAAATCGGCGCGACGTTCGCGGTCAAATCGTTCGAGCTCGACGTCGCGCACGTCGGCAACGGCGGCGGCACCGTGACCTCGCCCGATGGCATCGCGTGCGGCAGCAACTGCAGCGAGACACTCCAGCTGGGCGCGACGACGACGCTGACGGCGCTCGCCACCGACGACAGCACGTTCCTGGGCTGGACCGGCGGCGGCTGCACGGGCACCGGGCCGTGCGCCGTCGAGATGAGCGCGGACACGCAGATCCAGGCGGCGTTCGGCCTGAACCAGACGCTCGTCGTCAGTCTCGACGGCACCGGCTTCGGCGTCGTGTCGTCGAGTGACGACGCGATCACCTGCGTGCAAGAACAGCGCGTCGTGCGGCCGGGCCGCGCCCCGGAGCAATGCAGCGAGACGGTCGCGCCGGGCACCACGATCACGCTCTCCGCGCAGGCCGACGCGCACTCGTCGTTCGTCGGGTGGGGCGGCGTGTGCTCGGGCACCGCCGACTGCACCGTGACGGTCGACCAAGCGGAGCTCGCCACCGCGCAGTTCGCGATCGACACCCAGTCACTCGTCGTCACCAAGAACGGCAACGGCACCGGCTCGGTCACCTCCGACGTCGGCGCGATCTCGTGCGGCGACGACTGCAGCGCGACGATCCCGTACGACATGCTCGTGACGTTGACCGCCGTCGCGGACTCGGGCGCATCGTTCACCGGCTGGTCGGGCGTCGACTGCCCGGGCACCGGGCCGTGCACGTTCCAGCTCGATGCCGACACCACGGTGACCGCGACGTTCTCGAGCTACGGCGGGCTCTACTCCGTCGACAGCTCGGCCAACCTCTGGCACATCGACGCGACGACGTTCGCGTCGACCAAGGTCGGCAACCTGGGCATCACGATGGGCGATGGCGACATCGCGTTCGACTACAACGACGGCAAGCTCTACCTGCTCGACGGCACCTACTTGAACAACCTCTACACGGTCGACGTCGCGACGGCGACGGCGACGTTCGTCGGCCAGATGGGATCGATCACGAACGACAACGACGACGACCCGTTCATGGACTTTCCGGAGCCGGCCCTCGCGCTCGCGTACGACATCCAGACCGGCGCGATGTACATGATGACGCTCGCAGGCTCGCTCTACACCGTCGACACGTCGACCGCCGCCGTGACGCTCGTCGGCGACCCGGATCAAGGTGGCTTGGCGCCCGAGGGCCTGATCTACGACCAGCTGACCGAGCAGCTCGTCGCGGTCGGCGCGGACTACGTCACGCTCACGCCGATCGATCCGGCGACCGCCACGTTCGGCGCGACGATCGGTGAGTTCAGTACCAATGGCGTCGATCTCGGCGCGACGTACGACCCCGACAACAGCCAGTACCTCGTGCTTCAAGCGAGCGGCACGATGATCGATATCGACCCGCGCAACGACTACGCGGCGACGAGCACGACCGGCCTGCCGGGCCCCAGCGGTGCGCTCGCGTATGTTCCGGCTGCATTGAACTGATCTTCGGGTTTCTACGACGCCTTCGCCGGCTCACCGGCGGAGGCGGTTTGCATTTCGCCGCGCCGAGTCGACCTCGCTCACTGATACAGCGTGCCGCCCTGCACGAAGCACGAGTCGTTGCCCCATGGATCGACGACGTAGAACGATTTCTCGCCCCGCGGCCGCTCGATGAGCTCGCTCGCCGGCTGGCCGTGCACCTTGTACGGCGCGAGCGCGTCGAGCTCGGTCGCGCACGCGTGCACCGCGGCCGCGTCGTCGACCGCGAAGTAGAGCGACTTCGGGCCGGGCGTCGGTGTCATACCGCCGCGCGACACGTCGAGCACGGCGAGGATCACGCCGCCGCAGTCGAAGTAGTGGCGCGAGCCGGGATGGCGCTGGCCGGCGATGCCGAGCAGCGTGGCGTAGAACGCCGCGGCGCGCTCGATGTCCGAGACTTCGACGGTGACGCGAAAGATCTTGATCACGTGCGTTTTCCTTTCGGTTGCCATTTGCGAGCTGGAGCCGGCGGCTCGAGCAAGTCGAGCCACGTGCCGACAACGCGTCGCACGCGCTCGCGATCGAGCCGATAAAAGCTGCCGCGGCCTTCGCGGCGGACCTCGACGATACCCGCCGCCTCGAGCACGTGGAGGTGGCGCGTGGTCGTCGGCCAGCTGTGCGCGAGCTTCTTCGCGAGATAGCCCGAAGGCAGCTCGTCGCCGAAATGCGACAGCATCAACACGATCTGCCGGCGCGCGACGTGCGCGAGTGCCGCGAAGACCTGTTCGGTCTCGTCGAGCCGCGGCGCGGTCGGCAGCTCGGGCGGGTCTGGCTCTCGGCTCACGAGTCGTTGATTAGCTCGATCGCTAATTATTAGCAAGCGCGCTAATTGATGCTCGCGTGTCGATCGCGGCTCGGCTCGTTCGTCGCGTCGGTATGCAACCGCTGATTTTGAAGATGACGATGTCGCTCGACGGGTTCGTCGCCGGGCCGAACGGCGAGTCCGCCTGGATGTTCGAGACCAAGGACGAAGCCGCGAAGGCGTGGACGATCGCGCGCATCTCGGGAGCCGGCGTCCACGCGATGGGCAGCCGGACGTTCCGCGACATGGCGGCGTTCTGGCCGACGTCGCGCGAGGCGTTCGCGCCGGCGATGAACGCGATCCCGAAGGTCGTGTTCTCGCGGCACGGCAACGCCGACGTGCCGATCGCCGATTCGCCGCTCGCCGAGACGTGGCGCAGCGCGCGCTGGCTCGTCGGCGACCTCGCCGCCGAAGTCGCGAAGCTCAAGGCCGAAGCGGGCGGCCCGATCGTCGCGCATGGCGGTGCGAGCTTCGCGCGCAGCTTGGTCGCGCTCGATCTCGTCGATGAATTCCAGCTGCTCGTCGTTCCGATCGCGATCGGCCGCGGGCTCGCCGTGTTTGGCGAGCGCGCGACGCCGTTGCGGCTCCGGCTCGCGAGCACGGAAGCATTTCCGAGCGGCCGGATCGCGCAGGTCTACGTGCGGGCGTGAGCTCAGTGCACGGCGGTTTGGATCGCGCCGGACCACAGCGACGCGGTCGCGTCGGGTCCGACCGCGACGCTGACGAACGCACCGTGCGGCCATGTCACCGCGCGGAGCTCGCCGTCGTGGAGCTCGCTGTGCTCGGGCGAGATCCGGCCCGCGTGGCCGACGACGTAGGTGATCTCGTCGCCGCCGACGCGGTAACGAATCGCGGCCGCGTGGCGCTCGAGCACCTCGGTGCGAATCGCACCGATCGCGGGCAGCCTCGGCACGGGCGCGCCCTTGCCGACCGCGCCGAGCGCCCAGGCATCGAGCGCTTCGGGCGACGGCGCGTCGAGATCCCACACCGGCGGCTCGCGATGCAGCTCGATCGCGCGGGTCGCGAACACGTTGTGGCGCGCCGGAAACACGACGTAGATCGTGACGACGAGGCCGATCAGCACCGACAGCGTGAACACGAGCGAGACCGAGACGCGGCGATGCGGTGGGCGCGGCGGCGTGACGAGCGCGGCATCGCCTTCGACGGGACCTTCGGATTCGGCTTCGACGAGCTTCATGGCAGAGCAGGCGGTGCGCCGAAGCGGCGGATGAACTCGCCGCGGACTTTGGCATGGAACTGTGCCAGATCGGTGTCGGCGTCGGCCTCGAGATGGCGACACAGCAGATCGCGGGCCGCGAGATCGCGGGCCAGCTCGATCGCGCGCGCGCGAACGTCGGTGACGTGCTCGTAGCGCACCATCGCGCTCTTGCCGGTCGGATAATCGATCAGCCCGCGCGCGAGCCGCAGCTGGAGCACGCCCTCGCCCGCCGGCGCGTGCGCGGCGGCGTCTCGCAGCGAGTACCACGGGCAGAACTGCATCGTCTTAAGGTAGCGTAGCGGCCCATGCCCACGCGCGTCGTGTCGTTCGGCAGAGCCGATCCGGCGCCGGATCGGCTCGTGCTCGACGATGCGGTCGCGGCGGCGGCGCAGGTCGGCGACGGTGCGCTCGCCGCGATCTACATCGATCCGCCGTTCGGCACCGGCAGCGTGCAGCGCGGGCGCGGGCACGCGTACGCCGATCGTGCCGACGATCCCGATGCGTTCGTCGCGTGGCTCGCGCCGCTCCTCGAGCACAGCCGCCGCGCGCTCGCCGATCGCGGCTCGCTGTTCGTCCACCTCGATTACCGCGCCGTGCACTACGTCAAGGTCGCGCTCGATCGGCTGTTCGGCCGCGCGCGCTTCGTCAACGAGATCGCGTGGTGCTACTCGATCGGGGGCAAGAGCCGGCGCGGCTTCGGCCGCAAGCACGACACGATCCTGTGGTACGCGAAGTCCGACGGCTGGGCGTTCTATCCCGATGCCGTCCGGGTGCCGCGGCGCGGCGGCTCGCACATGCGGCTGGTCGGCGGCGTGCAGGAAAAGACCGATCGCCGCACGGGCCGCGTCTATCGCTATCCGGTGGCGGCCGGAAAAGTGCCGGAAGACTGGTGGACCGACATCGAGACGCTCAACCACTCCGACGGCGAACGCACCGGCTGGCCTTCGCAGAAACCCGAACGGCTGGTCGAGCGCGTGCTGCGCGCGGTGACCGAGCCGGGGGATCGCGTCGCGGATTGGTTTGCCGGCTCGGGGACGACGGCCGCTGTGGCACAGCGGCTCGATCGTCGATTCGTGACCGCAGATCGCGAGGCAGCGGCGATTTCGCTGGCGTCGCGGCGACTGATCGCCCAGGGCCGGACCCTCGCCGCCGCGGGAAATCCGCCGGTTCCGCTCGAAATCATTCGGGGTCGCATTTGAACCAGGGCGCTTGCGGGGTAGGGTCCGACCGGGTGAAGATTCGAAGGCCCAGAGCGGTGTAATGACAGCCGGATCGACACCGACAGCAAGCGTACCGACCGACAAGGGCGAACAAGCCGCCGGCGTGACGCTCGAAGCGTGGCTTGTCACCGACGTCGGCATGGTGCGCGAGCACAATGAAGACTCGGCAACGATGGAGACCGAGCGCGGCTTCTTCATCGTCGCCGACGGCATGGGCGGTCACGCCGCCGGCGAGGTCGCCTCGGCGATGGCGGTCGAAACCGTCAAGCGCACGCTGCTCGACTCGAAGACCGAGATCGACGCGTTCAAGAAATCGCCGGACGACGTCGGTCGCCGCACGCTCGTGCAGCTGCTGCAGAGCGCGGTGCTTCAGGCGCATCAAGCCGTCTATCAGCGCGGCCAGAGCGAATCCGACAAGCAGGGCATGGGCACGACGCTCGACGTCGTGCTCGTCGCCGGCGCCGAAGCATTCGTCGCGCACGTCGGCGATAGCCGCACGTACTTGGTGCGCGAGGGCCGATCGTCGCAGATCACGACCGACCACACCGTCGCCGAGGTGCTGGTCATCGAGGGCAAGCTGACGATCGAGGAGGCTCAGGTCTCGCCGCTGCGCACGATCTTGGTCAACGCGATCGGCGTGTCGGCCGACGTCGGCGTCGAGATGGCGCACGTCACGCTCAAGCGCGGCGACCGCCTGATGCTGTGCAGCGATGGCTTGCACGATTACTTTCCCGCCGAAGAAGAGATCGCCCAGCGGCTGTCGTCCGAGAAGCCCGGCGACGCGCTCGCCGAGATGGTCGAGCTCGCGAAGACGCGCGGCGGCCACGACAACATCACCGGCGTCGCGATCCACGTGATCGCGGTCGATGCGGTGGCCGGCGCGCTCAACGAAGATGCGACGCAGCCGGTCGATGCCGGCAACCCGTTCATGGCCGACGAGCCGACGCAGACCGCGTTCACGGCCGGCGGCATGACCGCACCGGGCGCGACGATCGCACTGACACCGCAGCAGGCGCGCCAGACGCAGCCGATGCGCGCGATGACCGACGACGAGAAGCAGGAAGCCGACAAGGCGGCCGGCAGCGCGCCGACCGATCCGCCGCCGATCAAAGCAGCGGCGGTGAAGGTCGATCCCGACGGCAAGACGATCGACGACGAAGTAGCGAAGCCCGACGACGCGAAGCCGGAATCGCCGGAATCGAACGAGGGGATCGGCGTCGCCGATACCGGTCCGTCGAAGAAGCCGAGCGACCCAGACTAGCTATCGCTTCGCGGGCTCGATGCGCTCGACGCGCGTCTCGCTCGTGATCTCGACGGCATCGACCGCGAGCACGTCGCCGCGCGCGGCGCGCTCGAACGCGCGGTTGGCATCGCTGCGATGGCGGCGCAACAGGCGCAGTTGGACGAGGCCCGCGTCGCTGCAGCCATCGAGCTCGAGCTTGCCCTTCGGCGCGTGCGGCGCCGACACGACGCGCCAACCGCGCTGTTCGACGAGCGGTGTCGAGTCGCGGCGCAGCACGAGGTACGAGAACTTGAGGCCGTCGTCGCGCAAATGTGTGACGCGCGCGAGCTCGGCGGTGCGCGGCGGCAGCGTCACCGCGCGATCTTCGTGGCACCAGTCGCGCTCGTTCGCGAGCATCGGGCACGGCGCGATCGCGCGCGTGCACGGCGCGAACACGTGCGCGAGTCGCGCGGCAAGCACGGCGTCGCGCAGCTCGTGGAGAGCGCGCGCGGTCTCGCGCAAGGCCGGCTCGATGACGATCACGGCGCCATCGTCGGCGATCGCCGCGACCGCGCGCTCGATCAGCGGCAAGCGTGCGGCGGCCGGCAACTCGTTGAGCACGCTGCCCAGCACGACGAGGTCGGCATCGGGCAGCGCCGCGCGATCGCGCACGAGGTCGAGACCGCGCGTGGTGACGCGCGCGTCGGGTGCGATCCGGGCGAGCGCGCGCTTGCCGATCGCGAGCGCGTCTGCATCGCGATCGAGCAGCGTGAAGTCGAGCGGCCGGTCCGTGATGAACGCGGCGATGCCGATCGAGAGCGCACCGCACCCGGCGCCGACGTCGACGACGCGCAGCGGCCGCGACGGAATCAGATTTCGGTTGGCCAGCTCGGCAAGCGGGATCGCGATTTTCGGTGCGTCGCAGAGCGTGAAAAACAGCGCGCGCGCGGCGAGGTCGGCCGCCGGATCCGTCGGCCGCGCCGTCAGGCGATCGCGCTCGCTGGTGTAGCGCCGCGAGCGTTCGACGATCGCGCGATGCAGCGCCGGCAACGCGATGTCGCCCACGACAGCCCAGACGGCCTCCTCAGGGACGGTGTCCACTAAGACAACTTACCGCGCGTAAGCACTCGCGATCGTTGAGCCGGCGGGGACGGAGGTCAACTTAACGGACCTGCACGGTGACTTCGGCGAGCGCGTTTGCCGCGACCGCGACGGTCGCGCGGCCACTGCGAGCCGGCTGTCCCGCACGCGGCGGCACCAGCGCTTCGACGGTGAAGCTGCCGACCGGCACGTCGCGCAGCACGACCTGCCCGCTGGCTTCCGTGATCGCGACGTACGGTTGCGCGGCGGCGACGATCCACGCCGGCTCGACGTCGCTACCGCCGAGCAGATCGAGGGTGCCGGCGGCGAGCGGCGCGACGACGGCGTGGCCGGCGATCGGCAGCTCGATCGCGAGCGCCGCAACGGTTGCCGAGCCGGCGGCGAGTGGTGCCGCGTCGCCCGCGCGCGCGAGCGACAATGCGAGCGGGTGATCGACGTCGCTCGCGATGGTGATCGCCGCGCCCGCGACGATGACGCGCGGAGCGATCGCGCAGTCGGCGACGGCGACGCGCGCCGCGGGATCGGCCGGCGGCTTGCCATGGTCGGTGTCGATCGCGACGATCGCATCGGGCACGCCCCATGTCGTCGTCGGCGCGACGTCCGGTGCCGCGGCAGTGCCGCATCGCGTGCGGCCCTGCGGCGCGCGCGCGACGGTCGGCACGTCGGGCCACTCGACGCGAACCTGCACGTCGCCGTTGGCGAACTCGCCGGGCTCGGCGCGATACGGCCCTTTGGGCGCCGCCGGCATGACGATGGCGGACCCGGCCGCATGATCGGCGACGGGATGCGGCGCCGCACCGCTTCCGCACGCGACGAGCGCAAGCATGGCGGAGATCCACAAGTTGACGTCCGGATCTCGCGCTCGAAGGATCTCGCGGAGTTCCGGCTTTGAAGTTGTCTTAGTGGACACCGTCCCCGAGGAGGTCGTTGATGCCCGGCCCGCGGTAGTCGGCACCGGCGAGCGCGAGGTTGGCGCCGCGTGCGACGGCTTCGGCTTCGCGCACGCGCTCGCGATGCCCGACGGGGTACTGCGCGAGCGCGCGAGGCCAGCGGATCACGCTCGCGTGCGCCGTGGCGATGGTCGGTGCCGACATTCCGAAAGCGCGCGCGACGTCGCGACGCGCAGTCGCGATCAGCTCGCCGTCGCCGAGCTGCGTCGCGGCGTCGGGATCGCGCCCGCCGCCGAAGATGCAGCGCAACAGCGCGTGACCGGCGGGCGCACGATCGGGCCACACGGTCGACTCGAACACGACGCCGAGCACGCGCATGTCCTCGCCCGCCGCGACCAGCATGCCGAAGCCGTCGAGTGCCGCAGCCGGCAGATCGGCCTCCGCGACGCCGAGGTACACGAGCGCGACGGGCGCGCGCGTGAACGGCGCGAGCTTGGCGGCGAGCTCCGGCACGCTGCGCTCGACGAGCGGGATCGCATCGGCCGCGGCAAGCGCGAGCACCGCGCGATCCCAACGCTGGCCGGCGACGACGATGCCGCGACCATCGGGCTCGACGCTGCGGATGCGCACGCCGGTGTGCACGCGTTCGCCGAGCTCGCCGGCGAGCGCGTCGATCATCGCGCCGAGCCCGCCGACCGGCGCGTACATGCCGCGCGGCGTCTTCGCCGCGTTTGATTTCGCCGAGGTCGAGCTCGGCGACGCCGCGGCCGCCGCGTTTGATTTCGCCGAGGTCCGCGACGCGAGCATCTGTTTGATCCCGCCGCGGACGATGCCACCGGCGGCGTCGAGCGCGGCGAGCCGCGGAAACCCGGCTTCGAGGCTGACGTCGTGGGCATCGGCCGCGTACACGCCGGTGACAAACGGCGCGATGATCGCGCGCGCGACCTCGGGGCCGAACCGCCGCGCGGCGAACGCGTGCATCGACTCGTCGCCGGCGCGCGCGGCGTCGCGCGCGGGCGTGAACGGCTCCTTGAGCAAGGCGAGCTTGCCGCGCCACGTCAGTAGGTCGGTGCGGACGAGCGAGATCGGACCGGTCGGCAACGCGCGCAGCTTGCCGTCGATGAAGATCCAGCGCTTGCGGGCGCGCGGCGACGCCTTGTCGACGGCGACGCCGAGCTCGTTGCACAGCGCGAGCGCGCCGTGCGGCGGTCCGCCCAAGAACGAGCTCGCCGCATGCTCGCGGCGATAACCATCGACGATGCTCGTGCGGATCACGCCGCCGACGCGCTCGCTGGCCTCGAGCACGTGCGCGTCGTGACCTTGCGCGACGAGCGCGCGCGCCGCCGCGAGACCGCCGAGCCCACCGCCGACGACCGCGATCTTCATGGCGTGGTCGACAGCTCGCGCACGGCCTGCACCATCGCGCGGACGTGCTCGGGGTCGGTTTCCGGCAACACGCCGTGACCGAGATTGAAGATGTGGCCGACCGAGCCGGCGCGCGCCAGGATGTCGGCGACGCGCTGGCGGATCTCCGCCGGCGACGCGAACAGCGCGCCCGGATCCAAGTTGCCCTGCAGCGCGACGCCCTCGCCGACGCGGCGCCGCACGGCATCGATGTCGACGCGCCAATCGACGCCGAGCACGTCGGCGCCGCTCGACGCGTAGTCGTCGAGGTACGGCGCGCAGCCGTTGACGAAATAAATGATCGGCACGTTCGTGGTCGCGCGCAGCTCGGCGATCACCTGTTTTGCGTAGCGCAGCGGAAACTCGCGGAAGTCGCCCTGCGACACGATGCCGCCCCAGCTGTCGAACAGCTGCACGCAATCGGCGCCGGCCTCGACCTGCGCGGCGAGAAACTTCGCGCAGGTTCGGGCGAGCTTGTCGAGTAGCGCGTGCGCGTCTTTCGGCGCTCCATAGAGCAGCCGCTTGGTACGCGCGTAATCCTTGCTGCCGCCGCCTTCGACCGCGTAGGTCAGCATCGTCAGCGGTGCGCCGGCGAAGCCGATCAGCGGCACCCGATCGGCGAGCGCGCGTTTGATGTGCCTCACGGCCTCGAGCGGCTCGCGGACCGGCTCGCCGACCGCGAGCCGCGCGATGTCGGCCGACGTACACACCGGGTTGGCCAGTTTCGGCCCCGAGTCCGGAAAATCGATCTCCAACCCCATCGCGGGCAGCGTGATCAAGATGTCGGAGAACAGAATCGCCGCGTCGAAGCCGAATTCGTCGATCGGCTGAAGGGTGACCTCGCAGGCGAGGTCGGGGTTGCGGCACAGCTCCAAGAACGAGCCAGCGCGCGCCCGGACCTCGCGGTACCCCGGCAAATAGCGCCCGGCCTGCCTCATCATCCAAATCGGCGTGCGCGGGACGCTCTGGCGCCGGCACGCGCGCAGGAACAGGTGGTCGGCCATCGCGATTAGTCTAGCGGCGAGGCGGCGCACAAGTCCCACAACCGACGGAAATCCGATTATGATTTTGCGGTTTGGCAGGTCCGCTCGGCATCAAGCTCCGCTGCTCGTCTTGGCAGCAGCTGGCGACGATCTACCGACGCGACCTGTCGCGCGGCACGATGTTCCTCAAGGCGTCGTCGCAGCCGCCGCTCGGCACGGCCGTGCGTATCGATCTCGAGCTGCCGAGCGCGACCGTGATCGAGCTCACCGGCACGATCGATCAGCACGTCGTCGATCCGCAGCGCGGCACGGGCGTCGAGCTCAAGCTCGAGCCGCTGCCGACCAAGACGATCTGGCTGATCGAGAGCGCGCTGTCGGCCGAGGCCGCGGTGCGCGCCGGCTCACCGCCGGATCCATCGCCGGCGATCGAGCCCGCGACGGGCGAAGGCCTCGCCGAAGCCGAAGACGAGCTGATCATCGCGCTCGAGGCCGAGGCCGAGTCGCTCAAGCGGCTCAACCCGTTTCTCGTGCTCGGCGTCGGCTACGAGGCGAACGATGCCGACGTGCGCGGCGCGTTCGGCGAGCTGACCAAGCGCTATCACCCCGATCGCTTCCAGCGCTACCAATCGACGCGCCTGCGCCAGCTCGCCGCCGAGATCTTCATCTTGATCCGCGACGCGTATCGCAAGCTCTCGGACGACGCGAGCCGCGTGCAGGTCCGCCAGCAACTCGGCGTCAAGCCGGCACGCGCGAAGACGCCGCCGCCGACGCCGCGCATGGCAACCGGCCCGGTCCCGGTCGTGCGCGTGCCGAACGCGGTGATCCCGAGAAGCGATCCGCCGTCGCCGCCGCCTGCGCGCGACAACGCCAACGCGATTCCCGAGCCGCCGCGGCCGACGCAGTACGACGCGCCGACCAATCCGAGCGACAAGAGCGCCGCGATCGCGTCGACCCAGCTCGCGCGGCCCGAAGATCAGCCGGGTGGTGTGCCGAGCGCGCACGTCGTCGATCGCAAGAGTGGCCCGGTCCGGCGCCCGCAGCCGGCGACCGCGCTCATCCCGAGCCAACAAGTCCCGATCGCGAGCGGCGAAGACGGCGCGAGCTACGACGCGCTCGTCGATCAGGGCAAGCTCGACGAGGCGCTCGCCGGCTATCGCGCCGCCGCCAAGCGCAACGCGAACGATCGCGGCGCACGCGCCGGGATCGAGCTCATCGAGGGCCTGCGCGCCCTCGCCGCGCGCGATCGGCTCGAAGCCGCGCAGCGGTTCGAAGCCGCGCTCGAGATCGATCCATCGAACGAGCGCGCCGCGCGCGAGCTCGCCGACATGCGCCGCCAGGCAACCAACGAGCGCAAGGGCTTGCTGTCGCGCTTGATGGGCAAGAAGGAAGGCCCCACGTGAGCGAAACGAATGTCCGTATAGCGCAGCGTTTCGCGAGGCGATCGACATGAATCGGATCATCGGCATCGATCTCGGCACGACGACGTCTTGCGTGGCCGTGCTCGACGACAAGCAAGTACCGCGCACGCTGGTTGCCGCCGACGGCGAGCGCACGACGCCGTCGTGGGTCTCGTGGTCGCCGAGCGGCGAGATCTCGGTCGGCACGCGCGCGCGCCGGCAGGCGGTGACGAACCCGTCCGCGACCGTCTACGGCGCGAAGCGCTTGATCGGCCGCAAGGTCAACACCGATGACGTCGCGTGGTTCGCCAAGCTCGCGCCGTTCCGCATCGTCGCCGCTCCGAACGGCGACGCGTGGGTGCGCGTGCACGGCCAGCCGGTGTCGCCGCAAGAGGTCGCCGCGCACGTGTTGCGCCGCATGCGCCGCGTGGCCGAAGAAGCGCTCGGGGAGCCGGTCACGCGCGCGGTCGTCACCGTGCCCGCGTACTTCGACGACGCGCAGCGCCAGGCGACGCGCGACGCCGGTCAGATCGCCGGGCTCGACATCCTGCGGATCTTGAACGAGCCGACCGCGGCGGCGCTGGCGTACGGCATCCACCGCAACGCAGACGGCCGCCACATCATCGCCGTGTTCGACCTCGGCGGCGGCACGTTCGACATCTCGATCATGAGCGTCGAGAACGGCATCTTCGAGGTGCTCGCGACCGGCGGCGATACCGCGCTCGGCGGCGACGACTGGGATCGCCGGCTGCAAGAGCGCATCGTCGACGAGGTGTTCGACAAACATCGCGTCGACATCACCGGCATCCCGATCGCGATGTCGCGGTTGCGCGAGGCGTGCGAGGCCGCGAAGAAAACGCTGTCGAGCGCGAACGAAGCGCCGCTCGCGCTGCCGTTCTTGGCGAACGACCAGCACGGCGCGCCGATCAACTACGAGCGCGTGCTGACGCGCGATCTCGTCGAGCAGCTCACCAAGGACTTGCTCGACCGGCTCGAAGCGCCGACCCGCCGCGCGCTCGCCGACGCCGGGCTCGCCGCGAAAGACGTCGAAGACGTGCTGCTGGTCGGCGGCATGACGCGATGGCCGGCTGTTCAGGCAACCGTCGAAACGATCTTCGGCCGCAAGCCGAGCAAAGGCGCGAACCCAGACGAGGTCGTCGCGCTCGGCGCCGCCGCGTACGCCGGCATCTTGTCGGGCGAAGCCGACGACGCGCAGCTGCTCGACGTCACGCCGCACGATCTCGGCATCAAGGTCGGCGACAGCGGGTTCTCGGTGATGATCGCGCGCAACTCGATGCTGCCGGTGCGCGCGCGCAAGCTGTTCGCGACGACGGCCGACGATCAGAAGTTCGTCTCGATCGACGTCTATCAAGGCGAGTCGACCGAGCTGGGCAAGAACCGCAAGCTCGGCCAGGTCGTGCTCGAGGATCTGCCGCCGGGCCCTGCCGGCTCGGTGCGCGTCGAGCTGGTGATGACCGTCGACGTCGAATCGATCCTCGGCGTCACCGCGCGCGAGCTCAAGACCGGCAAAGAGGCGAGCGTGACGATCCGGCCTTCGGGTGGGCTATCGCAGCGCGATCTCGTCGAGATCATCAATCGCCGCCGCCAGGAGCACTCGGTGACGAGCCGGCTGCCGTCCGGCGTGGTCGCGAACATCGTGCGCGTGCCGACGCGCGAGACGCCGCCGGTCGACAAGCCCGACGACAGCAAGGAGTGAGTGAGCCGGACCGATCAGAGCGTCGATCCCGCGGTGCTCAAAGTCGCCGACGCGGTCGGCGCGCTGATCGAATCGTGGGGCTTCAAGCGCAACATGGGCCGCATGTGGTCGGTGCTCTACCTCGAGGACCATCCGCTCACCGCCGCCGATCTCCAAGATCGGCTCGGGCTCTCGACCGGCGCGGTGTCGATGTTGCTCGCCGAGCTCGTGCAGTGGGGCATCGTCAAGAAGGCATGGGTCGTCGGCGAGCGCCGCGAGCATTACGAGGCCGAGACCAGCTTGTGGAAGATGGTGTCGCGCGTGTTTCGCGAGCGCGAGCTCAACTGGATCAAGACGGCGGTCGAGTCGTTTCGAGACGCCGAAAGCGAGCTCGATCAGGGCCGCGACGCCCGCAAGAAGCTGATCGCAGAGCGCGTCGCGAACTTGGTGCAGCTCGCCGGGGTCGGTGCCAAGCTGCTCGAGCAGATCCTCGACGGCGAATCGGTCGACAACCTGCCGATCAAGACGATGGGTGAGCTGGCGAAGTGACCGGCGAAGCGAGACCGGCTTGATCGTTGCGAAGAACCTGACGAAGCACTTCAAGGTGCACAAGCGCGAGCCCGGGTTCGGCGCCGCGATGAAGTCGCTGTTCGTGCGCCGGTACGAGACGGTCAAGGCCGTCGACGGGGTGAGCTTTTCGATCGAGCGCGGCGAGCGCGTCGGATTTCTGGGCCCCAACGGCGCCGGCAAAACCACGACGCTCAAGGTGCTCGCCGGGCTCTTGCATCCGACGAGCGGCGACGTCTCGGTCGAGGGCTTCGTGCCGTTCAAGCGCGAAGCCGCGCTGCTGCAAAAGATCACGCTCGTGATGGGCCAGAAATCGCAGCTGATCTGGGACCTGCCCCCGGCGGAGACCTACGCGCTCAACCGCGCGGTGTTCGACGTGCCGAAAGCGCAATTCGACAAGACACTCGCCGAGCTGACCGAGCTGCTCGATCTCGGCGACCTGATCAAGAAGCCGGCGCGCCAGCTCTCGCTCGGCGAGCGCATGAAGTGCGAGCTCGCGGCCGCGCTGCTGCACGGCCCGACGACGCTGTTCCTCGACGAGCCGACGATCGGCCTCGACGTCGCGATGCAGCTCGCGATCCGCGACTTCATCCGCCGCTACAATCAGCAGCATCAAGCGACCGTGCTGCTGACGTCGCATTACATGGACGACGTCGTCGCGCTGTGCCCGCGGATCATCGTGATCGACCGCGGCACGATCGTCCACGACGGCGAGCTCAAGAGCCTGATCAAATCGATGGACCCCGACAAGCGGGTGTCGTTCACCGCGAATACGATCGGCGACGACGAGCTCGCGAAGCTCGGCACCGTGCTGACCAAAGACGGCAAGCGAGTCACGCTGCGCGTCGCCGAGAGCGAGCTCGCGAACGTGGTGTCGCACTTGCTCGGCACGGTCAAGGTCGCCGATCTCGGCATCGAGGATCCGCCGCTCGAGGACATCTTGCGCGTGATGTTCGGACGTCACGACAAGGCATCGTGATCCGGGTGCTCAAAGCGATGCCGACGCTGCTCCGCGTCGGTGTTGCCGAGACCGTCGCGTATCGCGCCGAGTTCATCGTCTGGGTGCTCACGACGACGCAGCCGCTGATCATGATGTCGCTGATGACGTTCATCACGCGCACCGGCTCGTTCGGCCCGTACGACGCGAACCAGTTCGTCGCGTATTACTTGGCGACGCTGATCGTGCGCCAGCTGACCGGCAACTGGATCGCGTGGCAGATGATGGAAGAAATTCGGATGGGCACGCTCGCGATGCGCTTGCTCCGCCCGATCCATCCGTTCTTCGCGTACCTCGCGAGCCAAGCCGCCGCGATTCCGTTTCGCGGCGTGATCGCGGTGCCGCTCGCGGTGATCTTGTTGGTCACGTCGGGTGCACAAACGCTGCCGCACGACGTGCTGCAGATCGCGCTCGTGCCGATCTCGATCTTGCTCGCGTGGCTCGTCACGTTCGGGATCATGTACGCGCTCGGCTGCACCGCGTTTTACCTGACGCAGGCGACGGGCCTCGGCGACATCTACTTCGGCATGTTCTCGCTGTTCTCGGGCTACTTGCTGCCGCTCGACATCATGCCGCGACCGATCGCGATGCTCGCGGATTACCTGCCGTTCAAGTCGATGATGTACATCCCGCTCCAGCTGATGACGCGGACACAAACGCTCGCGAGCTGCCTGCACTTGCTCGGCGAGCAGGCGATCTGGTTCGTGATCGCGTCGGCACTTGCGCTGTTCGCGTGGAACCGCGGCATCAAGCGATTCGAGTCGGTGGGCACGTGACGAAGTACCTGCGGCTGTTCCGCACGCAGATGACGATCAGCGTCGCGCAGGCGATGGCGTATCGCGCGATGTTCTTCATCGAAGGTGTCTTCGGCGTCGGCAACGGCCTGCTCGCGCTGTTGCCGCTCGTGGTGGTGTACGGCGCGCGCAAGCAATTCGGCGATTGGGATTACTCGGCGGCGCTCGTCGTGATGGCGTACTTCCAGGCGCTGCGGGCGATCTTGAACGGCGTGATCAGCCCGTCGCTCGTCGATCTCGTGCAGCAGATCCGCACCGGCTCGTTCGATTACGTGTTGCTCAAACCCGTCGACGCGCAAGTGCTGATCTCGGCGTCGCGCTACGAGCCGTGGAAGATCATCGATCTGTTGTTCGCGATCGCCGTGGCGGTCTACGCGTTCATGCTGCGCGGCTCGGCGCCGACGACGTCGCAGGTCATCGGCGGACTGGCACTGCTCGCCACCGGCGTGGTCGCGATGTACGGGTTGTGGATCGTGTGCGCGTCGCTGGCGTTCTGGGTCGGGCGGCTCGACAACCTGATG
>DATBAS010000115.1:0-40446 GCA_036271395.1 Kofleriaceae bacterium
CCACGCCGACCTCGAGCTGATGCGCGGCGCGCCCGAGCTCGTCCGGCGTGACGTAGTCGGCCGTCATCTTCGCGAGCTCGCCGCGGATCGCCTTGATGCACGCGTCGACTTTGCCGGGCGTGGCCTCGTAGCCGATCGTGATCGGCCCGGTGTTCATCTGCGTGTACCAGTTGATGCTCGCGTTGATGCACGCGCCGGAATCGACGGTCGCCTTCTGGAACCGCGACGCCGGCAGGTTGATCGCCGCGGACAGCGCGTCGGCGGCGTACGTGTCGGGCACCGTGGCGCCCACGGTCGATGGGCCGAGCCACTCCATCGTGCCGTCGATCACGCGCACCGGCCGCACCACGACGAGCGCCTCGGTCTTCTGGATCGGCGGATGCGTGACCAGCGGGAACTTGACGAACGGATCGTCGCCGCGCGGCCAATCGGCGTAGAGCTTGTCGGCGGCCGCGAACACCGCCTCGGCCGAAACGTCGCCGGTGACGACGAGCGCCGAGTTGTTCGGCACGTAGTAGCGGTGCTGGATCGTCTGCATCTGCGCGCGCGTGGTCTTCAGCACGGTCGCGCGCAGCCCGAGCGGATCTTTGCGCGACGGATACTTCCAGAACACGCGCTGCTCGACGTCGTGAAACAGGTGATAGAACGGGCTCGCTTCATTGCGATCGAGCTCGCCGGTGACCACGACGCGCTCGCGCTCGAGCTCCTTCTGATCGAACAGCGGGTACACGATCGCGTCGTGCATGAACACCATCGTGTCGTCGAGGTGATCCGACGTCGTGGTGAAGAAGTAGTTGACGCGCTCGGTGTTCGTCGTGCCGTTCCAGCGCAGGCCGAGCTCGCGCGCACGCGCCAGCCACGCCTCCTGGCTCGGCAGCGTCTTGTTCGCCTTGAAGAACATGTGCTCGTACAAGTGCGAGAGCCCGTTGTACTCGGGCGGCTCGGTCATCGAGCCGTTCTTCGCCGTGATCTCGACGGTGACCAGCGGCACGCTGTGGTTCTCGACCACGAGCACGGTCAAGCCGTCGGGACACGTATGCGTCGCGATTTTCGGCGGCATCGTCGACCGACCGGCGGCGGCGGCGACGACGAGAGGAAGCAGCATCATGCGTGCGATACTAACCATATGGAGACCGCATGCGCACCGCGATCGCACTACTCGCGCTGACCGCGTGCTCGACGAGCCGTCACGAGCAGGTCCGCACGTCGAGCGCGCCGTATCGCGATGCTGCGATGTGGCTGTGCCGGCCCGATCTGCCGACCGACGCGTGCCGCGGCGATCTGACGACGACCGCGATCGCGCCCGACAACACGCGCACGATCGTGCGGCATCCGATCGCGGCCGAGCGCCCGGTCGATTGCTTCTACATCTATCCGACGCTCGATCTGTCGCTCGTGCCCGGCAACCACACCGACTTCACCGACATCACGAAGCAGCGCGCCACCGCCGAAGCGCAGGTCGCGCGGTTCAGCGAGGTCTGCAACATCTACGCGCCGCTGTATCGCCAGGCGACGATCGCGACGTACTTGTCGTCGCAAGACGATCAGCACCGCATCTTCGACGTCGCCTACTCCGACGTCGCGGCCGCGTTCCACGCGTACCTCACGCACTACGATCGCGGCCGGCCGATCGTGATCCTCGGCCACTCGCAAGGCTCGCAGATGGCGGCGCACTTGCTCCGCGATACGTTCGATCAAGACGCGAAGCTCAAGCAACGGCTGCTCGTCGCGTTTCCGATCGGGTTCACCGTCGACATCCCGAACGGCGCGACGACCGGCGGCACGTTCCAGACGCTCGCACCGTGCGCGTCGCGCGACGAGCTCGGCTGCATCGTGGCGTACTTGAGCATCGCCGAAGGTGACCAACCGAACTCGTTGACGAACAAGGTGCCTCCGGATCACCACGCGGCGTGTGTCGACCCGTCACCGAACGGTCTGCTCGGCGAGAGCATTTTTCCGACGAAGGATCGCGGCGCCAAGTACGGCCTCACTACGCCGTACGTCTCGGTCACCGGCTTCTATCGCGCGCACTGTGACGACCGGCCCGATGGGCGCGACTATCTCGCGATCGCCGAGGCGCGCACCGCGGGTGACCGGCGGCCGAGCTTCGTCGACCTCGGCAAGAGCCACGGCGGCCTGGGGCTGCACATCTACGATTTCCAATTCGCGCAGGGCGATCTGATCGAGCTCGTGAAGCACAAGCTCGAGATTTATCGCGCAGCTCAGAAGATCGGCGGCGACGGGCAGCCGAAGACCACGTCGATGTCGGTGACGATGCCGTTCTCGAGCTCGCTGCAGTAGTTGCCGTAGACGGTCAGCGTCATCGCGTTCGGATCGTAGTCCCAGCCATCCATGTGCGCCGGATCGCGCGGCACGAGCGTGTTGCCGCTGTAGATCACATAGGTCTCGTCGAGATCGGGCGGCGTCTGGCTCACGGCGTAGGTGCAGCTCACTACGTTCGATGCGATCTGCTTGAACACGTCGTCGAGCTCGGCGGCGGTATCGGCCGAGTAGTACGCGTTCGAGCCCATCGTGTTCGGCACGCCACCGGCATCGGCGAGCTTGGTCAGCTCCTTCGCGTTGACCTCGCTGCCGAACCCGACGACGTACGTCGCCACGCCGCTGCCGAACAACGTCGCGACCGCTTGCTCGGCGCCGGCCGCGCTGCCGCCCGCGGAGCACCCCGCCTGAGCCCCGTCGGTGACGAGCATCAGGAAGCTCTTGCGCGTGGGGTCGGCGAGCGCGGGATCGGTCGCCTCTTGCTCGATACCGGTGTCGATCGGCGTCACGCACGGGTTATCGGGATAGTCGGCATCGTTGGAGCCGAGCGCGGCGTTCAAGCGATCGGCGATCGGCTGGGCGTTGTTGTCGGCGATCGGAAACGGGATCGCATCCTGCGTGCACGCCTCGCCGGTCGTATCCGGAAACAGTGTCATTCCCCAGCGAACCTTCGTCGAGTACGTCGCGAGCACGTCGGTCAGCGCGCCGACGGCGGCTTCCCACTTGGTCTCGTTCGAGCCCTCGAGCAAGTGGGTCATCGAGCACGATCGATCGAGCACGATGCCGAGGTTCGGCGGGACATAGGTCAGATCCAGGTGCTGGCCGCCGCAGCCGCCGATGCACGTGCCGGTCGTCGTATCGCATTGCTCGCCCGACGGGCAATCGCCGTCGCTGCCGCACGCGATCGACGCGTCGACGCCGGTATCGTCGTCGCCGCCGCTCGTCGCGGCGTGGTGGTGACTGCAGGCTAGAACCGACAACGACAACGCAAGATGAAAGGCTCGCATGACATCGTTCGCAACAGCACGCGCCGTGCCGCCCCCGGATCGCGGTCGCGCGCTCGCGCGCGCCGGAGACTGTCGAGCCTTGTCGGGGACAGTTGACCCTATTCGCGCCGACCCGTGCACATCGCGCGAACGCGCCGATGGCCAGCGACGGCGACACAGCAATCGGTGAGCAAAAGCGAAGGTACAACCGCGCGCCGGCGGTGTTAGCGTCGGCGCATGACTCGCTACTCGGTGTTCGTCTCGTGCTTCGTCGCGCTGATCGCGTGTGGAGGCAATGGCAATGGCAACGGCGGCGGCGGCGGCGGCGGCGGCACCGATGGCGGCGGCAGCGGCAGCGGCAGTGGCGGCGGTGGTGGCGGCGGCGCTGGACCGTTCGCGATTCCGCTGACCACGCCGGATGGCCCCGTCGAGTTCTACGCGCCGATGTTGACCGTGAACGGCGCGATGTTCGCGATGGATCTCGACACCGGATCGACCACGACGGCGATCGCCGGCTCGGCCTGCGCCGACTGCAACGGCTCGGACTACACGCTGTCGCCGCTGTACATGCCGAGCTCGTCGGCGGTGAACGAAGGCTCGAACGGCGAGAGCGAGTACGCGGACGGTACCGGCTGGTTCGGCGCGATCTGGCAGGACACGATCGGTCTGGGCAACAGCTCGCCGACCGCGACGCTCAACATCGTCGACATCTCGACCCAGATGGTGCCGGATGATCCGCAGGCGAAGCCCGGCTTCTTCTCCGACAACGGCTACCAGGGCATCCTCGGCATGGGCGCGCCCGAAAACGAGATCGACGACACCGGCGCGTACTTCCAATCGATCACGCAAAGCGGCGTCGACAACGTGATGGCGTTCGAGCTGTGCGCGGACAGCGGCACGATGTGGCTCGGCGGGTTCGACGCGTCGAAAGGCTCCGGCGCGATGCAGTACACGCCGATGGATCCGATCACGCCGTACGTCTCGGATCAGGATCCGGGCAATCCGTTCTACGCGGTCGATCTCACCGGCGTGACCGTCACGAACCCGATCACCGGGTTGTCCGGCAGCGACCTCGGGCTCTACGTCGTCGATACCGGCACCTCGCTGTTCTACCCGACGACGAACGTGTTCAACGCCGCGATCGCGACCATCGACGCCGCGCCGGCGCTCAAGACGCTGTTCGGCAGCAAGGCGACACTCAAGCCGAAGAACGCGAACGACGAGCCCTGCGTGACCGCGACGGGCACCGTGACCGACGACATGATCAACTCGATGCTGCCGGCGTTCACGATGACGTTGAAGAACGCGGCGGGCGGCGCGGATATCACCATCTCGGCGCCGGCACTCGACTCGTATCTCTACGACGACGGCGGTGGCCAATTCTGCCTCGCGATGTTCGACGGCGGCGACGAGCCGACGATCGGCGACGAGGTCATGCAGGCGTTCTTGACGGTCATCGATCTCAAGAACATGCAGGTCGGCTTCGCGCCCGACAGCGGCTGTGCGAACCCGCACCTCCCACACGACCGCACGAAGCACTTCGTGAAGCCCAAGCCGCACCACCCCCACCGCGTTCGCCACTCGTGATCTGAATCGCTGTTACCGACCATGCCGCTAAGCTATCGTCCGCGTCCAAATATGATTCGAACCTCGTGTCTCGTCGCGCTCGCGCTCGCCGCGTGCGGTGGTAGCGACGGCGGCTCGGCCGCGGCCGACTACTACGCGATCCCGCTCACCACAACCAGTCAGGAGTTTTGGTCGCCGAAGATGACCATCGGCGGCCAGACCTTCGTCATGGACCTCGATACCGGCTCGACCACGACCGCGGTGGCCGGTACCAGCTGCTCGACGTGCACCAACGTGTCGCCGGAGTACATGCCGAGCTCGAGCTCGATGGACGAGATGAAGACGGCCGAGAGCGAGTACGCCGACACCACGGGTTGGCAAGGCGAGATCTATCAAGACACGATCATGGTCGGCAGCAATACGCCGGAGGCGACGCTCGCGATCGTCGACATCCAGACGCAGGTCGTCGACGGCGGCCAATCGGGCTTCTTCGACGGCAACAACGACTACCAGGGCATCCTCGGCATGGGCGCGCCCGAGAACGCGGTCAACGACACCGGCGCGTACTTCCAAACGCTGGTCGGCTCCGACGGCGTCAAGCCGGTGATGGGCTTCGAGCTGTGCGCCGACGGCGGCACGATGTGGCTCGGCGGCTACGACGAGACGCACGCCCAAGCTGCCGTGCAGTACACGCCGATGGTGCCGATCAACAACGACAACCCGTTCTACTCGATCAACGTCACGTCGATGGCGGTCGGCAATACCAACGTCGGCACCGGCGCGGCGACGTTCCAGGAGCCGGTGATCGATACCGGCACGACGTTCTTCTACGTGCCGACGAGCGTGCAGACCGGCGTGATCAACGCGGTCAACGCGAGCTCCGGGTTCCAGGCGCTGTTCCCCGGCACGACGCTCCAGGACGATCCGGACTTCTCGGGCGTTGGCTGCACGCAGACCAGCAGCGTCACCGACGAACAAGTCGACGCGATGCTGCCGACGCTCAACGTCGTCATGCCGGGTGTCACCAACGGCTCGTCGGTGACGTTCCAGATCCCGGCGCTCGACTCGTACATGTTCGACGCCGGCCAAGGCGTGTTCTGTCTCGGCATCGAGGACGGCGGCGACCAAGAAGCGTCGACGTTCGGCGATCAGTTCATGCAGGGGTTCGTGAGCGTGATCGATACCGGCAACAACCAGATCGGCTTCGCGCTCGACAAGGGCTGCAGCGCCGGCTCGGGCGCGTCGCATCGGCGCGCGCCGCGCGATCTCGCGACGCTGCGCCCGCACCTGCCGAAGCGCGGCCGCTTCGCCAGCGCGCGCTAGCAGGCCTATTTCACGACGGGCAATGCGATCGCGGTCGCCGCGTTCGGCTGGTGATAGATGCGCTGCGTCGCCTTCTGGTAGTCGCTCGGCTTCGCGAAGAAGATATTGTCGACGAAGGTCTGCGGGTTGCGATCGTAATATGGGAACCAGCTCGACTGGATCTGGATCATGATGCGATGGCCCGGCAAGAACACGTGGTCGACGTTCGGCAGCGCGAAGCTGTAGTGCTCGATCTGGTTCGCCGGGATCGGCGCCGGCTTGTCGAAGCCGCCGAAGTATCGCCCTCGAAAGATCTCCATCGCGACGCCGAGCTCGTAGCCGCCCAGCGCGGGGGTCGCCGAAACCTCGTCGGGGTAGACGTCGACCAACTTGACGACCCAGTCGCTGTCGCTGCCGCTCGTCGACGCGAACAAGCTCGCCGCCGGCGCGCCCGCGACGTGCACCGGCGCGGTCAGCGGCTCGGTCTCGTACGAGATCACGTCGGTACGATCGACGACGGCGCGCTGATCGGCGACGAGCCACGTCGTCCACTGATCGCGGTCGGCGAATCGCACCGGGCGCGGCACATTCGGGACCGGCTTCTGCGGATCGCTGACGTACTCGTCGAACCCGGTGGATTTCGGCGCGTCCCAGCCGGCGCGACCGCTCGCGTTCGCGTAGAGCATCGCCGAGCTCGGGGCGAGCGGCCACTTGGTCGCGCGGCGCCATTCGTTCGTGCCGGTCTCGTAGACGGTCACCGGCGCGGTGTTCGCTTTCGGCGCCGAATCGAGCAGGTGTTGATCGAGGAACGGCTTGAGGACGTTCTTGCGGAAGTCGTGCGCGGTGTCGGTGGGAAAGTGCAGCGCGCCGAGCACGGAGCCGTCGTAACCCTGGCCGGAGTGGCGCCACGGCCCGAGGACGAGGAACAGCTTGTCGTTGGCGGTGTCCTTCGGCTCGAGCGCGGCGTAGACGTGCGGCCCGCCGTAGCTGTCTTCCTGATCCCATTCGCCGTCGACGATCATCGTCGGCACCGTCAGCGGCTCTTTCGCGAGCGCCTTGTCGAGCGCTTGGCCCTGCCAGTACGCGTCGTACGCCGGATGCTCGGTGACCTTCTTCCAGTACGGCAGCTGCTCCATGCCGTGCACGTGCGCGTAATCGCCGGTCGAGCCGCCGGCCAAGAACGCCGCGTAGTCGTCGTGACCGCTGCGCGGCACGGTCGCGCCTTCGCCTTTTTGCGCGGTCTGGCCCCAGATGTAGTCGAGGTTGACGTTGCGATAGGCGCCGTTGTGAAACCAATCGTCGCCGCGCCAACCGTCGACCATCGGACACTCGGGCACGGCGGCTTTGAGCGCCGGATGCGGATGGACGAGCGCCATCAGCACGGTGAAGCCTTCGTACGAGCTGCCGATCATGCCGACCTTGCCGTTGGTCTCGGGCACGTGCTTCACGAGCCAATCGATCGTGTCGTAGGCATCGGTCGAGTGATCGACTTGGGAGTTATTGAGTGGACCTTTCAGCGGGCGCGTCATCACGTAGTCGCCTTCGGAGCCGTATTTGCCGCGCACGTCCTGGAACGCGATGATGTAGTCGCCGCCGGCGAACACGTCGTGGCTGATCGGCAACACCGACGCGAGGTCGGTGCTGGCGTTGCGATCGGCGCGCTTGCTCGCGTGATACGGCGTGCGCGTGAGCAAGATCGGCGCGCGCTTCGCGCCACGCGGCACGAGGATCACGGTGTGCAGCTTCACGCCGTCGCGCATCGGAATCATCACGTCGCGCTTGTCGAAGTTGCCGAGCGCGGGTGGTTTGAACTCGGCCGGCACGTCGGGCTCGAGCGGCGGCGTGGGACCGGCAAGAGCGATCGAGTTGACGATCACGAACGCGGCGATGAAAACGACTCGCATCGGCCGCGACTATACGCGTGTGCCAGCACACAGTGAGCCGAGCGCGATTTTGGCCGCTGGTACGCCGCGCGGCACGCAATGCATAGGAAACTCATCGCCATGACTCGACTACGAATAGCCCTGATCCTCGCGTTGGCGGCGCCTGGCGTGGCTTACGCCGATGCGGATTCCAATCCGCAGCCGACCGACGGCCAAGCACCCAATTCGCTCGTGATGCCGAAAGGCAAGCTGCTGCTCGACGCGTTCCTCGAGATGAACCTGTCGACCAACGAATCGTTCAAGGCGGTCTCGATCTCGCCAGATCTCTGGTACGGCGTCACCGACGACCTCACGCTCGGGCTCGTCCACAGCACGACCGGCGGCAGCGGCTTCATCGGCGGCATCGACAACTCGCTGTGTTTTGGCTCGCAATGCAGCCACGTCTATCCCGACGTCGGCATCGACGCGCGCTACCGGCTCGCCCGGCCGCTCGCGCTCGACGTCGGCGTCTACGCGGTCGACACCGATCCGTTCGAGCTCGCGATCAAGCTCGGCATCGACGGCCGCTGGACCTGGAACCGGCTGTCGCTCGAGGTCCAGCCCAGCTTCTACATCGGCGTGACCAACCGCGAGCCGACGACGAAGGACGCGATGGGCAACACCGTGCCCTCCGGTCCGACGAACACCGAAGACTTCTACCTGCCGATCACGCTCGCGTATCTCGTCGCGCCGCGCGTCGACATCGCGCTGCAGCCCGGCCTGGTGCTGCCGTTCACGGACGCCGGCAGCACGTGGCGCCTTCCGGTCGCGATCGCCGCGCGCTTCGCGGCCACGCCGCGGTTCGGCCTCGGTCTCGCGTTCGCGTTCCTCGATCTGGTCGGCGGTGGCGACGGCACCGGCGCCGATGCTCGGTCGCTCACGGTGGGAGGCACCTATGCGTTCTAAGCTCGCCTTATTCATTCTCGCGTTCGCGGGTTGCTACAAGTCGACCGGGCCGGAGATCTGCGAGCCGGTCGTGACGAGCTGGGCATCGCCCGCGTGGCGCTGCCTCGCGTACGTCAAAGAAACGCCGCCGCCACCGCCCGCACCCGCACCCGAACCACCGCCGCCGCCACCCGCGCCGAAAACGGAGATCACGCAGGAGCAGATCAAGCTCAAGGAGAAAGTCGAGTTCGAGACCGACTCCGCCGTGCTCAAGGACAAGTCGAAGGGCCTGCTCGACGAGGTCGTCCAGGTCATGAAGGACCACCCCGAGATCGAGCACGTTCGGGTCGCCGGCCACACCGACTCCGAAGGCGCGCGCGGGCACAACCAGAAGCTGTCGGAAGAGCGCGCCGCTTCGGTCAAGCAGTACCTCGTCGATCACGGCGTCGCCGCGGATCGGTTGGCGTCGAAGGGCTACGGCCAGGATCGGCCGATCGCCGACAACAAGACCGAAGACGGTCGCGCCGAGAATCGCCGCGTCGAGATCCACATCTTGCGGCGCAAAGGCGAAATGAAAGACCGCGAGCCCGACGACAAGAAGTAGCAGCTACTGGAGCTGCGCCGGCAGCGTCCAGTACGGGCTGATGTTGTCGGCGGTGGTGGCCTGGCCGGGCAGCCACACCGGCTCGAAGCTCGGATCGGCCGAGCCCGACATCAGCTCGGCTTTGCTGATCGCGCCGATCCAGATCTGCTTGCACTGCTGCACGCCGTTCTCGACGCACGCCGTCGCGGTGTTCGAGCCGGTGATCTCGTGGCCGTAGTCGCGCTCGCTCGAGAACACGACCCAGTAGTAATCGGTCGTGTCGCCGGGTGCCCAGTGTGGCCACGTCGTGTCGAGGTTGCCGGTGCCGCCGTTGAGCGCGGTCAAGTCGATCGGCGCGCCGCCGCCAGCGGACACGAGCACGATGCGTTGGCCTGCCGACTTGGCGTCGGTGAAGTTGCGCCACGCGCTGAGCGCGGCGTCGAAGATCACCCACTGCGCGTCGGGCGAGAGGCTCGGGAAGAACAAGTTCGTGTAGCTCTGCGCGTTGAGCGTGATCGGTTCGGTGACGAGCATCTGCGGCGCGCCGAACACGTGCGAGCCGCTCGTGTACGCGTAGCTCATCGTCGCGATCGAGCTATTGGAGACGTCGACCGACTGCCCGGCGTTCGCGGTCGACGCGAACACCACGCGCGTGCCGTCGGCGGACCAGTCGGGCATCAGCTCCGAGCGGCCGGCGACGGCGACGTCCGCGAGGTTCGACGCCACCGCCGAGCCGGTGTCCGGATCGTAGAGCGACAGCGTGCCGGTGCCCGACGTCACCATCGCGATCGCCTGGCTGTCGTCGGGAAACGGATTGCCGATCGGCGCGAACGTCGTGTACGTGCCGGCGATCGTCTCGTTGTCGGCATCGACGACCTCGTCCCACGACCCCGCCAGCGGATCGTAGTGCATGAAGCCGACGTACTCGCCGTTGCAGTTGCCGCCGACGCAGCGCGAATAGCCGATGCGCGTGCCCGCGCGCGACAGCGAGTGACACGCGGTGCAGTTGTCTTTGACGACGGTCGGCGGCGTGGTCTGGCCGAACGTCTGGCTCATGATGTCGCCCTGCGACGATGCCCAGTAGTAGATCGCCGACGTGTCGATCGTATCGTGCGAGAAGCCGAGCGCGACCGGCGCGCTCGCGTACTTCGTCGCCGGGCTCGCCTGCATCAAGCCTTCGACGGTGATCGACAGCTGACCGCCGACGACGGTGCCGACGATCGATTGCCACTCGGCCAACGACAGCGTCGCCTGCGGATCGCTGGTGTAGACGTCGACCGTCGCGTACGTCGACGTCAGCGCGAGGTGGAACAAGTCGTTGCCGCCGGTCGCCCACTGCGTCTCGATCGGCGGCAGGTTGAGCGGTGCCATCGCCTGATCGATCGGATATTGGATCGACGGCGTCATCGCCGGATCGTTGCCGAGCGTCGCGCTGCCGAACAGCTGGCCGGAGTTCGGCGGCGTGTTCGAGCCGAGCGTGACGGTGCCGTCGAGCGTGACGGTCAACGCCGACTGCGCCGTCGCGCCGCCGCATTGCGCGGTGACCTGTGTCGTGCCGCCGTGTGGCGCGACCGTCAACGTCGCGCCGGCGAACGTGCCGAAGCTCGGATCGACCGTGAGCGGACAACTCGCGGTCACGTCGACGGTGCCCGACGGCGTCGTCGCGGTGATCGTGTAGCCTTGCGTGCCGCTCGAGTCGATCGCGACCTCGACCGTCGCTGTCGGCGGCGAGATCGAGAGCGAGCTGTAGCCCGCATCGCCGCCGCCGTCGCCACCGTGATGTGCACACGCGAACACCATGACCGCGAGCGCGGCCATCACTTTGCCCATACTCGAACGATAGAGGATGAGCGCGCCGACGAGTAGAGGCGCTCGATCCAGACATGTCAGTGGGGTCGGTTGTCTCCAGCGCGCGTCAGATAATCCGGCCCATCTCGCGATACTCGAGCCGCGCGGCTTCGAGCAGGTCGGCCGTCGTCACGGCGCGGTTCGCCTCGGCGGCGATCAACGCCGCACGCAGCACGGCTTTCTTGATGTAGCCGCCGGCCATCACGAACTGGCGCGCGAGCATGTCCCAATCGATGTGCGGGGCGAGCGGCGCCTTCGCCGGGAACATGCTGCGCCACAACGCGCGGCGCTCTTTCTCGCCCGGCAGCTCGAACATCACGGAGAACCGCACGCGGCGCTTGAACGCTTCGTCGATGCCCTGCTCGAGGTTGGTCGCGAGCAGCGTGACGCCGTCGAAGGTCTCCATCCGCTGGAGCAGGTAGTTGACCTCGAGGTTCGCGTAGCGATCGTTGCTCGACTTGACCTCGGTGCGCTTGGCGAACAGCGAGTCGGCCTCGTCGAAGAACAGTACCGCGTGCGACGACTCGGCTTCTTCGAAGATCCGCGCGAGGTTCTTCTCGGTCTCGCCGATGTACTTGTTGACGACCTGCGACAGGTCGATGCGATAGAGATCGAAGCCGAGCTCGTTCGCGAGCAGCTGCGCGACCATCGTCTTGCCGGTACCGGGCGGACCGGCGAGGATCGCCGACACGCCGCGGCCGTACGGCAGCTTCGCGGCGAAGCCCCAATCTTCGAGCAGCACCGGGCGAAAGCGCGCGAACCGCACGACCTCGCGCACGGAGTCGAGCGTCTCTTGCGGCAGCACGAGGTCATCCCACTTGAAGCCGGTCGGGATGCGCTGCGCCATCGAGCCGAGCCGATTCGAAAACATCAGCCGCGCGGCCTCGGCGAGATCGTCGAGCGCGATCTTCGGCGCGCTCGGATCGCGGAGCTTCGCGCTCGCTTCGGCGCGGCGTCCGACGCGCGCGATCGTCGCGCCGGTGAACCCGTAGCGCGCGGCGACCGTCTCGAGATCGGCCGGCTCGGCGAGCGGCGGCGGTAGCGCGCGGCGCCACAGCTCGAGCCGCTCGCGGAATCCCGGCGGCGGCACGTCGAGCTCGAGCAAGTCTGGAATGATCTGCGCGAGCCACGGCGGCCGATTCGCGAGCGTGAATACGAGCGGCACGCCGAGCCCGGCCGCGGCATCGGCGATCGCCTGCGCGAGCGCGCGCGGCGCATCGTCCTTGAAGTTGCTGCCACCCTCGAGGATCGCGGCGGCATCGCGTAGCGCGGCCTCGCGCAGTGCCGCGGCGAAGCGCTCGCCGATCCGATCTTCGGACGCGATCGCGCCGAGATCCACGCGCACCGACATGATGTCGCGCTCGGCGAGCAGCGCCTCGACGACCATGCCGCGGCCGACGCCGTCGGGCCCGGCGAGCAGCACGCGCGGCGCCGCGCCGCCGACGCCGGCGAGCGCGCGCCCGATCTGCGCGACCAAGTCGGCATCCATGACGACCGCGCCGATCGCGGCGGGCTCGCGAGTGACCCGAACCGAGCCACGCACGAGCTCGTCGACGGTGTCGTGGCCGCGCAAGAACGCGACGATGCGATCGGCGAGCCGGGCCGTGCGCATCGAGCCCGGCGTCTGCTCGGTCGCCACGCCGAGCGCGACGACCGCGTGGCGGCGCAGCGGCGATTGCTCGTCGAGCCGCGTCAGCACGCGATCGGCCGCGGCCTCGTCGCGGCCGCCGACGAGGCGCGCCAAGAATCCGACATCGACACGCTTGCGCGTGAAGTCGTCGATCGCGAACGCGAACGACCGCTCGAGCTCGTGGTCGAGCTCCGGCGCGAGCAGCGTCGCGATGATCGCGAGGTCGAGCGGCTCGAGCCAGAACACGCGGCGCAGCCGGGCAAGCGGCGCAGCGCGCTCCGCCGTCAACTCCGCGGCGAGCGCCGCGGTCGCTTGAGTCACGCGCGCATCTTCTGCCGCGATGTCCGCTTCGGCTTCGCCGAGCTTGCCGCGCAGCGACAGCGCGACCTCTTCGGTCGTCGGCCCGAACGCGCTGCCGCCGGATAGCCGCTTGCGATGCGCGTGGATCACGATGAACCGCGACAGCAACGCACGCGCGAGCTCGACGGCGAGCTGGTTCGCGATCATTCGCTACGAGGATACCGTGATAGAAATGGACATGCTGCGGGTTGGTGCGCTGTTCGCGTTGGCGTTGTTCGGCTGTCAGGTTGCGGGGTACGGCCCATCGGCCGTGGGACCGAGCTCGGCACCGCCGCCATCTTCATCTTCGTCGTCGCCGGCACGGCCACCGCCATCCGACGACCGCGTCGTTGCCGCGACGCCCGATCACGTCACGGTCCCCGACATCGAGAACGTCGAGTCGGTCGAGGTCGCGAAGCAGCGCCTGCGCGATGCCGGGCTCACCGGCGAGCTCACGGTGAGCTACGACCCGGGGGATCCCGCGCAAGAGATCGTGTGCGGGACCCAGCCGAACGCCGGCCAGGTCGTGCAGCCCGACTTCGAGGTCAACATCGCGTTCTGCATCAAGGCTCGGCCGCTCGCCGGCATGACCGTCGATCAGGCGAAGACCGAGATCGCGCGCATGCACGACGTCGAGCACTCGCGCAGGAACTATCGCGTCGTCGTCGTCGACGGCAACTGCACCCACGGCACCGTGTGCTCGGTCGATCCGCCGGCGTGGGCCGATGGATTTCCCGACGCGATCACGCTCGCCGTCGGCAAGTAGCCGCGATCGAGTTAGTGCGGGCGGTTCGCCATGGCCATCGCCATGCACATCATCATGTTGTTGTTGTTCGCGGCGTTGTTCGCCGCGTTGGCAGCCGCGATGCCGCCGAACCCGCCGAGCCCGCCGAGCCCGCCGAGCCCGCCGTACAGGGAATGCGAGGCCGCGTAGCTGCCGCCGCCGCCGCGGATGTAAGCGCCGCCGGTCGCGGTCACGAGCTGGTCATTCGAGATGGTCTTGATGGTGTTCGACATGGCTGATGGTCCTCTTGAGAGCTTTGGGGTTCGCGTTTCTCGAGCCGACCTAAGTGCAGCGGCGATGCCAAATGGCCACTGTTCACCGTCGGAGACGGTTCGCAGCCCTCAGGAATCGCGCGGTTCGGCGATTTGCGCGGCAAGCTCGCGAATCCTCGTCGACGCTCGAGTCGCACCGCGAATTTGATAGCCGGAGTTGACGGCAGCCGGCGGTAGCGATTGTGGCAACCGCGGTTGTTAGGTGCCGAGCGAAAAGTAGATCGTCGTGCCCCGGCCGACCGCGCTGTCGGCCCAGACCCGGCCGTGATGGCGCTCGCAGATCCGGCGCACCGTGGCGAGGCCGATCCCGGTGCCGGCGAAATCGCCGGTGTGCAGCCGCGCGAACGGCGTGAACAGCTTGCCGGCATGCGCCATGTCGAAGCCGGCGCCGTTATCGCGCACGAAGAACGCGCCGAACGGGCCGCTCTCGCGACCGATTTCGATCCGTCCCGCGACATTCGCGGTGAACTTCCACGCGTTGCCGATCACGTTGTCGAGCAGCGCGCGGGCGAGCCGGGGATCGGCATCGAGCTCGAGATCCGGCGCGATCACGATCTCGACGCGGCGGTCGGGATCGCGCTGGCGCAACTCGTCGATCACGGTCGCCGCGAGCACGCCGAGATCGACCTTGCCGCGGGTCAGCTCGGCGCGGCTGATCCGCGACAGCTCGAGCAGCGCGTCGATGAGATCCGACATCCGGACCGATGCCGCCTTGATGCGGTCGATGTGCTCGTGCCCGGCGGTATCGAGCGCGGACCCCGCATCTTCTTCGAGCATCGTCGCGAACGAGCGGATCGCGCGCAGCGGCGCCCGCAGGTCGTGCGACACCGAGTAGCTGAACGCCTCGAGCTCGCGGTTGGCGGCGGCGAGCTCGTCGGCGTGTGCCGCGCGCGCTTCGGCGAGCTCCGTGGCCGCGCGCGCCTCGGCGGCATCGCGCTCGCTTCGAAACAGCCGCTCGCGCACCGCGCGGTGCTCGTCGGCGAACTTCTTGCGGCGGATCTGCGCCTTGACGCGGGCGGCGACCACGTCGTTGCCCGCGCGCCTCGACACGAAGTCATCGGCGCCGGCGCCGAGCGCGCCGAGCATCGCCTCGCGCGTGTCGTCGGCGGTCAGCGCGATCAGCGCGGCGTCGCGTAGCCCCGGCACCGCTTTGATCCGCCTGCACGTCGCGGCCCCACCGAGGCCGGGCAGCTGCATCGCGAGCACGATGCAATCCACCGGCTGCACCGGCAACAGCTCGAACGCCTGCTCGCCGCTGGTCGCCTGCACGACGTCGTACGCCTCGTCGACGAGCAGCTGGCACAGCGCCTTCAGGTACTCGCCGTCGGCATCGACGAGCAGCACGCGCTTGGGCCCGATGGCGCCATCGACCGGATTCTCGGCCGAGCGCTGCACGATCGCGGCGAGCCGGGCCAGGATCACGTCGATGTCGGCGTCCTTGCGCGCGAACGCATCGGCGCCGGCATCGAGCGCCGAGATCTCGGCGACCGCGTCGTGCGAGCCGGTCAACAGCAGGCACGGCGTGGTGCGCAGCACCGGGTCGAGCCGGATCCGGCGCACGACGACCTCGCCGCGCATGTCGGGCATCACGCCGTCGACGACGATCGCACCGGGCCGCCGCGACGCCGCGATGCGCAAGCCTTCGCTGCCCGACGCCGCGGTCGCGACCTCGTAGCCGGCGCTGGCGAGTCGCTCGGCGAGCGCGTTGCGGAACGTCGCGCTGTCGTCGATCGTGAGCACGAGCCGCGACGACGACGGCGGCGCACCGGCGAGCTGGCGCACGCGCGCGAGCACGAAGTCGATGTCGTACGGCTTGCCGACGTAGTCGTTCGCGCCGTGCGACATCCCGCGCACGCGGTCGCTGACCTCGGCCTCGGTCGACAGCACCAGGATCGGCAGCGTCGAGCGGTCGACGGATCCGCGCAGCTCGTGCAGGAAGTCGATGCCATCTCCATCCGGCAAGCGGACGTCGAGGATCGCGAGCGCGATCGGCCGCGTCGCGAGCGCGGCACGTGCCTCGGCGAGCGTCGCGCACGCGACGGGCTCGTAGCCGGCGTTACCGAGCGCGTCGACGAGCCCCATTCGCACCGTCAGCGAGTCGTCGACGACGAGGATCTGGGTCACGGCTTGGCCCTCGGCGGTGGGTGCGCGAGGTGATCGATCGTCTGTGCGATCTCGCCGAGCGGGTGTGCTCGGTCGACGGCGGCGAGCGCGACCGCCTCGCGCGGCATGCCGTAGATCGTGCTCGTCGCTTCGTCTTGCGCGAACGTGATGCCGCCGGCCGCGCGGATCGCGAGTAAGCCGCGCGCGCCGTCGCGGCCCATCCCGGTGAGCAGCGCCGCCGCGACGCTACCGCCGAGCTCGGCGGCGAGCGACTCGAACAGCACGTCGATCGACGGCCGGCAGTGGTTGCGCGGCGGCGTGTCGACGAGCCGGATGCGGCCGTGATGCACGATCATGTGGCGTTCGGCCGGCGCGACGAGCACCGCGCCGGCGGCATCGACGAGCCGGTCGCCGTCGATCGCCAGCCGCACGCGATGACCGCATTGCTGCGCGAGCCACTCGGCGAACGCGGTCGCGAACGGCGCATCGATGTGCAGGATGACCAAGATCGGCAGCGTGAAGCGCGGCGCGATCGCCGAGAGCACCGACGACAGCGCGCCGGGTCCGCCGGTCGACGCCCCGAGCGCGATCGCGGCGAGCTCGCGCGGCTCGGTCGCGGCGGCGCCGGTGAGCTCGTGCTGCGGCGGCATCGTCACCGTGCGTTGGCGCGTGCTCAGGCGGCCGCGCGGATGCGTGATCACTTTGATGCGCGCGACCATGCGGACGGCGCCGACGAACTGCGCCTCCCAGCCGACGTCCTCGGGCCGCGGCTTCTCGAGCACGTCGACCGCGCCGGCTTGCAGCGCCGCGTAGGTATCGAACAGCTCGCCGCGGTTGAACGACGACGACACGATCAAGATCGGCGTCGGGTTGTGCGCCATGATGTGCTCGGTCGCGTGCAGCCCGGTCATGTCGGGCATCACGATGTCGAGCGTGACGACATCGGGCTTGAGCTTCGCGCACAGCTCGACCGCGCGCCGGCCATCGGCCGCTTCGCCGACGACCTCGATCCCGGGATCGGCGCGTAACAGCTCGACCAGCCGCGAGCGCACGGTGAGCGAGTCGTCGACGACGAGCACGCGGATCATCGGATCAACCTCGCGATCAGCGCGAGCACCTCGTTCTGATCGAACTTGCTCTTGACGATGTAGCCGTGCGCGCCGACCTCGGCGCCGCGACGGCGATCGGCGTCCGCGTCGCGCGACGTCACGAGCACCGCCGGCAAGTCCGCGAGCGCGGGCCGCGCGCGCAGCTCGCCGATCAACGTAAAGCCATCCATCCCCGGCATCTCGACATCGGCCAGCATCAATGCGTACGCGCCCGCCGCGAGCTTGTCGAGCGCTTCCTCGGCCGACGCCGCCAGGTGAACTTCGTAGCCGGCGGACTCGAGGATGGTCTGCTCGAGCATCCGCGTCGTCAGCGAATCGTCGACGACCAAGATCGGCAGCTTCGGTCGCGCCGGCGCGGCCGCGACGCCGGTCGGACGCACGCGTTCGGCAGCCGCGACGAGCGCGCGCGGCTCGACGACCGGATACGGCTGGCCTTCATCGTCGAGCACCATACCCCACACGATCGGATCGATCGGCGCGTTCACGGGCAGCGCGCGCACGACCTGATCGGCGATGCCGAGCGCGCGATCGACGGTGACCGCCGCGAGGCCGTCGCCGCCGTCGACGATGACGAGCGTCGCGCCGTGCGTGGCGGCGCCGCCGAGCAGCGCGCCGAGCGGCGCGTACGCGAGCGTGCGGTCGCCGAACCGCAACCGCGTGCCCTCGGCGGTCGCGACCAGGTCGCTCGCGTTGACGCGGCCGACGCGCCGGATCGCACCGCGCGGGATCGCGAACGTGCGTCCGCCGGCGGTGACGTCGAGCAGTGCCACCGCCGTCGCCGAAACCGGCACGCGCAGCGCGATCGTCGTGCCCGCCGGGCCGGTCGTCGCGGCGACCTCGCCGCCGAGCGAATCGACCGCCGCGCGCACGATGTCGAGCCCGATGCCGCGGCCGGATAGCTCGGTGATCTCGCGCGAGGTCGAGATGCCGCCGCGCAACAGCAGCTTGAACGCGGCGGTCGCGTCGAGCGTCGCCGGCTGACCCGCGGCGCGCGCGATCGCGGCGACGTCGAGGCCGGCGCCGTCGTCGCTGCACGTCACCTCGATGCGTGCGCCGAGCGCCCGCGCCGCGACGGTCACGCGGCCTTCCGGCGGCTTGCGGCCGCGTCGGGCCGGCGTCTCGATGCCGTGCGCGACGGCGTTGCGCACGAGCTGGACGAGCGCGCCGTGGAGCGCCTGCAGCACCGCGCCGTCGACGCGGACGTCGCCGCCTTCGAGCGCGAACGCGACCCGCTTCACCGTCGCCGCCGCCGCGTCGCGTGCGGTGCGCTCGAGCGCCGCGTACAGCGAGCCGAACGACGACAGCCGCAGGTGCTCGACATCGCGCCGCACCTCGCGCAGCTCGCGATCGGCCTGCTCGAGCACGCGCGACAATGTGATGCCGTCGCGGCTCGCGCGTGCGCGGCCGACCAGCGCATGGACCGCCTGCAAGCCCGCGATCGCATCGTCGAGCGCCGACGTGTCGACGCGCGGCGCGACCGCGGCGAATGCCGGCTCGGTCGCGACCGCGACCGCGACCGCCGCCGCGCGTGGCGTCGGATCGTCGAGCCCGGCGAGCTCCGCCGACATCTTGTCGACGATCGCGACGGCTTCGGCGCTCGGCGCGGGCTCGTCGCGCAACGGGCCCAGCGCGGTCTCGAGCGCGTGCGCGAGCTCGGCGAGCGCGGTGTGGCGGACGATTCGCGCGGCGCCCTTCAGCGTGTGCGCGTCGCGCAACAACTTGGCCATGTCGCCGCCACGGCCGAGCTCGGCGACGCCTTTCGCGAGCTCGCCGACGAGCTCGTGGGCTTCGATGCGAAAGTATTTGTACGGATCGGCCATCAGGCAGGCGAGACGATCTGGCGCAAGCCCGTCGACAGCGCGGTCAGCGACTGCGCGGTCTGCAGCGTCTGTGCGGTGCTCGTCTCGGCCTCGCGCGTGGTCTGCGCGATGCTCGTGATCGCCTCGTTGACCTGCGCGACCGCGGTCGCCTGCTGCTTCGTCGACAGCTCGATCTCGCGCGCGGCGTCGGTCGTCGTGGTCACGAGGCCCGCGATCTGCGTGAACGCCGTCGCCATCTCGGCGACCTGCGCGGCGCCGGCCTCGACGGCTTTGCTGCCGGCCTCGGTGACCATCACGGTGCTGGTCACCGCGCCGCGCACATCTTCGATCATGTTGCGGATCTCCTTGGTCGACGCGCCGACGCGATCGGCGAGATCGCGGATCTCGTCGGCGACGACGCCGAATCGCCGGCCGGCTTCGCCGGCGCCCGCGGCTTCGATCGTCGCGTTGATCGCGAGGATGTTGGTCTGCTCGGCGAGCTCTTGCACGATGTCGAGCACGGAGCCGACTTGTTGCGACTTGCGACCGAGGTCGCCCATGTGCTGGACGATCAGATCGACCTGGCGGCGAACCTGGCCGACGGCGTCGTTGCCCTTGCCGACCGTCACCGTGCCGGTGCGCGCGGTCGTCGCGGTCTCGCCGGCGATGTGCGAGACGCGCTGCGCGCTCTCGGCGATCTGGCGCGAGGTCGCGAGCAGCTCGCTGATCGTCGTCGCGACCTCGGTCATCGCCGTCGCCTGCTCGGTGATGCCGCTCGCCTGCTGGTTCGCGGCGGTCTGCAGCTCGGTCGCCGACGATTGCAGGTTGCGCACGTGGCCGCCGATCTGCTTGGTCAGCGACGACGTGATCAGCCAACCGACGAGGATCGTCAGCGCGATCGCGACGAGCGAGCCGTACAAGATCACCGCGGTCGCGAGATCCGAGGCGCTGCGCGCTTCTTCGCGGCGCGTGTCCGCCAGCGCCGTCTCTTCGGCGTCCATGTCGCCGATCACGCGGCGCAGCCCGTCCATCGTCTTCTTCGCGTTGCCGGTCGAGACCGTCGCGATCGCGGCGGCGGCATCGGTGCGGCGCTGCGCGATCACGTCCTTCGACTCCTGCGCGCGCGCATCGATCAGGCCGCGCAGCTCGTCGAGCCGATGTTGCTGCTCGGGCTCGGCGGCGGTGAGCTGCCGCAGCTCGGTGAACATCTTCTCGATCTCGGGCGTCGCGCGGTCGTACGGCTCGAGAAAGTCGTCCTTGCCGGTGATCACGAAGCCGCGCATCCCGGTCTCGGCGTCGACCTCGTCGAACAGCAACCTCGCGAGCTGCGTGCGCTCTTGGCTCGTATGCGCGACACGCTCGTCGTTCGCGATCAGCGACTTCGCGGTGCGATAGCCGAGCGCGCTCACGACGACGAGGATCACCGCGGTGATCGCAAAGCCGGCTCCGATTTTACGTCCAAATGTCCAGTTCATCTAACGCTCCTTGTGCACGGCCGCGCACGCCGCGGCGAGATCGACGATCGAAAGCTGGCGGCCGAGGAGCTCGACCGACGTCGCAGCTGCATCGATGGTCGTGCGCGCGATCCCGTCGAAACCGTCGAACGCGAACGCTGCCACCGCGGCGCGCGCGACGACGAGCCAGCGCGGCGGCTGCTCGCGGCCGAGCCCGAGCAACCCGCGCAGATCGTACGCGGGGACGACGTGCGCGCGCACCGCGATGATGCCGAGCAGGTCGCGGGAGAGCGCCGGCACGTCGATGATCTTGATGTCGACGTGCACCGACGCGACCTGGTCGAGCGCGATCGCGAACGGCTCGCCCGCGAGCCGGATCTGCAACACCTCGCGCTGCGCGGTCTTCGCCGTCGCGACCGGTGCCGCGAACGCGCGGTCGAAGTCGTCGCGCAGCTGGGCCGCCCGCGCTGCGAAATCGCGCCCGCTCATCGATACCTTGCGAGCTCGCTACGGCACAGCTCGATCAGCGCCGCCTTGTGAAAGCCGCCCGAGAACAGCGCGAGCCGATCCGGATCTTCCGCGTCGAGCAGCGCGATCGCGCGCACGAGCTCGGCCGCGTGCGCCGCGCGCTCGCCGGCCTGCTTGAGCAGGAACGCGAGCTGCACGCTCGCCATCGCGAACGTCGGATCGGCCGCGAGCGCCGCGCGCGCGTCGTCGGCGCTTGCCGCGCACACCGAGCAGACGTACGCCGCGGCCGCACGATGTGCAACTTCGGTGAGCAGCGCGCGGCTCGCCGCTTCGGCCTCCGCGAGCCGGCCGGTCTGCGCGAGCGCGATCGCGCCGAGCAGCCGCGCGTCCGCGCCGCGCGCGAGATCGGGTGGAAGCGCCGACAGCGCGTCGCGCGCCTCACCGAACCGCTCGCCGACGATCAGCGCGCGGATCGCGGCGAGCAGCTTGTCGCGGTCGGACGCGATCGCTTCGTCGACGATCGCATGGACGCGCTCCGACGCCGCCGCGATCTGTGCCGGCCAGTCGGCCGGAACCGCGACCGCGGCAGGCTTCGCCGCGCCGAGCTTGCGGTAGTAGAACGCGTTGTGCGTGTGGCACAGCTCGAGCTCGGCGGGCACGCGGCCGATCAAGGTCTCCGCGTGACCGAGGAACAAATAGCCGCCGGGCGCGAGTGCGCGCGCGAGCCGCTCGACCGCGCCGCGCATGCGTTCGTCGCTGAAATACATCACGACGTTGCGGCAGAACACGACGTCCCAGCGGCCGTTGACCCACGCGTCATCGCTGTGCAGGCTCGCGCGAAACAGCGTGACCGCGTGCTTGATCGCCGGCGCGAGCTCGCACGTGCCGTGCTCGAACGGACCGAAGTATTTGTCGAGCTCGGGTGGCAGCGCGCGCATCGCCCACCGCGAGTAACGAGCGGCGCCGGCGCGGGCGAGCGCGTCCGAGCTCCAATCGAACGCATGAACCGGCACCGCCGCGCCGCGCTCGCGGGCGATCATCGCGAGCGTGTACGGCTCTTCGCCGGTCGAACAGCCGGCCGACAGCACGCGCATGCCCGGCGCGACGATCGATCCGAACGCGGCGCATTGTTCCGCGTGGCGGAAAAAGTAGGTCTCGCCGACCGAGACTTCGTTCGCGAGCGCGCCGAGCTCGGCGGCGTCGCCGGCGTCGAGCCGGCGCAGATACGCCGCGGTGGGCTCGCGCAGCTGCGCGGCGCGGCGCGCGACGACCTCGGCGATCGCGTCGAGCCGCTCGGCGACGCGCATGCCGAGCACGTGCTCGATCGTCTGCGCGACCCGCGCGAGCTCGGCGGGCGACATCGCCGCGGCGGTCACGCGCGTGCCTCCAGCGCCGACCACACCTCGGGCGCGATCGCGCGCGCCGCTTCGAGCACGACGACCAGCTCGCGGTCGGCCGCCGCGATCTCGCGGATCGACTCGGCGCGGATCAGCGGCGGCAACGCGTCGTGCGCCGAGACGTCGCGCACGTCGATCACCGCATCGACCGCGAGCGCCGCGCGCCGCGATCCGCCCGCGCGCACCACGACGAACCGCGTCACCGCGCCGCGCTCGACGCCGAGCAGCGCGGCGAGATCGATCGCGAGCGTCGGCTCGCCGCGGATGATCGCGAGCCCCGCAACATAGCCGGGCATATCGCCGATCGGTTCGGTCGGCAGCGGGCGCATGGTCTCGATCACGTGCTCGATCGGAATCGCGCACGTCAACGTTCCCACCCGCGCGATCAGCGCAGCTCCCACCCAACCATTTACGCACCGGATCGCCGACGAGAGAAGCCAAGTCCCGTCGTGGAAATCGCGGACGGCTGCGGTTATTCGCCCGCGTGATGCGGCTCGCGGGCGAGCGGCAGCGATAGTGTGAGAAACACCGATCGCGGCTGGCCGTAGGAGCTACCGACGAAGCCATTCGCGATCCGGTACGCGTAGCGCTCGTCGGCGACGTTGATCACGTCGATCGCGACGCGAATCGGGTACGCGCGCGGCGCGAATTGATACGCTGCGGTGATGTCGCCGACGACGTGGCCGGGCACGTGCTGGTCGTTGTCGGCGCCGGTTCGCAAGCCCGAGCCGTATTGCAATAGGCCGGTCAGCGTGTAACGCCCGTCGCGCACGGTCACGCCGCCGTTCGCGGTCCATGTCTGCGAGTGGTCGAGCGTCTGCCAGCTGGTTTCGGCGAGCTCCTGCGCGGTGAACAAGAATTTTGCACTCGAGATGCCCTGCCCTTGCGCCGTGCTCAGCGTGCCGTTCGCGAACGCCGACAACCACGGCCCGACGCGCAGATCCAGGCTCGCTTCGACGCCGGCCGCGCGACCGCGACGAAAGTTGTAGTTCGACAATAGACTCGTCGAGCCGATCGCGGTGTCATCGAGCTGGTTGTACGCGTAGCGCGCGTAGCCGGTGAGCCCGCCGCGCAGCTCCTTGATGATGCGCGACGAGATGCCGAGCTCGGTCGACAGATCGGTCTCGGGCTTGAGATCGTACGTGACCTGCTCGTTCGCAGGCACGACGCCGAGCGCACGCGCGGCATCGGCGGCATCGAGCGGCGATGGCGGCTGCCAGTTCACGCCGCCGAACGCGTGCAGCACGGTGTCTTTGGTGAACGCGTAGCTCGCGCCGAGCCGCGGGCTCGCGCCGGCCGAGTCGTTGGTCGTGCCGTCGGCGAGCATCACGTGAAATTCATCGAGCCGGAGCCCGGCGTCGATCGCGAGCTTGCCGGTGACCGCATGGTCCTGCACGTACGCGCCGCTGGTCAGCGCGTCCAGGTGATCGTTGCCTTGCTGGGTCATCGTCGGATCGACGCCGCCGGCGTCGGCGCGTGCGTACGACGTGAAGTCCGTCGTGCCGTGCAAGAAGTCGGTCTGCACGCCGGCCTTCATCAGGTGCGCGCCGGTTTGCAGCGAGTATTGCGCGACCGCGCCGGCGTGCTGCGCCACGCGCGTGACGTCGCTCGCCGTCGCGCCGGGATCCGACAGCGGACCGAGTGCGTGCTCGGCGTCCGAGAACAGCACGCCGCGCGACAGCTTGTAGAGCGGCGCGATCATCACCTGGCCCTTGTCGAGCTTGTGCGTCCAGCTCGCGGCGACGAACAGCTCGTCCTCGGTCTCGGTCGCGTTCGTGTCATGCGGCGTGAAGCCGGGCGATTCGTTGCCGTACTGATCGGGCGGCCGAATCTGGCCGGGCATCGTCAGCGGCTCGATCGACGGATCGATCGGGATGTCGAACTTGTTGTGGCCGTACGTCGCGAACAGCTCGTAGCGGTTGACGTCGCACGGGGCCCAATCGATGCGCGTGAACGCGCGACCGGTGTAGCCGTTGTCGTGCACGATCGGATAGATCGACGGCGGGTCCAGCGCGCGCTGCGAGTACTGGAAGCTGCCGCCGCCGAAGATACCGGCCGTGCTGCCGAGCTTCGTCGCGTACGTCGCGCCGGGCTCGATCGTGTCGAACGAGCCGTAGCGCACCTGCACGTTGCCGGTCGGATTCTCGCCGGCGGCACGCGTGGTCAGATTGACGACGGCGCCGAGCCGCTCACCGAACTCGGCCGGCATGCCGCCGGTGTAGATCTCGAGCCCGTTGATCAAGCGCACCGGGATCGACGCGGCGAACAAGCTACCGACCGAGTCGGGCACCGGAACGCCGTCGACCTGATACTGGATGTTCGCGTGGTTGCCGCGCGCGTAGATGTTGCCGAGCGAATCGGCGACGAAACCGGGCTGCGTCGATACCACGTCGGTGATCGGTCGATCTTCGCCACCCGGGTTCTCGTTGAGCTGCTGGCGCGTCACCGTCGCCACGCTGCCGGTCACCGGCTGCGGCGGCGGCACCGACCAGTCCTCTTCGATCTGGATGATCTCTTCGCCCTGCACGAGCGTCAGCTCGATCGACGCGACCTGCGACGAGCTGATCTGCAGGTGCTGGTGATCGCCGACCAGGCCGGGTGCGGTCGCCTCGACCGTGTAGTCGCCGAACGGGATGCCGGAGAAGCTGAACTTGCCGTCCGCGCCCGTGACCAGGCGCGCGACCGTGTTGCCGGCGGAGTCGTGGAGCACGACCGTCGCACCCTTGAGCGGGTGCAGCAGCGCATCGTCGACGATCCCTGCGACCACGGCATCGACCGACGCGTACGCGCTCGCCGCCGGTAGGACGAGCCCGAAAACAACCACGTAGCGAAACACCGCAGCCGAGCCTGCTCCAGATGCGACACGGTTGCAACTGCGTCACGTTGTATTAATGCTGGTACGCGCGTGGCTAGCGCACGGGGCCAGTCACCACGGTCGGCGCCTTGACGAGCGCCGCGCGCGCCGCGATCTCGTCGTCGACCGATTCGACCGCGCGGTTGATCTCTTCGAGCACGCCGCGCTTCTTGCGGTAGTCGATGTTGGTCTGAAACACCGTCGTGTCGAGCTCCTTGAGCGAGCCGATGAACTCGTCTTGCTGGCGCTTGTGACGCTCGCGGATCAGATCGATGTCGAGCCGATTGCGGATGATGTACGGCGTCAGCAAGATCATCAGATTTGATTTCTTCTTTTCCTTCGTGGTGTACGAGAACAGCGTGCCGAGGACCGGCAGGTCGCCGAGCAGCGGCACGCGCGTCTTGATGTAGCTCTGCTTGATCTGGGTCAAGCCCGTGAGCATCACGGTCTGCTGATCGTGCGCGACCAGCCGCGTCTCGATCGTGCGCGTCGACCACGATGGGCCGAGCGTCGCGCTCGAGCTGCCGGGCTCCTCGGTCTTCTGCGTGTGCTTGACCTCGAGCATGATGTCGTCGCCTTCGGAGATGTGCGGCTTGATGTCGAAGTCGAGCGTGAGATCGACATCCTCGACGTTCTGCGCGACCGCGCCGCTCGGGTTCAACGGCGACACCGGGATCGTGCCCTTGATGATCGGCACGGTCTCGCCGACCGAGTAATGCGCGTTCTCGTTGTCGAGCGCGATGATGCTCGGCGCCGAGATCAGGCTCTCGTGGTCGAGCGTCGCGAGCGCCTGGAACAGCACGCCGTACGATGGGAAGCTCGTGCCGAGCAGCTGGGTCGCACCGGTCGCGGTGATCGCGTTGCCGAGCAAGCCGCCGACGAGGCCTTGCGCGGTCGCGAGCGTGCTGGGGTTGATCGATGATAGCGAGCCGGTCTGGACGCCGCCGAGCGTGATGCCGGTCGGGCCCGTCGTGCTGTTGCCACCGGTTGGAATCGTGCCGTGCGCGCTGACGCCGAGCGAGGTCGTGTCGTCGGTGCCGAGGTCGACGATCACCGCCTCGATGTAGACCTCGCGCCGCGGCTCGTCGAGCTCGTCGATGACGTGGCGCAGCGCGACGAAGTCGTGGCCGGTCGACATCACGATCAGCTTGTTGGTCGCCTGATCGGCGATCACGTGCGCCGGACCTTCGAGCGCCAACGAGTCGATCGACGCGGCCGGCCCGGATGGTGTTGTCGCCGCCGGCGTCGCGACCCCGGTCGCACCCACCTTGCTCGCGCCCGCCGCCGCCGTCGCGCTCGGCTGCGCCTTGCCGGAGATCGCCGCCTCGAGCGTCTTCGCGACCTCATCGGCGATCGCCGCCTTGAGTGGATAGATGTGCATCTGGCCACCGGTCTCGAGCTCGGTCGGCAAGTCGATCGTGCGGACGATCGCGGCGACGCGCTCGAAGCCGGCCTTCGTCGATGCGACCAGCAGCGTGTTCGTGCGCGTATCGACGACGATCTTGGTCGGCGGCACGCTGCTATTCGTCGCGCTCGCCGGCGAATTCGGCGCGCTCGGCATCGCCGGCGTCGTCATCGACAGCATGTCGATCTCCTTCGCGAGGTTCGTCGCGTCGGCGTGGAGGACCGGGATCGCATAGACGCCGCTCTCGCCGCCGGATTGATCGATCTGTTTGACGATGTCGAGCATGTCGCGCACGTGCGCGGATGTATCGGTCACGAGCAACAGCGAGCCGACGACCTCGATGTCGCCCGCCGACGACTTCATCGCGCCGAGCGCGGTCGCGAGCAGCTGCGGCTGGACGTGGGACGGCTGCAGCAGGTAGCGCACGAGCTGCTCGCCCGGCTGAGTGCCCGAATACATCGGCAGCGTCTCGGCGCGCGCGGTCGCGCTCTCGACGATGCGCATCACGTTGCCCTGCGCGACGACCGTGTATCCCATCATCGACAGCGCGGTCAGAAACAGCTCGTACGCCTGCGCCGGTGTCATCTGCTCGGGCGTGACGACATTGATCTTCTTGCCGCGCTGCACGTAGCTCGGATCGAACATGAAGTTCTTGCACGTGAAGCCCATCGCCCACGACACCAGCTCCTTCAGATCGGTCTCGGGCTTGAACGAGACCGCGACCTTCGCCGGCGGTTGCTCGCAGTGATAGAGCTCGGCTGGATCGAGCTCGGGATCGGCATGTGCGATCGACGAGGCGAGCAATGACACGAACAGTAACGAGCGGCGCATGCCGCCCCGCATTCCAAGCGGCGGGCCAGCGCGTAACCGCGCGATCGCTCGCGCGCTAGACGCCACCGCGTGTCAGCGAGTCACTCAGGGATACGGCGATTGTGGCTTCGCGTCCGGCTCGCACACCGGGCCGAGATGATCGATCGCGGCCCACTCGTCATCGGGTGCCGTCATCCACGTCACGATCTGGCCGAGCTTGGCACCGCCGGCCGTGACGTCGTACGTCGCGTACTCGCCCGGACCTTCGGCGAGGATCACGCGCGCGCCCGAGTGATCGACAAGCACCGCGGATAGCGCGAGTGGATGCGACAGCCCTTCGGTGACTTTTTGCGGCGTGCCGTCGGCGCCGGGCACGAAGAAGCCGCTCCAGCGCTCGGCCTTCCAGTCGCACACGTTCGCCGGATCGCCGACCGCGAGCCAGTTGACGGCCGCGGCCCATACGACCGGCTTGTCGCCGATCTTGATCTCGCCGACCGCCCACAGCTGCTCGCAGCCCGGCGCCGCGCAATCGTGCGCTGGGACGAGCGGCGCGAGCTCCGGCGGAATCGGCGTGTCCTTGCCGGCTTCGGGCTTCTGCCACGCTTTCGGTCCCGTCATCTGGCCGAGCCGGCCGGCGACCGACTGCGGTGCCTGGAACGTGCACGCGCTCGGCGTGTCTTGCGAGACCAGCACGATGCCCGTGCCGTCTTGCGGATCGGCCGGCGCAGGACAACCATCGATCTCGACGCCGTAGGTCAGGTTGTTCTCGATGCGCGCTTGATAGTGACCGCCGACCTTGAGCATGCACGGCGGCGCGTTGCCGGTGACGAGCCACAAGTTTCCGCTCGGCGACGCCGGCACGCCGGCCGCGCTCGCGGTCGCGTCGTCGATCGCTTGATAGTCGGGCACGTCGGAGCCGGCATCGCCTTTCGCGTGCAGCGGCATCACCCAACCGGTGCGGCCTTTGCCGGCATCCTGCGTCGCGTACGACGCCAGATACACGCCGTTTGCCGTCGGACAGCCGACGCCTTGGAGCTGCGGCTCCGGAGGTTGCGGCGCTTGTCGTGGCGGGCACGCCGCGAGCGGAGCAAGCGCAAACGCGGCGAGCAGGCATGAGCGCTTCATGGTCCAAACCATACTCGCTCGGTCACGCACGCGCGTACAGGCCGCTTAATTTTCGGCAACGCCGAGGTAGCGCGTGACGATCAGCGTGGCCTCGTCGACGAGGCGCGGATCACGCAACCGCTCGGGATAGAGCAACGCGGCCCGGTGGACGATCGCCTCGATGGCAGAAACCAGCACGAACGCGGCAAGCTCGACGTCGCGGATCGCGAGCTCGGCTTTGCGATGCGCGAGCAGGCCCGCGACCATGCGGTGGACGATCTCGTCGAGCTGGCGCAGCTTCGCGAGCTTGCCGATGCGCGGCACTTGCTCGGTGAGCACCGCATGCAAGCCGGGATCGACCGCGTGCGCGGTGATCGTCAGCTCGATCACGGCGCGCGCGGCTTGTGCCATCGGCAGCGTCGCGACGCGCGTGAGCTCGGTGAGGATCGCGCGGTTCACGGTCTCGATGTGGTGCTCGATGAGCCCGGCGACGAGCGCTTCCTTGTTCGGAAAATATTGATACAGCGAGCCGATCGACACGCCGGCCACATCGGCGACCGCGTTCGTGGTGAGGCCGTCGTAGCCGCGCTTCTTGAGAACGCGACTCGTCGCGGCCAAAATCGTCGCGACCGTCTCCTTGCTGCGCGTCTGGCGCGGCTGTTTTCGAGGTGTGGTCCGGACTTGGCGTGGCATGCGAGGCGAGCTCCTACGCGTCTGGGAACGCGAGTAGACAATGTGAGCAATCGCTCGCATTTTAGCAAGCGATGGCTGTCACCGCGATTCCACCGGTCCGAGGCGGCTTGCCGCTGCTCGGGAACTTGATGCAATTTCGCTCCGATCGGCTCGCGCTGCAGGATCTCGCCGCGGCCACCGGGCCGATCGCGCGCGTCCAGCTCGCGCACCTGCCGATCTACATCGTCACCGACGCCGACATGGCCCACGACGTGCTGGTCGACCAAGCCGGCTCGTTCATGAAGAGCGCCGGGCTGCAGTTCCTCAAGCCGCTGCTCGGCGAAGGCTTGCTCACCGCCGAGGGCGAGCCGCACAAGAAGCATCGCAAGCTGCTCGCGCCGGCGTTCGCGCCCAAACGGCTCGATGCCTACGGCGAGGTGATGGTCGAAGAGACGCTCAGCCAAGTCGAGCGCTGGACGACCGGCGAGCGCATCGATCTGTCGCACGAGATGATGCAGATGACGCTCGCGATCGCGGGCCGCACGATGTTCGGCGCCGACGTTCGCCGCGATGCCCCGACCGTCGCGCTCGGGCTCGACCTCGGCATGGAGTCGCACGAAGAGAGCCTGCAGTCGCCGATCCGGCTCGGCCCCGAGTGGCCGTTGCCGCGCCACCTCAAGATGCGGCGCGCGGTCAAGATGCTCGACGGCGTGGTCTATCGCCTGATCGCGGAGGGCCGCGCGCGCGGCACCGACAAAGGCGACGTGCTGTCGATCCTCTTGCTCGCGCGCGACGACGACGGCACCGGGCTCTCCGATCGCCAGGTCCGCGACGAGGTGATGACGCTACTCCTCGCAGGTCACGAGACCACCGCGAACGCGCTGACGTGGACGTGGTACGAGCTCGCGAAGAATCCCGCCGTGCTCGCGACGCTGCAAAGCGAGATCGACAAGCTCGGCAAGCGCCGCATCACGATCGCCGATCTGAGCGCCCTGCCCTACAACCTCGCCGTCGTCGAAGAAGCGATGCGCATGCACCCGCCCGCGTACATGACGGGCCGCGAATGCGCGCGGGACGTCGAGCTCGGCGGCCATCACTTCGCGAAGGGCACGATCATCGCGGTCAACATCCGCGGCATTCACCGCCGCGCCGATTACTACCCCGATCCCGATTCGTTCCGGCCCGAGCGCTTCTTCGCCGACGCGAAGAAACAGCGGCCGCGCGAGCGCTACCTGCCGTTCGGCGCCGGCCCGCGCGTGTGCATCGGTTCGCACTTCGCGCTGCTCGAGGCGCAACTCGCGCTGGCGACGCTCGTGCAGCACGCCGATCTGAGGCGAGTCACCACGGCGAAGGTCGATTACGACCCACAGGTCACGCTGCGCCCGAAAGGCGGCATGCCGATGATCGTTACGAAGCGTTGAGCCGTAGCTCACGCTTTGATGGGCGCGCGTGTCACTTTTGCGTGGTGATGCTCGGCGGCGGCGATGACGGTGAGATGACGATGGGCGACATGTTCTTGCGCGGCTTCGTGACCGACATCGACGTCGCCAACGAGCGCGCCGGCTTCGCGCCGTCGACTCACTGCACCAGCGGACCGGCCGCGTTCACGCAGCACGAGTTCCACAAGCCGCGCGAGATGGGTCGCGGCCCGCAGGGCATCCAGGCCCTCAAGGCGCTCCGCCACCGCACGCGCTAGCTCACGGCAAAAACCGCTCGCGAGATTCCGGCGCCGGAATCTCGCAAGCGTCGGCGCGCCCCCAGATTCGATAGCGCAGCCGCGCGATCACGCGATAGCCGAGGTCGAGCACGAACGCGGGCAGCCAGCGCACGTGCCAGCCGATGCGCCACGGCGTGCGCAGGTGCTTGGCGACGCGCAGGAACGTCTTGCTGCGCAGCCAAACGCGATCGGCTTCATCGACGAGCACCACGCTGTCGAGCGTGTTCGGGATCTCGGGATGGCGCGCGCGCAGCTCGGCCGCGGTCTCGCCCTGCAACGGGGCGAACACGAGCGCGTGATCGGCTTCGTGGCGCAGGATCCACTGCACGCTCTTACTGCAGAGCCCGCAGGTGCCGTCGTAGAGCACAATCGGTGGCACGAAACGATCATGCCGCCGAAGCAGTTTCGTGCAAGGCTTTGGCGCGGTGGCAGTTGTCTGGCGCATCTTGTTCGGCCTGATCTTCTCGGGCTCGCTCCACCTCTATGTCTGGCAGCGCGCGACCGACGTGCTCGAGCTCGGCCGCAGGCGGCGCCGGATCTTGGGCGCGTTCGTCATCCTGATGATGCTGTCGATCCCGCTGACGACGTCGATGCGGCTGTGGGCACCACAAGCATCGTCGGTGCTGGCCTGGATCGCGCTGCCGTGGCTCGCGTTCGTGGGCCTGGCCACCGTCGCGCTGTTCGTCAGCGATCTGCCGCGCATCGCGGCGTGGATCGGCCGCAAGATCACGCGCCGGCCCGACGCGGTCGGGTTGTCGCGCCGCGAGTTCTTGAGCCGCGTCACCGGCGGCACCGCGCTCGTGGTGGCAGGAGCTAGCGTGGGCCGCGGCGTGCTCGAAGCGCGCGGCGATCACGAGATCGTGACGGTGGAGGTTCCACTCGCGAAGCTGCCGAAGGCGTTCGACGGCTTCTCGATCGTGCAGCTCTCCGACCTGCACACCGGGATGACGATCGATCGCGCGTTCGTCCAGCGCGTCGTCGATCGCGCGAACGCGCTGTCGCCCGATCTGATCGCGCTGACCGGCGACCTCGTCGACGGGCCGGTCGAGAGCCTGAAGGGCGACGTGGCTCCGCTCGCGCAGCTCCACGCACCACACGGCGTGTTTGCCGTCACCGGCAACCACGAGTACTACGCGGGCGTGAACGAGTGGATCGCCGAGATCACGCGGCTCGGCGCGCGTTACCTGCGCAACGAGCGCGTCGCGATCACGAAGCATGGCGCGACGTTCGATCTCGGCGGCGTCGACGATCACAGCGCGTATGAATGGTTCGGCCACGGCGAAGACTTTCCCAAAGCGACGGCCGGGCGCGACCCGAGCCGCGTGCTCGTCATGCTCGCCCATCAGCCGCGACAAGTTCGCCACGCGAGCGACTACGGCGTCGACCTGCAGCTGTCGGGACACACGCACGGCGGCCAGATCTGGCCGTGGCACTACATCGTGAAGATGCAGCAAGGCGGCATGCTCGCCGGCTCCTACGAGCACGAAGGCACCAAGGTCTACGTCACGCGCGGGTGTGGCTACTGGGGGCCGCCGGTGCGCTTGCTCGCGCCGCTCGAGATCACGCGTATCATCCTGCGCACCGCATGAGAGCGCTCGCACTCGTTGTCATCGCAGCCGCGTGCGGCAAGCACGATCACATCGACGAATCGGCGGCATCGCAGCTGTTCGATCAGCAGATCGTGCTGGCGACCGTGCCGCCGGGCGAATCGGACCTGACGCTCGACGGCTCCGGCCACATCTGGGCGATCGCCGAGCGCGATCGGTTCGCGAGCGAATTGACGCTCGCGGGCTCCGCGGTGACGGCAATCGTCGAGCATCCGGTCGACGGCGTGCCCGATGGCAACGACACCGAATCGATCGCGTGGCTCGGCGGCAGCAACTTCGCGCTCGGCATCGAAGGTCAGAACACGAAGACCGCCGGTGTGCTGTTCGCGGAGCTTCGCCCCGACGGGCACCTCGCCGTCACGAGCACGCGCGATCTCACCGACGCCGACCTCGGCGTCACGCTGCAGGTCAACCACGGCTCCGAAGCGATCTGCGGCTCGGGCGACGACATCGTCGTCGGCATCGAAGAGCGCGGCACGTTCGCCGACGGCACCAAGTGGGCGCCGCTCGCGCGGATCACCAAAGGCCAGCTGACACTCGCGGAGCTGCACCTCACCACGTCGACCGGCAAGCTCAGCGCATTGGATTGCCGCTTCGCGCCGGATGGCAGCGTCGACTTCGTCGGCATCGAGCGGCATTTTGGCGTCGAGCGGATCCTGCACGGCGTGCTCGCGCCGAACGCGCCGAATGCGAGCGTTGTCACGCCGACGCTGGTCCTCGATCTGGCGCCGGTGATCCACGACACCTACAACCTCGAAGGCATCGCGCGGCTGCCCGACGGCCGCATCGCGCTGATCAACGACAACCAGAGCAAGACGATCGACGGACCGACCAAGCTGCTGGTGCTGAAGCCGCGCCCGACGCCGTAGTGAGCTACAACCAGCGCCATGCGTTGGTTCGTGCTCGCGCGCATCGTGCTCGCATTCGTGTTGGTTCCCGAGCTCGCTTCCGCCGAAAAGCTCACGCTCGATCAAGTGACCGCAAAGGCGATCGCGAACCCGCGCGTCGTGATGGCCGAACAAGATCGCGAGTCGGCCGCGGCGCGCGTGCACGAGGCCGACGCCGCTCGTTACCCGCGCATGAAGGCCACCGCGTTCGCGACGATCAGCCCGAAGATCGACTGCGTCGATGTCAACGGCAACCCAAACACGGCCGCCGCGGCGGCGTGCGCGTTCACCTCGCCGAACAACTTCGCATTCCGGTTCGATGGCCTGTTCGCCGGCGCCGAGCTCGACATCACGCAACCGCTCTACACGTTCGGCAAGATCGATCACGCGCGATCGGCGGCGCGCGCCGGCTTGGCCGCGCAAGACGCGCTCGCGAACGAAGCCGCCGGCGATGCGGCAAGCGACGCCGCGAAAGCGTACTGGGGCTTGAAACTGGCGCGCACGCTCGGCGACATGCTCGACGATGGCATCGACGAGATCCAGAAGGCCAAGACCGACTTCGACGCCAGCCACGGCGCGACGATCCAAGATCGCCAACGCGTCGCCGTGCTGCTCGCGACCGCGAAGGCGCAGCGCGCCGACGCCGCCAAGATCGAAGCGCAAGCGCTCGCCGGCTTGCGCGCGATCACGGCGCAGGCCGATGCCGACATCGACGACACCGAGCTCGCCGCGCTCGACCAGCCGTTGCCGGCCGACGTGCCGATCGATCGCCGCCCGCAGAAGCTCGCCGCATCGCAGGGCGCGACCGCGGCCGACGAGCTCGCCGCGGCCGCGCACGCGAACTACTTTCCCGACATCGCGCTCGTCGGCACCGCGCTGATCGCCGACGCGCAAGGCGCGCAAGATCCGCCGAGCGCGTACGCGAACAATCCGTACAACCGCAGCGGCGCCGGGCTCGTGCTCGGCCTGTCGTGGACGCTCGAGCCGTGGAACGTCAAAGCTCGCAGCGATCGTGCCGAAGCCGACGCGCGCAAATCGCACGCACAATCCGATCTCGCGGCGATCGGCGCGCGGCTCGATGGCGACTCCGCGCTCGGCGAGGCCAAGGCCGCGCACGACAAGGTCGCCGCGAGCGCCGAAGGCGAAAAAGCCGCGCGCACCTGGGTCGCCGCCGTGTTGCAAGCGCAAGCGATCGGCACCGCCGAAGCCCGCGATCTCGCAGATGCGTATATCGCGTGGTTTCAGATGCGGGCGCAGTGGGCACAAGCGGTGTTCGACTGGAACGTCGCCGTGGTACGCCTCGGCAGAGCCCGCGGTGAATTCCGCGCCGGCCCATCGCGTCTGAAGTAGGCCCAAACCAGGATGACCATGAAGCGCGCCGTTTTGTTGATGTTGCTCCTCGCCGTGACCGCCTCGTCGTATGCCTTCGCCGACAAGCCCGGCCCCGGCACGGCATCGGTGAAAACCGCGAACGAGAAGATCGCGGCGCTGCTCAAGCAAAAGGTTCCGGCCGGCTCGCCCGCCGAAAAAGATCAGGCGACGAAGGTCACCAGCTCGGTGCGCGACTTCCTGGACATCGACGAGCTCGGCAAGCGCGCGATGGCCGATCAGTGGGCGAAGCTCACCCCGGCGCAGCAGACGGAGTTCTTGAGCACGCTGCGAAGCCTGATCGAGGCGAACTACGTCAACGGCCTGCGCGCGAACCTCGACTACACCGTCGACTACACCGGCGAGTCGGCCGACAAAGACGGCGACACCGTCGTGACGACGCAGATCAACACGAAGCGCCACGGCCACCCGTACAAGATCGAGGTCGACTACGTGTTGCACAGCGACGCCGGCAAGCTCAAGGCGTGGGACGTCAACACCGACGGCGTCGGGCTCGTCGAGAACTATCGCGCGATGTTCAACAAGATCATCACGAGCGACGGGTTCTCCGGCCTGATCGCGAAGATGAAGAAGAAGCAGAGCGAAGCGCAGGGCGGCTAGAGAGACGCGACCAAAACGTGCGCACGCGCGCACCGGTCACGTCGCACAGAATAGTGAGTGGGGAAGCGGAACCGCGAATTGACAGCGGTAGAGTCGTCTCGCATGTCACTCCACCCGCCCGACCGCGAAGCCGCCGAGCAGTGGCTCGCCGAAGATCCCGATCCGAAAACCCGCGGCGAGCTGAAGGCGATGCTCGATGCCGGCGACTACGCGCAGCTCCACGAGCTGTTTCACGGCCAGCTCGAGTTCGGCACCGCCGGTTTGCGCGGGATGTTCGGCCCGGGACCACAGCGCATGAACCGCGTGCTCGTGCGCAAGGTCAGCGCCGGGCTCGCCGCGTATTTGCGCGCGCAAGGCGTCGCCGATCGCGGCGTGGTGATCGGTCACGACGCGCGTCACTTGTCACGCGAGTTCGCCGAGGACACCGCGCGCGTGCTCGCCGGCGCCGGGATTCGCGCGTTTCTCGCGCACCGGCCGTGGCCGACGCCGACCACCGCGTGGGCCGTCGTCGATCGCGGCGCGTGCGCCGGTGTGATGGTGACCGCGAGCCACAATCCTGCGCAGTACAACGGCTACAAAGTCTACTGGGGCAACGGCGCGCAGATCATCCCGCCGCACGACACCGGCATCGCGGCTGCGATCGCGCGCATCGGCCCGAGCAATCAGCTGGCGATGCCCTCGCTCGCAGACGCGCGCGCGAAGAAGCTCGTGATCGACCTCGACGAGGCGCTGCACGATCGCTACGTCGACGCGGTCGAGAAATTGCGCGTCATCGACCCAGCAGCAGGGCCGGCGAACGCCGATCTGATTATCGCGTACACGCCGCTGCACGGCGTCGGCGCGCGATCGACCGAGCCCGCGCTCGAGCGTGCCGGCTATCGCAGCGTCCACACCGAGCCGTCGCAGCGCGAGCCCGATCCGGATTTTCCGACGGTCGCGTTTCCGAACCCCGAGGAAGCAGGCGCGATGGATCGCGTGCTCGCGCTCGCGGCGAAGGTCAAAGCCGACCTCGTGCTCGCCAACGACCCCGACGCCGATCGGCTGTGCGTCGCGGTTCCTCACGACCCTGGCTACCAAGCGCTCACCGGCGATCAAGTCGGCGCGCTGCTCGCCGACTACCTCTTGGAGGTCTCCCCTGCCGACAAGCGCATGGTCGCGACGACGATCGTGTCGTCGCAGCTGTTGTCGTACCTGGCGAAGGCCGCCGGCGCCGACTATCGCGAGACACTCACCGGCTTCAAGTGGATCGGCAACGCCGCGATGGACTACGAGCGCGAGCATCACGGCCGCTTCGTCGTCGGCTACGAAGAGGCGCTCGGCTACTCGGTCGGCCCCCTGGTCCGCGACAAGGACGGCGTGTCGGCCTGCGTGATCTTCGCGGATCTCGTCGCGTGGAATCGCGCGAAGGGCCGAACGGTCCAGCAGCACCTCGACGACATCTACCGCCGCGTCGGCTTGTTCGTGACCGAGCAGGTCTCGATCACCAAGCCGGGCAGCGAGGGCATCGCAGAGATCAAGCGCGTGATGGCGCGGTTCCGCGCCGAGCCGCCGAAGGCGATCGCCGGTCACGCCGTCGAAGCCGCGCTCGATCTCGCGAAAGGCGAAGGCGGGTTGCCGCCGTCGGACGTGCTGGTCTGGCGGCTCACCGGCGGTCGCCGCGTGATCATGCGGCCGAGCGGTACCGAGCCGAAGCTCAAGAGCTACTACGAAGTTCGCGTGCCGATCGCCGCGACCGAGACGATCGATGCGGCGCGCGCACGCGGACAGACCGAGCTCGCCGAGCTGCGCGACGCGCACCAGAAGCTGATCTAACCCAGCGCTCGGTTCGGTTGCTCCGACCTGCTCGTCCACGGCTCTCCGCGATCCCCACCGATCCGGAATGTAGAACGGTCGGCTCTCTCGACGGATCCGACACGAGCCACGTCGGCGACGCGGGCGACACGATCGTGCACGTGCACGTGCACGTGCACGTGACACGACTACGAGGAACGCGATCAACAGGCGAGCTCTGGGTTTAGTTCGCGGTCGCGCTGGGCGACGTCGCGCCGCCGGCGAACGACAGGCTGCCGTGCACGAACAAGTAGCCCGACGAGCCGCCGCCACCGCCGCCGCCGACGTGCACCGTGCCGGTGCCGCTTTGGCCGTTGTTGCCGTCGACGGGGATCAGGTCCGTCGTGCCGTCGCCGTTGCCGCCCGCGCCGGCGTCGGTCGTGAAACCGTCGCCGCCCGCGGCGCCTGCACCGAACGACGACGTGCTCGGATCGTTGCCCGCCTTGCCGTCGGTCATCGTCCCGTTGTTGTTCTCGCCGCCTTCGCCGCCGCCGCCGCCCGCGGCAAAGATCTGGCCCGTGCCGGTCACGCTTGCCGCGGCGAGCTCGATCATGCCGCCGCCGCCTCCTCCGCCTCCGCCGCCGTAGTTGCCGCCGTTGCCGCCGGCGCCGAACGCGCCGCTCGCGTCGACGTAGCCGTCGATCTCGAGCGTGGCGTTGGTGACCAGCGCGACCGCGCCGCCGCCGGCGCCGTGCGAGCCCGGGCTGTCGTCGCCGTCATCGCCGGGGCAGCCGCCGCGCAGCGCCGTCGGGCTCGACGGTGGAAATCCCGGGACGCCGTCGAGCGCGTTCGGCGTGCCGCCGGCGCCGCCGAGGCCGGCAAACGATCCGCCGGCACCGCCGCCGTGGAAGCCTTCGAGCCCGCCGTTGCACGAGCCGTTCGCGGCCGGACCGACTGCCTGCGGCGCGCCGCTGCCATGGCTCCCGGCATCGACGATGCCGTTGGTCTCGATCGTGAAGTTGCCGGCCGAGACGATCACGAGCGGACGCGAGCCGTGCGCGGAGATCGTGTCGGTGAGCGAGATCGCCGTGTACGCGATCACGCAGACGACGTTGGCTTTCGGCAGCGTGACGTCGCTGCGGCATTGCATCGGCGAGTCGGTGTCGATCGTCATCGAGCCTCCCGGATACGCGGTGGTCGGTGCGCTGTCGAGGCACGTCATCGCCGGTCCGCCGCCGTAGCAAACCGGCGCCGCATCGGGCGCTGCACTGCCGCTGCCGCCGGCATCCTGCGAGCCGCCGTCGCCGCCCATCGCGATGCCGCCGCCGTCGCCGCCGGTCGCGACATCGAACGGCGAGAACCGGCACGCGCCGCCGAGGAATACCAGGGCGCACAACACCGGCACGACCACCCTCATCCGAACATCTTACGGTAAGGTCGCGGCCATGAGCGAAGTGACTCTCGAAGAACGCGGCCGCGCGCTCGAAAATCAGTTTTACGATAAACAGAACCACGAGAAGATCGCGGCGATGAAGTCCCAGCTCGATTCCCGCACGTCGAAGGACGAGCTGCGCAAGGCGTCGGGCATGACCGACGACACGGTGCTCGACAAGCTCGTCCACTTGGGCCTCGCGGCGAACACGATCGCGGCGTTGTCGCTGGTCCCGCTCATTCAGGTCGCGTGGGCCGACGGGGCAGTGCAGGACAACGAGCGCACCGCGATCCTGCAAGGCGCGCACGGCAAAGGCCTCGATAAGGGCTCGCCCGGCTACGAGCTGCTCGAGTCGTGGCTCGCGAAGAAGCCGAGCGACGAGCTGATCGATGCGTGGGAGGCCTACATCAAGGCACTTGTCGGTCAGCTCAGCGACGAGCAGAACCGCCTGCTCAAGAATCAGATCGTCGGCTTCGCGAAGATGGTCGCCGCCGCGGCCGGCGGCTTCTTGGGGATCGGCAAGGTTTCGGCGTCGGAGGAGAAAGTGCTCCACCGCATCGAGAGCGCGTTCACGCGGTGAATCTCATCGGTCGCACCGGCGTGCGCGTCGCGCGCGTCGCGCTCGGCACGATGTCGTTCGGCGGCGACTCCGACGAAGCGACCGCCGCGAAGATGTGGCGCGCGGCCCGCGATGCCGGCGTCAACTTGATCGACACCGCCGACGTCTATAACGACGGCCGGTCGGAAGAGATGGTCGGCCGGCTGATGCGCGGCGAGCGCGACGAGCTCGTGATCGCGACGAAGGCGTATTTCCCGACGGGAACGGGCCCGAACGCGCGCGGCTCGTCGCGGTTTCACCTCGTGCGCGCGGTCGAGACGTCGCTGCGCCGGCTCGCCACCGACCGCATCGACCTCTACTACGTGCACCGCTTCGACGACGCCGCCGACCTCGGCGACACGTTGCGCGCGCTCGACGATCTCGTGCGCGCCGGCAAGATCGTCTACCCCGCGTGCAGCAACTACGCGGCGTGGCAGGTCGCGCACGCGCTCGGCGTCGCGGCGCGCGAGCACCTCGCGCCGTTCGCGGCGATCCAGCCGATGTACAACCTCGTCAAGCGCCAGGCCGAGGTCGAGCTGCTGCCGATGGCGCGCGCGCTCGGGCTCGCCGTGATCCCGTACTCGCCGACCGGCGGCGGCCTCCTGACCGGCAAGTACGGCGCCGGCGCGCGGCCCGCGACCGGCCGCCTCGTCGACAACGCGATGTACGCGACGCGCTACGGCGATCCCGCGATGTTCGACGCCGCGGGCCGGTTCACGGAGCTCGCCGCCGAGCTCGGTCACGCACCCACGACGCTCGCGGTGGCGTGGGCGGCCTCGCACCCCGACGTCACGAGCGTGCTCGTCGGCGGGCGCAACCTCGAGCAGCTGACGCCCGCGCTCGCGGCGTTGACCGTCGAGCTGTCGCCCGAGAC
>DATBAS010000116.1:0-10621 GCA_036271395.1 Kofleriaceae bacterium
CAGCTGCGTTCGACGGTCGTGTTGCGCTGGGAGTATCTGCCCGGGTCGACCGTGTTCGTGATCTGGAACCACGGTCGAACCAATTCGCTCGACGACGGCAGATTCTTTCCCGGCCACGATATCAACGAGCTAGCGACCAACACCCCCGGCGATAACCTCGTGATGGTCAAGGTCAACTACTGGATCGGCCTGTAGCCGCGTATACTTCCGTTGATGGAGGTCGCCTCGGCCTCCGAAGCGAGCAGCTTCGGTAAATACACGCTCGTCGCCAAGCTGGCGACCGGGGGCATGGCCGAGATCTTTCTCGCGCGCCTGCTCAGCGACGGCGGGTTCGAGAAGCTCGTCTGCATCAAGCGGATCTTGCCGCACCTCGCCAAGGACCCGCAGTTCGTCGCGATGTTCCTCGACGAGGCGCGCGTGGTCGCGCGGATCTCGCATCCGAACGTGTGCCAGGTGTTCGAGCTCGGCGAGATCGCGGGCCAGTACTACATCGCGATGGAGTACCTCGCCGGCGTGCCGCTCTCGATCTTTCGCCGCCGCGACTACTACCCGTCGCCGGCCGAGATCCAGCTCGTCGCCGGGTTCGGCGTGCAGGCGTGCGAAGGCCTGCATCACGCGCATCAGCTCAAGGCGAGCAACGGCGAGCTGCTCGGCGTCGTGCATCGCGATATCTCGCCGCAGAACTTGTTCGTGACGATCGACGGCATCGTCAAAGTCCTCGACTTCGGCATCGCGAAAGTTCAAGACCAGTCGGCCAAGACCAGCACCGGCGCGCTCAAGGGCACGTATTGCTACATGGCGCCCGAGCAGCTGCGCGGCGAGAAGATCGATCGCCGCGCCGATGTGTGGGCGCTCGGCTGCGTGTTGTGGGAGTGCCTCGCGCAGCGCCACTTGTTCAAGCGCGAGACCGAGTTCTTGACGTTTCAGGCGATCACCGCCGAGCCGATCCCGCACATCTGCGAGTTGCGCCCCGACGTGCCGCCGCTCGCCGGCGATGCGATCGCGCGTGCGGTCTCGCGCGACCGCGACGATCGATTTCCGACCGCGCGCGCGTTCGGTGAAGCGCTCGCGCAGGCATGTGCACCGCTCGGCGGGCCGCGCACGGCCGCGCAGATCGCCGACGTGGTCGAGTCGTCGTTTCACGGCGTGCTCGTCGAGCAACGTCACTTGCTCGAGCTCGCGCGCCACGGCGACAACTTCGATCTCGAGAACTCCAATCCGCTCGGCGGCAAGGTCACCAGCGCCACGCCGGTGTCGAACCTGCGCGGCAAGCTCGCCGCGGCACAAGCCGAGGTCGAGCACTACGTGCGTGCGCAGCAGGCGATCAGCTCGCTCGAAGAGCCATCGTCGAGTGGGTTCACGCCGCCGCCGGGCTGGCGCTCGCGCTCGGAGCAGACGACGGTCGATCCGCAAGACCGAGACGCCGCGGCGATGACCGGCGTGATGATCGCGCCGCCGGGCTCGACCGTGCCGCCGAAGCGCGACCCGACGCGGTCGCGTGCGCAGAGGGTCGTGGACGACGAAGCCGACGTCGGTGTGCGCGGGCGATCGAAGCTGCCGTGGATCGTCGCGATCGGTGTTGTTGCGGCTGCGGCGGTCGTCACCGGCGTGATGGCGATGATGAAGAAGCCGGAGCCGCTAGCGCCGCCCGTGTCGCCGCCGGCAGCGGACGTCGTGGCGATGACGCCTGTGCTCCCGCCGACGCCGACGCCGACGCCGCAACCGACACCGACACCGACACCGCAACCGATTCCGACTCCGATTCCGCCACCGACACCGACTCCGATTCCGATTCCGCCGGCGCCGCATATCAAGCACGAGGCACCGCATGAGAGCGCGCCGAGCGGGCCGCCGGGCTACATCACGATCGATTCGGCGCCGGTCTACGCGACGATTTACATCGACGGCAAGAATTACGGCGACACGCCGCTCGTGCACATCAGTCTGCCGCCGGGGCATCACGCCGTGAAGGCGGTTTCGCCGTCGGGAACTGCGAAGACGGCATCGATCACGATCGAATCGGGAAAGACCGCGCCGGTTCGCCGCATCGAGTGGTGATCGCGATCGCCCATGTGCGAGCGACGCGCACACGATCGGGGTGATACGATGCCGTGCGATGCGCCGGGCCGCGATTGTCTTCGCGCTGGTGTCGCTCGCGGGTCGATCGGCCAGTGCCGACGATGCGCTTGCGAGCGCGCGCAAATCCGTCGAGAGCTCGGACTACATGGCGGCGCGGCCGCTGCTCGTTCAGGCGCTCGATGCCGGCTCGGCGAGCCCCGACGAGCTCGCCGAGATCTACAAGCTGACGGGCATCGTCGAAGCTGCGCTCGGCGAAACGAAGGCGGCGAAGCACGCGTTCGAAGACTGGCTCGCGCTCGATCCGAAAGGCACGTTGCCCGACGGCACGTCGCCGAAGATCACCAAGCCGTTCGCCGCGGCGCAGAGCGCGGGCGCGCAGGTCAAGGTCAAGGCGGATACGACGAGCGATCCGCCGACGGTCGCGGTCGCGATCGTCAGCGACTCGTTGAAGCTGGTCGCGAGCGAGCGCGTGTTCGTGCGCGCCGATGGCGGCGTCGAGCAACAGCTCGACGGTAAGCCCGGCGACGCGATCGCGCTGCCGCGCGGGCATCGGCTCGACTTGCGCGTGCAGGCGCTCGACAAGCACGGCAATCGCGTCGTCGAGCTCGGCACGAGCGACGTGCCGCTCGTCATCACCGGGGCCGAGGCCGACGTGGTCGTCGCGAAGAAGCCGGTCGCGAAACCGATGGCGGTAGAGCCCGAGCATCCGCGGCCGGTGTTGTTGCGGTGGTGGCTGTGGGGCACCGCGGCCGTCGCGTTCGCCGGCGCCGGCACGTATTTCGGCTTCGCGGCGCGTAGCGGCCGCGACGAGCTCGCGACCATCGATGCGAACAGTAGCGAGCATCAGTTCAGCGAGGCGCAAAAGCTCCAGACCAAGATCAATCGCGAGCTGCTCGCGTTCGACATCGGCCTGGGCATCGGTGGCGCGTTCGCGATCGGTGCGGCGATCTTGTTCGTGACGCGGCCGCACTACGAGCGGCAGCACGTCGCGATCGTGCCGACGCCGGGCGGCGGCAGCGTCGTGTTCGGAGGCGCGTTTTGAAAGCGCGGATCGCGGCGCTGGTTGCGCTCGCGTGCTCGTGCACGCTCGACGTCGGCACGCCGCCCGGGCTCGCCGCATGCGATCCGAGCGGCAACTGTCCCGACAGCTTCACGTGCGTCGAGGACACGTGCGTGCCCGAGCAACCGACCGGGTCGACGTGCGCGATCGCGATCGGCGCCGGCGAGGAGCACTCGTGCGCCGTGCGCAGCGACGGCACCGCGTGGTGTTGGGGCAAGAACGATCACGGCCAGCTCGGCGACGGCACGACGATCGACCGGCTCGAGCCGGTGCAAGTCGCCGGGCTCACCGTCAAGATCACCGCGATCGCGGCCGGCTCTCTCCACACGTGCGCGCTCGACACGTCGGGCGGCGTATGGTGCTGGGGCCAGAACAGCCACGGCGAGCTCGGCGACGGCACGATGACCGATGCGCGCATGCCGGTGCCGGCGATGAACGTCGGCAGCGCGTCGCAATTGACGCTCGGTTACGAGCACACGTGCGTGGTGGTCGGCGACGGCGTCGAGTGCTGGGGCTACAACGGAGCGGGCGAGCTCGGCGACAATACGACGACGACGCGCGGCCTGGCGATGCCGGCGATGATCACCGGCGTCGTCGAGCTGTCGACCGCGGACGAGACGAGCTGCGCGGTGCGCACCGACGGCAGCGTGTGGTGCTGGGGCGAGGACATCAACGGCGAGCTCGGCGACGGCCTGAAGAAGAACGACGGCATGCCCAAGCCGATCGCCAGCATCGCGGGCGCGACGCACGTCGCGATGACCGAGCAAGGCGGCTGCGCGCAGACCGGCAGCGGCGTCGCGTGTTGGGGCGCCGATGGCAACGGCCAGCTCGGCGACGGCGTCGACGACGGCGCCGGCCAGCTCACGCCGGTGCTCACATCGGTGCCGGTGACGCTGGTCAAGATGATGGGCGGCGACCAGCACGTCTGCGGCATCACCGGCTCGGGCGACATGTGGTGCTGGGGCAACGGCTACAACGGCCGGCTGTTCGATCAAGACGACGGCGATCATCCGGCGCCGACGAAGGTCTACGCGAACGTCGCGGGGATCGCGGCCGGCGGCCAGCACACCTGCGTGCTGACCACGTCGAACGCGATCGATTGCGACGGCTACAACTCGCACGGCCAGCTCGGCGACGGCATGCGCACGACGCAGCCGACGCCGCAAACGCTCGCGCTGCCGAGCGGCGCGGTGCTGCAGCCGTCGGGCGATTACACCTGCGCGATCATGGGCGATGCGTCGGCGCAGTGCTGGGGCTGGAACCAAAACGGCGAGCTCGGCGACGGCACCTTCACGTCGCGCGGCACACCGGCGCCGGTTTCGCTGCTCGGCATCCAGCAGATCGATGGCGGCTACGACTTCGCGTGCGCGATCGTCACCGGCGGCGCCGTCTACTGCTGGGGCTACGACGAGCAAGGCAGCCTCGGCGTGAACAGCGACTACGACGCGCCGCTGCCGCAGCATGTCGCGCTGCCGATGCCGGCAAAGAAGATCAGCGCCGGCCGCGCGCATGCGTGCGCCGTGCTGATGGACGGCTCGCTGCGATGCTGGGGCTACAACAGCGATGCCGAGCTCGGCGACGGCACCACCGACGGCACGTCGACGCCGATCGCCGTCGACATGGGCTCGGGCTCCGACATCCTGCCGGCGGCGACCGACGTCACGTGCGGCTACGATCAGACGTGCGCGCTGCTCGCCGACAGCACGGTCGCGTGCTGGGGCGCGAACTACTCCGGCGAGCTCGGCGATGGCTACAACGAAGACATTCTCGAGACGCCACAGGTCGTGCCGGCGCTCGCGAACGTGCAGGCGGTCTATTCGCAAGGCGGCACGAACTGCGCGCTGCTCGCCGATCACACGGTGTGGTGCTGGGGCTACAACGGCGAAGGCGAGGTCGGCGTCGGCAACACCAACGGCCAAGGCGTGCCGGTGCAGGCGCTCGACAACGTGACGCAGCTCGCGGTCGGCGATAGCGAAGCGTGTGCGATCGAGCAAGACGGTTCGCTGTGGTGCTGGGGCGACAACAGCGTCGGCGAGATCGGCGACGGCACGTACGACGAGCGCGATGCACCGGTCAAGCTCGGCCTCACCGGCGTGACGAACGTCGCCGCGAGCGACACGCACGTCTGCGCGCTGTCGAGTGCGGGCTATCAATGCTGGGGGTTCGATCAATGGGGCCAGCTCGGCGATGGCGTCGTCGACTACCTCGCGGTGCGCGGAGTGAATCTGCCGTGTCCATGAAGGTCATCGCGATCGCCGCGCTGCTGGCGGCGTGCTCGCTGAAAGTCGATTACACCGGCACGCTGTTCCAGTGCGGCACCGACGGGCCGTGCCCGAGCGAGTACTCGTGCGTCGGCGGCTATTGCTTGCCCGAGACGGCGATGGGTACGACGTGCGCGATGTCGGTGGGGCTCGGCGCCGCGCACAGCTGCGCGGTTCGCGACGACGGCACGGTGTGGTGCTGGGGAGCCAACGACTCGGGCCAGATCGGGGATGGCACCGCGATCGACGCGCTCGAGCCGACGCAGGTGTTGACGGTCACCGGCGCGACGCTCGTCGTCGGCGGCGGCGCACACACGTGCGCGTTGGGCAGTGCCGGCGTGCAGTGCTGGGGCAAGAACGGCAACGGCCAGCTCGGCGACGGCACGATGGCCGACGCGCGCATGCCGGTGACGGCGCTGGTCAGCGGGGCGAACGCGCTCGCCGCGGGCGACTCGTTCACGTGCGCGATCGTCGGCGGTGCCGTGTCGTGCTGGGGCGCGGACGATTCGGGCCAGCTCGGCGACAACTCGAACACCGATCGCGGCATGCCGCAGCCGATCAGCGGGCTGACCGGCGTCACGCAGATCTCGGCGCACGCCGGCACCGCGTGCGCGCTCGCGAACGGCACCGTGATGTGTTGGGGAGCGAACAACCGCGGCCAGCTCGGCGACGGCACGACGACCGCGCGTGGCACGCCGATGCCGATCCCGAGCCTGGGGCCGGCGACGGCCGTCGCGGTCAGCGATCGCGCCGTGTGCGCACAGACCGCGGTCGGCATGCTGTGCGTCGGCGGCAACGACGACGGCGAGCTCGGCGACGCGACCGAGAACGACTCGGCGACGCTCGTCTCGACGGCGCTGCCGATCGCGCTGTCGACGTTCGTGTCGGGCGACGGCCAGTTCGGCGGCATCGACATCAACGGGCAGGTGTGGTTCTGGGGTGACGACGAAAACGGCGAAGCGTTCGATCTGCAGGCCGACGATCACGAAGTCGCATCGGTCTCGCCGCTCGCGTCGATCGCGCAGCTCGCGATCGGCGACGATCACGCATGCGTCGTTACCACCACCGGCGCGATCGAATGCGCCGGCTACAATGGCCGCGGTCAGCTCGGCGATGGCAAGCGCACCGCGGTTCCGACGCCGCAAGCGGTGCAAGGTGTCACCGGCGCGACCGTGGTCGTGGCCGGCGGCTCGCGCAGCTGCGTGCTGTTCGCCGACCACACCGCGAGCTGCTTCGGCTACGGCGAAGACGGCGAGCTCGCCGATGGCTCGTACGCCGACACCGGCATCGCGCAGCCGATCCTCGGCGAGTCGACGATCCAGAAGCTCGCGCTCGGCTGGTATCACGGCTGCTTGTTGCGCATGGACGGCTCGGTCGCGTGCTTCGGCCAGTCGTACACGGGCTCGCTCGGCGTCGACAACGCCGACGACTCGGCGGTGCCGATCGAGGTCGCGTTAGCGATGCCCGCGATCGACATCGCGTGCGGCCGCGCGCACACGTGCGCGGTGCTGATGGACGGTTCGGTCGCGTGTTGGGGGCAGGGCTACAACGGCGAGCTCGGCACCGGCGCGTACACCGCGTCGGACACGCCATTGATGTTGTCGGCGATCAGCGGCGCGACCGCGATCGCCGCCGGCAACTCGCACACCTGCGCGATCGTCGCGAACGGTGCCGTCAAATGCTGGGGCGAGGGCGGCGATGGCCAGCTCGGCGACGGCAGCGGCGGCGAAACCGACACGCCGGTGAGCACGAGCGCGCTGACCGGTGTCGTCAAGCTCGCGACGCATGGCGACTCCACATGCGCGCTCGAGTCCGACAACTCGCTGTGGTGCTGGGGCGCCAACAACGACGGCCAGCTCGGCATCGGCAACACCAACAACAAGAACACGCCGCAGCACGTGCTGGATAACGTCAGCGACTTCGCGGTCGGCCAGGCGCACACGTGCGCGATCTCGGCCGGCAACGTGTCGTGCTGGGGCACCGACGGCGAGGGCCAGATCGGCAACGCGACGTACGCCAACGCGCCGTCGCCGATGATGGTGCCGGGCGTGACCGGCGCGACGAGCATCGCGACCGGCATCGATCAGTCGTGCGCGATCACCGGCAGCGGCGCGGCGTGCTGGGGCGGCGACATCTGGGGCGAGCTCGGGGACGGCGTCGTCGATTGGCTCACGCCGCGCGGCGTGCAGCTGCCGTGCAATTGATGAAACGTACATCGTGCTCGTGCACGGACGGTCGTCTTCCGGCGCCGTGCGCGTCGCGGCGGACTATGATGACGACGTGGCCAAGCTCGACGTCTATCTGAAGTCCATCGAGCGCTTCGGCGCGTCGGGCGCGGTGCTCGCGTCGGGCCAAGCCGTGACGCTGCGATTCCCCGCCGGCGATCGCCAGGCGACGCAGATCACGCCGCACGATGCGCTCGTCGCGATCGTCCGCGAGATCGCGCCGGCCGCTGCGCTCGCCGCGATCGATCAGGGCCGACCCGCGCGGTTCGACTACGAGGCGTATGCGATCGGCGTCGCGCCGCAGCCGAATGCATGGCAGGTGACGATCGACCCACGCGCGGGTGCGCAGCCGACGAGCGAGCCGGCGGCGGCCAGCGGTGTCGTCGACCTCACGATCGAGCGCGGTCAGTACGATTCCGGACCGATGCGCGCAGCGGCGGCTCCTGCGTCGGGCAGCCCGTTGCTCGACGGCTTGACCAGCGCGGCGCGCGGGCTGCGCGCGACCGACATTTATCTCGCAACCGACACGGCACCGATGCTCCGCATCACAGGTCAGCGCGAGCTGCGCGCCTCGGGCGACGTGCTCGATGCCGAGACGCTGTCGCGCGAGCTCGGCCAGGTCGCGCCGGCGCCGGCCCGTGCCGCGTGGAGCGAGCATGGCACCGCGACGTTCACGTACAGCGACTCGCTCGGCCGCGTGCGCGCGACGCTCGGCCGCGATCATCGCGGCCCGGCGGCGGCACTGCGCCTGCTCGTCGCCGATCCGCCGTCGCTCGAGCGGATCAACGCGCCGCGAGAGGTCGCCGGCTGGCTCGCGCAACGCGGGCTCGTGATCGTCGCGGGCGCGCCCGGTTCGGGCAAGACCACGCTGCTCGGCTCGATGCTGAGCGGGCTCGGCGAGCGCCGCGTGGTCGCGGTCGAAGCTGCCATCGAGATCGTGCACGCCAGCCCGTGGATCAGCCAGCGCGCCGTCGGCACGCACGTCGATAGCGTCGCACACGGGGTCGCGGCGGCGATGCGCGAGGGCGCCGACGCGATCGCGGTCGATGCCACGCTCTCCGGCGACGCCGCCGCGCTGATCGCCGATGCGGTCGCGGCGGGCCACCTCGTCATCGCCGTGGTGCCATCGGCCACCGCCGCCGGCGCCGCCGATCAGCTCGCCGAGGGCCTGGCGGCAGATCGCCGCGCCGCGTTCAAACGCGGGTTTCTTGGAGCCATCGCCACCGTCGTGAAACAAGGCGGCCGGACGTTCGAGATCGCGGCGATTTGAACCGCATGCGCAAAGCGCGCTACGCTTTAGGTCTCGCGTGACCGACGACTACCGAGATGGCGGGACGCTGATCCTGAGTCGCCCCATGGGCACTCCGGATAAGAAGCCGACATCGGGCGACTCGTGCCTGGTCAACCTGCACCCGCCCGGCCCCGACATCGGCCGCCGGATCCCGCTCGTCGACAGCCAATATATCGTCGGCCGGGACAGTGAAGCCGGCTTCGTCGTCAGCCGCAGCAGCGTGTCCCGCCAGCACGCGCGGCTCTACAACGACGACGACGGCAACTGGTGGGTCGAGGATCTCAACTCGACGAACGGCACGTTCGTCAACGAGACGCGGATCCACGCGCAGCAGCTGTCCGACAGCGATCAGGTTCGTTTCGGCGACGCGATCTACAAGTTCCTCTCCGGCTCGAACATCGAGAGCGCCTATCACGAGGCGATCCACAACATGGCCATCCAAGATGGCATGACGGGGATCCACAACAAGCGCTTCTTCACCGAGTTCCTCGAGCGCGAGATCGCGGTCGCCAGCCGGCACGGTCACCCGCTCACGCTCGTGATGTTCGACGTCGACCACTTCAAGAAGGTCAACGACACCCACGGCCACCTCGCCGGCGACGCCGTGCTCAAAGACCTCGCCGGCCGCATCCGGCCGCGCATCCGGCGCGAGGACTTGTTCGCGCGCTACGGCGGCGAAGAGTTCGCCTGCGTGCTGCCATCGACGGGCATCGAGGGCGGCATCGTCTTCGCCGACCACCTGCGCCTCATCATCGCCGAGCGACCGACGCTGTTCGACAACCTGTCGATCCCGTTCACGATCAGCCTGGGCGTGACCACGCTGCTCCGCGGTGAGGTAACCGTCGACGCCAACGCGCTGATCAAGCGCGCCGACGAGAAACTGTACGCCGCCAAGCACGGCGGGCGAAACCGGGTCTGTCCGTCGCTGGCCGATCTGATTCCAGGCTGATAAACCTCGGCGCGTGATCGCCGAGAGAACCCTGGAAGACCTCGGCTGGCCGGCATTCGTCGACCACTGGGCAAGGCGCTGTGCCACGCGCCGAGGCGAGGCCGCGGTTCGCGCCGACCATCGCTTCGACGCGATCGCCGACGCACGCTTGCGAGCCGCGGAAATTTCGGAAGCGCGCGACCTCGCATCGCGCGATGCACGCCTGCCGCTCGGCGGCATCTCCGACATCGACGGCCCGATCGAGCGCGTCCGCAAGTCGGCGGCGTTAGACGCGCCCGAGCTCGTCGCGGTCGCGACGACCGGCCGCGCGCTCGCCCGGCTGCGCTCGCACGTGCGCGACCACGCCGAGCACGCGCCGAAGCTCGCGGCGCGCGCGCAGGAGCTCGCCGATCTCGGCCACGTGTTTCACCCGATCCTCGAAGCGTTCGACGCGGATGGCCGGCTCGTCGATCACGCGAGCGACGAGCTCGGCCCGCTGCGCCGCGCCGCCGCGTCGATCAAGGCGCAGCTCGAAAAGCGCATGGACGCGCTCGTCGGCGACGAGCGATTCGCGAGCTATCTGCAGGACGCGTACTACACGCAACGCGAAGACCGCTACGTGCTGCCGGTGCGCCACGACGGCAAGGGCTTCGTGCGCGGCATCGTGCACGGCGCATCGCAGAGCGGCCAGACGCTGTTCATCGAGCCCGAAGAGATCGTCGATCTCAACAACCGGCTCAAGCTCGCCGAGGCCGACGTGCAGGCCGAAGAGCGCCG
>DATBAS010000117.1:0-51258 GCA_036271395.1 Kofleriaceae bacterium
AGACAAGGAGACGCTGATGCGGCTTCTCGACCGCACGCGCCACGCAGAGGGCCTCCAGGTTTTCCTGGGCGCGGAGACCGCCATGCAGGCGCTCGCGGGCAGCTCGGTCGTCGCGGTCTCGTACGGCCCCGAGGAGCAGCCGATCGGCGCGCTCGCGGTGATCGGCCCGATGCGGATGAACTACGGCAAGGTCATGAGCGTCGTGGATTTCACCGCAGACACGGTGTCCCAGTTGCTCGCCGACCTGAGCCGGAATGGCTAGTATGGGCGCACGATGAGCGGAGAGCCTAATCCTGACGAGCCGGCCGAGCCGACTGCGGACGCCAGCGGTGTAATTCCGGTAGAGGTCGAGGCACCCGATGGTGCGGGATCGGATCTCGAGCAGAAGCTCGCGACGGCCGAGAAAGAAAAGAAGGAAAACTGGGACCGCTACCTGCGTTCCGCGGCGGACCTCGAGAACCTGCGCAAGCGCCAAAAACGCGAAGTCGACGACGCGAAGGTCGAGGCGAAGCAGCGCGTGCTCAAAGAAATTCTGCCGGTCGTCGACAACCTCGAGCGTGCGATCGAGCATGCCGGTGGTGCGCCCGGGGCGCAGCCGATCGTCGAAGGCGTGCAGCTCGTGCTGCGGCAATTGATGACGGCATTCGAACGGCTCGACGTCACGCCGGTCGAGGCGCTGGGCCAGCCGTTCGATCCGAACATGCACGAGGCGATCTCGCAGCAAGAGAGCGACGCCGCTCCCGGCTCCGTCGTGCAGGTGTTGCAGCGCGGCTATCGCTCGGGCGATCGGCTGCTGCGGCCGGCGCTCGTCGTCGTAGCCAAGCCGAAGGCACCCGCTGAATGAGCCGAGTCGTCGGCATCGACCTCGGCACCACGAACTCGTGCGTGGCGGTGATGGACGGCGACCCGGTCGTGATCGCGAACGCAGAAGGCACGCGCACGACGCCGTCGGTCGTCGGCTTCGCATCGTCGGGTGAGCGGCTCGTCGGCCAAGCCGCGCGCCGCCAGGCGATGACCAACGCGGAGAACACGATCTACGCCGCAAAGCGGCTGATGGGCCGCAAGTTCGACGACGCGGAAGTGCAGAAGCACTTGCTCACGTGCTCGTACGAGGTCGTGAGTGCCCCGAACGGCGACGCGCACATTCGCGTGCGCGGCCGCGACTACTCGCCTCCCGAAGTCTCGGCCATCATTCTGCAGAAGATGCGGCAGACCGCGGAGGATTGGCTGAGCGACGAGGTCACCGAGGCCGTGATCACGGTGCCGGCGTACTTCAACGACGCGCAGCGCCAGGCGACCAAAGACGCGGGCCGCATCGCCGGGCTCAACGTGTTGCGCATCGTCAACGAGCCGACCGCGGCCGCGCTCGCGTACGGCGTCGAGACGCAAGGCGCGGCGCGCGTCGCCGTCTACGACCTCGGCGGCGGCACGTTCGACATCTCGATCCTCGAGCTCGAGCACGGCGTGTTCCGCGTGCGCTCGACGACGGGCGATACGTTCCTCGGCGGCGAAGATTTCGACAACGCGATCGTCGAGCACATGATCGCGGCGTTCGCGAAGCAGAACGACGGCATGGATCTGCGCGGCGATCGCGTCGCGCTGCAGCGGCTCAAAGAAGCCGCCGAGCGCGCGAAGATCGAGCTGTCGTCGTCGGTCGTCACCGAGATCAACTTGCCCTTCTTGGCGGCCGGCAAAGATGGCCAGCCGCGCCACTTGATGATCTCCATGGAGCGGCCGCAGCTCGAGGCGATGGTCGAGCCGCTCGTGCAAGCGACGCTCGAGCCATGCCGCCACGCGCTCGCCGATGCCGGGCTCACCGCGCGCGACATCGACGTCGTGATCCTCGTCGGCGGCCAGACGCGCATGCCGCGCGTGCACACGCTCGTCGCCGAGATGTTCGGCAAAGAAGCGAGCCGCCGCGTCAACCCGGACGAGGTCGTCGCGGTCGGCGCCGCGATCCAAGCGGGCGTGCTCACCGGCGAGGTGCAAGAGGTCTTGCTGCTCGACGTCACGCCGCTCTCGCTCGGCATCGAGACGATGGGCGGCGTGTTCACGCGCCTCATCCCGCGCAACACGTCGCTGCCGGCGCGCGCGACCGAGATCTTCTCGACGACCGTCGACAATCAATCGTTCGTCAACGTGCACGTGCTGCAGGGCGAGCGCGAGATGGCCGAGGACAACAAGTCGCTGTCGCACTTCGAGCTCACCGGCATTCCACCGTCGCCGCGCGGCGTACCGAAGATCGAGGTCGCGTTCGACATCGATGCCGACGGCGTGCTCAACGTGTCGGCGCGCGACCACGGCACCGGCCGCGAGCACTACGTCACCGTGCAGCCGACGACGGGCCTCACCGACGACGACATCGAGCGCTTGGTCGCCGAGTCGGGCGAGATGCAGGACTTCGACGCCGTGCGCCGCCTGCTCGTCGAGGCGCGTAACAAGGCGGAGGGCCTGTTTTACTCGTCCGAAAAGGCGATGGCCGAGTTCGGCCCGATGATCGCGCCCGAAGAGCGCGAGTTCTTGACCAACGAGCTCGCCGAATGCCGCCAGGCGCTCGAGAGCGACGACCTGCCGCTGGTCGAAGATGCAGTCGCGCGACTCGAGGTCGCGGCGCAGCGCATCGGCGAAGCGATCTACGCGGCCGCCGACATCGGCAGCCAAGGCGGCGAAGGGCAATAGCCGTGGCGAAGCGCAAACGCGACTACTACGTGGTGCTCGGGCTCGAAAAGGGTGCGTCGGAGGCCGATATCAAGCGCGCGTTTCGCGAGCTCGCGCGCAAGCACCATCCCGACGTCAATCCCCAAGGCGGTGAGGCGTTTCGCGAGATCAACGAGGCGTACGCCGTGCTGTCGGAGCCCGAGTCACGCACGCGCTACGACCGTTGGGGCCATGGCGGCGACGACGGTGGCGGGCTCGGCGCGGTCGTCGATGCGGCGCAAGAGATGCTCAACGAGATGTTGCGTCGGCGGCGCGGCAAACAGAAGGGCGCCGACCTGCGCTACACGCTCGAGGTCACGTTCGAAGAGGCCGCGTTCGGCGCCGAGAAGGCGATCAAAGTCGCGGGCCACGACCACACGATCATCGTGCCGGCCGGCAGCAAAGAGGGTGTGCTGAAGACGCTCAAAGGCGAGGGCGAAGCCGGCAAAGGCGGCGCGCCGGCGGGAGACTTGCTCGTCAACGTGCGAATCGCCGAGCATGCGTTGTTTCGCCGCGAAGGACTCGACGTGCACAGCGACCAGGTCGTCACGTTCGCGCAAGCCGCGCTCGGCGCCGTGATCGACCTCGCGACGCTCGACGGGCCGGTAAAAATGCGCGTGCCGTCGGGCACGCAGCCGGGCGGGATGTTTCGCGTGCGCGGTCGTGGCATCCCGCAAGGCGCCGGCAAGACCGCGCCGCGCGGCGATCACCTCGTGCACGTCCAGGTCGAGGTTCCCACCGAGCTGACGCCGCGGCAGCGCGAGCTGATCGAAGAGCTCGCACGCACGTCCGGGCAAGGCGACGTTGCCGGTGCGCCGGGGCCAAAGAAACCGCGCCTGCTCGATCGCGTGCGCTCGCTGCTCGACGAATGAGGGCCGCGCTGGTCGTGATCGCCGCGTGCGGATCGGCATGCGGATCGGCGCAGGTGCCCGCGGAGATCCCCGCGCCGCAGCGCCACGAGACGCGCGCCGGCTCGGCGAGCGCGATCGATCTCACGACGCTCTCCGCCGACACGATCGATCAGCTCGACGACGCGACGTGCCACGGCGTGCTGAACCAGCTCGGCGATCGCGCGCCCGCAGCACGTGTCGCGCTGCGCGCCGCGCGGCTCGCCCATCATCGCGGCGACGAAGCCGACGCGCGCGCGCTGGTCGCCCGGGCCGCGAACGCGGCCGACGAGCCGAGCGTGCACGCCGAGCTCGCGGCGCTATCGGCGCAGCTCGCCGCGCCGCCGATCGACGCGGCGACGATCGCCGTGTTGCTGCCGCTGACGGGCCGCTACGCGAACGTCGGCGCCGAGCTGCGCGCGGCGATCGAGCTCGTGCCCGCGCAATGGCTCTTCATCGACACGCGCGGCGAGCCCGACGGCGCGATCGCGGCGGTCGATGCCGCGGTCGGCAAAGGCGCGGTCGCGATCATCGGGCCGGTCGGCGCGCGCGAGTCGATCGCAGCGGCGCGCGAAGCTTCACTACGCGGCGTGCCGATCGCGTTGCTCGGGCCGCAAGACGGCGCCGATCCGGCATCGGGCGTGTTCCGGCTCGTCGATTCGCCCGCCGACGAAGGCCGCGCGGTTGCCGAGCTCGCGAGGGCGGAGCATTTTCCAAGCGTGGCCGTCCTCGCGCCGCGCGACGACGTCGGTCAAGAATCGGCCGACGCGTTCGTCGCGCATGCGCTCGAGCTCGGGATCGGCGTCACGGCGCGCGGCAGCTACGATCCGACGGGCGGCGACGTCGAGCCCGACATCCGCGCGTTCTTGAACCTCGTGCCGGCACAAAACCCGCGGCTCGCCGAGTGGCTCGCGAAACACGACAAGAAGCACACGCTGCAGACGTTCACGCCCGACGTGCCGTTCACGCTGCTCTACGTGCCGGATCGTTACGACCGCGCCGCGATCGTCGCCGCGTTCTTGCCGTATTACGGCGTCGAGCTGCACACGTCCGACGTGCTCGATGTCGACGAGCTACGCCGCAAGCACATGGGCGTGCTGCCGCAGGTCGTGCAGCTCGTCGGCGGCGCCGGTTGGCACCACGACAGCTTGGCCAAGCGCGGCGGCGATGCCGTGCAAGGTGCGCTCGTCGTCGACGCGTTCGCGGGCGCACAAGCGGGCGATGCGGCCGCGCAGCTCGTGGCGGCATTTCAGCAGAAGACCGGCCGGCCACCATCGAGCGCGGCGGCCGAGGTGTTCGATGCGGCCACGCTCGTCGCCGCGGCGCGCGAGACGATCCACGGCGCCGCAGATCCGCGTGCTGCGATGAAGAGCGCGCTCGCCCGAGCGCGCGTCGCCGATGGCGCGTGCGGCGCGGCGGCGATGGACGTCGACGGCGAGCTCGCCCGCGCACCGACGATCCTCGAGGTGCAGGGCGACGAGCTCGTGATCGCACCCTGATCAGGCGATCACGCCGCGATCGGTCTCGACCAGCTGCGCGCGCGTGCACGCGTTCGCGATCTTGTCGGAGCGCAGCGCGACGAACACCGGCTGAAACAGCTGATGGTCGTCGGTGGCGTAGAGATACTTCACCTCGGCGACCGGCTTGTCGCCGCGGCCGAGCCGCGTGTTGAGCTCGGCGCGGCTCGCGTTCGTCGTGCCCGAGAACACGCTGCCGACGTCGAACAGCTTGCCGCCGTCGTAGACCGCCATGCGGTACGCGTTGCCGGCGTTCTCGACGATGACGACATCGGCCGACTTGACGAACTTGTACTTGCGCTGCGTCGTGCCGCGGCCGGCGGTGTAGGGCGCCTCGCGATGCTTGAACACGATGCCTTCGGCGCGCGCCACCCGCAGCTTGTCGTGCAGCGCCTGCTTGGCCTTCGCGCCCTGCGCGACCGGTAGGATTCGCGCGCCGCCGGTAAGCGCGGGCTCGAGCTCGTTGTCGAGCAGCTCCCAGCGCTCGAGGTAGCCGCGCGCGCGCACGTCCTCGCCGGCGAGCTCGAGCACGTCGAACAGCCAGTAGGCGTCGCCGAGGACTTCGCCGTCGACGATCGTGGCCTTCGGCAGATATGCGAGCCCGTCGAGCGCGCGGCCTGCGAGCTGCGTGACCTGGCCGTCGCGGTTCGTCGCCACGAGCCCGTCGTCGCCGACCGTGACGAGCACGCGCACACCGTCGAGCTTTTGCTGCGCGACCGAGGCCGAATCGGCGAGCAACTTCGCGAGCTCGGCATCGTCGTCGATCGCCGACAGCAGCTGAGCGCGCGCGCCGACGCGGGCGCGCTTGCCGGTGACGCGACTGCCCGAGCCGGCGCCCTCGGGAGGCGCCACCGCGGCAGGCTGATGCTCGCCGGCGCGCTCTTCGTAGCCCTTGGACGCCTTTTCGCGCACGAGCTTGGCGAACGTCGCCTCCGCGGCGGCTCGGGTCACGCGCACGGCCTTGTCGCCGGTGTTGAGCCGCGAACCGCGCCGGCCCCACTCGACGTGCACCGTGAACGCGCCGCCGACGTCGTCGATCTCGGCGTTGTAGACCTTGTCGGACGAGCCTTCCTGGAAGAACAGCTCGATGCGTTTGATGGTCGCCATGGCCGGCCTGCCATAGACTCTATGACAATGACGCGGCGGATCGCGATCCACGTCGGCTTGTTCGTCGCATGCTGTGCGACGACGTCGCTGCTCGTCGATCCGGTGTTCGGCGCGACGCTGATGGGCATCCTGACGTGCCACGAATTCGGCCATTACGTCGCCGCGCGGATCCGCCGCGTGCCGGCATCGCTGCCGTACTTCATCCCGTTGCCGTTCGGCTTCGGCACGATGGGTGCGGTGATCTCGATGGACGAGCCGATCCGCGACCGCGATGCGCTGTTCGACGTCGGCGCCGCGGGCCCGATCGCCGGGCTCGTCGTCGCGATCCCGCTACTCGTGATCGGCCTCTTGCACTCGCCGATCGCGCCCGTGAAGCCGGGCGACAACCTGGAGGGCAACTCGATTCTCTACGCGCTGCTCAAATACGCGGTGTTCGGCCGCTGGCTGCCCGCCGACGGCGTCGACGTCCAGCTCGGCTCGATGGCGAACGCCGCGTGGGTCGGCATCTTCGTGACGATGGTCAACCTGATGCCGATCGGCCAGCTCGACGGCGGCCACGTCGCGCGGGTCGTGCTCGGCGATCGTCACGAGGCGCTGTCGCGGCGGCTGCACTGGCTGTTGCCGGTGATCGGCGCGATCGCCGCGGCCGTCATGTTCGTGCAAGCGCGCGCGATCGGCAAAGGCACGCTCGATTCGCTCGCCTACGCGAAGTACGGCGCGATCCCGTGGCTGGTGTGGACCGCGATGCTCGCGGTGATCCGATCGCGCAGCGACGAGTATCATCCCGCTGTTTCCGATGTTCCGCTGTCGCCGCTGCGCAAGCAGCTCGCGTTCGGCATGCTGATCGTGTTCGTCTTGATCGCCACGCCGGTGCCGTTCCGGCCCTACCTCGCATGACGATCGCCGAACCTCCCGAGACCGTCGCGCGCGCGTGGAGCGAGCTCGCCGAGCACTGGGACGACCAAGCGCGCCACGACGCGTTGCTCGGCATGGTCGCGCGGCACGAATGCTACGCGTGGGCGGCCGCGCAGTACAAAGCGCGCGGTGACGATCCGATCGCGGCGCGCCAGCTCGAGCGGATTCGCAAAGCGCTGTTCGCGACGATGATGGTCACGGCGAAGCCCAAGCCCGACTTGTCGAAGCTGCCGTTCAAAGGCTCGATCCTCGTGCTCGTCATGGTCGTGATCTTGACCGGTGTGGGGATTCTGTACCTCCAGTTCCGACAAGCACACACGGCGCAAATGCATCCACGCTGAGCTACGCTTGCGGCGTGGCCCAACTGGACTTCGCGGAGCGCCAGCTGACGCTCAAGCTCGTCTACTTCGGGCCGCCGCTATCGGGAAAAACGTCGAACCTGCGCGCGCTGCACCAGCGCGTCGATCACTTGAACCGCGGCCGGTTGATGACGCTCGACACGCGCGACGATCGCACGCTGTTCTTCGATCTGTTGCCGATCTTTTTTCGCACGACGAGCTTCTCGTTCCGGATCAAGGTCTACACCGTACCCGGGCAGCCGGTGCACGAGGCGACGCGCAAGGTCGTGCTCGCGGGTGCCGATGGCGTCGTGTTCGTCGCCGACTCCGGGCCCGATAAACCGAGCGCGAATCGCGAGGCGTGGCAAAACCTCGTGGCGAGCTTGCACGCGCACTCGCTCGATCGCGTGCCGATCGTGGTGCAGTACAACAAGCGCGATCTGGCGGCGTGCGCGATCGACGGCGTCGATCATTTCGACGATCCGAGCCGCCGGCTGTTTCCCGCCGAAGCCAAAGCGGGCAAGGGGGTGGTGCCCACCTTCTTCGCGCTCGTTACAGAGGCGTGGAACTACTTAGATAAGGACCTGGGCTTGGCGGCGAAATTGGGCCTCGATTCCCAGACATTTCGCGCAAGTCTGGCCGAGCACGTCGTCGCGGGCGATGCGGTAGAATAACGCCGTGCACGGAGCGCTCGACGGTCCGATCGAGCTGGCGCGCTTGGTTCCTACGGACGAGCTCGACGAGCTCGGCGAAGCGATTTGCAGCGCGCTCGGCGGCGAGCTCGCGATTTTTGGCCGCGACGGCACGCGGTTGGCGGGCGGCGAGGTCGCGGGCAGTGCCCGGCGCGAGCTCCACCACGACGGCGAGCGTGTCGGCGCGATCGTCGCGAGCGGGCCGAACGCACCGAAGTTACTCGAGCTCGCGCAGACGATGATCGGCCTGTTGATCCACCACGCCTACGCGCGCGATCTCGCGGCGTCGACGCACGAAGAGGCGATGCGCGTGACGTTCGGCGAGCTCACCGAGCACAACCAGCGGCTGCAGCGCGCGGTCGCGCGGCTCGAAGAGCTCGATCGGTTGAAGTCGAACTTCCTGGCGACCATGTCGCACGAGCTGCGAACGCCGCTGACGTCGGTGATCGGCTACGCCGAGATGATGGCCGAAGGCCTCGCCGGGCCGGTGACGAACGAGCAGCACGATTACCTCGTGACGATCTTGGCGAAGGCCGATCAATTGTTGGGCCTCATCACCGCGGTGCTCGATGTCGCATCGCTCGAGTCGGGCCCGCTCGCGCTCGAGCGCAGCGCGCTGTCGTTCGCCGAGCTGGTCGCGACCGAAGTCGCGACGTTCATGCCGCAGGCCGGCAAGCGCGGCATCGCGATCCAGCTCGACTACAAGGGCGAGCTGACGATCGTCGGCGACAAGAAGAAGATCCGTCAGGTCGTCGCGAGCCTGGTCTCGAACGCGGTGAAGTTCACGCCCGATCGCGGCCAGGTCGCGGTCGCATTGCGCCCGGGGCCGCTGTCGCCGAGCGAGCCCGGCGATGGTGCGATCCAGCTCGTCGTGCAGGACTCGGGCATCGGCATCGCGCGCGAGCAGGTCGCGAAGATCTTCGAGCCGTTCTATCAAGCCGATTCGTCGTCGACGCGCGCGTTCGGCGGCACCGGCCTCGGCCTGACGCTCGCGAAGGCGTACGTCGAAGCCCACGGCGGCCGGATCTGGGTCGACACCTCGCCCGGCCAAGGCTCGATCTTTACCGCGACGTTTCCGGCGCGCATGGAGGGTGCGTGATCGACTTTGGCGACGCTCAGATCGCCGTTCCGCTCGCGGCGCTGTGCGTCCTGATCGCCGGATTTTGCTCCGGCACCGAGGTCGCGCTGTTCTCGCTGCGCCGGATCGAGCGCGAGCAGCTCGCGCGTAGCACCGCGCGGCGCGATCGCCGCGTCATCGGCTTGCTCGAGCGGCCGCGCCGGCTGATCTCGACCGTGCTCGTCGGCCACGAAGCGTGCGCCGCCGTGCTCGCGGTCCTGTCGGTGGTGGTGATCGACCGCATGCGGCCGCAAGGCTCGCCGTGGGCCATGGCGGGCCTCGCGCTCGCGGTCACGCTGCCGCTCGTCGTGCTGTTCGGCGAGGTCACCGCGAAGACGCTCGCCGCGAAAGTGCCGCTCGCATGGTCGCGCGGCGCGGCGCTGCCGCTGTATCTGCTGATGGGGCTGGTCACGCCGCTGCGCATGATCATCGGCGGGCTCGCCGAGCTCGTGCTGCGCCCGCTCGGCACGACGGCTCGCACGCGGCCGGTGCGCGATCTCTCGGAGCAAGAGTTCCGTTCGCTCGTCGACGCAGGCTCGGCGCAGGGCGAAGTCGACGCGCGCGAGCGCAGGCTCATTCACCGCGTCTTCGAGTTTAGCGACAAGAACGTCGGCAACGTGATGACGCCGCGCGACCGCATCTTCGGCTTGTCGTACGACTTGCCGATGCAGCGGCTCGTCAAGGAGCTCGCGCAACGCGGCTTCTCGCGCGTGCCGATCTATCAAAAGTCGCTCGATAACGTGCGCGGCATCGTCAACGCGAAGGACCTCGTTCGCGCGGCGACCGGCCAGACGATCACGAAGCCGCTGAACGATCTCTTGCACGAGCCGCTGTTCGTGCCGCGCACCACGCCGGTGAAGCGGCTGTTCCTCACGTTCAAGCAAAAGAAAGTGCACATGGCGATCGTCGTGAGCGAGTACGGCAAGGTGCTCGGCCTCGTCACGATGGACGACTTGCTCGCGCTGATCTTCGGCGTCTTGCGCGACGAGCGCGCCGAGCTCCAGCAATCGATGCCGGGGATCCGCGTCCAAACGCGCACGCCGGCGCCGGGCGTGCCGATCACCGGCGACCCGACCGATCAGCGTCCGAGCTCGGATCCCGACGATGGCATTCCTCGCCAACGCGCGTCGTCGGAGCCGTCGGGCGTGATCGCCGAGCCGGTCGAGTCGCTCGATCCGCCGCCGCCGGTGCACTTCGACGAGGTCACGCCGCCGGCGATCGAGCTCGACGATCTGCAGCGCATGCGGGAGCGCAAATCGTGATCGCGATCAGCACGCTCGTGATCATCTTGCTCGGCTGCCTGCTCGGCCAGGCGTTCTTCGCGAGCGCCGAGGTCGCGCTCGGCGCATGCGATCGCCAGGCCTTGCGGGCCCGCGCCGCGGCCGGCGGGGCAGCGGCCGCCCGCATCGAAGCGCTGCTCGCCGTGCCGCGCGTGACGCTCGCGACCACGCTGGTCGGCGCGAACCTGGCGACGCTGATCGCGGTGATCGTCGTCGCGATGCACTTGAACGTCGGCGATCGTTCGCCGTGGTGGTCGCTGTTCGTCGTGCCGCCGATGCTCGTCCTCGGGCACATGGTGCCGAAGGCGATCGTCTCGGCACATGCCGATCGCGTCGTCGACGTGCTGTCGCGCCCGCTGCGCTTCGCATCGCTCGCACTTCGCCCGGTCGTCGCGGTCGTCGGCGGTTACGCCGGCCTGCTCACCCGTGTGACGAAGGGCCAACGCGATCGTGCGTTCGTGACGCGCGACGAGCTCGCGCTGCTGATCGAGAGCGAGCCGCAGACCGACAAGCCCGAGATCAGCGCCGACGAGCGCGAGATGATCGCGAACGTGTTCGAGCTCTCCGAGTACAAGGTCGGCGAGCTGATGGTGCCGCTGTCCGAAGTCACGGCGTTGCCGGAGGACGTCACGGTCGGCGAGGCCGCGCTCGAGGTCGCCGACAAGCAGCACTCGCGCATGCCGATCTATCGCTCGCGGCTCGATGACGTCGTCGGCATCGTCCACGTGTTCGACATCTTGCAGGCGGCGAGCGGCAAGACCACGGCGCCTTCAGGGCCAAAAATGACGGTCGCGGAGCTGTCGCATCCGCCGCTCTACGTGCCGGAGACGATGAAGGCCTCGGACCTGCTCGTGCAGCTGCAGAGCGAGCGCCAGCATCTCGCGATCGTCGTCGACGAATACGGCGGCGCGGTCGGCATCGTCACGATCGAAGACTTGCTCGAGATCATCGTCGGCGAGATCGACGACGAGCACGACCGCGAGCCGAGCTCGATCAAAGCCGAGCGCCCGGGAGTGTGGGTCGTGCCGGCGCGCACCGCGGTCGGCCGGCTCAACCTCGAGCTCGGCCTCGGCCTGCCCGAGAGCGACAGCTACGAGACCATCGCCGGGCTCTTGATCGAGAGGCTGCGTCACATTCCGAACAAAGGCGAGACGCTCGCGCTCGGGGCGATCGCGCTCGAGATCGTCGCCGCCAGCGACCGCGCGATCGAGTCGGTGCGGATCACGCGGCGCCGAAAGTGAGGTAGACAACGCCGTGGATCGTTCGCAGCTCCTCGCGTTGCTCGACGCCGTGCGCGGCGGTTCGGTCGCGCCGGCCGATGCGGCACATCAGATCGGCGGGCTGCCGTTTGCCGCGGCCGCCGATGTCGTGATCGATCACCACCGCGAGCTGCGCACCGGCGTGCCCGAGCTCGTGTACGGCCAGAGCAAGACCGCCGAGCAGATCGCCGTCGCGCTGCGCGAGCTCGCGAGCCGCGGCGCGGCGCTCGCGACGCGCGTCGATCCCGACAAAGCCGCGCGCGTCCACGAGCTCGTGCCGGCGGTGACGGTGCACGACGCTGCGCGCATCGTCACGCTCGGCACGGCGCCCGCGCGGCCGGCGTGCGCGCCGATCTGCGTGGTGTGCGCCGGCACCAGCGACGTGCCGGTGGCGGAAGAAGCCGCGCTGGTCGCCGAGTTCCTGGGCGCCCCGGTCACGCGCATCGCCGACGTCGGCGTTTCGGGGCTGCACCGCTTGCTCGCACGCCTCGACGATATTCGCGCCGCCGAGGTCGTGATCGCGGTCGCCGGCATGGAAGCCGCGTTGCCGAGCGTGCTCGGCGGCCTGATCGATCGGCCGTTGATCGCCGTACCGACGAGCGTCGGCTACGGCGTGTCGATCGACGGGCTCGTCGCGCTGGGCGCGTTGCTCGCGGGCTGCGCGCCGGGCGTCACCGTCGTCAACATCGACAACGGCGTCGGCGCGGCGGTCGCCGCCGTGAAGATCGCAAGGTTGATCGCCCGGTGAAGGGGATGCATCTCCACGTCGACTGCGCGAGCGGGATCGCCGGCGACATGATGCTGGGCGCGCTGATCGATCTGGGGGCGACGCTCGGTATCGTCGACGCGATCGGCGATGCGCTCGATGCCATCGGCGCCGGCCGCGCGCGGCTCCACGTCGATCGCATCGTCAAAGGCGGCATCGCCGCGGTCGACGTCAAGGTCGAGACGACGTCGGGCCACGGCCATCATCACTACGGCACGATCCGCGAGCGCATCGTCGGCGCCGCGCTCACCGACGGCACCAAGGCGCGTTCGCTCGACATCTTCGACCGGCTCGCGCGCGCCGAAGCGAAGCTGCACGGCACCACGGTCGAGCGCGTCGAGTTTCACGAGGTCGGCGCGATCGATTCGATCGTCGACATCGTCGGTACGGCGGCGGCGCTCGATCAGCTCGCGCCCGCGTCGATGAGCTGTGCGAGCGTCGCGATGGGCCACGGCTTCGTGCGCAGCGCGCACGGGATCTTACCGGTGCCGGCGCCCGCGGCGCTCGAGGTGCTGCGCGAGGCCGGCGGTATCACCGCCGACGGCGGCGTGGCGCGCGAGCTGTGCACGCCGACCGGCGCCGCGATCTTGGCCGCGGCGGTCACGAGCTGGACTGCCGCGCCGACCGGCCGCACGCTCGCGATCGGCTACGGCGCCGGCGATATGGAGCTCGCCGATCGGCCGAACGTCGTGCGCGTGACGGTGATCGAGCCCGGCGCCGGCGCTGCATCAGTGGTCTGGGAGATCGCCGCAAACATCGACGACATGAGCGGCGAGCTGTGCGCCGCCGCCGCCGAAGCGGTGCTCGTCGCCGGCGCGCTGGATGCGTGGTGGACGCCGGTGACGATGAAGAAGGGCCGGCCGGCGCTCGTGCTGTCGGCGCTCGCCGAGCCGAGCACGAAAGCCGCCGTGATCGCCGCGATCCTGCGCGAGACCACGACGATCGGCGTGCGCTGCTCGCCGCGTGAACGCACCGTGCTCGCGCGGCGCAACATCGAGGTCGCGACGCCGTTCGGGCCGATCGCGATCAAGCTCGCACTCGACGGCGAGCTCGTCGTCAACGCGGCGCCGGAGTACGAGGCCTGCGCAGCGGCGGCGCGCGCGGCGGGCGTGCCCGTGAAGGCGGTCTACGCGGCGGCGCTCGCAGCATACGCGGCCCGCGGGTAAGCTAGCGGTTAGTGGACGCCGTCCCGCACAGTGCGATCGCCATCGTCGGCGGAACCGACGACGAGCGCGATGCCGTGCTCGCACCGCTCGTCGCCGCCGGCGTGCCCGCACGTGCCTCGGAGAAGCTGTCGCTCACCGATGGAGTGCCGCCGCTGCTCGTCGTCGTCGGCAACGCGACCGTCGAGCTGGTCGCCGAAGCGCGCGGCAAGCCCGCGCTCGCCGAGCACGCGATCCTCGCCGTGGTGCCGGTGATCCCTCAGAACGCCGCGGCGGCCGCGCTCGCCGCCGGCGCCGACGACGTCATGCGCTTGCCGATCCTGCCGGCCGCGCTCGTCGCGCGATGCCGCACGCTGCTGCGCAGCACGCGCCGCGACATCGGCGACGTGCTCGTTCAGATCAACGACGTGCTCGCCCAGCACGGCGACGACGCCGAAGCGCTCACGGCGGTCTTGCACGTTACGTGCGCCGCGCTCGGCTTCGATCGCGCTTCGCTGATCGCGTATCTCGAGGGCTCCGATCACGCGTTCGTCATCGCCGCGAGCGATGCCGACCCGCTGTCGCGGTTCACGCTGGCGATCGCCGAGTATCCCGAGCTCGTGTACGCGATGCAGACCGGCCAGCCGCTGCTCATCGAGGATGTTGCACAGCACCCGATCACGCAGCCGATCGCCGACGTGCTCGGTGCGCGCGACATCGTCGGCGTCGCGGTGTTCCCGGTGCGCTGGCGCAATCGCTCGCTCGGCGCGATCTTGCTGCGCCGCAAGACGCGAGGTGTCGCGCGCGCCGATGGCCGCGAGGCGACGCTCGGCAAGCTGATCGCGAGCATCGCGGCGGCACACCTGCGCCACGGCGCAGTGCTCGAGAGCCTGCGCGACCAGACGCACCGAATTTCGCGCGCGCGCTACGAGGCCGAACGCCGGTTACGCGGCATCGATTCGCTCAAGGAGCACTTCGAGGCCGGCGCCGACGGCGTGGTCGTGCTCGACGATGCCGGCCGGATCTTGTTCGTCAACCACGCAGCCGAGCGCATCACCGGTTTCGCGCGCGACGGCTTGCTCGGCAGCGAGCTCGTCGATCTGGTGCCGGAGCCGCAGCGCGAGCTCATCCGCGACGCGATCGCGCGCGTGCTCGCCGGCGTCAACACCGAGGCGTTCGACCTCGAGCTGTCGACCACGTCGGGCTCGCCGGTGTGGGTCTCGGCCTCGACGTCGACCGTGCTCGCCGGCAGCGGGGCGGTGATCCTGGCGTTCCGCGACGTCACCGCCGAGCGCGCCCTCGAGCACGAGCTGCGATCGACGACAGAGTTCCTGGAGCGCTTGATCGATTCGACGGTCGACGCGATCATCGCAGCCGACCTCAAAGGCCGCATCATGTTGTTCAATCAAGGCGCCGAGCGGTTGTTCGGCTATCGCGCCCGCGACGTGATCGGCAAGACGCCGGTCTGGGAGCTCTACGACATCGACGGCGCGCGTCAGATCATGCGGATGTTGCGCTCGACGTCGTACGGCGGCGTCGGCCGGCTCGAGCAGACCCGCCGCGAGGTCCGGATCTCGTCGGGCGAGGTCGTGCCGGTGAGCATGACCGCGTCGATCGTCTACGAGGGCGAGCGCGAAGTCGCCACCGTTGGTATCCTCACGGACTTGCGCGATCGCATTCGCATGGAACAGCGGCTGCTCGACGCGCAGCAGAAGCTGCAGGTCACCGAGAAGCAGGCGGTCGTCGCCGAGCTTGCCGGCGCCGCCGCGCACGAGCTCAACCAGCCGCTGACGTCGATCATCGGCTACGCGCAGCTGATCCAGCGCCAGAGCGAGCGCGAGGCGCCGCACCTGCGCGCGGTCGGCGTGATCATGTCCGAAGCCGAGCGCATGGCCGGCATCGTCAAGCGGATCGGCCGCATCACGAAGTACGAGACGACCGAGTACGTCGGCTCGGCGAAGATCGTCGATCTCGAAAAATCGACCGGCGAGATGGAGCCGATCGATCATCCCGGGCCGGATGGCGCGATCCCGGAGACGACGATCGACGACAACGCGACCGGCGAGTTCGGCGCGGTCGCGGCGGCGAACGACGACGGGCCGACGTTCTCGTCGCGCACCGCGAACCTCGACGTGCCCTCGCAGGGGGATCTGCTCGATCTCGCGGCGCGCATGCCCGGCGGAGACAAGTCGTGACGCTGGTCCCGCCTTCGGAAGCCGCGCAGCTCGCCGCACAGCGCGAGCTCGGCGCGGAGCTGCCGCTCGCCTCGAGCGAACGCGGCGTCGTCGAGCGCGTGCTCGAAGTGCTCGGGCGGTTGTTGCCCGGCCGCGCGCTTGCCGTGCGCGCGGTCGATCTGCGCGGGCGCGAGCTGGTGCGCGGCTACGTGCGCGGCGGCGCGCTGCGCGACACGGTGACGACCGAAGGCATGACGCTGGCGCAAGCGCGCATCGAAGGTGCACGGCTCAAGAGCGCCGTCGCCGCGAGCGCTCGCTTGCGCACGAGCGATCGGTGGGATTCGCCGTTCACCGGCGTCGCGACCGGGTTCGCGCTGCCACTGGCAGCCGGCGGCGAGCTCTACGGCGTGATCGACGTCGGCTATCCGCCCGGCGAAGATGCCCGCGCATACGACGAGCCGGCCGTGCTCGCCATCGCGAACGCGCTCGCGATCACGCTGCGCTCGATCCACCTGCAGGAAGACGCGATCGGCCTGCGCGATTACCAGGCGCGCCTGCTCGACTCGGCGAACGCGCTGATCCTGGGCATCGACCGCGCCTGGCGCATCACGGTCTGCAACCGCGCGCTGCTCGACCTCACCGGCGTGACGCGCGGCGAGCTCGTCGGCCGCGACATTCGCGACTTCATCTCGAGCGATCAGCGCCAGCAACTGACGACCGCGTTCGCGGCGGCGCTCGCGGGCCAGCACCACGCCGCGGTCACCGTGATGCTGCCGACGCGCAAGGGCTCCGTGCGCAGCGTGTGGTCGATCGCACCGGTCGGCCGCTCGGGTGGACCGATCGAAGCCGTCGTCGCGATCGGCCAGGATCAGTCGAAGATCGATCTGCTGCAGCAACAGGTCGTGCGCGCCGAGCGCCTCGCGACACTCGGCGAGCTCGCGGCCGGCGTCGTGCACGAGCTCAACAACCCGCTCACCTCGATCACGGTCTACGCCGAGTATCTGGTGCGCAAGCTCGAAGCACAAAACGCCGAGGCCGCCGATCTCGAGAAGCTCCGCCGCATCGGCGCGAGCGCGCAGCGCATCTTGCGGTTCTCGCGCGACCTCGTGCAGTACGCGCGGCCCAGCGGCAAGGATCTCGGGCCGGTAGATCTCGCCGCGGTCGTGCGGTCGAGCGTGTCGATCTGCGAGCACCTGATCGAGCGCGGCGGGATCGAGCTCGCGATCGAGATCGAGCCCGAGTTGCCCGTGATCCAAGCCGTCGGCGGCCAGCTCGAGCAGGTGCTGATCAACCTGATCACGAACGCGACGCACGCGTGCCAGTCGGCCGCGGAGACCGGCGGCAAGGTCGCGGTGCGCGCGCAAGCGGTCGCGCCGTCCTCGGTCGTGCTCGAGGTCGCGGATTCCGGCCCGGGCATCCGCGACGACGACCGCGACAAGATCTTCGAGCCGTTCTTCACGACCAAGCCCGACGGCAAGGGCACCGGACTAGGCCTGCCGATCGTGCGCAACATCGTCGAGCAGCATCGCGGGCAGATCTCGGTCGAGCGATCCGATCTCGGTGGCGCGTCGTTTCGCGTGACGATTCCGGTAGTTTGATCGCGCGATTTCGCTCGCTGGCACGAGATCTCCTGACGTCCGGTTGGCGGACAGAAAGGTTGCGCTCGTGATCCGGGCTGATAGTGTGAGTCCGGTAATGAAGCCAGCAGTCATGCTCGAGCTCTTGGAGGCCGCGGCGGCCGAGCTCGAGATCAAGGTCACGTACGAGCCGTTGCAGACCGCCATCGCCGGCGGCGCCATGCGCGGCGGGCTGTGCAAGGTCAAGGGCGCCGAAGGCATGACGTGGCGCGTGATCGTCGACAAGCGCGCGACCGACGAAGAGCGCGTCGCCACATTGGCGGGTGCGCTCGCCAAGTTCGATACGACGGAGCTCGAGCTCTCGCCCAAGGTTCGCGAGCTGCTCGCGCTGTACGCGAGCGGCCCGCGCCGCGCCGCCTAACGCGCTAAGCTACGCGCGATGCGGTTCGCGCTGTGCGTGTTGGTCCTCGTTGCGTGCGAGGACGCTGCGACGCGCAAGCTCGATCTCGACAAGATCATCGTCACGGCCGATGCGAAGCTCCGGACCGACACGGTCGGCGAAGGGGAATTCTCGCAGCGCGCCACCTTCGTGCTCGTCGATGCAGAAAACACCGGCGGCGAGGGCGCGGTCGTCGCGCTCGGCGGCCAGCTGACCGATGACCGCGGCGCGGCGGTCGGTGAGCTCAAGCCGCAGTCGCTGTGGATCCCCGCCGGCGAGACGCGCACGTTCGCGCTCGTCGATCGTGCGCAAGCGTCGCGGCCGGATGCCCACGCCGCACGCATCGTCGTGCGCAGCGCGACCATCCCCAACTATCCGCCGCCGGCGCATGTCGATCAGATCCGCGAGGTCCCCGACAACGGCAAGCTCGTCGTGCAGGGCGTGCTGCACAACGACACCGATCGCCGCGGCGAGATCGAAGTCATCGCGTCGTTTCACGCGAGCGATCGCACGCCGATGACGCGGCCGTTCACGCTGTTGCACGTGCAAGCACGCTCCGAGCAGACCGTGCAGTTCGTCAGCCCGCCGGGCGCGGCCCACGGCACGATCTTCGTCGGCGACTCCAGCTACTAGCGCGGCTCACGCGCGATATCATGTCGCGGCAGACATCGTGGAATCGGTGTCTGCTGCGATTCTGTGAGGTACGTACGTACGTACATCAATGTACGTACGTACGTACAGGCTGGAGCGCACCGGGCGGCCTATTCGAGCCCTACTAGAGCCGTAGCGCGACCGCTGCCTGGTTGTAGCCGACGCCGGACCCGACGAGGGCGATCAGCGCGCCGGGCTTCGCTTTGCCGCATGCGATCGCATCGTCGAGCGTCATGCCGATGCACGCCGAGCCGGTGTAACCGAACCGCGCCATGATCTCGTGCGTGCGCGCGATCGGCAGGTCGAGCGAGTGCATGACGGCGTGGATCGTCGCGCTGCGCACCTGCGTGAAGATCGCGAGATCGAGCTCGCCGATCGCGAAGCCGCCGCGGTGCGCGAGGTCGCGCACGAGCAGCGGCCAGCCGACCTCGTTGACCTCGGCGGGATACGGCGCCACGAGCCGCACGTGGGTGCGCCCCGCGCGGACCGCCGCTTCGCTCGCCGGCTCGGCGCTGCCGCCGGCGAAGATGCCCCAGCGTTGCGCGTACTCGCCGTCGGCGCGCATCGCGGTCGCGATCACGCCGGGCAGCTCGCTCGCGGCGAGCACGAGCGCGCACGCGCCATCGCCGTAGAAGAAGCGAGTCGGATCGTCGGCCGCCGCGAGCTTGTGCATCGCGTACGCGCCGACGACGAGCACGCGCTCGATCCACGGGTTCGCCGCGATCATGCTCGATGCGATCGAGATCGCAGTCGGCACGGAAGCACACGCGCAGCCGACGTCGAACGTGCCCGCGCGCTTCGCGCCGAGCTTGTGCTGGAGCACGACCGACGTCGCCGGCGTGAGGTAATCGGGTGTGTCCGTGCCGACGATGATCAGATCGATCGCGTCCGCGGCGATGCCGGCGCGATCGAGCGCGACGCGCGCCGCGCGGAGGCCGAGGTCGCTCGCGGCCCAGCCCGGCGGCGCGATAAATCGCGTGCGAATTCCGGTGGCCGCTTCGAGCTTGTCGATCGCGTCGCCGAATTGCGTGCGGAGCTCGGCGTTCGTCAGCTCGCGCTCGGGCACGTAGCCGGCCGTCGCGATCACGCGCGCGTGCCGCATCAGTCGAGCGTCAAGCGGGCGGTGACGAACAGCGACCGCGTGCCCGTGACGCTCGTCGCTCCGCTGACCTGGTCGGCGTAGATCGCCGCGCGAAGCCCGACCGATAGCGAGTCTTCGATCCAGTACGTCGTGCCGATGTTGACGTAGTGCTGCCGCTCGTGTTGGTCCGGCTCGGAGCTATCGACGAGCGCGTACTCGATGCCGACGCCGTCGCGCTTGTAGTAGTCGAAGTCGAGGCCGCCCGAGATCTCGAACGAGTGATAGAGGTCCGGCAGCCGATATTTCTCGTCGGTCGGATCCAAGATCTCGTTGAGGTTCCTCGACGCGTTGACGAACGGCGCGAGCTTCGATGTCGGCGACAGCGGCAGCTTCGCGCGTACGCCGGCACGCAGGTTGTAGCCGCGAATCGTCTGGTCCGAGGTCGTCGCGACTTGCGTATCGAGGTCGTACAGCTGGATCTCCGCCTGCGCGTCGACGTAGTCGCTGTGGAAGATCAACGACGGCGAGCCGAAGTAGATGTGCAGGTTCTGATCGGGCAGGTTGCCGGACGTCACGCCGACCTGCGCCGACGCGAGATAGAACGGCCGATCGAACGGCGCGAGCTTGCCGCCGATGATGAGCGAGCCCGTGATGCCGGTCGGGTTCGTCGAGTGAAACGTCGCGCCGACGGTGAGGTGCGGCGTGAGATCGTAGCTCGCGTAGATCCCGGTGCCGCGGTCGGCACCCGAATAGAGCAGCGGGTACTCGGTGTACTCGTCGGCGAGCAGCAGATCGGCGATGTGCTCGGAGAAGTAGTCGAAGCTCGCCGGATCCTCGATGCGGCCGACGGCGACCGCGACGCCGTTGCGCTGGTAACGCACGAATTGATCCCACACCGCGAGCGCGGCTTCGCCTTCCCACACGCTCGTGCCGTAGCCCATCGGGCCGCCGATGCTGACCTCGAATTCGCTCGCGAACGTGACGTGATCGCCGAAGGCGCCGCGCGCGCCGAGCCGCGAGATCGCGACGGTCGGATGCTGCGCCTGCGTCGTGTTCGTGCTCGGTTGCTGCAGCGTCTCGTACTCGACCCCGCCGGCGATCGCGCCGTAGAGCTCGACGTACTTGCGCCGGCCGTTGGTCGGCGCGGGCAAGCCCGGATCGCTTGGCGTCGGTGTCGCCGACCCGGTCGCCGGCGGCGGCGCGTCGTCGGCAGGGGTTGGCGCTGGGGTTGGCGTTGCCGTCGGCGGCACCTCGGCGTCGAAGTCGATCTCCGGCGGTGACGCGTGCGCGGTCGCGACGACGACCAAGCTCGAGAGGATCAAGATGCGCATGTCAGTGCTCCAGCGTCGCGAGGATCTTCGTCAGCCCGGTCGCGCTGCGCGCGCTGCCGAAGTGATTGCGGAAGTAGCCGTTGTAGAAGTAGCCGCTCGTGTCGAAGTCGCTGAGCTCGTCGAGCTGGTTGTCGGCGCACTCGGCGGGGTTGAGCGCCGACGACGACTCCGAGACGAACTCGTCTTGCTGCGTGCCGTCGGGCAGATCCTTCATCGTGATCGTCGTGTAGGCGACCGTGTGGCCGCCGCATGCGCCGCGCTTGCCGAACGCGTAGTCGCCGTCGGCACACGGCGTCTCCCACCAGCCGCCGATGTCGCTCGTGATCGGCGGGCCGTTGAGCGGGCGATGAAACGCGGTCTGCGTGTACTGGTTGCGCTGGCCCATCTCGCACGTCACCGTGCCGCGCATCGTGAGGTTCGCGCCGCACTCGGCGGCGAACGTCGACACGCCGTGGTTCGCGCCCGACGCGACGATCAGATGATCGATGCGCGACAGGATGTTGACGTTCCAGGTGCCGTCGACCCACTCGACCCACAAGCGGCGAACCGCGTCGCGCTGCACGGTCGCGCCGAGCGAGAAGCCGATCAGATCGATCTGGCGGTTCGGATACGCGATCGCGACCTGCTTGATCAGCGACTGCGTGATCGGCACGGTCCAGCCGTGATCTTCGTTGAGCGGCGTGTTGCCGGTGTCTTGATTCTCCGGGCTCGGCGGGTCGTCGACCTTATCGGTGCGCAGGTCGACCGCGATGGTGCGAAATCCGGCCGCGGGCAACAGCTCGCCGAGCTGATCGCGCGCCGTGGTGTCGGCGGGGAAGCCGAGCGAGCTCGGATTCGGCGACACGAACGGCATCCAGCCATCGGGCGTATCGGAGTTGCCGTGGATGAGGATCACGATCGGCTTGGTCGTGTCCTCGCTCACGCCCGACGGAAACGGAAAGTCGCGCGCCGCGCACGCGTAGCCCGCGATGTTCGCCGGCGTGTACATGAGGCCATCGACCGTGCAGCCGGGATGGATCTTGCCGTTCGCGTCCGGCGCCAGCGATCGATAGTGACCGCCGGGATAATTGGGATCGCCGGGCGCGGGCGGCGTGGTGCCGTCCCACGTGTTCTGCGGCGCTGCGGTCAGCGCGTCGCGAAACGAGTAGTCGGTCGGCGCGAGTGGCGCGTTCGCCAGCTTCGTCGCGCACGCCGAGGTATCGACGCCGCCGTCGATATCGGCGCCCGGTGATGAGCCCGTGCCGCCGAGCTTGCAGCCGGCGACGATCACTAACGCTAGGACACGCATGATGTCCGCGCGCAGAGCAAGCGCCGTACCGCGCGCATGTGCGTGGGACCTGCGACGCCGTGGTGTTGTCCGCAGCCAACGCCTGTTGGCCGGCGCCAATAGCCGAAACGGCAAACGCCCGCGCGACGATCGCGCGGGCGCACTAGATCTCAGCGCCGGCGGCGGCGAACGAACGCGAGCGCGACGACCACCGCGAACGGCCACGCGCTCGCGCCGCCGGTCGAGCTGCACGACGGTAAGCCGTTGCCGCCGCCGCCGGTCTCGCCATTCGAGCCGCTCGCTCCCGAGCCGCCGTCGTTCGCGATCGCGATCGTCGCGGTCGCGGTCGCGGTGTTGCCCGCCGCGTCGTGCGCGACGGCCGTGAGCACGTGGCTGCCATCGGGCGTCGCGGTCGTGTCCCACGCGAGCTGATACGGCGCCGCCGAGATCGTGCCGATCGACGCACCGTCGACCGCGATGTCGATCTGCGTGACGCCCACGTTGTCGCTCGCGGCGATCACGATCGTGACCGAGCCGCTGACGGTGTCGCCGGAGCTCGGCGCTTCGAACCCGACGGTCGGCGGTGTGGTGTCGTTGCCGGTCGAGCCGGAACCCTGCGATCCGCCCATCACACCGAAGAACGCCGCCGCGCGCAGCGTCGAGCAGATCGCGTGATCTTCGAAGTACTGCGCGGTCGTGCCGGGGCAGGTGCCGAGCGAGTCGGCGCCGAGCGCGACCGCGTGGTCCATGCCGCTGATCGTGTACGTCTCGACCGCGACGGTCTGGCCGGCGAGATACTCCGCGTGCGCCGCCGAGCCGATCATCTCGGTCGAATCGGCCGTCTGATCGGTGCCCCACACATCGGTCCACTGCTTGACCAGCTCGGTCGCGTTCGCCGGCACGACCGTCGTGTCGGACGTGCCTGCCCAGATCTGCACGCGCGGCCATGGTCCCGCGTAGCCGGAATCGGCGGCGCGCACGAGAGCGCCCCACGCGTCGGGTGTGTTCGTCGTGCCCGGGCTCTGGCACGTCAGCGCGGTCGACACCGACGTCGCACACTCGTACGCGATGCCCTCCATGATCGAGCCGGCGGCGAAGCGATCCGGCCACGTCGCGAGCATCACGGACGTGAACGCGGCGCCGGCTGAAAACCCGACGACGAACACGCGGTGCGTATCGAGCGTGTAGGTCGAGATCATCGTGTCGACCATCTGGATGATCGACTCGTTCTCGCCTTGGCCGCGCGTGATGTCGGCGAGGTTGCCGTACTCGCCGGCCCAGTTGAAGCACTCGACCGGATTGTTCGTGCTCGTCTGCTGCGGGTAGAGCACCGCAAAGCCGTATTGATCGGCGAGCGTGTCCCAGCCGGCCGATTCCATCGACGACGCGGTCTGCGTGCAGCCGTGCATCACGACGACGAGCGGCGCGTTGCTCGGCAAATTCGCAGGCACGTGCACGAACATGTCGAGCCCGCCCGGGTTCGAGCCGAAGCTCGTGATTTGAGTCTGCGCGGCGAACGCGGGTGCAGCGAGCGCGGCGAGAACGATCAGAGAACGCATGCCGCGCCGCTTTGCAGAGCGCGTGCCTAGCTGCGTAACCCGTGCTTGCGCAACAGCGCGAGCAAGTACGGGCGGTCCATCCGCGCGATCCGCGCCGCCTCCGACGCATTGCCGCTCGCGCGATCGATCAGGTGCCGCAGGAACTCCGCCTCGAAGCGGTGCAGCGCCGCGGCGCGCGCATCGCGATACGACGCGATCGGCCCGGGATCCGACGTGATCGGCTTGGCCGCCGGGCCGTCGCCGTCGAGCGCGAGCTCGCCCATCACGATCGCCGCCTCGACGACGTTGCGCAGCTCGCGCACGTTGCCGCTCCATGGATGCGTGCGCAGTTGATCCAGCGCGCCGGCGAGCGGCCCGAGCTCCTCGGCTTGCCCGGTGATGCGCTGCGCGAAGTGGCGCACGAGTGGCTCGATGTCCTCGGAGCGCTCGCGCAGCGGCGGTACGTAGATTTTCGCGACCGCGAGGCGGTAGTAGAGGTCGGCGCGAAACCGTCCGGTGTTGACCTCGGCGCGCAGGTCGCGGTGCGTCGCGGCGAGCACGCGCACGTCGACGTCGATCGATTGCCCGCCGCCGACCCGCGTGAACGCGCGGCGCTCGAGCACGCCGAGCAGTGCCGGCTGGACGTCGAGCGGGAGCTCGCCGATCTCGTCGAGCAGCACGGTGCCGCCGTTCGCGCGCTCGAACGCGCCGGCGCGGCGCTGGTCGGCTCCGGTGAACGCGCCCTTTTCGTGGCCGAACAAGAGCGACGCGATCAGCGACGCCGGCATCGAGCCGCAATCGACGACGATCAGCTCGCGTGCACGCCGCGGGCTCGCGTCGTGGATCGCCCGCGCGACGACTTCCTTGCCCGTGCCGGTCTCGCCGTTGATCAGCACCGACGAGTCCACGCGCGCGAGCTTGTGGACCAGGCGCGCGACCTCGCGGATCGCGTCGGACTCGCCGACGAGATCGGGTGAGCGCGGCACGTCGGCGGCAGGCGGCAGTGTTTGCGCGCCGGCGTCCTCGACGACGAGCGTCGTGTCGCCGAGCTTGATCGTCGCGCCCGGAGGCACGATCGCGCGCTCGATCCGCACGTCGCCGACCCAGGTGCCGTTGCGGCTGCCGAGATCGATCACGTGCAACCCGCCGGCATCGCGCACGAGCTCGAGGTGATAGCGGCTGACCGCCGGATCGGCGAGCACGAGCGCGTTGTCGGCCGCGGTGCCGATCGCGATTCGACCGGCCTCGTCCGGCGCGTGGTCGGTGCCGGCGTCGGCGCCGCGGGTCACTCGCACGCGCAGCTTGCGTGCGACGCGGATCGGTCGCGGCTGCAGCTTCGTGCGGGGCGTGTCGACCACGCGCGACCTTTAGCACGATGGCCGGCGCCATCTGATCGAAACTTTGCCTGTTGGCAGCCGCCAACACCGTCGAGACGACGACGAGCCTCGCGCTCGCACGTCGCGGCATGTACCCTGCACCTCGCCGCTGCATGCTGTTAGGACCGCTGCTTTTCGCCGCACAAACCTCCGTCGCGAGCTTCGGCTCGAACCCGGGCGCGCTCGAGATGTACGAGCACGTGCCGACGAGCTTGCCCGCGAGTGCGCCGCTCGTCGTCGTGATGCACGGCTGCACGCAGACCGCGTCGTCGATGGAATCGGCCGGCTGGGACACGCTCGCCGATCAGTACGGCTTCGTCGTCGCGTATCCGCAGCAGCAATCGTCGAACAACATCGAGAGCTGCTTCAACTGGTACGACGGCGCGACCGACGACGCGCGCAATGCGGGCGAGGCCGAATCGATCGCGCAGATGGTCCAGTACGAGATCACCACGCACGGCGTCGATCCCGCGCGCGTGTTCGTGACCGGATTCTCGGCCGGCGCCGCGATGACCGCGGTCATGGCCGCGACCTACCCCGACGTGTTCGCGGCGGCGTCGATCATGTCGGGCCTGCCATACGAGTGCGCGACCGACGAGACGACGGCGTACTCGTGCATGAACCCCGGCGTCACGAAGGCCGCCGATGCGTGGGGCGCGCTCGTCCGCGCGGCGTATACGAGCTCGGCGTATCCGCGCGTCCAGATCTGGCACGGTTCGTCCGACACGACGGTCGCGCCGATGAACGAGCAACAGCTCGCGCTGCAGTGGACCGACGCGCTCGGCACGACGATGACCGCGACGTCGCAGTCGATGGTCGGCTCGGCCGCGCTCACGGTCTACGGCAACGACGCGGTCGAGACGTACCTCGTGTCGGGCATGGATCACGCCGTCGCGATCGGCACCGACGGATCGATCGCGTGCCCGGGCTCGGCGACGCTGTACTTCGAAGATCACGGCGTGTGCTCGACCGTGCGCGCCGCGCAGTTCTTCGGCATCGTGCCGGGCGACGGCAGCGGCAGCGGCAGCGGCGGCAACACGGGAAGCGGCGGCGGTGGTGGCACCGGCGGTGGTGGCGATGGCGGCGGTGGCGGCAGCGACGCAGGCGGCGCGACGTCGGGCGGCGGCGGCGGCTGCAGCGCCGTCGGCGGCAGCGGTTGGGGCGCGTTCGCGATCGCCGCGATCGCCACACTGCGGGCGCTCGCGCTGCGCCGGCGCGATAAGCTGCCGGCGTGCGATCGCTGATCGTTCTCGCTGCGCTCGGTCGCCTCGCAACGGCGCAGCCACGCGATGCACTCGATGAAGCTCGCGCCCTCGAGCTCTCGCTCGACTACGAGCGCGCGCTCGTGATCGTCGATCGCGAGATCGATCGCGGCGCGGCCGGCACGGTGCCGCGGTTGGTGCAATTGCATTTGCTCGCCGGCCGGCTCGCCGCAGGGATCGACCACCCCGATGTCGCCGAGGCTCACTTCGCGATCGCACTCGCGCTCGCGCCGAGCTTGCAGTTGCCCGACGGTACGTCGCCGAAGCTCACGCAGCCGTTCGACGCGGCACGCGCGCGTTCGGTGCCGTTCGCGATCGAGCTCGAGCGCGACGGTCGCGTGATCGCGGCGAAGCTCGGCGACGATCCGGCGCACGTGTTCGGCGGCATTCGCGTCGCGCTGGTTCCGGTCAGCGGCGAGCGAGCCGAGCTCGTCGCGTTCGCGCCGGCGATCACCGTGCCGCCGGATCGCGTGGCGGCATACGCCATCGCGATCGACGAGCACGGCAACGCGATCAGCGAATCGAAGACGTTCGCCGCGCCGCCGGCGCCAGTGCCGGTGCCGGTGCCGCTCGCGCCGGCACGCGTCGATGTGACCACGCCGATCTACGCGCGGTGGACGACGTGGGCGATCGCGACCGCCGGCGCGCTGGCCGTCGCCGGTGCGTGTGCGTGGCGGTTCGAAGTCGCGCAAGACGATTGGAACCAGCTCGAAGCCGCGGGCGGCCACGACTACACGCAGCTCGCCGACATCGAGTCGCGCGGCCGCACGTGGGGCATCGCCGCCGACGTCGGCTTCGGCGTGGCGGCGGCCGCGGGCGTTGCCGCGATCGTCGTGCTCGTCGCGCATCGCGATCCCGATGCGCGCGCGATCTCGCACGGCGACGTCGTCGGGCTATCGCTCGCGTTCTAAGCCCAGAGCTCGGTTCGGTTGATCTGACGTGCTCGTCGACGGCTCTCCGCGATCCCACCGATCCGGAATGCGGCGCGCCGGCAACTCGGGACGACGTGCACGTGACACGAGCACGACTGCGAGAACCGCGAGGTCAGCACAGGCGAGCTCCGGGTTTATGAAACAGTCACCACGACAGCACGAGCGGCGCCGCCAGCTTCCCGGCCGGCACGACGATCACGGCATCTTTCGTACGGCCGTCGGCGAGCACGGCATGCACGCGATGCCTTCCGGCGGCAAGCGGTTTGTGTACGAGCGGCGTGACGCCCGCGGGCTTGTCGTCGATCGCGATCGTCGCGAACGGCGTCGAATCGATGCTGTACCAACCCGGCGCGGCACGCCGGGGCGGTGGTGGCGGCGCCGGTGTCGGTGTCACCCGCGCGTCGATCGCGTCGACCGCGACGTCCGGCGGCCGGACCGCAACGTCCGGTAACCGGACGATGGCAGCATCCGCATCGACGATCGCCACGTGCGAACCGTCGCGCGATAGCGCCAACGCCACCGCGCCGAGCCCGGCGGCCAGCACCACCGCGCCCGCGATCACCGGCAATGCCGAGCGGCGCGCTCGTGTGGGCGCGCGCGCGGTCACGGCGGTCGTACGCGCCTGCTCGATCACGCGCGCTTGCCGCGTGCGTTGCGCGGTGAGCTCGTCGGCGTGTTGCTCGGCGACCGCGGCGGCGATCTGCGCCGGCGTCGCGGCGCCGCCGTGAGGTGCGAGTGCGGCTTCGATCGCGGCGGCGAGCTCGAGCGCGGTCGCGAAGCGCTCGGCGGGCTCGCGTGCGAGCGCGCGCGCGATCGCATCGGCGAGCGCCGCAGGCACGGCGGGATCGATCGCATCGGCGCGCGGGATCGGCTCCTCGAGGATCGCGCGGGCGGCGAGGTAGTCGCTGGGCCGCTTGAACAAGCGCGCGTGCGTCGCGAGCTCGTAGAGCACGATGCCGAGGCCGAAGATGTCGGCGCGCCGGTCGACGCGGTCGCCGAGCAACTGCTCCGGCGCCATGTACTGCGCCTTGCCCTTGACCGTGCCGGCCTCGGTCTCGGCGGCGCCCGCGACTTTCGCGATGCCGAAGTCGAGCACCTTGACGACGCCGGCCGCGGTGACGAACACGTTCGACGGCGAGACGTCGCGGTGTACGAGCCCGACGAGCGCGCCGTCGCCGCCGCGAAGCTCGTGCGCGTGATGCAGCCCGGCACAGGCTTGTACGATCACGCCGGCGGCGATGCGCAATTGCGCGAGGCGATCGGGATCGCGAGGCCGCGCGATCAGCTCGGTCGCGGGCACGCCGTCGAGAAACGGCATGACGAGAAAATATTCGGCGCCCTCGCGGCCGAGCTCGAACACCTCGCATACGTTCGGATGCGACAGCTTGGCGACGAGCTTGGCCTCGCCGAGGAACATCTCGACGTACGCGCGCGACGCGACCAACTCCGGCAACAGCCGCTTGACCACGACGATCTTTTCGAACCCCGCTTCGCCGGCGAGCCGGGCGAGGTGAATCTCCGCCATACCGCCGGTCGCGAGCTTGCCGATCAGCTCGTAGCGTCCGAGTCGCTCGGCCGGTCCGGCGTTCTGATAAGACAAGCGGTGCGTACTATGCCGCGAAACGTTGCCTACGTCGTCGTCGCGATCGCGAGCGGCTGCGTGTTCGATGCGGCTTACAAGAGCGGGCAAACGACGTGCAGCGATGGCGTGTGCCCGAGCGGCCTGGTGTGCTCGGCGGCGCAGCACTGCGTGACGCCGGGGCAGGGCAGCGACGCCGGCACGACGATCGACGCGATGCACGACGCGCACGTCGCGGCGCTCACGTGCGCGGATCCCGGCGAGCTGACCAGCTCGATCGCGGTGATGGACTCGACCGTAGACCGCTCGAACACCGTCGATCCGATGTGCGGCGGCGGGTTCATGAACGGCCCCGATGCGGTCTACGCGATCGCGATCGATGCGACGCAGTCGCTGAATGTCGCGCTCACCGGATCGGCCGAGCTCGCCGCGTACGTCGTCGCGACGTGCTCCGCATTGTCGTGCATCGGCAGCGCGTACGCGTCGACGTCGCCGATCGACGTGAGCCCGGGTTCGGCCGGCACGTACTTCGTCGTCGTCGACAGCACGCTGGCCAACGGCTCGGGCACGTACACGCTGACGGTCAAAGTCGATTGAGCAGCGCGCCGAGGTGCGGATCGTTGGCGACGAGATCCGCCATCAGCTCGCGCAGCTCGGCGCGGTCGGATGGGCTCAGCTCGCTGCCGTTCGCGATCTGATCGACGAGCTTGTCGACCGCTTCGTGCGGCGTCAGCTTGCCGGCGGAGAGATCCGCCACGATCGCATCGAGCTCGCCGGGCTGGGTCGCCGCGACATCGCCGACGCGGCCGGCTTCGCCCACATCGCCGGCTTCGCCGACATCGCCCACGTCGTCGGGTGGCTTCGGCCCTTTGGGCCCTCCGATGCCACCGGGACCGCCGATCGTGCTCATGGAGTCCTCGCAGGATACATGGTTTTGCCAGCCGTATCGGCCGGCGGACCTCGGGGTTGCGTGACAAACTCGCCGGCGATGCGCCTGCTTCCGATCGCGTTCTTGGCCGCGTGCGGCGGTGCCCAGAATCCGAGTAATTCCGGCGATCAGGCGCGAGCTCCCGGCGAGGTCGCGACGTACTCCGCGCTGCGCTGGGTGCCCGACGCGCCGGCCTATGTGATGAGCGCGGCAACCGTCGGCGATGGCCAGCGCGCGGTGCGCGACGTGATCGAATCGCTGGGGTTGATCGTCGCACACGCGACACCCGACGATGTCTCGCAAGCCGCGCACGCGTTGCTCGGCATCGATCCGCTCGGCGCCGATCTCGGTCAGCTGCTCGGCGTCGATCTCGCCGGCGGCGTCGCGATGTTCTCCGAAGCTGTCTCGCCGACGTTCGCGCTGCACTTGGCCGCGCCGCAGACCACGCGCGCATTCTTCGATCATCTGCGCTCGATCGGGATGCACTCGACCGCGCGCACGGTCGACGGCGTGCAGGTCGACAGCGCACCGCTGCGCGATGGCGTGACCGCGAGCTGGGCGATCGACGGCGACTGGTTCCTGTTCCATGTCGCGCTCGCCGCGTTTGATGACAACGATCCAGACGCATGGCTTGTCCACGCGCGGCATCACGCGAGCGCGAAGCCGAGCTGGATCGACGGCTTCGAGTGGGCGACGCGACTCGCGCGCCACGCCAAGCCACTCGCCGGATTTTGGAACGCGCACGCGACGCTCGCGAAGCTCGCGCGGATCGCCGGCGACAACCACGGCCTCGCCGCATGGGCATCCTGCATCACCGCGCTCGGCGCGATCGATCGCGTCGGCGTCGCGATGAGCGGCGATGGCCACTTCGTCGAAGGCCGGCTCGCGTTCGAGCTCGGACCGGCCGCGCGATCGGCCGCGTCGTCGATCGTCGCGTCGTCGATCGTCGCGCCGCCGCCGGGCTTCGCCGGGCTCGCCGCGCACGCGCCGCTCGCCGTGCAGTGGAACTTTGCGATCGAGGCGCTCGCGACGAGCGGCGTCGCGCCGTGCTTCAAGGCGGCCGACATCGACATCGGCGGCTTCGCGGAGCTCGGCGTGCGCACCGCGCGCGCCGTGGTGGAAACGTTCTCGCCCGAGCCACCGTCGGGAACGGGCGCGGTCTCGCTCGATCTCACGTCGCGGACGCACGTCGCGAAGCTGCTCGACGAGATCCCGCGCGTCGCGTTCCAGAGCGAGCGCGCGTTCGGCCGATACAAAGGCGTGCACGTCTCGCTGCCGCTCGTCGCGTCGATGGACTACGTGCTCGACGATCGCGTCGCGATCGCGGCGATGGGCGACGGCGTGCTCGATCAGCTCGTCGCCGGCGCGCCGCCATCGAACGTGCCGATCTTTGCGTTCGACATCCGGCCGCCGGGTTTGTCCGAAGCGACGTGGCATTTCATGTTCGACGCGCTGTTCGGCAAGCACACCGCCGAGCTGATGACGACCGAGCTCGAGCACTGGCTCGATGGCCACATCTCGCTCGCGATCGATCAGGATGCGCTCGTGCTCGACGCTTCCGGAAATCGGCGATAGGGTCGGCCCGTGACTTCGACTCCCGTCGTACGGCTGCGCGACGTCACGAAGACGTATGGCGTTGGCGCGGCGAAGACGCCGGTGTTGCGCGGCGTCAGCTTCGACATCGATCAGGGCGAGCTGATCGCGCTCGTCGGCCAGTCCGGCTCGGGCAAGTCGACGCTGCTCAACATCATCGGCGGGCTCGATCAGCCCGACACCGGCGAAGTCGAGGTGCTCGGCGTCGACGCGCTGCGCGCCGACGATGCCCGGCGCGCGCAGATGCGCAACGAATCGATCGGCTTCGTGTTCCAAGCGTTCAACTTGCTCGATCACCTCGACGTCTTGCACAACGTCACGCTGCCCGCCGCGTTTTCCAAATCGCAGTCGGCGAAGGCCGCCGAGGAGCGCGCGCGCGAGGCGCTGCGCAAGGTCGGCTTGTCGGACTTCGCGCATCGCCGGCCCGGCGAGCTGTCGGGCGGGCAGAAGCAGCGCGTCGCGATCGCGCGCGCGTTGTTCGGATCACCGCGCATCTTGTTGTGCGACGAGCCGACCGGCAACCTCGACTCGGAGACCGGCAAGGAAGTGATCGATTTCTTCCGCGAGCTCAACGCCAAAGACGGCGTGACCCTCTTGATCGTCACACACGAGCGCCGGATCTCGAGCGTTGCCAAGCGCGTGATCGCGATGCGCGACGGGCTGATCGTCGAGACCACCGATGAAGCACTCGGCGTCGCACATGCAGGTCCAATATGAGCGAGCGGAAGACCGCGGCCGGCTGTGGCCGCGTAGCGAGCGGTAAACGAAAATGATGCCCGTCCGAAACCTCGCGCGCATGGTCGTCGGCAACACGCTGCGCAGCCGCCGCCACTTCATCTTGTCGGCGTTCGGCATCGTGATCGGCATCTCGACGTTCGTGCTGTTCCTGGCATCGACCGAGCAAGTCGGCTCGGTGCTCGAGAAGATCTTCCCGCTCGATCAAGTGCAGGTCGTCGCGCCGCGCGCGTCGCTGCTCGGCAAAGACGTCTCGAAGAAGCTCGACGATGCGATCGTCACGACGATCCGCGCGCGGCCCGACGTCGCGCAGGCGCTGCCGCGCATGGCGTTGACGTTCCCGGCGTTCGGCCGCGGCGACTTCGAAGGTAACGATCTCAAGTTCGAGGTCGGCGGCTTCGCCGACGGCATCGATCCGACGTTTGTCGACGACGATGCGCGCATCCGCGAGCTGTTCAAAGATTGGGACGGCGTCAAGGACGATCCGAACCGCGTGCAGTGCGTGCCGGCTCCACCGTCCGACGACGGCGACGTGATCCAATCGCCGCGGATAAAGCCGAAGAAGCTCACGCCGGGCAGAGATCTGCCGGGCGAGTACTTCAACCCGTGTCCGCACCCCGACCGCTACTACTGCGACGACACCGATCACACCTGCCATCACCGCGTGCCGATCGTGATGTCGCCGACGATGATCGAGCTCTACAACGGCCAGTTCGCGAAGTCGCACGGCCTGCCGGTCGCCGACGAGGACTTCGTCAAGTTCATGCTCCAGCGCGGCGGCCTCTCCGCGATGCGGTTCTCGATCGGCCTGGGCCTCACGACGATCGCCGGCACCAACTCCAACCTCAAGGCGAAGCCGCGCCGCGTCGAGGGCGTGCTCGTCGGCCTCAGCACGAAGGCGATGCCGATCGGCATGACCGTGCCGATCGAGTACATCGAGCGCTGGAACCGCGAGTATCAAGGTGAAGAAGCGGCGACGACGTATTCGTCGATCATCGTCACGCTGCGCGACAAGAATCGGCTTGCCGTCTTCGCGCAGTGGTTGCAAGACACGCTCGATCTACGGCTCGAAGATTCGCTCGGCGAGAAGTTCGCGACCGTGTTGTTCGTGATCCGGCTCGTGCTCGTGCTGATCTCGCTCGTCATCATCGGGATCAGCGCGATCAACATCGCGCACAACTTCTTCATGCAGGTCACCGAGCGCCGGCGCGAGCTCGGCCTGCTCCGCGCCGTCGGTGCGACGCAGACCGACGTCCGGCTCGTCGTGCTCGGCGAAGCCGGCCTGATCGGCTTGGCGGGCGGGATCCTCGGCGTCCTCGTCGGGATCGGGCTCGCGCAGCTCGTCGACTACGGCTCCGCGCACTACCTGCCGAGATTTCCGTACAAGCCCGCGACATGGTTCCACTTCAAGTGGTGGATCTGGTCGGGTGGTCTGTTGTGCGCGGGCGCGTTCGCGGTGCTCGGCGGCTACCTGCCGGCGCGGCGAGCGTCGACCATGGAGCCCGCGCAAGCCCTGACTCAAAATTAAAGCCTGGAAATGTGACGATCTCTGGGGTACGAACTCGGCCCACGGGGGCAAAACCACTTGTGGCCCAAGGAATCGATTTCGGATAGGGTCCCACCCAGTAGCCGGGCGTTGCCGGCACCTCGAACCCACGCCGTGAAGAAGCCGACTCCGTTCGGAAAATACTATCTGCTCGAGCGGATCAACGTCGGCGGGATGGCCGAGGTGTTTCGTGCGAAAGCGTTCGGCGTCGAAGGGTTCGAACGGCTCGTCGCGGTCAAGCGCATCCTGCCGAACATCGCGGAGGACAAAGAGTTCATCCGCATGTTCATCGAGGAGGCGAAGCTCGCGGTTCAGCTGAACCACGCGAACATCGCGCAGATCTTCGATCTCGGCGTTGTCGACGGCGCCTATTACATCGCGCTCGAGCACGTTCACGGCCGCGATCTACGCGGCATGTTCGATCGCTGCCGCCAGCTCGGCGAGCCGATGCCGGTCGCGCAGGCGTGCTTCATCATCATGAAGCTGTGCGAGGGCCTCGACTACGCGCACAACAAGCGCGATCAAGCCGGCCGCGAGCTGCACCTCGTGCATCGCGACGTGTCGCCGCAAAACGTCCTCGTGTCGTTCGAAGGCGAGGTCAAGGTCATCGACTTCGGCATCGCGAAGGCCGCGAACAAGGGCAACAAGACGCAGGCCGGCATCCTCAAGGGCAAGTTCGGCTACATGTCGCCGGAGCAGGTCCGCGGCATTCCGATCGATCGCAGAAGCGACGTGTTCTCGTGCGGCATCGTGCTCTACGAGCTGCTCACCGGCGAGCGCTTGTTCGTCGGCGAGAGCGACTTCTCGACGCTCGAGAAGGTTCGCAACGTCGAGATCCTGCCGCCCTCGACGTACAACCGCCGCATCCCCGACGAGCTCGAGCGCATCGTGCTCAAGGCGCTCGCCAAGGATCCCGAGGATCGCTATCAGAACGCGATCGATCTGCACGACGAGCTGCAGGCGTTCGTCTACACGGCCGGCGAGTTCTACTCGCGCAAGGATCTCGCGGGCTGGATGAAGAAGATCTTCGGTCGCGAGATCGAAGACGAGACCGCAAAGCTCGAGAGCTACCGCCAGCTCAAGGCGCCGGCCGAGATCGTCAACGCGCCGATCGTCGGACGCGCGCCGACCGGCTCGAAGGCACCGGTCCAGCAGCCGCGCCGCACGCAGGCGATGCCCTCGATGGGCAACACGAAGCCGCCGCCGCCGCCGACCCGCGCGTCGCAACAGATGCCGGCGTTAACGTCGCCGACTGCGAAGGTCGGCAAGGTCGGCAAGGGCAAAGGCGACGCCGGCGAGCTCGAGTGGGACGACGACGAGCTCGAGACCCAGATCTACGACGACGACAACACCGGTCAGGCCAAGCCCGCGCCGGCGAAGGCCGCGAAGGGCAGCCAGCCGATTCCGGCCGTGCAGCCGGATCCAGTCGTCGCGCCGCCCGCGCCGCCGACGACGCTGCGCGGTCCGGGCACGACGTTGCCGCCGCCGATTCCGGCCGCCGCGATGGCCGCTTCGGCGGCCGCGGCACCGACGCTGCTCAACGGGCCGCCGCCGACCGAGACCCTGAAAGGCACCGCGCCGGGTCCCGATCTGTCGTCGCTCGTCTCGAGCGCGGCGAAGAGCTGGGACGGCCTGCCGGTGTCCGCGCCGACCAACGGGTCGACGAAACCGCCGCCGTTCGCGAACGGCTCGGGCAAAGGCCCGGCACCGGCCGCGCCGGGAGACATCGACCCGATCTCCGCCGCGCTCGCGATGCCGCAGCCGATCGCGCGAGAGACCTCGGCGTCGAGCCGGATGGTCGCGAACGATCGCTCGTTCGACGCCGGCATGCCCGCGTTCGGCAGCGGCATGCTCGCGCGCAAGACCGCGTCGCACAAGAACCGCGGCACGGTCTACGTCGCGATCGGCGGCGCTGCGCTCGCGATCGTCGCCGTCGTCGTCGTGATCGCGATGACGAGCAACAAGAAGCCGGCCGCCGCGCCGAAACCGTCGACCGAGACGGTCGCCACGGCGCCGACCGCGCCCACTGCGCAGAGCGATCAAAACACCGGCTTCGATCTCTACGTCTATCCCGCCGGCGTCACCACGTGGCGGCTCGACGGCGAGACCCGCACCGACAAGCTGCCGTCGCGCATTCGCGGCATCACCTCCGGCCCGCACAAGGTCGCGATCGACGCGCCGCCCGGCTTCATGAGCCAGAACCAAGCGGTCGACGTCGACCTCGGCAAGGCGCAGAAGGTCGAGATCCAGCTGCAGCCGATCGCCGGCATCCACGGCGAGTTCGAGAGCTCGCCGCCCGGCGCGACCGTCTCGCTGATCGTCGATGGCAAGCGCGAAGCACTCGGCGCGAGCCCGGCGAAGTCGGCGCTCGATCCGCGCAAGACGTATCAAGTGCTGTTCGAGAAGGCCGGCTACGTGTCCGTCAATCGACCGGTCACGTTCACCGGCGCGCTCGAAGAAAAAGTCGCGGTCAACCTCGAGAAGGCGGGCGCGGTCGTCGCGGACGCCGGCTCGGCGACACAAGTCGCGGCACCGATCACGCATCCGAACCCGCCGCCCACGACCACCGCGATCGTATCGCCGCCGCCGGTCTCGCATCCGGTCACGCCGCCGGCCGCGCACGATCACGTCGCCACCGCGACCACCGACACGCCGAAGACCAACGCCGCGACCGATGGCGGCGATGTCGCCAGCAAGCCGAGCGGCGACGGCACGCTGTTACTCGGCTCGAAGCCGCCGTGCGACATCCTCGTCGACGGCAGCTCGACCGGTCAGCACACGCCGCAGCGCGACATGAAGCTGTCGGCCGGCAAGCACAAGATCACGCTGGTCAACGACGAGCTCGGCATCAAAGAGACGTTCACCGTCGACATCAAGCCGGGCCAGACCGAGAAGCAGATCAAAGACTTCTCGGACAAGATCAAGCAGCCGTGATCTTCTAGTTCAGCGGCTCGAGCTTCTCGACCGGCTTGCTGTCGACCAGATCGTGCCCGCCGGTCGCGAGATCGGTCAGATCGAAGCCCGGGACGAGCCGCGGGCCGAGCAAGAAGTACGTCGTCGGCGGGATGTCCGGCCGATCGTGCAGCCAGCTCGCTTCGAGCTTCTTGCGCTGCTCGTAGAGCTCGCCGGCGAGCTCCGCGGAATCCGTGTTCGACAGCTCCGCGAGCTTGTCGAGCAGCTTCTTGCGAACATCTTCGTCGCGCGAGACCAGCAGCAGCTCGCGCAGGTTCCGGATCGCGCGATCGCGCTGGCCGAGCTTGGTCTGCATGAAGGCGACCCACGTCGCCACTTGCTGCGGCGCACCGGGCTTGCGCACCGCGGCTTCGGTCAGCTGGGTCGCGCGCTCGTCCCATGCGCGGCGCTGCGCCGGATCGGTCGTCACCAGATCCTGCGTGTAGATCTCGCCGGCGAGCAGCGGCAGCTTCCAGTCGTCGGGAAACTCGCGTATGCCGCGTTCGAGCACGCCGATCGCACGCTCGAACGTCTCTTGTGTCACGCCGGTCGCGGCGATCGTCATCGCGTTCGCGCCGTAGTCGTAGATTCGATGGTACTGCGGGTCGAGCGCGACGATCGCCTCGGTCAGCGACGCCACGCCATCGGCGCTCGACTCACGGCCTCCGAAGTAGCCGCGGAGCCGCAGGTCGAGCAGGTCGGCGGCGGCCTCACGAAATCCGAGCGTGACGATCGGCGCCGCCGCGGCCGACGGTGCGAACGGCTCGGCATCGGCTTCGTTCGCCAGCTCGGCCGCGCTGCGCGCGACGTGGGCGACGCCCAACCCTAGTACTGCAACGCCGAATGCGAGCGCGACACGCACGCGCAGAGACTACTAGAAGATGCCATTCGGCGGCGCGATCAGGACCTGCTGCGGGTTGCCGGTCGAAGTCTTGGTCAGCTTCAGCTCGTACGTCGCAGTGACGGTGTCGCAATCGACGTCACCCATCGCGTAGGCAATCGGCGTGAGTGGGTCGCCGACGTACGAGTATTGATACTGGCCGGGCTCGTCGACGGAGAAGTCGAGCGCGAGCCATCCCGCATCTGAATGGAACGAGTCGGGATCGGCGGTGCATTTGTTGTTCACCGTCGCGGGGATGGTCCCGCCGAGGATCCCACCGTGACCACCGCAGCAGTTCGCGCCGCCCGTCGCAAGCCCGGCCGGAAGCGGTGCCCCGCTGCTGGTCGGCGAGAACGTGCCGATCTCCTGAGACATCCGCTTGAGCGTCTTGCCGATCTTGTTGAGCATCAGCGGCGCTTCGGTCGTCTTCGAGCGTTTCATGTAGTCCATGAACGCCGGGATCGCGACGGATGCGAGGACGCCGATGATCGCAACGACGATCATCAGCTCGATCAGCGTGAAACCTCGGACCCGCCGTCTCATCAGGTCCTCCTCGCTGGAAAACGAACAGCGAGGTCACGCAACTGCAATGACCTCCGGGGAGCAGCACCGTATTGATACGGTGCCGCCACGACCTCAGTAGGTGCCCGCGGCAGGCGGGATCAGGTTGACCTGCGGGTTGCCGGCGGTCGTCTTCAAGATCTGCAGCGACCAGGTCGCGCTGGTGCTATCGCAGTCGACATCGCCGAGCGCGATGGCCACCGGCGTGGTGAGGCTGCCGCTGTACGTGTACTGGTACTGGCTGGGCTCGTCGACCGAGAACTCGAGCGCCAAGAAGCCGGCGTCCGCCTTGAACGCGTCCGGGTCGGCCTGGCACTTGTTGTTGACCGTGGTGCCCGGCGTGGTCGCCGTGCCGCCCTTACCACCGCAGCAGTTGTTGCCGCCCGTCGCGAGGCCGGCGGGCAACGTGCCTGCCGACGACGTCGGGGGGAACGAGCCGGTCTCGCCGAAGATCCGCTTGGCGCTGAGGCCGATCTTGTTGAGCTGAAGGCTCGCCTCCGTTGCCTTCGACCGCTTCATGTAGTCGAGGAACGCAGGGATGGCCACCGCGGCAAGAATGCCGATGATGGCTACGACGATCATGAGCTCGATGAGCGTGAAACCGCGGTTTTTTGGGGATCGCATTGAGCGGCTGTTCAGCAAGCACTGTACCGGCGAGCAAGTTACGAGAACCGTTGTCGTCGTTTCCGTTTGCGAGCCTCAGAGTGCCGTATCGCGGGAGCCAAGTGACAAATTGCGGCGTTAACAGTGGGGTAGCGTCCAGGTACCCGTTCAGTGCGAATTTCAGTGTGACTAGACGCCGCTACGAGCACGTGACCGGGTTTTCGCGGGTGATCTGCTCGCGCTAGCCATGCGGCTCGGACGGATCGTCGTCGCCTTTATCGAGCCCGAGCTTCTCCAGCCGATAGCGCAGCGAGCGAAAGCTGATGCCGAGCAGCGCGGCCGCGCGTTTTCTCACGCCGCCCGATTGGTCTAACGCGCGCGTCACCCACGCGCGCTCGAAGTCGCTGAGCAGGCGATCGAGATCGACGCCATCGCTGGGGAGCTCCGTCGGAGCTTCCACCGCTTTGCTCGCGCGTAAATCGGGAATGTCGGACGCGCCGATCTCGCGCCCCGACGACAGCGCCACGCCATGCTCGATGATGTTCTCGAGCTCGCGGACGTTGCCGGGAAAGTCGTAGCGCTCGAGCTTCTCGATCGCCGCCGGCGAGAAGTGCAGGTCGCGGCCGTGCTCGGCGCCGAAGCGCCGCAAGAAGTGCTCGGCGAGCAGCGGGATGTCCTCGCGGCGCTGGCGCAGCGGCGGGATCCGCACCTCGACCACGTTGAGGCGATAGTAGAGGTCGGCGCGAAACGCGCCGCGCGCGACCTCGGCATCGAGCTCGCGGTTGGTCGCCGCGACGACGCGGACGTCGACTTCGAGCTCTTCGGCCGCACCGACGGGCTTGACCTTGCGCTCCTGCAGCGCGCGCAGCAGCTTGACTTGTAGCGGCGGTGACAGCTCGCCGATCTCGTCGAGGAACAGCGTGCCGCCGTCGGCTTCTTGAAACAGGCCGGCGTTGTCGGCGATCGCGCCGGTGAACGCGCCCTTCTTGTGGCCGAACAGCTCCGACTCCATCAGCGATTCTGGAATCGCGCCGCAGTTGACCGCCACGAACGGGCTGGCGGCGCGCGTGCCCTCGGTGTGCAGCGCGCGCGCGACGAGCTCTTTGCCGGTCCCGCTCTCGCCGGTGATCAGCACGCTGGTCCGGGTCGAGTGAATCTTCGTGATCAGCTCGAAGACCTTTTGCATCGCGCGGCTCTTGCCGAGCAATTGCGCGAGCCGCGACCGGCCGGCGACGCGCTCGCGCAGCGCGAGGTTCTGCTCGACCAGCTGCTTCTTCTCGATCGCGCGATCGATGACCGCGTTGATCTCGTCGACGTGGAACGGCTTGGTCAGGTAGTCGTACGCGCCGAGCTTCATCGCCGCGAGCGCGGTATCGGCGCTCGCGAACGCGGTGACCAAGATGACCTCGGGATCGACGCGCGCGACGTCGGAGTTGGGTCGCCGCAGCTGCCCCGATTTCACCGCCTCCAAGATCGTGAGGCCGTCGCGCTCGCCCGACATCCGTAGATCGGTGACGACGACGTCGAACGCCTGATCGCGCAGCTTGGCGAGCGCGGTCGGCACCGCCTCGGCGGCGGTGACGGTGTGGCCGGCACGGCGCAGACAGATCGCGAGGAACTCGCGCATCGAGCGCTCGTCGTCGACGACCAGGATCTGTCCCACGGCGAAGACTATGGCACGATGCACATCCTGCGCGAACGACTTGGCCTCTGGCTGTTCGATCGCGGCGGGCTGCTCGGCCTCGTCGCGGTGGTCGCGTACGCGGTGCTCGCCGCGCCGTACATCGTCGACGGCGACAACGCCGAATTCGCGACGCTCGCGCACACCGGCGGGATCGCGCACCCCTCGGGCTATCCGCTCTACGTACTGTGGCTGCGCGCGTGGCGGTGGTTGCCGGGTGAGCCGGCCCACGCCGCCGCGATCGCGACCGCGATCTTGGGCGCCGCCGCGGTCGTCGCGCTGATGAATGCGGCGCGCGCGTGGGGCGCGAGCACCGGCGCAGCCACGCTCGCCGCGGCGATCGTCGCGGGCTCGCCGATCGTGCTGCGCGTGCACACCGAGGCCGAGGTGTTCGCGATGAACGACCTCGCGTGCGCGCTCGTGCTGCTGCTCGCCGCGCGACGCGGCCCGGTGCGCGGCGCGTGGCGCGGCTTGTTGCTAGGCCTCGTCGCCGGCTGCGGGCTCGCCGATCACCTGACCTGCGTGCTCGTCGCGCCGGTCGGCATCCTCGGCATCGTGCGCGCCGCAAAAGAGCAGCGCATCGCCATCGCCTTCGCGATCGTCGGCCTGCTCGCCGGGCTGTCGGCGTACGCATACGCGTTCGTCGCACCCGATTCCGCGATGAGCTGGGGCGGCGTGCACGATCTCGATTCGCTGATCGGGCTGGTCACGCGGCGCGACTACGGCGGCGCGACCGCCTTCGCACCGAACGCGTTGCCGACCTCGGCGTTCGAGCAGGTGTTCGAGCTCGCGCTGTCGATCGGCCGCGCGTGGCTGTGGCTGCCGGCGCTCGGCGCGCTCGCGATGCTCGGCGTGCGTTGCGTGAAGCCGGCCGACGGTGAAACGCGCGTCGCGTGGGCGATGCTGGCGCTCGCGTGGCTGCTCGCGGGGCCGATCTTGGCGTCGCGCTTCGACGTCGCGCCCGATCTCATCGGCATCTCGGTCTGCCGGCGCTTTCACGTGCTGCCCGCGCTGCTGCTCGCGATCCCGGCCGCGCTCGCGTTCGATGCGATCCCGATCCGCACGCCGCGCTCGGCGCGCGTGATGGCCGCCGCGCTCGCGCTGCCGGCGTCGCTCGCGCTGTCGCTGCCGTATCTCGGCCACGTGCACACGGCGGCGGTGGAGCGCTACGCGCAAAACGTGCTCGAGGAGTTGCCCGATGGCGCGGTGCTCGTGGTCGGCGAGGACTACATCTATGCCGGCGCGCAGTACGTGCAAGCGGCGCTCGGCGAGCGGCCCGATGTGATCGTGGTCGACGAGGGCCTGCTCGGCATGCCGTGGTATCGCGATCGGCTGGCGGCGCGCGGGCTCGAGATGCCGCAGGGCAAGCCCAGCGGCGGCTGGGTCGTCGACCGTGCCGCGCGTGCCGGCAAGCGCGTGTTCGTCGATCTCAAGCAAAAAGATGTGCTCGCGAAGCTGCCGACGTACCCGTGGGGCGAGGTGCTCGCGGTCGGCGCACCGCCGCCGCTCGATCAGCTCGCCCAAGCCAACCACGAGCTCTACGACGCGTTCCGGCTCGACTACATGCCGCCCGGCGCCGACGACGAGTACGCGACCGTGATCGCGCGCCACTACGCCGCGATGCGCACGTTGCTCGCCGGGATCCTCGACGCCGCCGGCCGTCACGACGATGCCGCGTCGTTTTCTAAACAATAACTGCGACCGAAACGCGCGGTAGCCTGTCTGTCCCGCGATGGAATCACCGAGGGAACGGTTTCGCCGGCTGATGGAGCCGGTGCACGAGCGCGCGTGTGCGTTCGCGCGTGGGTTGGCACGGTCGCGCTCGGACGGCGACGATCTGTTCCAGGCCGCGGTGCTCCGCGCCTACGAACGCGTCGATTCGCTGCGCGACGATGGCGCGTTCCGGACGTGGCTCTATCGCATCGTCGTCAATGTTCACCGCAACCACGTGCGCTCGGCGTGGTGGCGGCGGTGGAGCCCATTTCGCGACGATCACATCGAGCGCGAAGCGCACTATCGCGAAGCCGCTCGTGCACCCGAGTCGGTCGCATCGGTGCGGCGCGCACGCGAGGCGCTCGCGAAGTTACCGGCCGCGCAGCGCGAAGCGATCGTGATGTTCGAGATCGAGGGCATGCGCGTCGACGAGATCGCGGCGGTGCAGGGCGTGTCGGCATCGGCGGTGAAGTCGCGGTTGACGCGCGGGCGCGAGCGGCTGCGCGCGCATTACGAGCGCGGTGCGGCGCGCGACGGCGTGCCCGATCCGCTGCCGGGAGACGCGTGATGACCGCCGGTGATCCCGCCGTAGATCTCGCCGCGCTCGCGCTCGACGTGCGCGGCCGCGTGCCAACGCTCGACGCGGTTCTGCCCGACGAGCGCAACCACCGCGACGACGACACGTTGCTCGAGCTCGCGACCACGTACGCCGAGTCGACCGCGCGCGCGGCGTGCGGAGCCGTGCTGCTGATTTCGGTCGTCGCGCGGCTCGCGTTCGCCGCGTTGCAGCACTGGTTGTCGCATTGCACGCGTCAACCCGGGCTGAAGCGCTATGTGTTGCCGAGCGGCGACGTCTATTTCGGCGACCGCTTCGACGTGAACATGTGGGGACACTCGGTGAGCTCGCGGCTGGCCGAGCTCGGCAACCAATACTTCGCCGGCGCCTTCGTGATCGCGGCGATCGTCGCGACGTTCGCGGAGCGACGTGCGGTCGCGCGGTTCATCCGCATCGTCGAGATGCCGGATCCATGGCAGGCGGGACGGCGGATGGTCGCGCGTGCGTCGCGGTGGTTCGGCGCGTTGTGGCCAGCTGGCATCGCCGCGATCGTCACGTCGTTCTGTGCGGCTCGAGAGTTCGGTGTCGACGGGTGGAAGTCCCCGTCGGACTTCGCCTGGATGAACGTCCACCGGCCGCGGGTGTTTGCGTGGGCGTCGTACATCCACTGGTTCGACACGGCGCGGTTCGACCTGTTGTGTCTCGCGATCGCGGCGGCCGTCGCCGCGAGCATTTCGTTCACGCTCCGCCGACCTCGATGGTTACGCTCGAGATGGGTCGGCTACCTGGCCGGCGCGCTCGCGGTGTGCGTGTTCGCGAGCGCGTACGTCATCGGTGATGTCGACTGGAGCTATCAAGGGCAATGGCCGCACGACACGTGGCTCTATCCAATGGTGATCGGCGTCGGCTCGCTCGCATCGCTCGTATGCTTCGCGTCGGCGGCAGCGCAGATGCGGCGCGGGGGACGAGCGCCATGACGTCCAGCTTCGCAACCGACTTGGCGGCGCTCGCGGACGACGCACGCGATCGCGTGCCGATCCTCGCGGCGGTTTTCGCAAACGAACGCGAGCGCGAGGATCGCGTGGCGTTGCTGGTGCTCGCGCGCACGTATGCCGATCGCGTGGCGCGTGCCGCGTTCGGTGCCGTCTTGCTCGCACTCACCGCGGCCAGTTTGGTGTCGCTCGCATTCGCCGCCGCGCGACAGGGCTGGGTCGGCGTCGGTCAATACGTCGACGGCGGCGCCGCCGTCGCGTGGACGTCGTGCTTCGAGCGGGTCGGGTATTCGCTCGGCGCGCTCGGCATCGCCGCCGTCGTTGCCGGTGTGGCTCGGCGTCGCGCGATGCACTATTTCGCGCGCGCCGTCGCGACGCCGGATCCGATCGCGACCGGTCGCGGTTTGCTCGCGCGCGTCGAGCCGTGGTTCGCGGTGGCGTGGACGAGCGGCGTTGTCATGTTCTGCGCCTACGTCGGCTTCGCGAGCGCACTCGGCATCAGCACGATCGCCGACGAGGTGTTCGCGTACGATAGCGCGGCGACCACCGCGTGCGGGTACGTGCGCGATCTCTGCATCGCGTTGCCGATCGTCGTCGCCGCGAGCGTGCGGGTCGCACGACAGCCGCCGAAGTGGCTCGCGACGCGTTACGCGACGCAAGGCTCGCTGATCGTCGCGCTCGTCGCGCTCGCGGTCGACTACAACATGATGGTTTCGGATGCTGCGCGGTATTACTTCGACTCGCAGCCGCTGCAGTCGATCACGACGGTCGTCGGCACTGCGGCGTTGTGGGTTTGGGTCAGCGCGTTAGTGCAGCGTCGCAAGTAACGCGCGCACCCGCGGCGCCAGCGCCGGATCGAGCAGCAACGGCTCGAGATAGCCGCGCGCTTCACCGTCGCGGTGGAGCGCCGACAGCACCAGGCCGAGGTTGAACTGGTTCATCGGCGAGCGCTCGAGCTCGTACGCGTTCTCGAACGCGGCGAGCGCTTCGTCGAGCTCGTTCGCGGCGAGCGCGACCTTGCCGTGCATGCGCTGGCCGTTCGCGTAGCTCGGCAGCACTTCGCTGGCGCGGCGTGCGTAGCGCAGGGCTTCGTCGACGCGGCCATCGTCGAGGAGCCACTTGGCAAGGTTTGCCATGGCGCGTGGCTCGCCGGCATCGGCGGCGCGTCGCATCGTCGCGATCGCTTCGCTGCGATTGCCGTCTTCGTCGAAGATCAACGCTTCGTGCATCACGAGCCGCGGCGCGTGGGAGCGCGACAGGCCGATCGCGATCGCCTCGCGCGCGAGATCGTGGCGGCCGCTCTCGTCGAGCGCTTCGAGGTACATCGCCCACGCGTCGCCGTCGGCGGGGCTCGACGCGACCGCGCGTTCCCACAGCGCCGTCGGCCTGGCCCAGCTGGTCTGCGCGTCGAGCGTGCGCAGCGCGGCGGCGATCGCGATGGCGCCGACGAGCGCGTAGCGGACGCGCGGATTTGAAATCGCCGAGATTGCCGCGGCGAGCACGACCGCGAGGCCGAGCGTCGGGATCAGGAGATACCGATCGGCCACGAAGATCATCTGCAGCGGCAGGATCAGGTGGCTCACGGGCAGCCAGCCGAACAGCCACAGCGCGGCGCCGGCGCGCACGACGGGCGGCGTGCGCTTCCAGCCGAGTGCGACGGCGAGCGCGACGAGGCCGATCGCGCCGAGCACCAGATCGACGGCGCCGGGCCCGTCGATCGAGATCGGGTACGCGACCGCGTTCGGCAGCTGCATCGCGGCGAGTCGCAGATAGAACCCGTGCACGCCGACGACCATCGCGGCGCGCGAGGCGGGCAACGCCGCGGCCGTGGTTCCGACGACCGACCATCGCACGGCGAGGATCAGCACGGGCACGTACGCGGCGCCGGTCGCGCACGCGATCGCGGCGAGGCCGGTCGCGCTGCGCCGCCACGACACGCGCAACGCGGGCAGGGCGAGCTCGAGCCCGACGAGCGCGGCCACCGCGAACGCCGCGGTTGCCTTGGACCACACCGCGAGCACGCCGCACGCGATCGCGAGCGCCAAGAACCGCGCCGAGCGTCCCGTGCGATAGCGCGCGTAGCCGAACGCGCAGGCGCCGGCGAACATCATGCCGAGCAAGCCCTTGCGCTCGGACAGCCACGCGACCGATTCGGCGTGACTCGGATGCAGCGCCCACAGCAGCACCGCGAGGCCGGCGATGCGGCGATCGACGCCGAACGCGACGAGCGCCGCGAACCACAGCGCGATCGACAGCTCGTAGACGACGAGGCTGGTGAGATGGAACCCGCCCCACCAATGGCCCCACAACGCGAAATCGGCCATCACGCTGAGGTCGCGGACCGGCAAATACTCGGGCGTCAGCGTGAACCGCAGCGGCGACGACAAATCGAACAGGATCGTGTGCAGCGACGACCACGACGGCGCTTGCAAGATCCAGTTGTCGCGGAGCAGCCACGTGTCGTCGTAGTTCACGATCCCGCGGCCGAGCGTGGGTGCGTACAGCGCGGCGACCGCGATCATCGCGATCACCAGCAGCGGATCGCGGCGGATCACCTGGCGCATGGCGCTAGCCTACTGCACGAGGCGCGGTAGATTTCGCGCATGGCACCCGTGAAGGTTTACACGCGCGAGGCGTGCGGGTTTTGTACGGCCGCGAAGCACTTGCTCGATGCCAAGCACGTGGCCTACGAAGAAATCGACTGCACCGGCGATCCGGCGACGCGGCGCTGGCTCGTCACCGAGACCGGCCAGTCGACCGTCCCGCAGATCTTTATCGCCGGGAAATCGGTCGGCGGCTTCAGCGAGATCCGCGCGCTCGACGAGGCCGGCGAGCTCGATGTGCTGCTTCAAGCGACGTAGGTGATCTGCCATTCGCGGAGCTCGCCGTCGACGGTGACGTCGACGACCTCGCCGGTGCGCTTGCCGATCACCGCGCGGCCGATCGGCGAGGCGGGCGTGACGACCGAGAGCACGCCATCGCCGCCCGGGCCGCTCAGCGTGATGCCGGCGCCGGCCGGCGCGAGAAAGAACGTGCGGCCCTCGCCGCGATCTTCGTCCTCGATCTCGACGATCGCGCCGACCGCGACCTTCGAGAAGCTGCCGTCGGGCCGAAATGCCGCGAGCGCATCGGCTTCGGCCTGGGCCTGACGCGCGCGTTTGGCCTGCGCACCGCCGATCGTACCGAGCTGGTGTGCGGCGCGGGCATCTTCACGTTTCTCGTCGGGGGTGGCGCCTTCGCGTGCTTCCATTGCCGCGGCGTCGTGGGTCGCTCGCGCGGCGCGCGCGGTGGCCTCGAGCTGGTCGCGGAGCTGCGCGATAAGATCGGCCTTGTTCATGGCCACTAGCGTCGCGGCTCGCTGGAGCAGGAGCAACTTTCGCTCTATGGTCGCGCCATGAAGCTCGCGAACCTCATTTTCAGCATTGTCGTTGCGCTGCCGATCGCGGCGCAGGCCGATTCTTCGAAAGTCGTCGTCAAGCTCGCCGATGCCAAGGGCGACGACGTCGGCACCGCGACGCTCACGAGCGCCGGCAAGGGCGTGTCGATCGCGCTCGACGTGCACGGCCTGACGCCGGGACAGCACGCGATCCACGTCCATCAGACGGCGAAGTGCGATGGTCCCGACTTCAAGTCGGCCGGCGGTCACTTCAACCCCGACAACAAGCAGCACGGCATGAGCAATCCGAAGGGCTCGCACGCCGGCGACATGCCGAACTTCACCGTCGACGCGAAGGGCAACGCGAAGACGACGGTCACCGCGGCCGGCGTCACGCTCGGCACCGATGCGCACTCGGTGTTCACCGGCGGCGGTACGGCGCTCGTGATCCACGCGAAGGCCGACGACATGAAGTCCGACCCATCGGGCAACGCCGGCGATCGCGTCGCCTGCGGCACGATCACGAAATAGCGACGATCTCGAGCTCGCCGACCCGCGCGCCGATCAGCTTGCGCGCGAGCGGCGACTGCCAGCTGATCCGGCCGCGTTTCGGATCGGCTTCGATCGCGCCGACGATGCGATAGCGCGCGCCGGTCGAGAGCTCGACGGTCGAGCCGAACCGGACTTGATCGCCGGGGGTCGGCTCGACGAGCTCGGCCGTCGCCAAGTGCTCGGCCAGCTCGTGCATTCGGATCTCGTCGCGCTGCGCTTCGCTCCTCCCGTCGACCAGGGCTGCGAGCTCGGCGCGCAGCGCGCGGGCGCCGGCGGCGGTGATGTAGTTCGGCACGCCGACGGGAATTTCGAGCTTGCGGCGCGTTACCGGTGCGACCGGTACGGCGTCGTCCTCGCGAGTGAACGCCTTGCTCACGTCCAAAAGCGTATATGATGAAACGGGTGGCGAAGCAGGTGGAGACGCTCGACGCTTCGGTGTCGACGCCTGATGCGCGTGGTCGCGAGACCGCCGGCATCGCGCGGGGCGATCGCATCGGAAAATACCTGATCGGCGACCGGATCGGCCGCGGCGGCATGGGCGTGGTCTACACGGCGCGTGACGAGCGGTTGGGCCGCGACGTCGCGATCAAGCTCGCCTACGCGAGCGGCATCGGATCGCTCGGCCGCGCCGAGCGCGAGGCGCAATCGCTCGCGAAGCTGTCGCATCCGAACGTCGTCACGGTGTACGAGGTCGGCGAGCACGCCGGGCGGCTGTTCGTCGCGATGGAGTACGTCGCCGGCGGAACGATCCGGACCTGGCTCGTGGAGCGCACGCGATCGTGGCGCGAGATCGTCGCGATGTATTCGAGCGCAGCCGCCGGGCTTGCCGCCGCGCACGCGGCCGGCATCGTGCACCGCGACTTCAAGCCCGACAACGTGCTCGTCGGCAGCGACGGCCGGCCGCGCGTCGCCGATTTCGGTCTCGCGCTCGCAGCCGGCGCGCGCACCAACGTCGCCGAGCACGCCGAGACGCCGACGCTGTTGCCCGACGGCACCGAACCGACGATCGCGAGCGGCGACAACGCGCGGTTGACCGAGACCGGCACGGTCGTCGGCACGCCGGCGTACATGGCGCCCGAGCAGCTGCGCGGCGCCGATGCCGACGCGCGTGTCGATCAGTTCGCGCTGTGCGTCGCGATGTGGGAAGCGCTCTACGGCGTCCGGCCGTTCCAGGGCTCGAAAGACATCAAGACGTGGGAAGACCTCGCGGCGGCGTACAGCGAGCCGCCGAAGACGACCGACGCGCACGTGCCGCGCCATATCGCGGCGGCGTTGCGGCGCGGGTTGTCGCGCGATCCGGCGGCGCGCTGGCCCTCGGTCGACGCGCTGCTGTCGGCGCTGTCGCGCGATCGGCGCCGCGAGCGCATGCTGATCGCCGGCGGCGTCGCCGTGCTCGCGCTCGGTGCGACCGGCGTGACGCTCGTGCAGCGCGGCGGCGATCCGTGCGCGAAAGCCGCCGGCGAGATCGATTCCGTGTGGAGCCCGCAGCGCGCGGTCGCGATGCACGCTCGCTTCGTCGGCCAAGGCGCCGGCGACGCATGGCCGGGCGTCGCGCGCGCGCTGGATCACTACGCCGACGAGTGGGCGGACGCAGAACGCGCGACGTGCAAGGCCGCGCGCGATCACGCGCAGCCGCCCGAAGCGCTCGACACGCGTGGCGCGTGCGTCTATCGCGCGCGCTCGGCGTTCGGCGCCGTCACCGACGCGCTGCTCCACGCCGATCGCGCCGGCGTCGCGACCGCGGCCGATCAGGTGCACCTGTTGCCGCTGGTCAGCGACTGTGGCATCGGCATGTTCCGGCCGTCGATGCCGTCCGATCCACGCGCGCGGTTTCGCGTGATCGTGCTCGAGTCCGCGTGGCTCGCGGTGCAAGCGGAGATCTACGCGCACGTACCGCAGCCGAAGTCCGAGCTCGACGCGCTCGACACCGCGTCGGCGGGGCTCGATCACACGCGGCTGCGCGCGATGGCCGCGACGATCCGCGGCAGGTACGAGCTGAGCTCCGGCGATCCGACGGCCGGACGCGCCGACTTCGACACCGCGATCCAAGAATCGCTCGAGCTCGGTGACGACTCGAACGCCGCGATGCTGATGACCGACATGGCCGACTCGTACATCGACGCCGGCCAGATCTTTGCCGCCAAGCATTGGACCAAGCTCGCCGAGGGCATCGCGCACCGCCTCGGCGATCCGCCGGATCTCGCCAGCGTGATCGCCGGGCTGCAGGCACGCGCGATCGAGCACTCGCCGGAGCTGCACGACGCGGCCGCGCTGCGCCGCCGCCAGGTCGAGCTGTCGCGCAAGGCGTGGCACGACCCGGTCGACGCGGTGATCGATCAGGAGAACCTCGCGTTCGCCGCGCGCGACGATGACGATCCGGCCGGCATGCAGCGCGAGGTCGACAAGGGCATCGGGCTGATCGAAGCCAACCTCGGCATCGATCATCCGATGATGATCCACTTCGAATCGTTCCGCACCGTGACCGCGATGCGCGAGGGCAAGCTCGACGACGCCGAGCGCTACGCGCGCCACGCGATCGCGCTCGCCGAGCGTTGGTACGGCGGCGATAGCGTCGATGCCGTGACCGCGCTGCAAAACCTCGGCGCGATCTTGCAGCGCCGCGGCGACATCGCCGGGATGATGAACGCGACGCAGCGCGCCCTCGCTGCCGCGATCAAGCGCGATCCCGACGGCGAGGATGTCGGTCACCTCGAAGGCAACATCGGCATCGCGTACGCGTCGCTGGGCGATCTCGCCACCGCGGCGCCGCATCTCGCGCGCGCGACGGCGATCGTCGAGCACTTGCTCGGTCCCGACGCCGATCCGCTCAACGATCTTTACGTCGCGCAGGCGTACGTCGAGCGCGGGCTCAAACACTACGACGAGTCGCGGCAGCTGCTCGTGCGCGCGGTCGCGATCGCCGACAAGACCGGCGTCAACCGCGTCAACCCGCGGGTCGAGTTGTCGTACACGCTCGCGCTGATGCACCGCGCGCCCGAGGCCGTCGTCGCGCTCGATTCGGTCGGCGCGCTCGTCGAGACGCCCGCGACGGAGCCGCGCCACGCGGCGGAGTTCCACCTCGCGCTGGCCGACGCGCTGTGGGAAGCCGGCAACCACGCGCGTGCGATCGCCGAGGCGACGAAGTCGCGTGACGCGTGGGGCGCGCTCGGCTCCGACTTCACGCCGAACCGCGACGAAGCGGTTGCGTGGCTGCGCAAGCATTCGTGACCGATCTCGACGAGCTCTCGACCCTCGACGCCGAGCCGCCACCCGAGCGCCCGCCGGGCGAGCTCGGCATCGGCGATCGCATCGCCGATAAGTACACGATCGTCGGCCTGCTCGGCAGCGGCGGCATGGGCGCGGTCTATCTCGCGCGCGACGAACGCCTCGCGCGCGACGTCGCGATCAAGATCGGCCTCACGACATCCGTAACGTCGCTCGCACGCGCCGAACGCGAGGGCCAGGTGCTCGCGAAGCTCACGGATCCGAACGTCGTTGTGATCTACGAGGTCGGCGAGCATGCGGGCCGCGTGTTCGTCGCGATGGAGCACGTCGGCGGCGGCACGGCGCGCGCGTGGCTCGCCGCCAAGCCGCGTACGTGGCGGCAGATCGTCGAGCTCTACGCGAACGCCGGGGCAGGGCTCGCCGCCGCCCACGCCGCCGGCA
>DATBAS010000118.1:0-1660 GCA_036271395.1 Kofleriaceae bacterium
CACGAAGCGCGCGCTCGACGGCGTGTTCGAGCGCGGCATCATCACGCGCAACCAATCGGTGCTGCAGCGCGGCGTCAACGACTCGGTCGGCACGATGCAGCTCTTGGTCAAGCGGCTCGGCCACTGCCAGGTGCACCCGTATTACGTGTACGTCCACGATCTCGTGAAGGGCGTCGAAGATCTGCGCACGACGCTGCAGACCGCACTCGATCTCGAGAAAGCGGTGCGCGGCGTGACCGCCGGCTTTCACACGCCGACGTTTGTCGTCGATGCACCGGGCGGCGGCGGCAAGCGCGTCGCGCACAGCTTCGAGCACTACGATCGCGACACCGGCATCAGCGTGTTCGCGGCGCCGTCGGTCAAGCCGGGATTTTTTCTATACTACGATCCGATCGACACGCTCGCGCCGGAGATTCAAGCGCGTTGGAAGAATGCGGCCGAGCAGAACAAGATGATCGAGCACGCGATCGCGCAGGCAAAGCTCAACCACGAGCAGACCGCGCACGCGTCGAGCGTTCGCTAGCTCACTTCACGGGGACGCCGGCGCGCGCACACGTGTCGATCACGGCCTGGCGAGCGCCGTTGGCGGTGTCGTGAAATCCGAGCGAGTCCAGGACCGGCGCACCGGTTTGGTGGCACGCCGTGGCGGGCTGGCCCGCGTCGAGCAGGCCCCGGGTCACCGCGGTGCCCGCGCTGTAACCGAACTGGTAGTTGCCGCCGGTCACCGTCGCGAGTCGAGTGGAATCGATCGAGGTCATGCGCGGTGCTACTGCACGGCGAGTGCCCGCCGCGAGCGCAACCCGCGGTCGACGATCGGTGTGCTATCGCCGCGAACCGCCGTCGCGATCGACGGCAAGTCGATTATCCAGGCTACATCCGTCCCTGATCGACGTCCTCGATGAACTGGATCACGCTCGACGTGTAGACCTGCTGATCGTCGTAGAGCGACATGTGACTGCCGTTGGGGCAGGTCACGTGGCGCGCCTTCGGCATCTCGTGCGCCATCTTTTCGAGATACGCCGGATCCATCGTGTCGTACTTGCCGCCGATCACGAGCGTCGGCACCGTGATCGTGTGGAGATCGGCGAAGCGATCCCATTTCTCGAGCCGGCCGCTCGCGCCCATCTCGCTCGGCCCCTGCATCAGCCGATACATCTGCTTGTTGAGCGTCTCGAACGCGCGCACCACCGTCCACGGCCACTCGTTCATCGGCCGGCGCAGGATGTGCTGTGTATAGAAATTGTCGAACAACAGCTCCTCGTAGCGCGGATCGTCGAACTTGCCGTCGGCCTCGAGCTGTTTGATCTCGGCGAGCACCTTCGGATCCATCGCGGGCTCGAGCACGCGCGTCGCGTAGTCGTTGTACGCCGGGATACTCGCCATCATGTCGGAGATGATGAGTCCCTTGATGTGCTGCTGATATTTCAGCGCGTACTCCATCGCGAGGATGCCGCCCCACGACCAGCCGAGCACGTAGAAGTTGTCGCGATCGAGGCCGAGCGCGGTGCGAACCTGCTCGACCTCGTCGACGTAGCGCGGCACGTCCCACAGCGAATCGTCGTCGGGGCGATCCGAGAAGCCGGTGCCGAGCTGGTCGTAGTAATAGAACTCGATGCCAGCCGCGGGGAAGTAGCTGTCGAGCGCTTCCCAGATCTCGTGC
>DATBAS010000119.1:0-19951 GCA_036271395.1 Kofleriaceae bacterium
CTCGAAGAGTTCAACCGCACGCGCGCCGCCGAGAATCAGGCGCCGATCCGCATCGGCATCGGCATCAACACCGGCAACGTGATCACCGGGTCGATCGGCTCGACGCGCGCGCTGCAGTACACCGCGATCGGCGACGCGATGAACGTGGCCTCGCGGCTCGTCAACGTGGCCGGCTCGGGCGAGATCATCGCTTCCGAGAGCACGTATCGCGCGGTCGCGGGCCGCGTCGAAGCGGTCGCACTGCCGCCGGTCAAGGTCAAAGGCAAAGCCGAAGAGCTCAAGGTCTTCCGCATCACCGGGTTGCGCAGCGTCGTGACGCCGCTGCCACACGAGTGGTCCGGCCCAACGAACGCATGACAACGCGTAGCTGATGCGACAACTGCTAGCGCTCGCGCTGTTGCTCGCTCCGACGATCGCGCGCGCGGATGGATCTGCCGCCGACGACGAAGTCTCGAGCCCCGACGATGCCGTGCGCTCGCCCGAGCCGAGCACCGACGACGCCGGCGATGCGCTCCCGCACGGCAACGGCGAAGCGTCGCCGGAGACCGAAGACGCGAACGAGCACGCGCACGATGGCCACATCCATCACGAGCCGGGCAAAGAGCTGGAGCTCGTCACGCCCGACGCGCGGCTGCGCATCGGCCTCGCGATCGAGCCGCTCGCGCGCTACGGCCACGACAGCGTGGTACCGGGCGACACGTTCGACGTGACCATCCATCGCGCGCGGCTCGCACTCGACGCCGAGCTCGCGCACGGCCTCGGCGTGCGCGTCGAGCTCCAGGTCCGCGACGATGTGATCGGGCTCGAGGATGCCTACGGCCGCTGGGCGCTCGACGAGAGCTTCGAGATCCAGGCCGGCTACCTCGGCGCGCCTCAAGGGCTCGAGCGCGACACCTACGATCTCGACCTGCCGTTCGCCGAGCGCAGCGTGCTGTCGAGCCTGACCTACGACCGCGAGCTCGGCATCAAGCTCGTCGGGCATCAGACCGACGCGTTCTGGTCGCTGTCGATCACGCGCGACGCGCCGCTCGGCATCGGCGGTGACGATCCGGTCGTCACGCCGAGTTATCCGCCGGGCATCACCGCCACGAGCCTGGACCGGTCGCCGACGAGCTGGAACCAAGCCGCGCGGATCGGCGTCGCGCCGAGCGATGACTTCGAAGCGAGCCTCGACTGGACCTTGCGCTTGCGCGGCGACACCGACCTCGGTGATGCCGCGTACGAGCCGAACGGCACGGTCTGGCTCGACGCGCGGCCGTACAAAGGCGTCAGCGCGCGCGTCGGCGGCGATGCAGCGCTCTCCGAAGAGCACTTTCGCTTGCTCGGCGAGGTCGCGCTGCGCCGCGACGGCGATCAGGTTTCGATCGATCCCGCGACCGGCGAGCAGACCGATCTCCATGGCAACGAGTGGTGGGCCGGCGGATACCTCACGCTCGGCATCTCGCCCGACGGCCGCTACGGCACCGCCGCTTCCGGGGCGCCGCTGCAATGGGGCTGGGAGATCTTGGCGCGCTTCGAGGCGATGCAGGTCAAGCCGATCGACGCGTTCGCCGCGCACTACTTCGCGTGGACGCTCGGCTGGGACTGGGTGCCGACGCGCCAGTTCCGGATCCAAGCCGACGTCGCGCTCGAATCGTTCGGCGACTTCGACCATACGATGCTCGGCGACAACGCCGGCGCGACGCGCGTCTACGCTCAGGTGTTCGGCCTGTGGCGAATGTGACATCGTCTCGCGCTTACGCCTGCGCGACCGGCCGCAGCGCGCGCTCGACCTCGAGCTCGAGCGCGGCGAGCTTGAACGGCTTCTCGAGCACGCGCGCGCCATCGGTGACCAGCGATTGCACTTCTTCTTCGACGGCGTAGCCGGTCGCGATCAGCACGTTGACCTTGCTGCGCATGCGCAGCTCGCGGAACACGTCGCTGCCCGTCATGCCGGGCATGCCCATGTCGAGCACCACGAGGCCGATCTCGTCGGCGTGTTGATCGTAGAGCGCGAGCGCCTGCTCGCCGTCTGCGGCGGCGAGCGTGCGCCAGCCCAAGCGCTCGAGCATGCGCGTCGTCGCGCGGCGCACCGCGGGCTCGTCGTCGACGACCAGCACGGTGCCGTGCGTCCGGACCACACGTGGCGCCGGGTTCGCGGTCGGCACGCGCTGGCTGCGCTGCGCGGTCAGCGGCAAGTAGATCGAGAACGTCGTGCCTTTGTTGAGCTCGGAGTCGACGGTGACCGTGCCGAGCGCCTTCGCGGCGACGCCCCACACCAGCGCGAGCCCCAGCCCGGTCCCCTTGCCCATCGGCTTGGTCGTGAAGAACGGCTCGAACACGCGCGCGCGCGTTTTTTCGTCCATGCCGCTGCCGGTATCGACGACGGTGAGCCGCGCGTAGTTGCCGGGCGGGAGGCTGAGCAGGCCGGCGATCGGCTCCCTCATCTCGACGGTCTCCGCGCGCATCAGCAAGTGGCCCTTGCCGTTCATCGCGTCGGCGGCGTTGATGCCGAGGTTGAGCAGCGCCTGCTGGAACTGCGTCGGATCGCCTTCGACGCACGCGTCGGCGTGGCGCACCTGCTTCTCGATCTCGATCGCCTTGGGCAGCGTGCGGCCCAAGATCGTGACGACGTCGTCGAGGATCGCGCCGATCGGGAGCACCTCTTTGCGGTACTGGCCGCGCCGCGAGAACGTGAGCAGGCCACGCGTCAACTCGGCGCCGCGCTCGGCCTCGCGCACGATCTGCGCGAGGTCGGTGGCCGCAGCGCGATCGTCGATATCCTCGGCCAGGTTCCCGGCGAGGCCCATGATCGCGGCGAGCACGTTGTTCATGTCGTGGGCGAGGCCAGCCGCGAGCGTGCCGATCGCTTCGAGCCGCTGCGAGTGAACGAGCTGATCGGACAGCTCGCCCCGCGCGGCCTCGCTACGCGACAGCTCGGCGACGCGTGCTTCGGCTTCGATCCGGTGCTGCTCGGCCTGGACGAGCGACTGAACTTTGAGCCGATGGATCACGAACGCGAACGTCTGCGCGGCCGCGAGCGTGAGCCCGTGGAACACGACGTCGTTGCCGCCGAGGTGAATCGCGATCGGCAGCCACGCGGCGTCGAACACCAGGAACGAGGCCGCGAGCCAGCGCGAGCTCAGCATCACGAAGCCGCACATCATCTCGAGCAGCAGCAGGACGAAGAGCCGCGAGTTCCCGGTCGCGATCAGCGAGCACAAGCTCGTCGCGACGGGTGCGGTCCACACCGCCGCGGCCGCCGCGTGGGCCCAGCGCGCCGGCAGCCGCCGCAACAGCGCCAACCCCGAGAGCGCGATCACCGCGAGCAAGAACCCGGCGGTGATCGCGAGCGTCTCGCGCGTCTCTGGAATGTTCGCCTGGCCGCTCAATGCGAGCGACGCGACGAGCGTGACGGCCACGAGCGGCGCCAACACCCGAACGCGCTGGAGCACGACCTGCTCGAAGCGCGCGTAGAGCTCCGGACTCATCCCTTACTACATCGCCCGGTTTGGGTGATTTGGTGAGGGATTCCCCGGGCAGCGGCGAGTTAGCCCCCGGGGTAGCCGAGCGGCCGGAGCTACGGGCTAACCCGCGATCGTCAGGCCCATTTGCGCTCGAACCGCGAAGAACTCCTCGCTGATCGAGTACAGGACGAGCTCTTTGATCTTGTCCTTGACCTGCGGGCCGCCCACCGTGACCGGCTCCGCCGACACCATCCGCGCGGCGACCTCGAGGTCACCGCAGACTACAAAGCCCGCACGGTGCGATACCGCGTCCACCGCGTGGCCCCACTTCGCCAGGTTGATCTCGGGCGACGCCTGGATGAACCGCTGCACGACCGCGCCGAGCTGCTCCATCTGGTGCGGCGGCATCCGCTTCTGCATCTCGGGCAGGTACTGCTGCACGAGCTGCACGGTATCCGGCGGCACCGGGAAGCGCGGCTGCAGCATCACGATCGCGGCGAGCACCACGACCTTGAGCTCGGTGTTCGTCGGCAGCAGCATCTTCAAGTAGTACTCGGGCCGCATGAACGTCAGCCGGCGTGCCGACAAGAACGCCACTTCGCGCTCGTTCTTGCCTTGCAGCAAGTGCGGGCGCACGACGAACGACGGCGTCAGCTCGCTCTTCTCGATCGCGTTCGCGAGCTGGATGTCCGCGGCCTTGTTGTCCTCGACGAGGTACACCTCGGGCAACGGCACGTTGAGCACCTGCGCGACGTAGTAGAACAGCTTCGAGAACATCAACGGATCGCCCTGCAGCTGGCGGCGGTCCTTGCGCTTGATCCCGAAGTCTTTGTGCGGGAACGCCTTCATCGCGGCGACGCCCTGCCAGCACGCGGCGAAGATGGCCGAGATGTAGCGGTTCTCGTCGGGATGGACGAGCTTGCCCCACGTCTCGTTGCTCATCATGTTCTTGGCTTTGACGAGCCCGCGCGGTTTGTACTGCTCGTAGAACTGCAGCTCGTCCGGGTCCGCCTTCTTCAAGAACGCGAGGGTGTTACACACGCACCACGTCTTGTCGTACTGGTGCGTATCCATGTAGATGCGGCGTAGCGCCTTGTACGAGTCGTACTTGAACGGCTCGTTGCGCAGCATTCGCATGTGCTGCTCGACCGCCTTGTCGGTGTAGTCCGGACCGGCGACGAGATAGAGCTCGGCGAGGATCTCGGCGCGATCGGTGCCGTCGGGGCGCAGATCGTTCTTCGGATCCATCTGCTGCGCGACCTCGTAGGCCTGCGTCGCCGATTGGTAGTGCTTGAGGCGCGAGCGATAGATCTCGCCGAGGCCGTCGAACAGACCGACCCGCAGCTTGTGGAACATCGGGCTCTGGCCCGCCGGCGTGTTCGGCGCCGGGAGGCGCTTCACCATGTCGCGATACGCGCGCTCTTGCGCCTTCCAGTCGCGTTTCGTCGTCAGGACCTTGTCGATCGCCTCGAACGACTTCAAGGCGCGCGGCAAGCTCTGCTCGTTCAGCTTCTCGGGCTGCGCGAAGTAGCTATCGAGCGCCTTGTTGTAGTAGTCGACCGCCTCGTCGAGCGACTTGAGCTCGTCGCGGCACAGCGTCGCCGCGGCGTAGTAGTAGGCGCCCTTGCGAGGGCCGTCGCTCTCGAGCGAGACGAACCGCTCGATCGTCTCGACTGCTTTTTTCCACTGCTTGGTCTCGCTGTAGAGCTCGAGCAGCTTCTGCAGCAACTGGTGATCGTCCGGCGCGACCTCGAGGGCCTCGACGTATGCCGCCGTTGCCTTCTGCGCGTTGGCGAGCTTCTCGTGATAGATGCCGCCGATCTGATCGAGGAGAATCGTCTTCTCCCGGTTGTCGGCGGTCGCCATCAAGCCGCGCTTCGCGTGCACGACGGCTTCCCAGTCACCTTGCTGTGCCTGCAGATCGATGACGGCCTGCAACGTCTCGCGATGGCCCGGATCCATCTCGAGGGCCTTCTCGAACATGTTGAGGGCTTTTTTGCGATCGCCCATCGCCTGGCGCACGTTGCCGAGGCGGTTGTAGACGCGCACGATCTCGGCTTCGTCCTGACCTTCGCGGTGCTGGACGAGGATGGTCTGGTAGATCTTTCCAGCCGCATCCCAGTCCTGCATCTTGAACAGCAGGTCGGCCCGGCCGACCAACGTCGGCAGGAACGTCGAGTCGATGTCGTACGCGGCCTTGTAGTAGCCGAGCGCCTTCTGGAAGTCGCCGAGCTCGTCGGCGGTCTTCGCCGCGCGGTAATAGAGCTCGTTGAGCTCCTTGGGATCGGCGCGCAGCTGGCCGACCTTGCGCGCCAGCATGTCGATCACCGGCGACAGCTCGGCCCACTGCTGATCGTGGAAGTACAAGTCGGCGAGCGGCCGGCCGGCTTCGACGTGCTCGGGATCGAGCGAGATCACCGCCGCGTAGTACTGCTTCGCCTGATCGTCCTGGCGCAGCTTGTACGCGTAGATGTTCGCGGCCTCGAACAGGAGCCGAACCTTGTCGATCGCGACCGGCGTGTAGCCCTCGGCGCGCACCATCATCTGGGCGGCCTTGAGCCAATCGCCGCGATCCGAGTACTGCTTGGTCAGCGCTTCCATCGCCGGCACGAAGCCGGGATCGATCGCCAACGCGCGCAGCAGGTTGGCCTCGGCGCCTTCGGCGTCGCCGAGCTGGCTGTACTGGATGCGCCCCATCCGCGCGTAGAGATCGACCTGCTTGCGCGGATCGTCGGCGAGCGTCACCAGGTGCGAGCTGATGTCGATCGCGCGATCCCACTCGCTGATCTTCTCGTACAGCCGACCGAGCGCGTCGAGCGCGCGCATCTCGTTCGGATCGAACGCGAGCACGTCGTTGTACGACTCGATCGCGCGGTCGACCTCGCCGAGCTGCAGCTCGTAGACCTGGCCCATCGCGACGTAGAGCTCGATGCGCGTCGACACGTCGGTCGTCGCGCCGATGTGGTTGCGATAGGTCTCGACGAGCGCCTCGTACTTGCCGGCCTGCTGATACAGGCGAGCGAGCTCGCGATACGCGCCGTAGTTGCGGCTATCGATCGCGACGATCTTCTCGAGCGCTTCGGCGGCTCGATCGAGCTTGCCGAACCGCTCTTCCCACGCCGCGGCCATGCGCTCGTAGAGCGACACGCGCTCGGCATCCGACGGCGATGCGTCGAGCTGTGCCTCGAGCACGTCGAGATACTTCTCGGTCTGCTCGGTCTTCTCGTAGAGCTGCTCGAGGGCGCGCAAGGCGACCAGGTTGGCCGGATCGAGATCGAGGACCTTCTGGAACGCGCCGATCGCCTGGCCGGCGTCGAATAGCCGGATGTCCCAGATCGTACCGATCTCGATCCGGAACCGGATGATCTCCTGATCGTCGTTCGACAGATCGGCCCGCCGCGACATCGCGTCGATCAACGGCTCCCACTGCTCGGTCCTGCGATACAGCCGCTCGAGCGCGATCAGCGCCGTCTTGCTCGACGCGTCGTGGACCAACGCCTGTTGATAGGCGTGGATCGCGCCGCCGACGTCTTGCATCTGGCGCTCGAGCAGCTCGGCGAGCTGCACGTAGAGATCGGTCTTCTTCTCGGGCGCCGGCTCGACGGCCGCGTGGCGTTGCAGCGTCTCGATCAGCTCGCTCCAGCTGCCGCGCTTGCGCTGCAGATCGGCGATGCCGGCGAGCGCACCGGTATGGGCCGGATCGATCCTCAGCGCCTGCTGGACCGAGTGGATCGCGTACTCGAGGTGCGAGAGGTGCTCGCTGTACCAGAAGCCGACCTTGACCCAGAGATCCGCGGCCGCGCCGCGATCTTCACGCTCGAGCTCGTTGACGCGGTTGGTGTACTCGTCGAGCAGCTCCTGCCAACGGTTGGTCGCCGTGGCGAGCCGCTCGAGCTCGCGCGCGGTCTGATCGTGCGAGTAGTCGCGCTTGAACGCGGCCTGCAGCACGTAGAACGCGCTCTCCTGATCGCCGATCTCGGTCTCGTAGATCTTGGCGACCTGGTTGAGCATCTGGATCTGCTGCTCGACGTCGGGGACGATCTCCGAGCGCTCGAGCAAGATCTCGACGAGCTCGGTCCACTTGTATTGCTGGCGATAGATCGCCTCGAGCCGATCGCTCGCGACCGAGTTCGTCGGATCGCTGGCGCGAACGCGCTCGTAGACCTGCGCGGCGCGGGTGAGGTCTTCGACCTTCTCTTCCCACGTCGACGCGGCCTGGAGCAGCGTCTCGCGGCGCTGGTCCTCATCGTCGAGCACCAACGCGCGCTTCTCGAGCACGTCGATCGACTCTTCCCACCGGCCTTCGCGAACGAACAAGCTCTCGAGCGCCTGCAGCGCGCGGAAGTCGCTCGGATCGATCGCGATCACGCGGCGCCATGCATCGACGGCTTCATCGACGCGGCCCAGCACGTCGCCTTCGAGCTGGCCGAGCTGTGCGTACAGCTCGATCGTCTCGTTCTCGTCGACCGTGCCGGCCAGCTGGCCGACGTCGATGATGCGGCGGATCGTCTGCGACAGCTCGTCCCAGGCCTGCGTCGATCGATACAGCCGCGCCAACGAGCGCAGCGTCTCGAGGTCGTTGCCGTCGATGCGATCGGCGGCGAGCCACGAATCGAGCGCGTTGCGCTCGCGGCCGAGCTTGTCTTCCCAGATCTTGCCGAGGTGCTTGTAGAGCACGATCTGATCGTGATCGCCCGGGGCGACCGCGATCTGGCGCTCGACGATCTCGACCAGCTCTTCCCACTTCTGGCGGCGCGTCGTCAGATCGGCGAGCGCGGCCAACGCCTGCGGCTCCTCGCCGCGGATGTCGAGCACGCGGGACAACAGCTCGATCGCCTTGTCCTCTTCGTTCAAGGCATCGGAGGCGAGCCGCGCCATGCGCGCGTAGATGTCGGCCATCTCGGCGTCGGCATCTGCGGTGTCGATCAGCTTCTCGTAGACCTCGTACAGCCGCTTCCAGTCCTCGCGGCGGAAGTGGATGGCCTCGATCGCCTCGAGCGCGCGGCGGTTGCGGCTCTCGGTATCGAGCACGCTCGTGTAGCACTTGAGCGATTGCTCGAGATCGCCGAGCGCGTCGGCGAAGATCGCGCCGCGCCGGAAGTACAGCTCGAGCTGCTCGTCCGGATCGGTCGTGATCTCGATCCGGCGCCGCAGGATCTCGGCGAGGTCGTCGAACATGCCGGCGCCGAAGTACAGCCGATCCAACGCGGCGAGCGCATCGGCATCTTTGGCGTCGATGTCGAGCACGCGCAAGTGCGTCTCGACGGCGTGCGCCGGGTCGTGCAGCTCGAATTCATACACGCGGGCGAGCCGCAGCAGCGTCTGCTTCTTGACGTCGGCTTTGGCGGTCTCGAGCGCGTTCGTGTACGCGTGGACCATCTGCGGCCACGCGCCGGTCTCGCCGGCGAGCCGCTCGCTCTCTTCGACCGAGCGGTCCCAGCGCGGATCTTCGATCAGCGCGGCCGACCACCAGTCGAGCGCCTTGCTCTGATCGTAGAGCCGATGCTCGGCGAGCTCGGCGAGCCGCTGATACATCGACTGGCGATCCGGACCTTGCAGCTTGGTCAGCTGCACCTCGTGGATCGCGTGCAGCTTGCCGAACTCGGAGGCCGCTTCGTAGAGCGGCTCGAGCACGTTGCCGATCTCGAGCTGCAGATGTCCCGCGTGGAACATCGTCTCGAGCGCGACGGTCGCCGCTTCGTGCGTCGGGTGCGTGGTCAAGATCTCGCGGTAGACATCGACGGCGCCCTTGCGGTCGCCGAGCTGCGTCTCGAGCACCTGCCCGAGCCGGAACTGGAGCTCGCTGATCTCGATATCACTCGCCGCCAGCTGCGCTTCGCGCCGCAGGATGTCGGTGAGCTCCGGCCACGCGTTGGTCGCCGAGTACAGCCGATCGAGCGCGAGCACGGCCGGCTTGTTGTCGAACTCGACCTCGAGCAGCTTGCGAAGCGTCGCGATCGCGCGCGGAATATCCGCGAGCTCTTGCTCGTAGACGCGCGCGAGCCGCGTGTACAGATCGACCTGACGCGGAACGTCCATCGATCTCGCAGCCTCGGTCCCGTAGAGCTGCGCGAGCGGCTCCCACGTCCCGGTGATCGCCGCGAGGCGCTCGATGTGACCGAGCGTGTCGACGTTGCCCGCGTCGTCGCGCAGCGCGCGCGAGTAGGCGTCGAACGCCGCGTGCGCGTTGCCGATCATCTGCTCGTGCAGCTTCGCGATCCGATGCAGGATCTCGACGCGCGCCAACGCATCTTCGTTGTGCGCGACCATCACTTCGAGCACTTCGACGAGCTTGCCGTACTCGCCTTGCGCGTCGTAGATCGGCTCGAGCACGCGAGCGGCCATGACCGGCTCGACCTTGCCGCGGACCAAGCCGCCGAGCGCGGCGAGCGTCTCGGCATGCGACGGATCCATCTCGAGCGCTTCGCGATAGCTCTCGATCGCGCGCGCGACGTCGCCCAAGCGTAGCTGCCACAGGTTACCGATGCGGTACTTGAGCCCGACGGTCTCGCCGGTCACGTCGGCGAGCTCGACCTGGCGCTCGAGGTTCCCGAGCAGGTCGTACCAGCGCTCGGCCGCGCCGTAGAGCCGGTCGAGCGATTGGATCGCCGGCAGCTCGTCGGCGTCGAGATCGAGGATCGCCTGATACGTCTCGATCGACTTCGCGACGTCGCCGAGCTCGCGGTCGTAGACCTGCGCGAGGACGTAAAGCATGCGCTTCTTGTCCTCGGGGTCCTCGGCGAGATCGGCCTTCTTCGCGTAGACGTCCTTGAGCGGCTCCCAGCGCGCGAGCCGCACGTACATGCGCTCGAGCGCATCCATCGCCGGCATGTCGACGTCGTCGATCGACAGCACCTGGCGGAACGTCGCGATCGCCGAGTCGGCGTTGCCGAGCACCTCTTCTTCGATCTGCGCGGCGCGATAGAGCAACGCCTTGCGCTCGTCGAGGTTCGTCAGCAGCTCGCTCTTGCGCTTGATGATGTCGACGAGCTTGGGCCACTCGGCCGTGCGCTCGTGGATCGTCTGGATCGCGGTCGCCGCTTCGACGGTCTGCGGCGACGTCTTCAACACGCGCTCGTAGGTCTCGACCGCGCCCTTGTCGTCGCGCAGCTCGGTCTCCTGGATCTGCGCGCGGCGGAACAGCAGCATGACCTTGAGGTCGTCCTCGGTCGCGTGCGTCGCGATGTCGTCATACAGCGCCGCGACCTCGGGCCACTTGTCGAGCCCGCGCGCGAGCCGATCGATCTGCGCGTGCGTGGTCTCGTTGCGCGGATCCTCGCGCATCGCGCGCGAGAACGTCAGGAACGCGGCATCGGCATTGTCGCCACCGATCTCGTGCAGCTCGGAGATCTGGTGGAGCAGCTCGATCTTGCGCGCCGGATCGAACGCGTGGCGCGCCATGATCTCGTAGATCCCGATCTGCTTGGTCCACTCGCCTCGCGCCTTGTAGATCGGCTCGAGGATGGTGGCGATCGTGAGCTCGTGCTCGCCTTGCTGCGCCCCGATCAAGCGCTCCAACGCCTGCACGGCGTCGCGGTTGCCGTCTTCGTGATCGAGCACCTGGCGATAGGTCTCGACCGCCGCGGCGACCTCGTTCAAGTGGGTCTCGCGGAGCTGCGCCAAGCGCACCAACAGCGCGACTTGCTCGTCGGGCCGCTCGACCAGCGTGAGCTGACGGCTGATGTTGTCGCCGAGGTCGCGCCACGCCTTGCGCTGGACGTACAGCCGATCCAACGCGCGCAATGCCTTCAGATCATCCGGCGCCTGGCCGAGGATTTCGTTGTAGATCGCGATCGCTTCGTCGGGCGCGCCCAACATCTCTTCGTGGATCGATGCAGTCCGATACAAGAAGTCGAGGCGCTGATCGGCATCGTTGGCGATGTCGATGCGGCGGCGATAGATCTCGAGCAGCTCGGCATAGCGCTCGTCGCGCGTGAACACGGCTTCGAGCGCGGCGAGCGCGTTCAAGTCGTCGCTCTCGATCGACAACGCCTTCTTGAAGAACTCGATCGCCTTCGCGCTGTCCGCGAGCCGATCTTCGTAGTTGCGCGCGACCTTCGTCGCGAGCTCGTGGGCGAGCTTCGGATCCAAGTCCGACTTGCCGAGCGCTTCTTCGAACAGCTTGACCAGCTTGGCCCAACCGTCGTCGATCAGCGGCGCGATGGCCTCGAGCTGCTCCTTGGCGGCTTCGGTGCCCGGATCTTGTTTGAACGCGCGCGCGTATGCATCGAATGCCTTGTTGGCGTCGAGCAGCTTCGTGCGTTGGAGCTCGCCGATACGGAGCAGCAGCGACACGCGCTGCAGCGAATTCTTCTCGGCGGCGAGCTGGATCTCGTGAATGCCGACGAGCGGCGCCCATTCTTGAAGCTGCTCGTAGACCGGCTCCAAGATCGACGCGACCGCGAGCTTCTGCTTGTCGTCGCCGCGCAGGTGAACCTCGAGCGCATCGCGGCCCTTCGGATGGCCCACGTCGATGTCGAGGATGTCGCGGTACGCGTCGATCGCGCCCGCGATGTCGTTCAAGTGCTTCTCTTTGAGCTGGCCGAGCCGGTACTTCAGCTCGACGTGCTCGGCCTTGTTCTCGTCGGGCCCGATGATCGTCAGCTGACGACCGAGCACGTCGGCGAGCTCCTTCCAGAGCTCGTTGCGGACGTAGATCCGATCGAGGCTGCGCAGCGCGCTCGGCTCGTCGCCGGCGGCGTCCAGGATCGCGATGTAAGCGGCGACCGCCTTCTTGTCGTCCTTGATCTCGTCTTCGTAGAGCTGGCCGATCTTCGACTGGATCGCGATGCGCTCGTCGCCGTCGGTCGATAGATCGAGCTTCTTCTCGTAGACGCGCAAGAGCTCTTCGAACCGGCCCTTGCCGAGGTAGAGCCGCTCGAGCGCGTCGAGCGCCTGCTCGTTGCGCTCGTCGAGCGCGAGGATCTGGCGGTTCATCTCGAGCGCGCGATCGACGTCGCCCTGCTCTTTCTCGATGACCCGCGCCATCGTCAGCATCAGCGGCAGCGCGTCGTGCTTGTCGCGGAACTTCGGCAGCGCCGACGCGTATGCGTCGACGAGCGTGTTCCATCCCTGCGTCTCGCCGGCGAGCCGCTCGACCTCGGCGTGGATCGCGTCGCTCTCGTGATCTTCCGACAGCGCGGTGATCCACCAACCGAAAGCTCCGCCCTTGTCGCGCAGCCGCTCTTCGTTGTACTGCGCGAGCCGCTTCATGCGGTCCTGCCGCGTGATCTGATCGCCGCTCGGCGTCGCGCGCAGCTGGATCTCGAGCACGCGCACGAGCGCCTTCGGATCGCGACCCGCTTCGTACAGCGGGATCAGCGCCTCGGCGGCCTCGAGGTTGTTCTCGTCGAGCGTCAGGACTTTTTCGAACGCGCGCATCGCGCGGTCGGGCTTCTGCATCTCGTCGCGATACAGCGTCGCGATCTTCATCGCGAGCTGGAGGCGATGCGACTCGCTGCCGCTCTCGACCTCGCGCTCGAGCTGGCGGATGAACTCGTCGATCTTGTTGCGGGTGCGATAGAACTCTTCGAGGTCGGCCCAGCGGCCTTCGGTGACGTAGAGCTTCTTGAGCGCGTCTTGCGCGCGGCGGTTGTTCTCGTCGATCGCGATCAGCTTCTGCCAGGCGTCGATCGCCTTCGCGCTGTTCTCGACTTTTTCCGTGTAGAGCAAGCCGAGGCGCTGCAACGCGTCGGCGCGCAGCTTGGCGTCGGACGCCGCGTCGGCCTGGCGCTGGCAAATGTCCGCCAGCTTTTCCCATTCCTTGTTGCGCTCGTACAGCTTGTAGAGCTCGGTGAGCGCTTCTTCGTGGGTCGGCTCGTACTGGACGACCTTTTCCCACCAATACGTCATCACCTCGGGCTTCTTCACCTTCGTCGCCGCCATGCGCGCGACGTCGATGACCTTCGCCGGGCGCTCCGCTTCGGACGCGCGATCGATCTCGGCCTCTTTGAGCTTGATCAGCTTTTCCCAGTCGCGGCGCTTCTCGTACACCGCGAGCAGGTGATCGACGGCCTGCAGGTTGTTGGGATCGAGCTCGAGGACCTTCTCGAACGCCTTGATCGCCTCGGCCTGGTTCGAGAACCGCTCGAGATAGAGATTCGCGACCTGGAGATAGATCGCGATCTTCTGATTGCCATCGACGCTGCGGTCGGCCTTCTCTTGCAGGATCTTGACGAGATCCGGCCAGCGCTTCTTGGTCTCGTAGAGCGCCTGCAGCTTCTCGAACGCCAGGTCGCTCGCCGGATTGTGATGAACGGCCTGCGTCAGCGCCGAGATCACCTGGTTGTCGTTGTTGAGCTTGCCGTACGCGTCGGCGAGCTCGACGAACACGTCGGCCTTGTCGGCACCGCTGGTCGCCGCCTTCGCTTCTTCATCCTTGAGCGCGTCGGCGAGCTGCGCCCACGAGCCGGCCGTGCGCAACACGCGCGCGAGCTCGCGCCGCGGCGCGCGATCGCTCGGGAACTTCGCGACGACGTCTTTCCACGCGAGCACGCCCTTGTCGGCGCCGCCTTCGCTGCCCTTCGCCTTGTCCATCGCCGCGCCCACATCGGCGGGCACTTCTTTCGCCTTCGCGGCGGCGTTATCTGCCGCGGCTTTGTCTGCAGCCACCTTCGCGGCGTCAGCGGCGGCTTTCGCCTCGGCCGCGGCCTTCGCGGCGTCAGCAGCGGCGTTCGCCTCGGCCGCGGCTTTCGCGTCGTCGCCGGCTTTCGCGTCGGCGGCGGCTTTCGCCTCGGCGGCAGCTTTCGCCTGGGCGGCCTTCTTGTCTTGCTCGGCGGCGGCCGCGGCGGCGGCTTCGCGATCCGGCAACGTGTCGCGTTGCTCCGTCGGCTGGACCGCGTCGGTCGCCTCGGTCTTGCCACGCTTGCGCTTCGATTTCTTGCCCGACGTCGTCTCTTCACTGGCCGTCGCGGCGGCCGCGTCCGGCTCTTTCTGCGCGGGCATCGGCATCGTGCCGGCCGCGAGATGCACGTCGTCGAGCGATCCCGCGATCGCGATGAAGTCCTGCACGCTCGGATTCTCGGCCTCGATCGACTTCGCGACCGCGAAGTACCGCTTCGCGCGATCGACGTCGTTGAGCTTGTCGAACGCGATGTTGCCGGCCGCGATCGCGAGGTAGAGCTTGTCTTCCCCGTCCGGCCCGCTCGGCAGCTTCAACAAGATCGCGTCGACCAGCTCGAGCAACTGCGCCCACTGGTTGCGCTCGCCGTAGACCTGGCGGAGCAGCGAGAACGCCGCGACCACCGAGCGCATCGGCACCGCGCCGTTGCTCGCCTGCGTCTTGAGCGCCGCGTCGAAGAACTTCGCGCCGCGATCTTTGTCTTTGAAGCGTTGGACCCACTCGAGCGCGAACATGCGCAGCGCCTCGACCTTCGCGGCGTGATCGGGTGCGCGATCGGCGCGACGGTTTTGATGCGCTTCGAGCTCGTCCCAGCGATTGTTCGTCGCGAGCAGCGTCTCGTAGATGAAGTTCGACGACGGCTCTTCGAGATCTTTGGCGAAGATGCGCGTGAGCAGCTGCTCGAGCCGCGGATCTTCGGGCGCCTCGAGCTTCAAGATGCGCGCGGCACGCAGCAGCATGCGGACGGCTTGCGCGTCGTCTTTGGTGTCGGCTTCTTCGGTGAGCCGCTCGACGTCGTCGGCCCAGAACTCGGCGTCGTACGTGACGGCGGCGAGCGCGTCTTTGACGCGCACCGAATCCGGCATGTTGCCGAGCGCGCGCTGCAGGATCGGCAGCGCCTTGTCTTTCTGCCCGCTATCGAGCAGCGCTTCGCCGACGATCAGCGGCAGCTTCGGATCTTCGCTCGCGCGCAGCTCCATCTCGCCGAGCTTGGCGACCATCTCGTAGCGGCCGATCTCGCCGTAGACCTCGCGAGCGCGCGACAGCGCCTTCAAGTTTGGCGGATGTAGCTTCCACGCTCGTTGATACAAGCCGAGCGCGCGGTCGCGCTCGGGGATGACATCTTCGACGAGAGCGGCGAGCTCGAACAGGCGCTCGGATTGCTCGGGCTTAGTGCCCGAGCCTTCCAGCTCCTTCTCGAGCTCGTCGATGGTTTGCGTCCAATCGCGCGATCGGCGCAGGCGGTCCCGGAGCAGCGTACGCGTATCCATCTGCGGTCTATCCTCCCGCAACAAAAAACAAACCCTCGCCCCTCACACCGAGGGTATTTTTATCACGCCACCAAGCCGGTTTGCGGCCTGCGCGGGCGTGATTTTCCTCGGAGGGAAGGCCTAGCAGGCTTTCGCGACGAAACGCACCCTCGTCGAACGGACAGGCGCTCGCATCGCATCACTAGAATGCCGGAGACAACTGACTCCAGCGCGGCGGCTACTTGGCTTTGCCGCCCTTGGCCTTCTTGACCAAGTCCTCGGGCGACTGCTTCTGCGACGGCGCGGCGTTGTCGCCGGCCGACTTCGCGGCGATGTCCATCAGCATCTTGCTGGCCTGCTGCTTGGCAAACTCGAGCGAGGCGCCACCCGACTTCGAGAACTCCTCGAGGTCGCGCTTGGCGTGGACGAAGTCGCCTTTGCGGAAATAGGCCTGGCCACGCTGGAACTTCGCCTGGTGGTTGTCCTTCTTCGTCTCGATCGCCTTGTCGAACGCCTCGATCGCTTTGTCTTCGTCCTTCTTGTCGTCGTAGCCCATACCGAGCACGTACCAGATGTCGGAGACCTCGTTCGTGCCCGGCACGTTCTGGGTGCCCTGCATCGCGATCTTGATCGCCTCGTCGGTGTAGTCCCACTTGCGATAGAGCTCGCCGAGCGCGATGTAGGGCCCGGACTCGCGCGGGTTCGCCTTGATCGCGGCGGTGAACTCGTTTGCCGCGTCTTTCGGCTTGTCCTGGCCGCGATAGATGCGGCCGAGATAGAAGTGGGCACGCCACATGTCGCCGTTGAGCTTGATGGCCTCTTGCAGGTGCTGCTCGGGCTTTTCGAAGTTCACGGCGGTGAGATCGGGCTTGATCTCCTCGGGCTTCTTGCCCTCTTTCTTCGCCTGATCGTCGCGTGCCGTGGCGACGGCTTTCTCGTAGAGCGAGATGCCGTACCACATCTGATACATCGGCTCTTTGTCGTCGAGCTGCACCGCGTTCGAGAACGCGTCGGCGGCCTTCGTCCAATCGCCCTTGCCCGCTTCGGCGGCGCCCATGCCGTACCAAGCGAGGTGGTTCTCGTGATAGCGGTCGACCGCTTTCTGATACTCGCTGATCGCCGCCTCGAACTGCTTCGCACCGTTCGCCTTGTTACCGGCGTTGAGCGCTTGCTTCGAATCATTGAGCGCTTGATTCGGGCAGGCAGTGAGCATCGTCGCGAAGAGGATCGCACCGAGCAGTTTCATGCTGCGAAACGTAGACGTATTCATCGTCGGCCTCAAGGTGTGAAACGGAAAACGGCCCGTCGCGGTAGCGACGAGCCGGCGCGCGTCGTGAGAGCGCGAGCAGACGAGAACGGAGTTCGGTTACTGGCCCGCCGGGTGGAACGTGAACGGGTAGTTGACCTGCACGCCGCCGCCGCCCTTCGGCTTCGGGAACTCGATGCCGTGGATGACGTCGGCGACACAGCTCGACACGTTCGGATCGACACCGCTGCCGTTCGACGCGGTCACGTTGCCGTTCGGCGAGATGAAGAACTGGGTCTGCACGGTGCCCTGCAGGCCCGGCTTCGCGAGCAGCTCCTTCTCGTAGCAGTACTGGATCTTCTGGATGTTGCGCTTGATATAGCGCCGGATGATCGCCTTATCGAGATCGCCCTGCGCGTTGGGCTGGCCGATCGACACCGTCGGAACCGCCGAGGTGCGACCGCGCATACCGCCGCGACCACCACCGACGCCGTAGCCCGAGCCGGTACCGGAGCCGTGACCGATCGTGCCGTAACGGCCGGTGCCGATCGTTCCCCAGCCGGTGCCGCCGCCGCCCGGACCGAAGCCCGACCGGCCGAAGCCGAAGCCGCCGTTCATCTCGCCGGCTTCGTTGCCGAGCAGACCGCCGTAGATGTTGGTGTCGTCGAATCCAGAGCTGATGTCACCGGTGCCGGTCAACGACGCGAACGCGCCGCCCTGCACCAAGGCCGTGTTACCCAAGATACCGGCGGTCCGCGCCTGGTCGATCGCCTGCTGGCGAGCGAGCTGCGGGTCCTCTTGGTTCTTCTGCATCTTGTACTGGCCCTCGGCGCGGTCCGAGTCCTTCTTACCCATCTTGCCTTCGTCGAGCGCCATCGCCGTGCCGGTACCACCCGACTCGTCCTTGCCGTCGTCTTGCTCATCGGGCGGCGGCGGCGGCGGCGGATCGTCCTGGTTCGCGCTGTTCGTGCGCGTCGACGTGTCTTCGAGCGACGCGAGGTCGATGTTGGTGCTCGAGTCCTCGACCGGGATCTGCGCGAGCAGCAGCATGATGATCGTGAATGCCGCGGCGGTGCCTCCGAGCGACGTCAAGAACGCCGTGTCGACGGTCATCAGCGGCGCCGCATGACGGCGCGGGCGCGCGACCGACGACACCAAGAACGTGGTCTTGCCCATGCGGACGCGAATCTTCGCGTTCGCAGGGATCGGCGAGATCGTCGTGCGGCCCTGCGCGGCGAGCTCTTGCAATGACGTCGACGTGCCGCCGACGACCATCTCGCCTTCCATGCCGTGGCTGAAGTTGAACGCGAAGTCGTCGCCGTGTGGCTCGACGAGGTTGAACTCGTGCTGGCCGTCGATCGGGAAGTCGACACCCGGCGCCGTGCCGATGCGCACGTACGGGCTCTCCTTCTCTTTGCGCGCGCGGCCGAGCGCCGACGTCATCGTGATGATCGAGCAGAGCAAGCCGCCGAACGCGATGAAGTCGAAACCCTGCGAGAGCGAGCGCGGACGCACCGCGTAGCCCGGCTTCTTCACGCAATCGGGGATCGCGTGGCCGTGGTCCATGCACGTCGTCTCGACGTCGTACATGGCCTTGTTGTAGGCGGCGTTGTTGACCGCGGTGACGAACGAGAAGATGAACGCGATCAGCGTGACGATGCCGACCGCGAACAGCGCGTAGGTCGTGCTCGAGACCTTGCCGCCTTTGGGATCGATGCAGTGCTTCACGCCGACGACGGAGTCGCCGAACATCTCGGCGACCTCGACGGCGCGCGCGCCGCTGAAGTCATCGGCTTCGCCGGCCATCGCCTGCTGGAAGCCTCCGACCGGAGCGACCGACGCGCTCGGCGCGCCGTAGATCGCAGGACCGGCCGGCGCACGCATCGCGGGTGGCGGCGGAACGTATGCGGCGGGCGGCGGCGTGAAGGCGGGCGCCATCTGCGGCGCTGCGAACGCCGGTGCCGGAGCTGGACGCGGCATCACAGGCGCCGGCGCGGGTGCCGACGGAGCCGCCGGTGCCGGACGCGGCGTCGACGCGACGATGTCGTGCTGCGCGGGCGCTTGCACCCGCGTGTTCTCGTCGAGCTCGTTGCCGGCTTCGGCGCCGATCGCGAGCTCGATGCGGGTCTCGCCGACGACGATCGTGTCGCCGGACTGGAGCTTGGCCTTGTTGACCTTCGAGCCGTTGACGAAGGTGCCCTTCGTCGAGCCGAGGTCGATGATGCTCACGTCATTGGGTCCGTTGACCTCGATGATCGCGTGCATGCGCGACACCGTCTCGTCATCGAGCTTGAGGTGCGCCGACGGCACCTTGCCAAGCTTGATGACGGAAAGGCTCAGCTTCTCCTCGCGGAGCAGCTGATCGCCTTTGAAGATGCGGAATGTGAGCGGAACCTTTGCGCCGGCCATGTCGATCTCCGTTGGGAGCTACTAGGAACGATGGCCGGGGCTGCAAGCGAGCGGCGAGAGCCGCCCCTTGCTAGAGGTCCTCGGCCGACTTCAGGATCTCGGGAAGGAACGTCGTGCGAATCTTGATCAACGACGAGTGCTTGGCGAAGTCGCGAGCGTCGACGGTCGAGCCTTCCGGCTTGACGAGGTCGCCTTCGATGGTGTCGCCAGAGAAGTCGTAGACCTTGACCTTGCCGTTGCCACCACCACCCGCGGGCGCCGGCTTTTTATCGTCGGCGAGCGCGATGGAGGTCAGGAGTGCAAGCGAGCTGATAACAAGCACGAGCTTCCGCATGATCGATCCTTCGGTTCGAAGGGTCTCGGTGCAGAGATCCGTGCGCACGGACCATCCGACACCGAGGCCTAGTTCTGGTTCCCAGATTCTTTCCAAAAAGTTCCGCTCAAGCCAGACACGAAACATACAGGCTGGTTGCGCGCACAGCCCTTAATTATTCTAGCTACTTGCCGGCCGGCGCGGGAGCCGGCGCGGCCGATCCTGTCCCAGCCGCTGGAGCGGCCGGCACCGGTGCCGGAGCCGTGGGCGGCGGCGGCGGCGCGTTCTTCAGGCTCAGGATCGCCGAATCGAGCTGCTTCACGACCTTCTCGCAGTCGCCGAGGTTGTTCTTGGCTTCCTGCTTGTCGGCCGCCGTGGCGTCCTTGTCGAGGAACTGCTGGAAGAACTCGCGGGCCTGTTTGTACACGCCCTGCGACGCCTGCAGCG
>DATBAS010000120.1:0-8560 GCA_036271395.1 Kofleriaceae bacterium
CGCGATCGAGATCGCCGGCGATCTCGCGGTGCGCTCGATCGACGAGCTGCCGATCCTGGCGGTCGTCGCGGCGCGCGCGAACGGCACGACGCACGTGCGCGACGCGAGCGAGCTCCGCGTCAAAGAATCGGATCGGATCGCGACGACCTGTGCGATGCTCCGCGCGTTCGGCGTGCAATGCGAGGCTCGGCCCGACGGCTTTTCGGTCGAGGGCGCTCCCGATCGGCCGCTCGCCGCCGGCGCGCACGTGCACGCCGATGCCGACCACAGAATCGCGATGGCGGCCGCGGTCGCGGCGCTGGTGGCCGCTGGCCCCGCAGCAATCGACGACGCCGACAACGTTGCCACGTCGTATCCAGGGTTTGCGACCGCGCTCACGGCGCTCGGCGGCAACGTCGCTGTTAGCGCGTGAAACCCTCGCCCGGGCGTGCGATACAGCCCTCGATGCGGACCGCGCTGTTGGCAGTTTCGTTCATGCTCGTCGCCGCGACCGCGCACGCGGACGCGACCGACTACGGCCCGCAGGTGCGCGCGATGTTTCGTGTCGCGGCGTGCGGCGGCGACGATGCCGTGCCCGATCGCTTCGGCGCCAAGCTCGTCGACTCGCACTGCAGCGAGCTGCGCGCGGTCTACAAGGCCTACAAGAAGGCGTGGGCGGATCCGGCGCAGGCGTTCATCGCCGAGCTGCGCCCGCAGAACCTCACCACGACGGTCGTATATCCGTTCGGCGGCGGCGATCTGTCGTCGGCACTTTCGGTGTTCCCCGACGCGACCGAGCTCACGACGATCTCGCTCGAGGCCGCCGGCGATGTTCGCGTGATCGACACGATCTCGAAGGCGCGCTTCGGCGACGACGTCGACGCGGTCACGCTCTATCTGCGCCGGCTCTATCAATCGGCGTACTCGTCGACGAAAGCGCTGCAGGCCGCGTCGCACGATCAATTGCCGGGCACGATCATGATGGCGCTCGCCGGCATGGCGGTGCACGACATGGAGCCCGTCGAGCTGCGCTACTTCGACATCGAGCCCGATGGCTCGCTCCGCTACTTGTCGAACGACGAGCTCCAGCAACGCGCCGACGAGTACAAGGAGACCAAGCGCGGCCAGGCGCCGCCGAAGGAGATCACGCACTTCTGGTACGAGCAGGACTCGGCGTTCGCGAACGTCGAGATCAAGTTCCGGCCACGCGGCGCGGATCCGAAAGCGCCGCTGCGCACGTATCGCCACATCGTCGCGAACCTCGACGACAAGCACATGGGCGCCGACGATCGCGTGCTGCGCCACCTGCGCGCGAAGGGCAAGGTCGCGGTGATGACCAAGGGCGCGAGCTTCTTGCTCTGGTACGACGACTTCTCGCAGATCCGCGACTACTTGCTCAAGAACATCGCGTGGATGATCTCGGACGCGTCGGGGCTGCCGCCGAGCTACGCCGAGGCCGCCGGCTACGAGCAGATCACCTACGGCGACTTCACCGGCCCGTACTTCGTGATCGATCCGAAGAACACCCGGTTCGAATTCGTGAAGCTGTGGAAGAACCAGCCGCACCGCGACCTGCCGTTTCGCTTCGGCTATCCCGACAACGCGAAGCACAACCACTTGATGATCACGCGACCGAAGCCGAGTGCCTAGCCTGCTGCAATCGCCGCACGGCAGCATCGCGCTCGTCGAGTTGCCCGAGGACGAGCTCGACGCCGCGCTCGCGCGATTGCCCGCAGGCGAGCGCGCTCGTGCGGCCGAGTTGTCGCCGATTCGTCGCCACGATTTTGTCGCCGGGCGCACGGCGTTGCATGCGGTGGTCGGCGCTGTCGAGGTGACGATCAGCGATCGCAACGCGCCGCTGGTTGCGGGCTGGACGTGCTCGATCTCGCACAAAGGCACGCGCGCCGCGGCGATCGCCGCGCCCGAAGGCAACGGCTTCGTCGGGATCGATCTCGAGCTCGCGGCCGCACCGAAGCTCGACATCACGAAGCGCGTGATCACCGAGCGCGAGCCGCGCGTGACCGGCGCCGAGCTCATCCGCGTGTTCGCGATCAAAGAAGCGATCTACAAAGCGATCGATCCGATCGTGCGCCGCTACGTCGGGTTTCTCGAGGTCGAGCTGATCGATGGCGCCGTGGTAAGCGAGATGCCGGTCGCCGTCGAGACGTGGTCGATCGAGCGCGACGGTCACTGGCTCGCGACGGCCCGCGCGCGGCCGTTAGCCGGCCGTTAGCGTCTCGGCGGCCGCGGCACGTCGCGCTCGAGCACGGTCCGGCGCTCGTCGCGGCCGGCGGCGCGGATCGACTCGTCGCACAGCGCGCGCACGTGGTCCGAGATCACTTCGGCGACGGCGTCACCGCAGTTCATGCCCGAGCGATCCTTGATGTACTTCTTCAGCTTCGACACGACGATCAGGATGTCGCGATCGACGATGTCGTTGAGCGCGACGTTCGACGTCGCCACCACAGGCGCGGATGGCGCGTCGCCGACGATGCGGCGAACGATCGGAGCCGACGGCGCCTGCGCCACCGGCTTCGGCGCCGGGTCCGGCGGGCTCGTCGCGAGCTCGCGCTGCCACGCATCTTTGCTCGGCGCGCGCGCTTCGACCGCCCACGCGTCGCGGTGGCGTGCGTCGGCGACATGACTATCCCAACAGCTGACCGTGCAGAACACGTAGCCCATGCGCGGACGGTTGCAAGTCGACACGCTGCACACCCAGTGCGTCGCGCCAAACGAGATCGTGTTCTTGCAAGCGGTGCACGTACGCCAAGTCTCTGCCACGCTCGCAGCGTACTACGAGCGGCGACGGCGGCGAACCAGCGCCGCGCCGACCACGAGCGCGAGCGCGGCGGACCCGCCCGGATCTCCGCTCGCGCTGCAGCAACCCGCGGACGCAAACGCGTCGACGTCGCAGCTGCCCGAGCCGGCGCCCGATGTGACGTCGATCGCGATCGTGACGGGCACGCTGCGCGCCCCGTCGTTCGCGTCGGTGACGTCGATCGTCAGCGCGTCCGAGCCCGTGGTCGCGCTCGCACAAAATCGCACGTCGCCGGCTTCCGACACCGCGGCTTTGCCGTTCGTCGGGCCGGCGGTGATCGAATAGTGGTGGTCGCCGGTCTTCGGATCGTTCGCGTCGATCGACGTCGTGCCGAGGCTCTGCTGCACGGCGCTGATCGCCGGCGCCGACGGCATCGGGCCGTGCGCGAGCGTCGCGCCGGTTTGTTGCTCGATGTACGCGACGATCTTGTCGGGGCGCTCGTAGATGCCGCCCTGCGAGCAGTCGAGCGTATCGGTGTCGTAGCCGCGCGACGTGATCCCGGCGACGAACGTGCCGTAGCTGGTGAGCAGATACATGCCGCCGCCGGAGTCGCCGGGACACGTGTCGATGCCGGAGCCGCCGGCGCCGAGCTCGCCGTCGGGCATCGCGGCGGAGCGGCAGCCGCTCGAGGTCGAGCAATCGAAGTCGGTGATCGTCGATTGCGCTTCTTGCTCTTGCGGGATGTACATCGAGCCGCTCGAGTTGATCGCGCCGTAGCCGACGAATTCGACCTTCGCGCCGTTGGTGATGTCGAACTTCGCCCAGCCGTCGGCGATCGGCGCGGGCGTCATCGTCGACGGCGTCTCGAGCTTGATGATGCCGATGTCGATCGACGTCTGCGAATTCGGATACTCGGTAATGTCGTCGTTGGTCGCGACGATCAGCTGGCCGGCCGAAGGGCTCGCGAGCGACGACGCGCCGATCAGCACGCCGGTGAGATCACCGATATAGCCCTCGCCGCCGTCGGCGGTGACGCTGGGCACGCAGTGGCCGGCGGTCAGCACGACGTTCGGCGCGACGAGCACGCCCGAGCACTCGAAGCTGGTTTGCGGATCGCCGTTGGCGGCGCCGGGATCGCTCGCGCTGCCGTACAAGATCGCCGCGGTCGCCGGCCACATGCCCTGCGGCGCGTCGGAGCCGCCGATCACCGGCGCGTCGAGATTTCCGGCGAGCGCCGCGGCGCCTGCTTGCCACACGGTGATCAACACGGCGGCGGCGATGACGGCACGCATCGCGTGCGACTTTCGCACGAACAAAGGCGCCCCGCGCGTGACCGATCTTGCATATGGCGCGGTTCGCCGTCAGTCTACGCGCGATGCGTCCGTCGCTTGTTGTCGCGCTGGTGTTGGCGGCGTGCGGCCCATCGTCGCTCGGCCCGACGAAGAAGCCGGCGGCGGCGACGAGCGATCGCGAGCCGCACAAGGCGAAGGTCGCCGCGCTCATCCAACCGCTGATCGACGCCGACTACGCGACCGGGATCGTCGTTGGACTCTACGAAGGTGGCCGCACCGAGGTCTACGGTTTCGGCAAGGGCCCGGGAAATCGCGCGCCCGATGCATCGACGCTGTTCGAGATCGGTTCGGTGACGAAAGTGTTCACCGCGCTGATGCTCGCCGACAGCGTGCAGCGCCAAGAGGTCGCGCTCGAGACCAACCTCGCCGACCTCCTGCCGCCGGGCGTCACGGTGCCGACGAAGGACAAGCGCACGATCACGCTCGGCATGCTCGCGATGCATACGTCGGGGTTGCCGAGGCTGCCGCCGTCGATGGTGCACCGCGAGGACGTGCCGGATCCGTACGCGAAGTACGGCGAGGAGCAGCTCTACGAAGATCTGAACCGCACGCCGCTGCTCGCCACGCCCGGCGACAAGGTCGTGTACTCGAACTTCGGCATGGGCGTGCTCGGCTTCGTGCTCGGTCGCAAGCTCGGCTCGAGTTACGCGGTCGCGCTCGAGGGCCGCGTGCTGCAACCGCTCGGGCTCGGCAGCACGTTCTTGAAGGTCCCCGATGCGGCGAAGGTCCGCCGCGCGACCGGCACCAACCCCGATCTGCGGCCCGTGCCGTACTGGTACTTCGACGCGCTCGCCGGTGCGGGCGGCTTGGTCTCCGACGCGCACGACATGTTGTCGCTGATCGACGACGAGATGGACGCGGCTTCGAGCTCGCGCGGGCCGATGCGCCAGGCGATGAAGCTCACGCAAGCACCGCAGCTCGAGCGCCCCGAAGGCGACAACGAAGGCCTCGGCTGGGAGATCGATAGCGCGGGCCGGTTCTGGCACAACGGCCAGACCGGCGGATTTCACGTGTTCGTCGGCTTCGAGCCGAAGACGCGGCGCGGCGTCGTGCTGCTCGCATCGACCGCGCTGGCGATCTTCGACCGCTTCGCGGACGAGCTGTATCAGATGATGGCAGGCGAGGACGTCAAGCCGTTCGTGCCGCCGACCGCCGATCAGCTCGCGACGTACGCCGGCACGTATTCGCTGCAGGACGAGCCGCTCGCGGTCACCGTCAAAGGCAAGCGCTTGTACATCACCGGGCGAGGCGCGCCGCCGTATCGCATGATCCCGCTCAACGATCACGAGATGTGGATCGAGCAGCTCCAGGCGATCGTGAACTTCCAGAAGAGCGGCAACGCGATCGGGCGCGCCGTGTTCTTCGTCGGCGATCAACAGCTGATCGCCAATCGCGTGCCGGACGCGACCGGATCCGGGTCTGGATCAGCGGCGCACTGACGTGGCCGTGCCACGTGCACGGCTCTCCGCGATCCGAACGTCGGCGCTCTCGACGGATCTGACAGGGCGACGCGACGCTGGGTTGCGTTAGTAGCGCTTGATCGACGGGTCGATGTCGCGCGACCAGGCGTCGATGCCGCCGGCCATGTTGTAGACGGTCTTGAAGCCGGCCTTGAGGAAATGCTCGGCCGCGCCACGGCTGCGCCCGCCGTGATGACAGTGGAACGCGAGCGGCGTGTCCTGCGGCAGCGCTTCGATCTGCGCCATCACGGAATCGTCGAGTAGCTTGGTCCCGGCGATCTGCGCGACCTCGCGCTCTTTCGGCGTGCGCACGTCGTACATCTGCGGGACCTTGCCGCTGTCGACCAGCGCCTTGATCTCCTTGGGCGAGACTTCGCGCACCATCGCCGGGCGGTTCGGGTTCTCGATCTTGAAGCCGGCGCCCGACGCGTCCTCGACGAAATCGATCGTCGTGCCGTCGGCGCGGGCGGCGCTCGCGCGGTCGAGCTGGACCGTGACGCCGTTGGTCTCGACGGTGACGTGCGACGCGTCTTTGGCGCCGATGTCGAGCTGGTGCTCCCAGCTCGGCGTGATCGTCAAGTGGATGACGTCGCCGGGAGCGCCGTCTTTGAGCGCGGCCGAGAGCTCGCTCGCCGCGCGCGGCGAGACGACGACCTTCGCGGGCTTCGCCGGCGCGACCAGATCGCCCAACTTCTTTTCGAGCTCACCGCCCTCGAACATCTGGCGCACGATGTCGGCGCCGCCGACGAACTCGCCCTTGACGAACAGCTGCGGGAACGTCGGCCAGTCCGAGTATTCCTTCATGCCGCCGCGAACGTCCGCGTCGCTGAGCACGTTGACGGTCGTGTACTTCGGGATCAAGGTGTTCAAGATGTTCACGACCGACGCGCTGAATCCGCATTGCGGAAAGCTGCGCGTGCCCTTCATGAACAGCACGACGGAATCCGACGCGAGGAGCGAATCGATCTTCTGCTTGACCTGTGGGTCGAGAGCCATGAGGAGCTTCCTAGCATGAAGTCGCCGGCGGAAGAACTCGGGATCCGCATCGTCGGATCGGCCTTCGAGCTCGACGCGGCCGCGTGGGACGCGCTCGACCACGGCCCGTCGCCGTTCTTGAAAGCCGGATTCCTGCGGGCCCTCGAAGAATCGGGCTCGATCGACGGTGCGACCGCGCAGCGCAAGCGGCAACGCAGTGGTTGGACCTCCGTGTACATCCTCGCCGAGCAGGCCGCCACGAAGCGGCTCGTCGGCGGCGTGGCCGCGTTCATCAAGACCCACAGCTACGGCGAGTACATCTTCGACTGGGGCTGGGCGAACGCGAGCGAGCGCGCCGGCATCGCGTACTACCCCAAGCTCGTGATCGCCGCGCCGGCGACGCCCGCGACCGGGCCGCGCATCTTGCTCGCGCCCGACGCGCCCGCCCACACGTTCGCGGCGCTGATCGCCGGCGTGCGCGCGCTCGCCGACGACGCCGAGGTCAGCTCGATCCACTGGCTGTTCTGCACCGAAGCGGAAACCGCGAAGCTCGCCGCCCACGGGTTCTTCCCGCGCACCACGATGCAGTTCCACTGGAAGAACCGCGGCTATCACTCGTTCGACGAATTTCTCGGCGCGCTCAAGTCGCGCAAGCGCAAGCAGCTGCGCAAAGAGCGCCAGAAGGCGAGGGCGGCGATCGATTCGCTCGGGTGGAAGACCGGCCGCGAGCTCGACCAGGCCGCGCTCGACGATCTCGATCGATTCTACCGCAACACGACCGACAACCACGGCGGCCGCGATTACCTGCGCCCGGGCTTCTTCCACGCGCTCGCGAAGCACTTGCCCGACGAGATGCGTATGGTCGAGGTCGTCAAAGCGGGCAAGCGGATCGCGGGCGCGCTGTTCTTGGAGACGACCGGCGCGCTGTACGGCCGCTATTGGGGCGCGGACGCGCACGTCGACATGCTGCACTTCGAGACCGCGTACTACGCCGGCATCGAGCGGGCGATCGAGCGCGAGTTGCCGCTGTTCGAGGCCGGCGCGCAGGGCGAGCACAAGCTGGTGCGCGGGTTCGAGCCGAGCCCGACGTTCTCGTCGCACTGGATCCGGCACCCGGGCCTGTCGCACGCGATCGAAGAGCACGTCGCGCGCGAGAAGCTCGCGATGGAGCACGAGATCGCGGAGATGTCGAAGTACGGTCCTTATCGCGACGGAGGTGACGACGATGGCTGACAACGACTCGCGCGCAGGCGCTCGCTACGATTCGCGCGACATCATCGATTACGTCACGCGCGTGCACGCGGCGCACGATGTGGCGCTCGCGCACGCGTTCGCGACGCCCGCGTTCATGCCGGCGATCCAGCTCGGTCAGAGCGAGGGCCGGCTGTTGCAGCTCTTGATCAAGCTCGCCCGCGCCGAGAAGGTCGTCGAGGTCGGCACGCTCGCCGGGTACTCGGCGATTCACATCGCGCGGGCGTTGCCGAGCCAGGGCCGGCTGTGGACGGTCGAGTACGAGCCGAAGCATGCCGAGGTCGCGCGCGCGAACCTCGCCGCCGCCGGGCTGACGAACGTCGACGTGGTCGTCGGCGCCGGCCGCGACGTGCTGCCGACGATCGAGCATCACGGTCCGTTCGACGCCGTGTTCATCGACGCCGACAAGGCCAACTACGATCACTACGGCCGGTGGGCGATCGCGAACCTCAGGCCGGGCGGCATCGTGATCGGCGACAACGCGTACTACTTCGGCGACCTGCTCGCAGATTCGCCGAGCGCCACGGCGATGCGCGCGTTTCACGAGCTCGTGGCCGCCGCGTGCGACTCGGTGTGCATCCCGACCCCCGACGGGCTCGTGCTCGGGCTTAAACGCTAGGCGGATTTGGACGATACTGTGCAGTGATGGTGCGTCGTGACGACGACGGTGGTCCCGCCGAGCAATCGGACGGAAATCCGGCGTCACGCTGTGATGATCCAGCGGGTGCAAGTCCCGTCTCGGTAAGCGCCAGAGCGCCGAGAAGCAGGCCCGCAGCAGAAGGAGA
>DATBAS010000121.1:0-11504 GCA_036271395.1 Kofleriaceae bacterium
TTCATCCTGATAGCCGTTGTACGTCTCGGGCTCGTTCGGACATTTGTCGTCCTTGTCGAGGATGCGGTCCTTGTCGTTATCCGGATCGGGGCAGCCGTCTTGGTCCTCGAAGCCGTCCTTGTCTTCCGGATCGTTCGGGCACAGATCGTCGACATCGAGGATGCCGTCCTGATCGTTATCGGGATCCGGGCAGCCGTCCGCGTCCTGGAAGCCGTCGAAGTCCTCCGGATCGTCCGGGCACTTGTCGACGTCGTCGGGGATGCCGTCGCCGTCGCGATCGTTCTTGTTGCCTTCGGGGCAGCCGTCGGCGTCCTGATAGCCGTCTTTGTCCTCCGGGACGTTCGGGCACTTGTCGTCGACGTCCGGGATGCCGTCGCGATCGTTATCGGGATCGGGGCAGCCGTCGGCGTCCTCGAAGCCGTCGAAGTCTTCCGGATCGTCCGGGCACTTGTCGACGTCGTCCTTGATGCCGTCGCCGTCGCGATCGCCGATGTTCGGCTCGAACACGATGCTGATGAAGCCGCGCAGATCGGGGTTGGCACCCTGGCCGTGGTCCAGGCCGGTGCCGCCGCCGAGCGCGAAGAACGAGTTGCGCGCCAAGTAGAGCTTGATGCCGACGATCGCCTCGAGCGGCTGATAGTCGACGTAGCTGCCGAGCGGCTTCGCGCCGTAGACCTCGCCGACGACGTCGAACTTCTGGATCGCGATCGCGTACGACAAGCCCAAACCGAACGGAATCTCGTTGCCGCCGGTCGTGATCGTACCGGCCGTGCGGGTGACTCCGCCGGTCATCACGTCGTTGTCGGTATACGTCTCGTTCGAGTTGAAGCGGATGCCGCCGTTGACGCCGACCTTGAAACGGCCCTGCTTGCCGAACTCTTTGTCGACGATGCCGATGACCTCGCCGCTCGTCGTGTGCGAGCCGAGGAACTCGTTTTGCGTCGCGGTCGGCAGGTAGAGGCTGCCCATGATGCCGACGCCGATGTGCGGCGGCTTCGAGATCTTCACGAAGTGCGTCTTGAAGTGGAGCCCGAGGTCGCCGATGCCCTGGCTGGCGAGCGAGAACTTGTCGGTGCCGCCGTTCGGATCGGCCAAGTCCGGGCCGCGATCGCCGCTCACGATGCCGATCGGAAGCGACGCGCCGAACTCGAGGTCGGCGGGCCCGAGGTGCACGCCGATCGCGCCGATCAGCGTCGCGGTGACAACGTCGTCGACCGAGTAGCACGGCATCGTCGCGTTGTTGCACTTCGACCCGAAGAACGAGCCGTTCGACGTGTTGCCGAACGAGAGCACGTGGTGCCCCCAATCGAGCGCGCCCAACCCGAACGCGAAATCGAGATCGCCGAGCGTCTGCGACCCGTTCACCGTGAAGAACCCGCGCGTGTCCATCGCGGGCCGGAACGTATCGATCTGGACGGGGCCGGCAGCGGTTTGAGCCGACGCGACGCCGCCGAGCATGGCGACGCCGACAACCGTCAATAAGGGAACCAAAGGATGGCGTTCGCGCATGTACCCTCCGAGCTAGTGCACGGGAACACCATCCTGGTTACACCAACCAGATCGCTGGGGTCAAACAAGCGACCAGACAGAAGCTTCTAATCGCCGCGATCTCAGGGCGAGGCGTCGAGCTGGTCGCGGCCGATGTGCGCGCGCACGCAAATGATCACGTCGTGGGTCTGCTCGTCAGACGACAGCTTCTTCCACCAATACCGCGCGCGATCGACTTTTCCGGCGTTGCAGGCCGACATGAACGTCAGCGACAGCACGTGACCGTCGGGCTTGCACGAGTACGCCTTCTCGTAGTCCTTGAGCGCGTTGACGTAGTCGCTCTGCGCGTTCGCCGCCGTACCGGCATCGACCAGCTGCTGGCAGTTTTGCGCGGGCGGCGGAGCGACCGCCGGAGCACATTGCGGCGCGTCTTCGTGACCGGCGCAGAACTGCTGCTTGCACTTCGCGTCCTTCGCGTTCTGCAGCGTGGTCGAGCAATCGAGCGGCACTGCGACGACGACGACCGGCGCCTCGCATTTCACCGCGGCGCTGATCGCCGCGCTGATCTCGTCGCCGTACTGGCCGTTTTGCTGCGCGATGAATTTCTCGAGGTCCTCGCAGCGGTGCGATTTACTCTTAGCGGTCTTGATGCCCTCGTTGATGAGGGCCTGCTTCTTGTCGGCCATCACCTTCTTGGCATCGTCGATGTAGACCGAGTTCCCCGGAATCTTGTCGTACGACTTCTGCGCGTCGCGCAGGTTCCGATCTTTGAGCGAGCCTTGCATCGCGGTGAAGTCACGCTCCGCGCCGATCTCGAGCTTCGCCTTTGCTCGGAGGTCTTTGCCGGCGCCCGGCTGGATGCCGTCGAGCTGATCGGCGCACGTCACCAGATCGCTCCACTGCCGGCCGGTGACATCGGCGTAGCAGTCGCCCTGCAGCCGTTTGATCTCCGGGTTGTCGCTCGAGCCGGCGATCATCGTTTGACCCACCCCGGCGTCGATATCGGCCATCGCGACCGCGATCGCGCTGCCGGCAGACCCGTGCGTATCCGAGCCGCCGCCGTTGCTTTCGCTCGTGCCGTGCGTGTTCGAACCGTTGTTCGCCGGGCTCGGCTTCAGCGCGAAGTACGCACCTGCGGCGCCGAGCACGACCACGCCGAGGATGATCGCGACGAGCAAGCCGCGCTTGCCGCCCGTCTCGGTGATGTCGGCGATCATCGACTGGTTGAACACGAAGTCTTCGCCGGGCTCGACGAAGCGCATCCGCACGTGACCGAGATCGACGACGTCGCCGCGGCGCAGCTCGACCTTGCCGTAATCCTGGCCGTTGACGCGCACGCCGTTCGACGACTGCAGATCGCTGATCGTGTAGCGCTGCGTCTCGGTGTCGCGCGTGACCTTCGCGTGGTTGCGGCTGATCGATCGGTGGTTGATGACGAGGTCGTTCTCGTCGGTGCGGCCGATGATCATCTGCGGGCGCGTGAGGTCGAGCTCTTTGCCCGGGTAGTTCGACGAGATGATCACGAGCTTGCCGTAGCTCGCCGGTGCGGTGAGCGCGGCGACCTGGGCGGCGGTCGCGACCGGGCGGCCGGCGGGATCGGTGTCGGCGACCGCCATTTGCGCGACCGCGGCCGGGCGCGCTTGCGCGGGCATCGGCGTGGTCGGGATCGACGAGGGCGGCGCTGCGACCGCGGGCATCTCGGCCGGCGGCGTGTCGATGCGCTCGATCGGCATCGTCCGCGCGTCGTCGACCTGTTCGACGCCTTCGGCCTTCAAGTAGAGCTTGTAGTCGCCGATCTGGACCTGGTCACTGATCCGCAGCGAGACGCGCTCGGCGATGCGCGCGTTGTTGACGCGGATGCCGTTGTAGCTGCCGAGGTCCTCGATCTGGACTTCGTTGTCGCTGCGCAGGATCCGCGCGTGACGGCGCGACACGTTCCGCTCGGTGAGCCGGATCGTGTTGCCTTCTTTGCGACCGATCGTGATCTCGTCGCGGATCAGAGGAACGACAGTTGTCTTCCCCTCGTCATCCTGGATCACAAGCTTGAACATCGTCGGATGTGTTCCCCGTGGCCGACGCTTAGACGAATGTCCAACGTCGCATTATTGGTTGTATCAGTCTGAGCTTTGCCAAAACAACCGTTGGGCCGACTACTTGTTCGCGGAGTGGAGAGCCTGTCGAGCCATCTGGACTGCCGCCGCGAGTTGTGGGTCGTCCCCGGCCGCGTCGTTAATTGTGGCACCACTCGCGCTCCCATTGCCACTGCCGGCCGTGATCACCTCGGGAGTAAATGCTTCTACGCGAACATCGGGCACGATGCCTTTTGATTCCAGCGAGTTGCCCTTCGGCGTGAAATAGCGCGCGGTCGTGAGCTTGAGCCCGGAGCCGTCATCGAGATCGTAGAACGTCTGCACCGTACCTTTGCCGTACGTCGGCAATCCGACCAGCTTCGCGCGATTGTGATCGTGCAACGCGGCCGTGAGGATCTCGGCGGCGCTCGCGGTGCCCGAGTCGACCAGCGCGATGATCGGCACGCCGACGCCCGCACCACCTTTGTGCGCGTTTTGGGTCTCGACGCTGGCCTTGCGGCCGCGGATCGTGACGATCGTGCCATCGTCGAGGAACTCGTCGGCGACGAGCACCGCTTGATCGACGAGCCCGCCGGGATCGTCGCGCAAATCCAGCACGAGCGCGCCGAGCGCGTTGTGCTGCTTCAGATCGGCGAGCGCGGCCGCGACGTCGGCGGCGGTCGCTTCCGCGAACCGATTGATCGCGACGTAGCCGATGCGGCCCTCGAGCACTTTCGAGTGCACGCTCGCCTGCTTCACCTGCGCGCGCACGAGCGTGAACGGCTTCGGATCGTGCCAGCCGACGCGCAACACCGTCACGCTGACGCGCGTGCCCGAGGCACCGCGCAGCTTCGCTTCCCACGCGCTCGCGTCTTTGAGCTCGCGACCCGCCTCGGCGGTGGGTACGCCGTCGATCGTCACGAGCCGATCGTCGACCTGCAAGCCGGCGGTCTCGGCCGGCGAGATCGGCTCGATCTCGTCGACGATCGGATACGGCGGCACGCTCGGCCGCGCGTCGTCGATCGCGCCCGGCGCGAGGACGATGCCGATGCCGCCGAACTCGCCTTCGGTGTCTTGCCGCATCTTCTGGTAGCGGTTCGGCGGCAAGTACGTCGAGTGGACATCGAGGTTGTGCAGCATGCCGCGCGTCGCGTCGCGCAGCAGCGCTTGCTCGTCAACCGCATCGACGTAGTTCGCCTCGACGAGCGCGAGCGACTGCGCGAACGCGTCGAACGTGCGAAACCGCGTGACGTCTTTGGGCACCGCGAACGCGACGGCGCTCGCGAGCACGGTGCCGGCTGCGAACGCGGCGAGATGGCTGGCGCGCGACATTAATGAGGATGCTAGCGCGGTCCGAGCAGCGGTTCCGGATCGATCGGCAAGCCGCCGGGGCCGACCTTCGCGCGCACCTCGAAGTAGATGCGGTGGCGCGCGGCGCGGCCGAGCCGATCGCCTTTGCCGACGTGCGCGCCGGCCAGCGTCGCGAGCTCGCCGAGCTTCGCGATCACCGTGAAATAGCCGCCGTGATCGATCACGACGCCGCGATCGAGCCCGCGGATCGGTCCGGCAAAGCGCACGACGCCATCGGCGGGCGCCTCGGCGGCCGCGTGATCGTCGACTTCGATGTCGAGGCCGCGCCGCGACAGCGTGGCCTTGCTCCGCTCGTGTTGGTACTCGCCGAAGTGGCGCGCGATCGTGCCGGCGGCCGGCCAGCCCAGATGATCCGGCAGTGCGACCGTTGCGATGGACGCCGCCGCGGCCGTGACTTCGTGCGCGGCACCATGGAGCTGCGCGAGCTCGTCGGCGAGCAAGCCGCGCTCGGCGGCATCGCCCGCGAGCAGGTACCGGGCGGCGGCGATCCGGCGCGCCGCGGCCATCGGATCATGGTCGGCGCGATCGGGCGCTTCGGCGATGCGGATCGCGGCGAGCACGCGATGCGCGCGCGTCGCATCGGCGGCGGCGAGCTTGCCGGCGACCGTCTCGGTCGTCGTCGCGAGCGTTTGCTGCTCGGCGGCGATTTGCGCGGCGAGCGCGACGCGCGGATCGACCGCAGACTTCGCAGGTGCCGCGACGGCGCGCGGCTTCGTCTTCGCGTCGCCTGCGAACGGCACGAGCGCGAGCGCGACGACGATCCAGCTAGCGCGCACGCGCCCCCGCGGCGAGGCCGCCGCCGACGAAGCCGAGCGCCGCGCCGAGCGCGACGAACGCGAACAGCGCCGATGCGGCCGGCAGCGCGATGTCGATCGGCAGCTGGTCGCCGTAGCGCGCGACGCCGAGCACGAGCGCGAGCGCGGCGAGCACCGCCGCGGCGGCACCGTGCAACGCGCCGGCGAGAGCGGTGGGCGCGATCGAGAATGCGGGCGAGGCGCCGAGTAGGTCGTAGACCTCGCGCTCGCGGCGTTCGCGCTGGAGCCGAATGCGCAATGACGCGAGCACGACGATGATCGCGAGCGCGCCGAGCACGCCGGCGGCACCCCACGCGACGTCTTGTGCAGTCATGGCGGTGCGCGAGTCACTCGGCGGCGCGTCGGTCCCGAGCACGACGTCGGCGACGCCGGGCGTGCCGCGGAGCGCGCGGATGGTCGGCGACAGCGCGAGCACGTCGCGCACGCCGGGCGCGAGCGTGACCTCGACCGACGACGGCAAGCTCGCGAGATCGACGCCGTCGAGCAGCGCCGCATCGGCGCCGAGCGAACGCTCGAGGCGATGCGCCGAATCGGCGGCTGGAACCAGCTCGGCGCGATCGACGCCCGGCAGCTTCTCGAGCTCGCCGGCGAGCATGTGCGCGGATGCGTCGCTCACACCTTCGCCGAGGTAGACAACGAGGCTGCCCGCGCTCGCGTGCGTACTCGAGCTGCTCGCCCATCGCTCGACGGAATCAGCGGCGAGCAGTGCCGCACCGGCGACGAACATCGCGCACGTCGCGGTGACGAGCGCCCACGCGGCGACGCGCGGACGTTCGACGGCGATCCGTCCGCCGCGCCGCAGCGCGGAAGCGAGCTTCGGAGCGATCACGTCTCCTCGTCGGCGGCGCCCGGCGCACAGATCGTGCGGCGGCGATCGAACGGCCCGGTCACGCGGTCGAACACGGCTTCAGGCGGCGGCCCCGGGTCGGGCTCCATCGTCGCATCGACGAAATCGAGCACGGTGCGGCGGCGCATCGAGAGCGCGCGCAGGCGGCGTGCGGTCCGCATCTTCACGCGACACCTGCCGTACGCGCGGACAATGGAAACGGCAGCACGTTCGGCACCGGCTCGTCGGCGACCACGTTGTTCGCCGGCACGCGCACCGAATCCATCGTGACCAGCACTTCTTCGATCGTGCGGCCGCCGGTCGCGAGCTCGCCGAGCGGCACGAGCAAGCCGTCGACGAGGCACAACGTGCGCCAGTTGCGGCGCTCGGCATGTGCGCGCAGCAGCGCGTCGCGGCCGAACGCGAGCACGGCGGCACCTTCGGCGGCGGCGTCGGCGAGCGCGTCGCACACGAGCTCGGCGCCGGTGGCATCTTGCATGCTCGTCGGATGATCGGCGATCACGAGCTCGGGCTTGCGGATCAGCGCGCGCGCGACCGCGACGCGCTGGCGCGACGACGACGGCAAATGCTCGACCGGCAGATCCATCGCGTCTTCGAGCGCGAGCCGCGACAGCAGATCCGTCGCGCGCAACACCCACTCGGCGCGCGGGATGCCGTCGATCTCGAGCGGCAAGCCGACGTTGAGCTGCGCGCTGCGATCTTCGAGCAGGCACAAGTCCTGCGGCACGATGCCGACCTTGCGGCGCAACACGCGCAGCGACGATCGCCGCAGCCGCGACACGTCGCGGCCGAGCACTTCGATGCGGCCCGATCGCGTCGTCGCTTCGCCGAGCGCAGCCGCGACGACGCGCGACGTGCCGACTCCGGCGGCTCCGACGACGATCACGACCTCACCCGGCGTCACCGTGAGGTTACCCGCGGTCACCAGCGGCGTGCCACCGCGAGGGTGGTCGAGGCAGAGATCGACCAGCTGGATCATGTGCACCAGCTACGCTCATCCGATCGTGCGTGGCAAAAAAACGGCGTACGCTGACGCGGTGCGCGTGTGGCTCTTCGCGATGCTCGTCGCCTGCAAGGCGCCGCCCTCGGATGGAAAAGTTGACGAGCTGCAAAAGCGCGCGGCGGCGATCGAAGCGCGCATCGCCACGATCGAAGCACGCGGCAACGTCGACGCGAAACGCGTCGCCGACGAGCTGCTCGCGCGCGGCAGCGCGTCGGGGTTGACCGGCCCGCTGGGGCCGCCGGGCGCGCAAGGTCCGCAAGGTCCGCAAGGCTCGGCCGGTCCGCAGGGTCCGGGCGGCAGCGGCCCGCCCGGGCCGGAAGGCACGCACGGACAAAAAGGGGATCCGGGCCCCGCCGGTCCCGAGGGCCCGCAGGGCATTCAAGGCCTGCAGGGCGCGCAGGGCGTGCAAGGTCCGCAGGGCGCGCAAGGTCCGAAAGGCCCGGCCGGTCCCGCCGGCGCGTACGGCGCGAAGGCCGATCTCGGGCGTCACGAAAATCGCGTCTCCGTCGGGCCCGGGCTCGTCGCCACCGCGGTGTCGAGCTGCGAGCGCGCGCACGATTTGCTCGTCACCGGCGGCTGCTTCGCCGATCCGCAATGGATGGCGCAGCTCGTCGCGTCGCGGCCGGTCGCGATCACCGATGCAGGCACGCCGGCGTCGTGGCGCTGCGACTTCAAGAACACGTCGCCGGGCACGACGATCGAGATCGTCGCCGAGTCGTACTGCGTGCGCGCGCGAGAGTGAACGATCAGAACAGCGGCGCGAGGAAGCCGACCGATGAGCTGATAGCCGACCTAGGCGGTGATCGCGAGCCCGGGCTTCGCGGCAAGACGCGCACCCTCGCCGGCCTCGAGCTCGAAGGCGCCGGCGCCCGGCGGCATCGGACGATCGTCCGCGTTCGTGGTCGAGTAACCGGGCTCGGCGAACGCGTAGAGCTGAACCGTGTGCGTCACGTTCCAGCCGCGCTCGATGCGCGCGCGCAGATCGGCACGTTCAGGATCGCGCGCATGGCGAGGCGATGTGATTGCAACCTGCACGCCGCGCGTTACGGGTCGTAGCAGACCATCCCGTCGCCATCGCCGGGCGGCAGGCCGATCGGCAGCGGCATCGTCGTGACCTCGGTGGTGCCGTTGTAGATGCGCAATCCGTTCAGCGCCGCGGTTTGATCGGCGGCGATCACCGTGTTGTCGGGGCAAACCGTGACGTCGGTGATCATTTCGGTCGGCGGCGAGATGTTGTTGGTGAGGTCGTTCGCGTTCAGCACGTTCCACGTCGACAAGCTCGCGCCGCTGAAGTCGAACGCTTCGACCGAAATCCACAACAATGGATTCGGCGCGGGCTTGAGCGCCATCGCATCGACGATGCCGTTGATATCGGTGTTCTCGATCTGGCACACGGCGGCCGGCGTCGTGCCCGGCGTGACGCGTACGATGCAGCCCTTCATCTCGTCCGAGCCGGAATCGAGTGGCTCGGCGGAGATCATCAGATCTTGATCGGGCAGCTGGACGAACTCGTTTTGCGGGTTCGGCACCGGCATCTGCACGGCCGTGCGAACCGTGTCGGTGGTCGAGTCGATCACGACGATCATGCCGTGTGCGGCGGGCACGAACGTGGTCTCGTCATAGACGTCACACGCGACGTAGACGTCGGTGCCGATCGCAAATGCCGACACGCAGTCCGGCTTGCCATCGGGATCGTTGGCGGCATCCGAGCCGCTGAGATCGATCGTCGACGTCATCGCGCCCGCGGATTGCGACAGCACGACAACGCCGGCGGTGCCGAGCGCCGGCACGTAGACCTTGTCGCCGATGACCGCGACGTCTTGCGGGTTCGAGCTCGTGCCCGTCGCGATCTGATTCACGAACGCGAGCGTATGAGCGTCGACGATCGTGATGTTGTCGCCGCCGTCGCGGTTGATCACGAAGAGCATGCCGCCGTAGTTGCGCAGGAACGGATCGGCGCCGACCGCGCCGGCAAACAAGTTTTGCGTGACGTGCTGCGAATCGACGTCGAGCTCCGACATGATGCCCGGCGGCGTCACGAAGTCCGCCGATGGCGCGACCACGATCGCGTGAGGCGTCGACGGCGCATCGATCGGAGCGACGTTCGAGCCTCCGCCGTCGGGCGCGAGAGATTTCTTGTTGTCGCCGCAGGCGGCGAGCACGACGAGACACGAGATCAGCAGACGATTCATCGATAACTCCAATCGAGAGACACGTAGAAGCTCCGTCCGGGAAGCGGATAACCGTAGAGATCGGCGAGCGCGGTCGGCGCCTGTGTCAGCGTCGGGGTCGGCGGCGGCACGAGCGGCAGCTCTTGCACGCGCAGGTTCGCGAGGTTCTGCACGGCGAGCGACACGCCGAGCGTATGCACGACCGCGACGCGCGCGCCGCAACCGAACAGCACGCGGCCGGGAACCGCCTGCAGGTTCGCTCGATCCATGTATGCGGTCGAGATCCAGTTCGCGTCGAACCACGCGTTCGCACGGTGACCGAGCACGTCGTAGACGGCATCGGCGCGCGCGTACAATGCATGGCCGGGCTCGCGCGGCAGCGCCTTGTCGTCGAAGTCGGGATCGGCCTCGAGCTGCTGGGTGACGAGCCGCGTGTAGTTCGCGGTGACCGTGACGATGCGAAATGCGCGCGCGGTCGCGACGAGCTCTGCGCCGTACGTCAGCGCATCGGCGATGTTCATCGCGCGCAACGCGACGCCGCCGGTCGGCACGAGCGCGATGGTGTCGTGCGAGCGCGTCGCGAAGCCGTCGGCCTCGACCATCGCGCGATCGATCGGGCCGAGCGCGTGCGCCGGTGCCCACACGGCGCCGGCATCCGCCGATGGGCCGCGCTCGGGCAAGAGATTCGGCGAGCCGACGATCGTGCCGCGGTCGCCGAACAGCTCGATCAGCGTCGGCAGGCGCTCGTACCAGCCCGCGCTTGCTTTGAGCGACGCGTCGTCGGTGACCGCGGCGCGCATCGACACGCGTGGGCTCGGCACCGAATCGACGCGCGTGATCGGCGCGGCGACCGAGAGCTCACCGCTCGGGGTCGGCGCGGTGCGCACGAGATCGTAGCGAACCGACGGCGTGACGACGAGGCGCTCGTCGGGATCGAGCACGAGATCGAGCGCGGCGAGCGCGGCACCGCCTTCGCGATCGCCGACGAGCGCGGGTCGTGCATCGTGCGCGTCGGCGTCGGTGAAGCGATCGCCGCGGAGCTCGGCGCCGAGCGTGAGCCGGTCGCGACCGATCGGCACGATCCACGTCGACGTCGCGCCTCCCGACAGCGTCGTGTAGTCGCGCTCCTGCGCGCCGAGCCCGAGCTCGTCGAGCGGATCGCGAAGCGCTTGCGCTTCGACCAGCACGTACGCGAGCTGCTTCGCGGTCGCCGCGCCGGCGTGCTCGACGGCGTGAACGTCACCGACGACGTCGAGCGTGTCGAGCTTCGCCGCCATCGTCGGCATCGCGACGTTGCCGGGAAGGCCCTGATCCTTCCACGCGACGCGCACGCCCGCGTTCTCGCCGGGGGTATCGGCGAGAGCGACGCGCGACGCGGCATCGACCTGGTCGAACGCGTCGTTGGTGCGCGTGAGGTAACGATCGTCTTTCGAATTGAGCGGCGTGCCGTTGTCGCTGAAGTACGAATAGCCGCCGGTCGCGCCTTCATAGCCGATGGTCGTCGACGACAGCAGCTTGTCGTGCCAGTGCGAGTCGCCGTAGCGCAGCCGAACGTGACGCGCGCCGAACGAGCCGAATCCCGCCGAGGCAGCGATGCGATCGCCGTTGTCGTCGCGGCCGAGCTTCGTCACCAAATTCAGCGCACCGCCGACGCCCGCGCCGCCGAGCTCGACCGGCACCGCGCCGCGATACAGCTCGACCTGACCGAACGAGTCGAGCGTGAAGCGGCCGAGATCGGTC
>DATBAS010000122.1:0-1585 GCA_036271395.1 Kofleriaceae bacterium
GGCTGTCGCTGTTCCTGCAGCACGCGAACATCGTCCAGGTCTTCGACATCTCGAAGACGCCCGACAACGCGTACTTCCTCGTCATGGAGTACGTCGACGGGTGCAACCTCAAAGCACTCATCGAGCGCTCCAAGCAGAAGAACAAGCGGATCGAGCTCGCGCACTCGATCTACATCATGACCGAGTGCTGCAAGGCGCTGAACTACGCGCACTTTCTCGAGCACCCTGAGACCAACGAGCCGCTCGGCATCGTCCATCGCGACATCTCGCCGCCGAACATCCTGTTGTCGAAGAACGGCGAGATCAAGCTCGTCGATTTCGGGCTCGCCAAAGCCAACAGCCAGATCGAATCGACCGACCCGGGCGTCGTGAAGGGCAAGTTCAGCTATCTGTCGCCCGAGGCTGCGAGCGGGCTCGAAGTCGACCACCGCGCCGACGTATTCGCGGTCGGCATCATCCTGTGGGAGATGTTCACTGGCCGCCGGCTGTTCTACGGCGAAACCGACTATCAGACCGTCGAGCTCGTGCGCCAGGCGCGCGTGCCGTCGCTCGCCGCGCTCAACCCCGAGATCGAGAGCGAGCTCGAACAGGTCGTGCGCAAGGCGCTCGCGCGCGATCCGAACGACCGCTATCAAAACGCGAACGATCTCGGCGACGCGCTCACGCAGTACTTGTTCTCGCGGCGCATGAAGGTCACGGCGCGCGACGTCGCGGCCCTGGTGCGCGACACGCAGGTCGAGAACATGCGCAAGCGCTCGGCCGAGCCGAAAGACTCGCTGATCGACGCGCTGATCGTCGACGAGATGCAGAAGATGACCTCGCTCGTCGAAGGCGAAGAAGGCGGCAACGGCGCGAACGGAGCGAGCGCCGAGGGCTCGATGAGCCTCGACCCGAGCACGTTCGTCGACACCGCGGGCTGGGCCGGCGAGATGGGGTTGCAAGGCTCCGGTCAGCATCAGCCGCCGCCGCAGTTCAAACGCCCGACGAAGCCGCCGCCGACCAAGAGCAATCGCTCGAACCAGACGCCGCCCGCCGAGGCCGTGGAGTCGCTCGAGCAGATGCTCGAACCCGATCGCACGGGAGTGCACGGCAAGCCGGCGGGCCCGAACAAGCCGCTGCCGTGGATGGCCATCATCATCATGATGGTCGTGCTCGCCGCCGGTGCGGCGGTGGCCGTCGTGCTCGCGATGCGGTAGTCGGCAGCGATCGCGCATCTGGCATCGGGCGTCGGGCGCGGCGTCGCTGGCGGTGTCGGCATCGGGCGTCGGCGTCGGTGGCGGTGTCGGCATCGGGCGTCGGCGTCGGCGTCGGCGTCGGCGTCGGCGTCGGTGGCGCGTCAGCGCGAGAGCCGATACGTCATCGCGCGCACGCGATCGACGAGCGCCCGCGCCTGCGCGACGTCGCGGTCGGCGAGATAGCCGAGCGCGACCGCAACGTCGAGTGCCGCGGCGACCTCGGCGGCGCTGCCGAGGCTGATGCGGAACCGATTGCGCCGGTCCTTACCGGCGCGCTGATTCGCCTCGGCGATATTGAGCGAGACGCTGGTGGCGGCGCGCCGAGCCTGATCCTCGAGCTTGAGATCAGC
>DATBAS010000123.1:0-18756 GCA_036271395.1 Kofleriaceae bacterium
ATCACGCGCTCGGCGTCGTCGGCCGTGACGACGCTCGCCGACGCTTCCCACCGCGGCCGCGCGCCATCGACGAACGGCCCCGTCGTGTAGATCGTCGGGCCGAGCACCGCGCCCGACGCCGTGAGCTTCTTGAGCGCGACGGTGCGCGGGCTACCCGCCATGTTGCGCACGGTCGTGACGCCCGCCGCGACGAACAGCTCGAGCATGCCGTGCGTGTGATCGAGGTGCACGTGCATGTCGTGCAAGCCCGGGATCAGAAACTTGCCGCGACCGTCGATCACCGTCGCGCCCGCGGGGACTTCGATCGCCGCCGCCGGACCGAACGCGGTGATGCTCTTGCCGTCGATCAGCACGGTCTGGTGCGGCGCGATCGCGGCGCTCTCCATCGTCGCGACCGCGATGTCGACGAACGCGGTCACGTGGCCCTGATAGCTCGGCGGCGGCGGTTCGGCGACGTGCGCGGCCGCATCGGCGGGCGCTTGCTCGGCCGGCGGGCCCGCACACGCGGGTAGCAATGCCGCGACGACGAGCGCCGACCTCACACCACGATTGTCTTACGCCTGCGACGCGTGGCCAACGATTACTTGACCACCGCCGTGGCGCGGCCAGGCAGCTTGATCGGCGAGCCCGGCGCCGGCGCCGAGCCGGGGGCGCTGATGCCCGCCGGCGGTCAGGTTCATCGCCGCGACGAAGTAGATTGCCGAGATGGCCGCCGACGACGCCGGCCAGGACGTCGTCGGAGATCTGGTCGAGCGCTCGCATGCCGTACGCGACTTGCAGCGACCGTGCCGACGCGATTTGCGCGATTGCGAACGCGCTCGGCCGCCGTGCGGAGTCGACATGGCGGAACGGGGCGCAAAGAAAGTGAAATACTCGCGCCGTGATTCGACGTTGGAATCTGTTCGCCGCGTTGCTGATGGCGTCGTGTTGGACCGCGCAAACGCCGCCCGTCGATCCGCAGCAGGCGACCGAGGCGACGATTCCTGCCGACTGCAAGCCCGCGACACGTTCGCGCGCGGGCGACATCGAGCTGACGACGTGCTCGGTCGCGCACGGCGGCGAGGCCGAGTGGCGCGCGTATTTGGTTCAACCCGGCCGCGTCGATCCGCTCGACGAGCCGAACGCGCGCGCGGTCGCGGTCGTCGGCGCGCTCGCCGGCTCGCCCGTCGTGTTCGTCAAGATGACCGGCACCGATGGCCGCGAGGCGATGCAGATCTGGCGATTGCCGGCGGACGCGAAGAGCGCGCCGAGCCTCGCGGGCACGTTCGACGGCAAGACCGCCGAGCTCGCGATCGACGATCGCGGCGCGGTGATCAAGACCTGCGACGATGCGTGCGCCGGCAAATCGGTGCGCTGGGTCGACGGCGCACTCGTCGTCGAGGATGTTGCGGCTCAATAGGCCGGGGACGGTCCCCACAGATCGAAGAACGTGAAGCTCGAGATGGCACCGGCGGCGCCTTCGCCCAGCGAGCTCGCGACACTCTCGCCGCTGGCGCGCGCCTTCGAGTATTTCTGATAGCCGTCGAACAGGCTCGTGCCCGCGTCGATCAGTGGAAATGGCCGGCCGCCGACTCTGGCGACCGCGCTCACGGCGCCGCCGCCGCTGATTGCCTCGAGCTCGGCGGTTTCGATTTGCACCATGGCCGGCACGATTGCAGCGACGGTGCCAGCGCGCGCCCGCATCCCGCGGTGGGCGAGATGCCGCCCGTGGGTAGCGAACGAACCTCCGGATCGCGCGCGAATCGTGACGGCGCTGACGCTCGGCGGCGCGATCGCTGGCGACAACTCTCGTCGCCGGCAGGTCGCTTCCGCTACTCGGTCCAACCGTACTCCGCCAGCGCGTCGCGAAACCCGGGTGTGTCCGTGGAGACCGGCGCGAGCCACGGCTGCTCGTCGGACCGGATCCACCACGCGCTCGAGCTCGAAGGTGCGAGCTGATAGCGGAACCGCTGGATGCGGATCCATTTCGGAGCCGCGCCGTGAAACGGATCCACCGCGATCAGCGTGCGGATCGTCGGATCGCCGTCGAGCAGCTTCCACACGAGGTGAATCATCCACGGATCGCGCAGCCGCGTGTCCATCGCGGCAAACCAGATCAACCAATCGAGCCGCAGGTGATATGGCCCGAGCACGCACGGCCGGCGATCGACATCGCCCGGCTTGCACGGCAGCTCGTACTCGCGCCACGTCGCGCGGTCCGGATCGGCGTCCATCGTGCCTTCGATCACGAGCTCGTAACGCTCCGTGCCGACCGAGCCGAACGCGCCATACGTGTTCACGATCGCGAGCCGGTCGTAGTTGCGGTTCATCGCCTGATGCGAGCGGGCGAGGTTCTCGATCACCGGAACGCTGTTGATCGCGACGAGCGCCGCGAACACGCCGAGCGCGAGCTGATGCACGTCGCGCTTGCGCCAGATCACGCACGCGGCGACCGCCAACCCGAGCGCGACGGCGACTTGCGCGGGCGCACCGAGCCAGCCGGTCACCGGTCCCCAGATCAAGATCGCGACGATGCCGACGCCGAACGCGGCCGCGAGCTCGTGGATGTTGCGCGGTGGCCGCGCCGGAAGTCGCGCGGCAACTCGCGCGCGCACGCGCTTCGGTAGGATCGCGAGCAACGCGTCGTCGTCGAAGCACGCGAGAATCGGAACGAGTGTCAGCCAGTTCAAGAACGCCAAGTTGCCGCTGAGGATCAGCACGCACTGGAACGCGGCCATCGTGCAGCCGGCGATCACGCGCAGCCTGCGCGGGCCGAACACGAACCACGGCGCGATTACCTCGACGATGTGATTGAACACCACGCCGACCGCGTGCGCGGCGTGCGGCAAGTGGTGAAACCACGGCGACAATGGATTCGGGATCGGCTGGGTCTCGAAGTGGCTGTCGAGGCAGGTCAGCGCGCGCCAGCAACCGTCGCCGCGCAGCTTGATGAGCCCGGCGCCGAGCATGATGCGGAAGGCCAGCCAGCGCATCAGCACGATCGCGGTCGTCGGCGGCGGCCGCGGCGCGAATGGCCGCGGATCCCACGGATGCGCGAGCAGCGCGGCGAGCAAGCCGGTCTCGAGCAGCTGGATCTCCCAGCCGAAACCCCACCAGATCTGGCCGACGCGCTCGAACGAGCCGTAGAGGATCCACAGCAGCGCCAAGATCGGCAGGTTCGCGTAGCCGACCGCGACGGCGATCGCGAGCGCGAGCCCGATGTACGCGCACGCTTGCAGCATCGAGTCCGAGCTATTCGCGAAGAAGATCGTCGGTACGTCCCAGAATGTCTGGCCGGCGGCGCGCAATTGATCCACGTAGCTCGCGGCCGGCGTGAGGCCGTGCGAGCCGAGCAGCGCCGGGCCTTGCAGCGCGATGCCGAGAAACGCGAACGCATAGATCACGCCGAGCAGGCGCAAGATCACGAACCGCGTCAGCGAGTATCCGCGCGGCGGGCCGAGCCACGCGGCGAACGTCTCGAGCGGCGACGGCACGCGTACGTCGTCGTCCTGCGCACCGCCTTCGGCGGGCTTGCCGCCGCTCATGTGCCAAGCGTGAGTCAGTCGACGCCGCGTCGCAAGTAGCCGACGGTGTCGACCAGCGTCAGCTGCGGATCGCGCGGGGCAAAGCCGAGCTCGGTCTGTGCCTTCGTCGAGTCGATCCACCAGTAGTGCTCGGCCATCTCGACGCTGATTCGCTCGATCGGCGGCTCTTTGCCGCGCCAGCGATACAGCTCCTCGATCACGCTCGCGCCCCACTTGTTGAGCTTGGGCGGCAGCTTCAGCCGCGGCGGCGCGACGTTGGCGACGCGGCCGAGCCGCGCGAAGAATTCTTTCGTGGTCCAGTTCGGCCCGCCGAGCAAGTAGCGCTCGCCCGCGCGACCTTTGCCGAGCGCGGCGGCGGTGGCAGCGGCGGCGTCGCGCGCGTCGACGAAGTTGATCCCGCCGTCGGGGATCGTCGGAATCTGCTTCTTGATGAACTTGCGAACGTCGCCGGTCGACGACAGCCGGCGGTCGCCGGGCCCGAGCAGCAGCGACGGATTGACCGCGACGATCTCGATCCCGAGCCGCTCGCCGTGCTCGAACGCGAGCCGCTCTTGGTAGATCTTCGACGTGTAGTACGGCCAGCCGGCGACGATCTGCTCGGCGTACGGCGCCGACTCATCGAGCACTTCTTCGCGCGTCGACACGCCGATCGTGCCCGACGTCGACGCGAGGATCATCCGGCGCACGCCGGCGTTCGCCATCTGCTCGAGCACGCGGCGCGTGCCATCGACGTGGAGCCGCATCATCCGCTGCGCATCATCGGGATCGCGCGACACGGCACCTGCGAGATGGAACACCGCCGACACGCCGTCGAGCGCGCGGTCGACTTCGTCGGCGTTGAGCACGTCGCCGCGGACGTGCTCGACCCCGAGATCTTCGAGCACGGCGGATCGCGAGCGCGACAACCCGCGCACGATGTGGCCGTCGTCGACGAGGGCGCGGCACAAGTGCTCGCCCAAAAATCCGGTCGCGCCGGTGACGAGGACCGAGGTCTTCATGGGGTTGCCTCGTCGTCTTGGGGATCGCTGGGAACGTCGCTTCGCTCCGCGAGGTACTCGGCCATCGGCGTGGTCCCGGCCTCGCCGAGCGTCCACGCCGCTTCGTGCGGCGCGAGCCGGCGGATCGTCGCTTCGACCTGATGCGTGATCGCGCGATAGCCGTCGCTGCGCGATTTGCCGGCGGCGAGCTTCGCGATGTCGGCGTAGCTCGCGTACGGCCCGACGTACGATGCGACGCGCTCGCCGCGCTTCGGCAGATAGCGGCCCTTCGGCATCGCGTCGTGCGTGCGGTGCAAGTACATCGGCAGGATGCCGCACTTGTACGTCATCGCGAGGTAGCCGAGCGACGGCTTGAAGTCGGCCATCACGCCGGTCTCGGACCGCGTGCCTTCGGGGAAGATCAGCAAGATGTAGCCGTCGCGGATGACCTCGCCTGCGAGCCGCAGCGATTCGCGCAGCGAGCCGTGGCGTTCCATCGGCACGACGTTCGTGAAGTTCTCGAAGTACATCCGGCGCACCGGATCGTCGAAGAAGTAGTCCTTCGCGCCGAGCGCGACGAGCGCTTCGCCCTGGTCGCCGAGCGCGTACTTGACGAGTCCGGTGTCGAGGTGGCTCGCGTGGTTCGCGGCGACGATGTAGCCGCCGAACGGCGGCACGTTCTTCGCGCCGTAAACGTCGGTCTCGAGCACGCGCTCGTATAACGCGCGCATGCCCGCGCGAAGCGCGCTGCGGCCGAGCGCGACGAGCGGCTTGGGCACGTCGATGGAGTCGCCCGCGGTCTTTTCGGCGTCGGCCTTTTCCTTGTTCACGCGATCGCGGCGTGGCTTGTCGGCTTTCGCCTTGGCACCCAACCGCGCGACCAGCTTCTCGACGTCGGCGACCGTCTCGAGTCCGACGAGCTCGCTCGGATCGGGCAGCTCGATGCCGGCCGCTTCGAGTGCCGCCGCGAGCTCCGTGAACATCAGCGAGTCGAAGCCGAGCTCGGCCAAGACGTCGTCGCTCGTGATCGAGCCGCGCTTCTTCTGCGCGACGTCGGCGAGCAGATCGTGGATCCAGCTCGTGCCGGTCGTCGCGAGCTGCTTCAGCTCGGCCCCACCTTTCGCAGCGCGCTCGAGCTTCTGCAGCTCCTTGATCACGTCGCGGCGGCGGACTTTGCGGGTCGACGTCTTCGGCAGATCGTGATCCCACAGATGGAAGATCTTGAGCCGCTTGTACAGCGGCAGGCCTTTGCTGACCTTCTTGACGTGCTCGCGGACTTGCTCGCGCACACCGTCGCGCTCGCCGTGCTCGTAGTCCGGCACGATCAGCGCGGCGACGGTCTCGAGGTTGTTGTCACCCGGCAGGCCGACGACGCTGATCTCTTTGATCGCGGGCGAGTCGCCGTAGAGCTCTTCGAGCTCGTCGGGATAGACGTTCTCGCCGCTCGGGCCCAAGATCAGCTCTTTCTTGCGGCCGACGATGTAGAGGTTGCCATCGGCGTCGAGCCGGCCGAGGTCGCCGGTGTGCAGCCAGCCGCTCTGGATCGTCGCGGCCGTCGCGTCGGCGTTCTCGAAATAGCCCGACATCACGTTCGGGCCCTTCGCGATCACTTCGCCGACGCCGTTGGCATCGGGGCTATCGATGCGCACGTCGATGCCGGGTAGCGCGCGGCCGACCGAGCCGGCGAGCACTTTGTCCCCGGGCCGGGTGACCGTCAGCACCGGCGCGCTCTCGGTCATGCCGTAACCCTCGTACAAGTTGAAGCCGAGGCCGCGGAACGACTTCATGGTCTCGGCGGGCAACGCCGAGCCGCCCGAGATCAGCAAGCGCATCCGGCCGCCGAGCTTCTTGTGCACCGGGAAGAACAGCAGCTTGCCGGTCGCGACGTCCCACGGCAGCTTCTCGCGCAGCGAGCGATTGAGATCGACGATCGAATCGAACGCCTTCTCGACGAGCACGCCGGCCTCGCCGACGTTCTTGTAGATCTTGCGCTCGAGCAGCTGCCACAGCGCGGGCACGCCGACCATGCCGGTGATGCCTTCGTGCTCGAGCGCGGCGGCGAGCGTGTCCGCGTCGATCGTCTCGAGGTAATCGATCGACGCGCCGTGCAAGAGCGGCATCAAGAAGCCGGCGGAGAACTCGAACGTGTGGTGCATCGGCAAGACGCTGAGCAGCGTGTCGTGCTTGTACAGCGTGAACAGCGACGACAGCTTGCTCACCATCGACGTGAAGTTCTTGTGCGACAGCATCACGCCCTTCGGCGTGCCGGTCGTGCCGCTCGTGAAGATCAACGACGCGAGCGTGTCGCCCTTGACCTCGGGCCGCACGGCGCCGACCGAAACATCGGGCTCGGCGAGCAGGTCGTCGAACGACATCACGCGAACGCCGAGCCTTTCAGCCAGCGCGGTGTGAGCGGGCGACCAACTACCTGAGTCGTCGGTCATCGGGATCGCGAGATTGGCCTCGCCGGCGAGTCGCTCGGCGACCTGCTTGGACACCACGAGCGCCGGCGCGCTCGACGCCCGCAGCAAGTTCTCGACCTCGGCGAACGTGAGCTCCTTGTCGAGCGGCACGCACGCGGCACCCGACAACACGATCGCGAAGTACGAGATGCCCCATTCGGGCCGGTTCTCGCTCATCAAGCCGATGCGCGCACCGGGGCCGATGCCGAGCTGGCGCAGCACGCCCGCACCCATCCAGCCGAGCTCGCCCATCTGGCCATACGAATACGTGGTCGGCTCGCGATCGCCGTGGAGCAAGCGCAACGCCGGCCGATTGCGATGCAGCTTCGTCGTCGCCTCGAACATCTCGACGAGCTCTTTGTACGTGTAGACGGTTTTCGGCTTCGCACCGAACTCTTCGTCGAGGCTGTCGAACGTCCACTTCTGGAGGCCCGGAAAATGCGTGTCGAGCCAGTACGCGCGCCAGTCGAGCAAGTGCGGCGCCCACAGCAGCTTGTCTTGATCGGCCGGCGTCGTGCGCGCCCACAACGCGCGGACGTTGTCGCAGCGGAACGCGATGTCGTGATCGGTCGTGAACGGCTTGAACAGATCGACGAGCTCCTGGACCTGGCCGGTGAACGTCGAGACGCGCTGGAGCTCGTCGCGCGCGCGTTCGGCAATGGCTTCGATGCGCGGCGCGCCCCATTTCGGCAGCTTGTCGTCGATCACGCCGATCAGCGCGTCGGCGGCTCGCTTCAGCATCGGCGCCGATAGCCGCTGAAATCGCGAGTAGCTCACCGGCATCGCTTCGAGCCGCGCGCGCAGCTTCGAGGCGAGTGCGTCGGCGCCGCTCTCGTCGTCGGCTTTGTCGAGGTGGTGCTGGCGCACCGCGAGCGCGGTGAGCTGGACCAATCGCCGGCTCGTGATCCGATTCGCATCGCTGGTGCCGAGCTGATAGATCGGCTCGTGCTCGCCGGCGAGCAACGCCGCGGCCGCGAGCAGCATGCCTGCGGTCACGAAGTCGACCGGCACGACGTCGAGTGCGGCGTCGTCACCGACCGGCACGTTCCGGTGCCCCTTGAGCATCAAGTACATCAGCGGCGCGGTCGTGTTGAAGCCTTCGTTCCAGCCCGGGAACGGATAGCGCACGCTGCTCTCGACGACGGCCGGCCGCACGATCGTCGATGCGACCGTGTGATCGCTCAAGATGATCTGCTCGCCGAGGCTCTTGGTGTACGTGTACGTGTTGGTCCAGCCCCAGTGATGCGCGCGCTCGAGGCCGAGGTCGGTGAGGACCTTGTTGAGCCACATCTTGCGCTCGCGCGCGACGGCGATCTTGAGCACGTCTTCGTCGTCTGGATCGCGGCGCTGATCGCGCAGCGACTGCGCGCCCTTTTCGCGAAACTCGGAGATGTGTGCGCGATCGTTCGAGCGCTCGCGAGCCTGATCGATGATCTTCTGGCAATCGGCGATCTCCGCCGCCGGATCGAAGTCGCGGTCTCGGAGCGGAGCGACGGTCTCGGAGAACGCGCGCTCCGCATCGCGCGCGACCGACTCCGACCGCGGGAAGTAGCCGACGACGGGCTCGTCTTCCCACACGTCACCTTCGCGCTGGCCCGCTACGAAGCACGTCGATACGTGCACGAGCTTGGCGCCGAGCTTGCGAGCCAGGTCCAAGACGTTCTTCGCGCCGAGCGAGTTGATCCGGATCGCGCTCTCGAGCGACGGCGCGAACGACACCAGGCCGGCCGAGTTCAAGATCACGTCGACCTGGACCTCCGCGCACAGCTCCTCGGAGAAGTTGCACAGCGGCCGGCCGATATCGCCGGCGACCGCGACGATCTTCTCGCGCATGAACGCGTCGTAGCCATCGCCGTGGACGGCGCGGACCGGATCGAAGGCTTCGCTGGTCGCGACTTTGCGAAAGAACCGCTCGTCGGCGGTGTTGCCCGCGCCCGGCCGAACCAGACAGTAGACGCGGCCGATCTCGGGATAGCGATGCAACAGCATCGACAGCGCGACCTTGCCGACGAAGCCGGTCGTGCCGATGAACAAGATCCGCTTGCCGCGAAAGATCTCGCCGACGTCGAGCCGGCTCTTGCCGGTGATCGGCTCGCGTAACCCGGGCAGCGCCGTCATCACCGCATCCGGCCACGGCTTGGTCGGCGCATGCGCGCCCCACGCTGCTTCGGTTTCGGCGAAGTAGCCCGATTTCGTCGAGTGCCCGTTGCCGGCAACCATCACGTCACGTCGGAGATCATGTACGGCGGGTGATGCATCATCGTGATCTGCGCGCTGCGGCCCATCGTGCCGCGCGCCATCGCGATCGCCTCGGCGATCGAGCCGGCCGTTTCCCAGCCCATGATCGAAGGCACGGTCGCGTTGTCGGCGCCGACGCAGATCACGCGACTCGTCTTCTCGCGGCCGCGCTGGCCCCAGTACCACATGAAGCACGGGTGCGCGCCGTGATACGCGTTGCCGCGGCGGTACATCTCGACGTAGCTCGGGTTGTACGCGAGCTCGTCCTGGTACTTCGTCTCGATCGTGTACGCGTCGGTCGTCTCGGTGAGCACGCGGTTGAAGAACTCGATGTAGCTCGGGTGATGAACCGGATCGAACTTGTCACTGCACGGGTGCGTGAGGATCAAGACGCCGCCATCGCGGAGCAACGGCTGGTTCCGGTACATGTGATAGAAGTAGCCGAGCGCCATCACCTGCACGAGCAGCGGGTTGAGCGCCTTGCTGTTGACGTTGTACGGCGAGATGTACGGGATGCCCATCAACAGGATGTCGGCCTGGCCCTGGACGTCGACGCAGTTCTGCTCGTTCTGTTTTTGCAGCGTGCGGGCGTGCGTCGGATCGACGGCGCCGGCGTAGCAAGCGATCAGCTCGTACGCGGCCGGCGTGCGCATGAAGATCTCGCGACGCGCCGCGAACGGCAGCTTGTCGAGCGTCCACTTCATCGCCTGGTACTTCAGCCGGTCGGTCTCGGTGAAATCGTCTTCGTTCTTGGTCAAGAACGACAGCGGCCCATCGAACGCGCGGTTGTTGAGCACGGTCTCGATGTGAAAGACCTTGAGCGTCTTCTCGACCAGGTCGCCCTGGCGGTTGAACGAGTGCGACAAGAACGATTTCGGCGGATCCATGTACGAGCTCGACTCGACGATCGCCTTGGGATGGTGATGCGCCTTGAGGCTCTCGTAGCCGCACAGGCCGACCGCCATCGACTTGTTGCCGCCGTTCATCGGCACGAAGTTGAGGTTGACGTAGATCGTCAGGTCGCTCTCGGCGACGCGGCGGTTCATCTCGACGAGCTCGTGATGTGCGGTCTTGCCGAGCACGACCATGCCATCGGGATCGCAGCCGTCGTGGTTGTAGAGCCGATCGGGCCAGAACTCGTCCCAGACTTTCTGGCCGACCATCCGCTTGATCTCCCAGTCGTGCATCCGGCGATGCAGACCGAGCGCGATCACGATGTGGATGTCGTCGACGCCGTGATCGGCGAGCATCTCGCACACGATCTCGAGCACGAGCTCGCGCACATCGGGCGTGCGCATGATCGGCAGCGGCATCGAGATGTCGTCGACCGCGATCGTCACTTTCATGCCCGGCGAGAGCAGCGCGTGCAGCGGCTCCGAGTCTTCGGGATGGTTCAGCGCGTAGCGGATCGCGGCGGTGGGGTTCGCGACCGGCGTCATCGGCCGATTCGGGTAGATCACGCGCGTGCCGACCGGCAGATCCTCCATGATGAGGTTCTCGCCGCTGAACAGGATGCGCGGCGCCGAGTCGGTGTCGATCGTGACGATGTGCTCTTTCGCGTGGGAGCGAAGCTTGGGTCGGACGGCGCGCATTAGTTATCGTTCTCCTGCCTGCGGATCTGACGAGGCAGCCGAGCGAGCCCTTGCGGGCGCCGGCTCGCCGCACGCTCCGGCGCTTCGTCGAGATCGAGCACGGGCCAATCGTAGCTGCGCGCCAGCGAGCGCAGCCGAAAATCGGGATTGCACGCGGTCGGATGGCCGACGACCGCGAGCATCGGATAGTCCGAGAAGCTGTCGGTGTACGCCCACGATTCGGCGAGATCGACATCGTGCTGCTTGGCGTACGCGCGCATGATGTCGGCCTTGGTCGCGCCGGCGACGAACGGCTTCTGCAGCTTGCCGGTCGCGTAGTGCTCGACGAACTCGAGGCGATTCGCGATCAGATCGTCGACGCCCAGGTAACGCGCGAGCGGCTTCATCGTGAAGTCGAGCGCGCCCGATACCAGCACCTGGCGCACGCCGGCGCGCCGCGACTCGTCGATCAGATCTTTCGCGCGCGGATAAATATTCGGCTTGATCACGTCCTCGAACAGCTCCTCGGCGAGCACCACGAGCCGGTCTTCACTGGCGCCCTCGTACTGGCGATAGAAGATCTCGTTGAACCACTTGCGGCTGAGCTTGTCGGCCGCCCAGAACACCGGGATCGACGCGCCGGTCTTGAGCGTCCGAACCGCGCTCTCGAGAAGCGAGGGGTGCCGCGCCTGGTAGTAGGCGAACGCGTGCACGATGTTGATCTTGATAAGCGTTCCGTCGACGTCGTAGAACGCCGCGGAATTCTTGTACTTCGAACGAGGCCCGAGCACGGGAGTCGGTGCACTCTGGCCCACCCCCTCGACGAGTGTCAATGGTCGTCTTGGCCCGTCTTGATGGTATGTCTGACGCCGTGCACGTCCCTCCCTGGTTGACGATCGGCATCGCGGTGCTGGTCATCGCGTTCGGGCTCTACCGAATCCGCCTCGCCTTCAAGCGATCCGACCCGGATCCGGACAAGAAGCCGCTGCTTCGCGGTGGGTTCTACAGGATGAACAGCCGCACCCACCTGCTGGTCGGCGTCGTGTACTTGCTACTCGGTGCCGCGTTGATCGCGACATGGTTCGGCTGGAGCCCGCTGGGCTCGTCGGCTCCAGAGCCGTCGCCCAGCACGCCGAAGGGCAGCGTGATCATCGCGCCGGGATCGGCGGCGCGATGAAGCTCACGCCGCTGGTCCAGGTGTTCGACATGCCCCTTGCGAGCCGCTTCTACATCGATCGCCTCGGCTTCGAGATCGTCGACAAGTCGCCCTCGGTCGAGACCGCCGAGGGAGCGTTCTCGCACTGGATGTGGCTGCGCAAGGCGGACGTCGAGCTGATGCTCAACACGGCCTACGACGCGAACGAGCGGCCGCTGCAGCGCGACGACGCGCGCGAGCTCGGTCACCGCGACGTCGGGTTCTATATCGACTGCGACGACGTCGATGCGATGCACGCCGAGCTCCGCGGCCGCGGCCTCATCGCCGACGCGCCGCAGCTGCAGCGCTACGGCACGACGAGCTTCACCGTTCGCGATCCGGACGGCTACTCGATCACGTTTCAGTCGCGCGTGTAGTCCGGGCTCGTTGGATCACAAGTCGCGATGCTATCGACGTCACATCCGCGAAGGGCGCTGCTCGTCATCGAGGTCGCCGGCGCGATCGCCGATCTATTCGCGACGCGCTAGAGGATCTGTAGCTTGCGGCTCTGCTCGGCTTGCTCGCCGATGTACTCGAGCACGTGCGGGTGCGTCATGATCATCTCGCGGAAGTCGTTCGCCGGCAGGCACAGCGCGAGGCTCTTGCCGCGCGCGCGGACCTCGCTCTGGAACACGCCGCCCGACAACAGCGCGGCTTCGCCGATCAGATCGCCGGGCCCGAGCGTCGCGACGATCGCGCCGGCGCGCGTGACGCTGAAGTGCCCGGCGAGCACGATGTAGAGCCCGTCGGGCCGGTGGCCAGCCGCGAGCAACGTGCGGTTCGCTTCGATCTCGAGGAACTTGAAGCGCGACGCGAGCGCGGCTCGCTCTTGCGGGTTGAACGGGCGAAACAGCGCGCTTGTGCGCGTCCAGCGATCGACGAGACGCTCGCGCACGAACCGCAGCACCGAGGTCAAGATGTCGCCGTGCTCGGCGAGCACGTGGGCGAGCGTGGCGCGGTCGATGCGGAGCAATTCGGCATCGCCGAGCGCGGTGACCGTCGCCGAGCGCGGCTGATCGGTCATCAGCGCGACCTCGCCGAGAAATGCGCCCGGCCCCAGGCGCGCCATCTCGACGCGCGGCGGACCTTCGGCCTGCACCGAGAGCTCGCCTTCGACGATCACGTAGAGCGCGTCACCCGGATCGCCTTCGTGAAACAGCGCCTCGTCTTTGACGAGGTGGACGAGCGTGAGCTCGGCGACGAGCGCTTCGAGCGCCTCTTGCGACATGCCCGAGAACAGCGGCGTCGAGGCGAGCGTCTCGGCGGCGGCCAAGCCGAGCGCGCGCGGCTCGGCGATCGGAATCTCTTCGAGATCGGCGAGCTCGAGCTCGGTCGATTCTTCGACGTCGACGGCCTCGACCTCGATCGACGACGGTTCTTCGACGACGATCAGCGGCGCGTTCTCCGACGTCGGCTCGTCGAGGTAATCCTCGTCGTCGATCGGGATGACGTAGACGCCGGAGTTATCCTCGCGCTCGAACGCTTCGGGGATCTCCGTCTTCAGATCGATCGCGTCGATGCCCATGTCGGGCGGCAACGTGATCGGCTTGCTCTTCGTGCGCGCCATGGCGAGCTGCGATTGCGCGTTCGAGGTCTTGGTGCGCGGCAACGACAGGCCGATCGGCGTGGTCGTACGCGCGGGAGCCGCGCGCGGTGGCTCGTCGCCATCCGACTCGAGATCGGAGATCTGGATCGCGATGCTGCTCGGCGGCGTACGCGTGCGCGGGATCGACAGCGGCGGCGAGCTCGAGATCTTGCGGCGGCGTGGCTCGTCGACATCGAGCGGGATCGCCGTGTTGTTGCGGGTGCGCAGCGCGCTGACCGCCGCGTTGTCGGCGAGGTTTGGATTGTTGTCGGCGATCGACCCCGCGCGCGTCGGCCCCGCGCCGATCTGCTCGTTCATCGCGGCGATGCGCTGGAGCGCGGTGTCGTTGCGCGGATCGATCTGCAAGATCAGCTTGCACACCGCGATCGCCTGCACGAGGAACCCGCCCTGCGCGTAGCGATCGGCCGCGCGCGTGAACGCTTCGATCGCGTCCTTGTCGCGGTTGAGCCGGCGATAGGTCTCGCCCGCGCGCTTCGGCCACTGGGCATCGCGCGACTCGAGCGTCTCGAGCTCGAGGTACGCCGCGAGCGCGCGCTTGTATTTGCCCGCCGTTGCGGCATCCGCCGCTTCCTGACGCAGCTGACGAGCATCGCGAGCCATCGACCGCAGCACTATAGCAGCTGGGCTTGCAACGTCGCGGACCGGCCGAAGCGATTATCGGCGGTGAAATAACTCGACGTAGGCGGCGGCGATTCGCGCCGTCACCGGGCCGGCCGCACGTGGCACACCGTCGAGCCGCGTGATCGGAACCACGCCGCGCAGCGCGCTCGTCGCGAACAGCTCGTCGGCGACCGCGAAGCTCTCGCGCGAGATCGCCAGCTCGCGCGCGGGGATCGCCAGGCGCGCGCAGATCGCCAGGACGTGGCTGCGCGTGATTCCGGGCAGCACGCCGCCGGCCAACGCGGGCGTGACGACCGCGCCCTCGACGACCGCGAAGAGATTGCTGGTCGCGCCTTCGGAGACGTTGCCATCGCGATCGATCCGGACCGCTTCGTCGGCGCCGCCGGCGGTCGCGAGCTCGCGCGCGATCACGTGGTCGAGGTACGCGAGCGTCTTGTGGCCGGCGCCGAGCCACGCGCGATCGATCGTCACCGCCGACAGCTCGCGCGGCTGCGGCGGCAGCGGCTCGACGATCACGATCGCCCGCCCCGGTCCGAGCTCGCCGAGCCGCGCGGTCAGCGCGCCCGGCCCGCGCGTGACGATCACCCGGACGCGATGCTCGCCCTCGCCGGCCGCGGCGATCGTCATCGCGATCGCCGGCGCGAGCACGTCGCGCGGCATCACGCGCAGCTCGAGCACCGCCGCCGACGCGTACAAGCGATCCAGATGCGCGTCGACCGCGAAGCCGGCGCGAAACACTTCGAACACGCCGTCGCCGTAGAGCAGCCCACGATCGAGCACGGAGATCGTCGCGCGCTCGCGATCGACCAGCTCGCCGTCGATGCTGATCGCGAGCATCGAACTAACTAGCTTGCTCGCTGCGCGGCCACCGTCGCCCGCTGCACCCGCTCGCGAGCATCTGACTAGCTCGCTCGCTGCGCGGCCACCGTCGCCCGCTGCACCCGCTCGCGAGCATCAGTCGCCCGCGCTTGCCGCGGCGAGCACGTCTTGCGCGGTGCGCAGATCGGTCTCGGCCGCGAGCCGCCACAGCTCGGCATCGGCGAACGACGGCCCGGCCACGCTCGCCTTGTAGGCGGCCGCCGCGGACTTCAAGTACGCGATCGCGGGGCCGCGAAGCTCGCCCTGGCGCTCGAACAACAGGCCGAGCGCGAGGTCGTGATACAGGCTGCCGATCCGATACTCGGCGGCGACGTGCGCGAGACCGCCGATGTCGGCGATCGCCCGGTAGCGCGCGACGAGATCTTCGGTCGCATCTTCTTTCGCCCACACCTCGAGGCGCTCGTGCGGATGGATCGCGTGGACGCGCACGAGGGCACGCTCCGCCTGCGCGAACGCGTCCGCGGTTTTCGGATCGACGCCGGGCAACGCAGTGCCCGCTTTCGGGCGGATATCGCCGGCGCCGCTCGCCGCGACGACGTCCGCCTGCACGCGCGCGACGCCGTCGGTGATCGCCGGATCGCCGGGCGCGAGCGCGGCCGCGCGTGCCACGAGATCGAGCGCCGGCCGGCGCTTGCCCGCGCGCGCTTCGAGCTGTGCGAGATGCAGCGCCGACCGCGCGGCGATCGGCGCGGGCACGTCGGGTGCGCCGAGCACGGTCTGAAACGCGGTGCGCGCCGCGGCGTCGTCGCCGACGAGCTCCGCGATGATCGCCACGCCGAGCTCGGGCGCGGTGCCGTCGAGCTGCGTCGTCACGCCGACGGCCGGATTCGCGACACTCGGCGATGCGACCGGCGCGGTCACGATCGGCGCCGCGCGATGGCCATCACCGCCGCACGCCGCGAGGATCCACAAGATAGTCAGCGCGGCGCCGGCACCAGGTTGTCTCCAACCGAATGGTTCGAGATCTGATGCCGGCGCCTTCGCCTCGCCCACGCCATTGATAACAAAGCCGCGGGCGCGAGCGGTCTTCGCTTTGTGCGCCGACGTCACGAGGTCGCAAAACGTTGTCACGATCATGTCACGCGCGCCCCCACCGCACCGCGGCTTTGGGCACGTCGAGCTTGTAGCCCGCGCCGTGGACGGTCACCAGGTAACGCGGTCGTGCCGGCTCCGCTTCGAGTGCCTGGCGCAGCTTGACGAGGTGATTGTCGACGGTGCGCGTGTTCGGATAGTCCTCGTAGCCCCACGCTTCGTCGAGCAAGACGTCGCGGCTGACGACCTCGCCGGGCCGCCGCGCGAATACTTTAAGGATCGCGAACGCGCGGCTCGGCATCTCGATGCGCGCACCAGCGCGCGTGGCGACCTGGCCGACGAGGTCGATGTCGAGCTCGCCGAACGCGAGGCCGATCGGCTCGGCATCGGCGTTGCCTTGCGCGCGGCGCAGCACGCTCGCGACGCGCGCCAGCAGCTCCATGAGTGAAAATGGCTTGGTGACGTAATCGTCGGCGCCGAGCTCGAGACCGCGCACGCGATCGAGCTCGGCCGCGCGTGCAGACAGCATGATCACGGGCACGCGGCGAGCCACTCCCTTGCTCGCGCGAATCCGCCGGCAGACTTCGAAGCCATCGATGTCGGGCAGCATGACATCGAGCACGACGAGATCGTAGCGGCCGGTCGCGGCGCGCTCGGCGCCATCGCCGCCTTTGCCGACGACATCGACCTCGTAGCCCTTCGCCGCGAGCGTGTCCTCGAGGCCCATGCGGATCGACGGGTCATCTTCGACGACGAGGATTCGCGTCACGCGTGGACCTCGCGCGGCAACCGGATCGTGAACGCCGCACCTTCGCCGAGCGTCGAGCTCACGTCGACGCTGCCGCCGAGTGCCTCGATGTGGCGCTTGACCAGCGCGAGCCCGAGGCCGGTGCCTTCGACGTTGCTGCGATACGCGTCGGGCGTACGATAAAACTCGCGGAAGATTCGCGCTTGCTCGTGCGCGGGAATGCCGGGCCCGTGGTCGCGCACGGCGATCGAGGCGCTCGCGGCGTCGGCGTCGACCCGAACTTCGATCGGCTGGTCGGCGCCGCCGTATTTCGCGGCGTTCGCGAGCAGGTTGAGCACGGCTTGCACCACGACGTCGCGATCGATCTCGAGCTCGACGGCCATCGCACCGGGAGACACCTCGACTTCGATCGGATTGCGGCCACCGCGATCCGGATCGCGCAGCGCCTCGAAGGTCGCGACCGCATCGCGCGCGAGCCGATCGATCGCGACCGACGACGGCGAATAGCGCCGCGTGCCGCGCTCGATCTGCGCGTAGTCGAGCAAGTTCGCGATCAGCAAGCCGAGCCGCTGGCTCTCCTGGACGATCACGCCGTGATAGCGGTGCATCTTGTCGGCATCGCCGTGCGCGACGCCTTGCTCGAGCATCTCGGCGAACATGCGGATCGACGTCAACGGCGTCTTGAGCTCGTGCGACACGGTCGACACGAAGTCGCTCTTGAGCTGGGCGAGCTCGCGCGCGCGAACCGCGCCGCGGATCGTCGCGAGCAAGCCGACGCCGAGCAGGAGCACGAGCCCCGACGTCAGGATCACGTGGCGCCGCGAGCGCGCCCGGATGACTTCGTCGAGCGGATCGGGCTCGCCGATCGGATCGACGAGCGCGAGCGCCAGATGCGGCAAGCGTTCGCCGAACGCGATCTGCGACAGCACGCGGTCCTGCGCCGGCGGCTGCGTGCCGACCGGCAGCACGATCGCGCGCGCGTGCGGCGAAACGCCCGCCGCAGCGTCGGCGCCCGCGACGTCGGCGAGCATTGCAGAATCGACGGCGATCCCGATCACCGTGGTGTCGGCGCGGCGCTTGTAGATCAGCGTGCGCCCGCTCTGATGCGACGCCGGCTGACCGCGCCAGCTCACGGTCGCGGCGTGGACCATCGCATCGGCATCCGGCGCCAGACCGGCGGCCGCACGTGCGGTCTCGCGGATCGCCGCGAGCTCGCCGTCGAGCGAGGCGATGCGAGACGCGGCGGCCGGATCGGCCGCGAGCTCGCCGCGGATCCGCGTTGCCACACCGACTCCGACGACCGGCGCGACGGCGAGCTTGCCGGCGAGCACCGCATCGGCGACATCGAGCAGCGCGGCCGGCCGATCGTGCGCGGCTTCGGCGCGCATCAACGCGGTGACGAGCTTGACCGGCACGCGCTCGCTCGCGCCACCGCCCTCGGGAAAGCTGCGATCGCCGAAGCGCCGATCGAGCTCGTCCAAGGTCGCCGACGCATGCGCGTCGCCGAGCCGGAGCTGCACGCGGCCCAAGCCGAGCAGTGCTTCGGGCCCGGTGTCGTCGAACCCGACGAGCGCGGCGTACTGCCGGCGCGCTTCGGCCATGCAGGCTTCCGTGCCGCACGCCTCGGTGCGCTGCGCGGCGCGCAGCTTGGCGGCGCGATCTTGGCGGCGCGACAGCTCGCGCAGATAATCGTCGACGCGACCGACCGGCGCGTTGCGATCGGATGCGCGATCGATGCTCGAGATCGCCCCGAGCGTCGTCGCCGGCTCGCGGATCGCACCGTCGGCGTCGAGCCAGAACCAGAACTTCGCGAGCGAGGCTTGCGACAAGCGGCTGCGATCGCCGGCGGCAGCGCGGTCGGCGGCGTCGAGCGCGGCCTCGATCGAGCCGTCGATGCGCTGCA
>DATBAS010000124.1:0-14281 GCA_036271395.1 Kofleriaceae bacterium
ATGCCGGCCAGGCATCGATCGAGCACTTGATGGGCTATGCCGAAGCGGTCGAGCGCGATGACTCGCCGGTCAAGAAGCAGCGCACGACCGCCGGCACGATCAAGCGCTGGATGTACGCCGATCCTGAAAAGATGGAGCAGCTCGCCGCCGAGACCGCGCGGCACGGCACGTGGAACACGCCGACGCTCGTCACCGCGGTCGCATACGGCGACCTCTACCGCGGCAAGACGCCGAGCGATGCCGGCGACCTCGAATCGATCTCGCCCGATTGGCGCGCGCGCTGGGATCCGCAGCACTCGCCGCGCCACTACGAGCGGTCGATCCGCCACGCGATGGAGCAGGCGCACGACAAGGCGCTCGAGAACGAGCTCGCGATGGTGAAAGAGCTCGTCGCCGCCGGCGCACCGGTGCTCGCCGGTACCGATACGCCGAACCCGTACGTGGTGCCGGGCGCGAGCCTGCACCGCGAGCTCGCGCTGTTCGTGGCGGCGGGCTTGTCGCCGTACGCGGCGCTACGCACCGCGACGATCGATGCGGCCGACTTTCTCGGCGATCCGAACGATGGCCGTATCGCGCCCGGCGCGCACGCCGATCTCGTCGTGCTCGACGCCGATCCGCTCGCCGATATCCACGCGCTCGATCACATCACCGGCGTGATGGCGCACGGCCGCTGGCTCGACGCGCACGATCTGCAGGACATGCACGACACGCTCGTCGCCGAGTATCGAACGCCGGCGTGGGATCAGCCGATCGATCTCGCGACCGAGCTGCCCGGCGCGCGCGTGGTGCAATACGTGGTCTCCGATAACGGCGCGCCGGTCGGCGCCTACGCGATCGCGCGCAAGGGCGACACGCTCGTCGAGCGCCAGACGCTCGAGGATGACACCGTCAACACGCGCATCACCTACAGCGGCCACCGGGCGCACACGCTCGCGCTCGACGTCGATCGCACCGAAGGCGTGACCCATGCCGACTATCGCGCGGGCGAGCATCGGCTGCTGTCGTGGCTGACGCCGGCGACCGCGTACGAGCTGATCGAGCCGATCGCGCATGAAGATGCCGCGCAGCCGGCCGACGATGAAACCGATGGCTCCGCGGCCGTGCCGACCGGCGCGGCGACGTCGTTCTCGGTCGACACGCCCGACGTCGACGCACCCGGCGCGCTCGAGCGCGGCGCGCTGACGATCACGCGCGTGCAACCCGGGCCGAGCGAGCCCGCCGGCACGCGGATCTATCGCATCCGACTCGTGCTCGATCACGTCGCGCAGGTCGCGCGCGTGACGCTCGGCGCCGACGGCTATCCACGCGCGTTCCGGATCTCGTCGACGACGCGACCGATGACGCGAACCTGGACGCGCCGCAGGGACGGTGTCCACTAAGACAACTTAGTCGCCGGAACCACGCGACATCGTTGGACCCGCGGATCCGGACGTCAACTTCGTCAGAGCACTGCGAGCCGCGCGCGATGGCGCTCGCGGATCTCCGTGCTCGACGGCACGCGCGCGCGCGGCCCGGTCGGCACGACGCCGCGCTCGGCGAACGCTTTCTTGTACGCGGCGAAGCTGCCGCCCGCGCGATGCGCGTCCATCACCGCCAAGCCGGCGCTGCGGTCGCCTTGCGCGATCATGTACTCGACCCACGCCCACCGCGCGCTGGTCGGCCGCACCTCGACCTTGCCGGCGAGCCCAGATGCGCGCAGCCCGCGGCGCAGCCGATCGAGGCGATCCTCGACCACGTCGATGCCGGCGAATGCCGCACCGTCGAGCGGCGTGTTGCGCTTCGCGACGAATGGCGCCAGCCCGTAGGCGACCTTCGGATGGATCTGCGCGAGCTCCTTCGACAGCGCGACGAGCTCGTCGACGTCGGCATCGGTCTCGCTCGGCACGCCGAGCATCATGTAGACCTTGAGCGTCGCGAGGCCGTGTGCGCGCGCGAGCTCCGCCGAGCGGATCAAGTGCTCGGCGCGGGTCGAGCGCTCGATCACGCGGCGCATGCGCTCGCTGGCGCCGTCGGCCGCGACCGTCAACGTGCGGTAGCCACCGCGCGCGAGCAGCCGGACGAGCTCGTCGTCGAGCTTGTCGGCGCGCAAGCTCGAGATCCCGACCGCGCGGCCACCGTCGACGACATCGCGCACGATCGCGCGAATCTCCGGATGATCGGTCACCGCCGCGCCGACGAGCCCGACGCGCGTCGCCCCTTCGGGGATCCCCCCGATGATCACCTCGCGCGGAACCACGCGCATGCCGCCGTTCGTCGAGCGGCGCATCACGCAGTACGTGCAGCCGCGCGAGCAGCCGCGCGCGGCCTCGGTCATGAACATGTCGGCGAGCTCGGTGTTCGGGGTCGCGATCTGCGAGCGCGCCGGCAGGAGCGCGTCGTCGGCTTGCGCGACCGGCGGCACGCGCTCGCCGTGCGAGGGCAGGTAGTAGCCGGGCTTGCCGTCGAGCGCGGCCCACAGCCGTTCGCGATCGAAGCTGCAGTCGCGCGCGAGCTGGACGAGCTCGACCACGAGCTGCTCGCCTTCGCCCAGGATGATCACGTCGCAGAACGGCGCGAGCGGCGCCGGGTTCGAGAACGTCAGCGGACCGCCGCCGACGATGATCGGATGCTGCGGTCCGCGCTCGTCGACCAACGCCGGAATGCGGGCGCGCGCGAGCGTCTCGACCACGCCGGCGAGCTCGAGCTCGTACGCGACGGAGTACGCGAGCATCGGATAGCCACCGACGGGCGCGCCGGTCTCGAGCGTGACGAACGTGCCGTCGTCGCCGGGCTCTGGAAGCATCGCGCGATCGGCGGCGAATCCAGGCATGCCGTTGAGCAAGCGATAGATCTGTTGATAGCCGAGCGACGACATCGCCGCGCGATACGGGCTCGGATATACGAGCGCGACGCGCGTCTCGGCCTCGACGAACAACGTGCCGCGCTCGGCGGCGAGCAGCCGTCGGCGATCCACCGCTAGCAGCCCTCGGCGATCGCGTCGCGGCGGAACCGCTGCAGCGTGTGGCCATCGGTCGAGGTCCACACGTCGATGCACATCGCGCGCGCGTTACCGCCATCCTCGCACGCCTCGACGGTGAACTCGATGTCGAGCGTGCCGTCGCCGTCGGTGTCGATCGCGCGTGCGGGAAATCCACTCGCGCCGACGCCCGGCGGCGTGCTGGCATCGACGAGGTGCGCGTGCGGATCGTTAGTCACGTCGAGCACGCCGACACCATCCGTGTTCGCCCCGTCGGGGTCGAGCGTGCCGTCGGGCTCGGTGGTCACTTGCCACGCGAGCGAGGGGTCTTCGCCGCACGCGGTGACCGAGCGTAGCTGCGTGATCCGCGCCGAGCCGATCAGGTGGGTCGGCCCGATCAGGCGGATCTCGTCGCCGAGCTTCGGCGACGGCCCGAGGCACACGCCACCGGTCGCGCCCGACATGATGCACATCCGCGGCACACCGATCGGCCGCCGCGCCGCGCGCTCGACGCGTACGACGCGACCCGGATGCGGCCCGGCGTTCGCCGACGCAACTGCGCCGACGACGAGCACGACCTGCAGTCCGATCCGCATGGCTCATGATAGCAGGCGATAGCCGTGGTAACCCACCGCCATGGCGCTCCGCTATTCCGTCGGCCTCGAGCACGCCGCCGACCATCTCGTCTCCGTCGAGCTGCGGTTCGAGCCGTCGGCGGATCACGTCGACATCGCGCTGCCGGCCTGGTGCCCGGGCAGCTACTTGATCCGCGATTACGCGCGGTTCGTGCGCGAGCTGACCGCGACCGCCGACGGCCGTCCCGTCGTCGCGACGAAGCTCGACAAGCAGACGTGGCGCATCGCTGCATCGGGCGCACGCGAGATCTGCGTGCGCTACCAGGTCTACGGCCACGAGCTGACCGTGCGCACGAACCACATCGACGGCGAGCACGCATTTCTGCACGGCCCGGCCACGTTCGCGTACCCGATCGCGCAAACGCGTGAGGCGATCGAGGTGTCGGTGCGGCCGCCCGCCGGCTGGCAGGTGATCACGGCGGCGCCGAAGTCCGGCGAGCACTACACGGCGGAGTCGATCGACGCGCTGTTCGATGCGCCGTTTCACGTCGGCCGCGTCACCGTGATCGGCCTGGCGTCGAAGGTGCCGGCGCGCATCGCGATCTGGGGCGAGCGCGTGCCCGGCGGACCGTTCGACGAGGCGCGGCTCGCCGCCGACCTTGGCGCGATCGTCGACGATCACGTCGCGCGCTTCGGCGAGGCGCCGTTTCATGACTACACGTTCATCTTGATGCTCGCGCACGACGCGTACGGTGGGCTCGAGCATCGCGCATCGAGCGTGAACTTGTTCAATCCGCACTTCGCCGGCAGCCGCAAGCACTACGAAGGCCTGCTCGAGCTGCTGTCGCACGAGCTATTTCACGCGTGGAACGGCAAGCGCATCGCGCCCAAGCCGCTGCTCGACTTCGATTACGCGCACGAGGCCTACACACCGTGCTTGTGGGTGATGGAAGGCATCACGAGCCACTACGATCGATTCGCGCTGCGCACGAGCAATCGCATCACCGGGAAGAGCTTGCTCGACAAGATCCTCGACGATTGGGCGAGGCTGCAGGCCACGCCCGGCCGCGGCAAGCAAAGCCTCGAGCAGAGCTCGTTCGATGCGTGGATCAAGCTGTACAAGCCCGACGAGTCGAACCTCAACACGACCGTCAGCTACTACCTCAAAGGCGGGCTCGCGATGGTCGCGCTCGACTTGCAGATCCGCCGGCGCACCGAAGGCGCAAAATCGCTCGACGACGTGCTGCGCGCGATGTGGCGTGACTACGGCGTCCCGCGCGTGCCGCATCCCGACGATCTGCAGCCGGTGTTCGAGGCCGCGACCGGCCTCGCGCTCGCCGAGACCTTCGATCGCGTGATCCGCGGCACCGAGGATCCGGATCTCGCGACCGAGCTCGCGCACGTCGGGCTCGAGCTCAAGGCGACATTCGATCCCGCCCAGATCGCCGACGGACTGTCGGCGGTCTGGCTCGGCGCGACGGCGAGCGGCACGAAGCTCACTGGCGTGTTCGATGGATCGCCCGCGCAGCGCGCCGGCTTGGCGCCCGGCGACGAGCTCGTCGCGATCGATCGATTTCGCGTGACCGGCGATGGCGAGCTGCGCACGTTGCTCGGCACGCGTGCCGCCGGCGATCGCGTCGCGATCGCGGCATTTCGCCGCCACAAGCTGATCGAGCTCCACGCGACGCTCGCCGCGGCGCCGCCGACGCGCTACGAGCTCGTCGGAGTTGCCGAGGCCGGGCCTGCTGCCGTGCGCTATCAGGCGTGGCTCGGCGAGCCGCATCCCGGCGCCCAGACGCTCGCGACGGTCACCGCGACGGCGCGGTGGGTATGAGTTTGCTAAGCTCGCCGGCGATGCGCCGTGTGCTAGTCGTTGTCGCCGCGATGTCACTCGCGGCCTGTTCGAAAACAGAATCCTCGACCGGGCTCGCGCCCGCGCAAGATTGGGGTGCCGCACAGAGCACCGGTGGCGGTGCCGCGGCGCCCGGCAACAATCCGCACGCGACCGATCCCGATAATCCGCACGCCGGCCTCGGGCTGAACGCGCAAGGCGAGCCCGAAGCCGACGGCACGGCGACCAACCCGCACGCCGGCCTCGGCATGGCGAGCGGTGACGATCCGCACGCGGGCATGGCCGGTGGCGGCGTCGATGTCTCGAAGCTCGGCTTGCCGCCGCCGGATCCGAACCGCGCGATCGATCCGTCGCGCTTCGTCAAAGGCGTGATCACGCTCGGCGCGAAGTCGGCGGCGCACGTCAAAGCCGGCGGCGTGATCTTCATCGTCGTCAAGCGCTCGGATGCGACCGGCCAGCCGACCGGCACGCCGCTCGCCGTCGACAAGCTGACGTGGCAACCCGACAAGCTCGCGTTCGAGCTCGGCGAGCAACAGGCGATGGTCGGCGGCACGCAGCTCACCGGCGACGTGATCGTGCAGGCGCACTACGCGCAGGACGGTGACGCGTTGTCGAAGGCCGCCGGTGACGTGCTCGGCCAGACGCGGGTGACCATCCCCGCCGACCACGTCAGCGTCGTGCTCGACAAAGTGCTCGACTGAGGACCGTCCCGGTTAGAACTGGCCGAACGCGGCGAGGCCGTTGCCGGTCGGGACGATCGAGACCGCGCGCTCGGACGGCTTGCCGTGATCGTTCTGGTCCCAGCCGTAGACGAACAAGCCGATGCCGGCTGCGATCGCGACGCCGCCGCCGATCGCGAAGATGTACGTGTCGCGATTCCACGCCGCACCCTGCGAGGGCCACTCGTTGATCGGCACGCCGTCGATCTGCGACGGCCACGGCTGCGAGATGTTGTGGCCGTTGATCTGGTCGCTGAGGCTCTTTGCTTTGAGCCCGAACGTCAGGCCCGCGATCACGCCGGCGACGCCGACCGCGCCGACCGCGGCGCCGGTGTATTCGAGGCCGCGACCCGGATGATCGTCATCGGCCTGCGGGCCGCCGGTCGCGCCGAACGCGCCGGTCGTGGCTGCCGCGGATCCGGAACCGTCGAAGCCGGGTTCGACGATCGTCGCCTTGGGTGGTGGCGGTGCGGGCGGCTTGCACACGCCGTTGTCGTCGGCGGGCGGATTGCCGAGATCGATCTGGATCGCCTTGGCCTTCGCGGTCGCGTAGCTCGCGTTCGATCCGGTCGGATCGGCATCCAAGTACTTGCAGAAGTACTTCAATGCCTGGACCGGCTTCTTCGCCTGCTCGTATTCCGAGCCGATGTTCGACAGCAAGATCGGCTGCGGGATGATGTCGTACGCTTGCTTGTAGAGGTCGATCGCCTGCTCGTGATCGCCGGCCTGGCTCTTCGTGATCGCTCGCTTGACGAGGTCACCCGCCTGCTGGAGCTGCGCCTGCGTTGGCTTGTCGGCGCGTGCGATCAGCGGCACCGCCGTCAGCGCGAGCACGAATGCGCCGAGCTTCCCCATGCTCGCGCGATCGTATCACGCGTTCGTGCGCAGTTGCTCGAACAGCGGAGCGATGCGGGCGACGACCTCGTCGTGGATGTGGCCGTTCGAGCCGACGAGCCCGCGCGGATGACGCATGTTGTCGCCGGCATAGCGCACCGCGCCTCCGAACAAGTCGGTGAGCCGGCCACCGGCGCGCGTCAAGATCGCCTCCGGTGCGCAGGTATCCCACGCCTTGGTTTTCGGCCACGGGTTGACGTACAGGTCGCGCACGCCGAGCGCGATCAGCGACAGCTTCACGCCGACCGAGCCGACGTTTTGTTCGTCGGCGATGCCGAGCGTCGTCTTGACCTCGTCGATCTGCGGCGAGCGATGCGATGCCGACGCGACGAGGCGCGCGTCGCCGGCATGCGCGACGGTCGAGACGACGAGCGCGCACACATCGTCCGGTGTCCGGACGAACGCGCCGTCGGGCGACGCGTAGAACGTGCGCCGAGAACCTGCGACCGTCGGCTGGTGCACCACGCCGATGCTCGGCCGGCCGTGCTCCACCAAGCCGATCATGATCGAGAACCCGTCGCTGCCGCGGATGAAGTCCTTCGTGCCGTCGATCGGATCGACGAGCCAGAACCGCTCGGCGCCGAACGCGCCGGGCGGCGGCGGCAATTCTTCGGAGATGATCGGATCGCCGGGGAACGCCGAGGTCAGCCCGGCGACGATCAACTCCGATGCGAGGCGATCGGCGATCGTGACCGGCTCGTCGCCCAGCTTGAGCTCGACGCCGAGCGCGCCGGCGTTGCGAATGCGCACGACTTCGTCGCCGGCTTTGATCGCCAGCTCGAGCGCGACGTCTAGCTCGCGGGCCACAGCAGCTGCTTGGTCTCGTCGACGCTCGCGACCGAGCGCCCCGAGAGCTTGACGAGCTCCGCGGCCGCGGCGACGAGCTCGCCGTTGCTCTTCGCCATCGCGCCGCTCGGCAGATAGAAGTTGTCCTCGAGGCCGACGCGAACGTCGCCGCCGAGCGCGAGCGCCGCCATCGCGAGCGGCCACTGATCGCGGCTGATACCGATCACTTTCCACCGCGAGCCGGCCGGCACTTGCTCGGCCTGGAACGCGAGATGCCGCGCGCTCGCCGGAATCCCGCCGAGCACGCCCATGATGAACGAGAAGTGATACGGCGCCGCGAGCAACCCGAGGTCGGCGAGCACCTTGTGCGAGTTGGTGTGGCCGGTATCGAAGCACTCCATCTCGGGCTTGATGCCGTGCTCCTTCATCGCGCGCGCGAACGCGATGATGTCGTCGAACGAGTTCGCGAACACGAAGTTGAACGCGAACTGCTGCTTGTCGTGGTTCCACTTCGCGTAGTTCATCGAGCCCATGTTGAGCGCCGCGACGTGCGGCCGCTGCGCGAGGTGATGCACGCGCTCTTGCATCGGCCCGGCGCCGCCGGTCGACCAGTTGATCAACACCGGGCAGCGCGCCTTGGTCTCGTCCATGATCTTCTGGAACGTCGCGGGCGCCCAGGTCGGCGAGCCGTCGTCGTTGCGCGCGTGGATGTGGACGATCGACGCGCCGGCGTCGTACGCGCGCTTTGCCTCGTCGGCGATCTCGGCGGGCGTGTATGGAATCGCGGGGCAATGCTTCTTGGTGGTGACCGCGCCGGTGAGCGCGCACGAGATGATGACCTTCGACACCGTGACAGCTTAGCCGAACGCGAACGCCGGGACGCTCGCCAAGTCGTCGATCAACTCGCCGCGCGGGTGGCTTTCGACGAACGCGCGCTCGTACGCGGGCGTTCTCGCCGATGTTACGAGCCCGACGCGCGCGCCGAGCGCGAGCGGCATCGCGAGATCGAGCTCGAAGATGTCGCCGACGACGACGAGCTCGGCGAACGTCGCGCCCGCCTCGTCGAGGATTTGTTGCAGCTTCGTGAAGTACTCGCGCCGGCGCAGCAAGACCGGCCGGTCGAGGCCGGGTAGCTCGAGCGATTCGGGCGCGCCTTGCCACGTGTCGTCGACGTCGAACTTCTTCGCGTAGCCGCGCACGCGCGACGTCAGCCACGCGACGCCGGGCACGTCGTGATCGAGCAGCGCGATCTTGCCCGCGACCGCGTGCGTATCGGAGTTGGTCACGATCCACGTCGGCGAGCCCGCCAACGTGCGCAGCGTCTCGCCCGCCCTCGCGCGGAACACCGGGTGGCCGAGCGTCTTGGCGTAGTTGTATTTGTAGAGCACGCTGCCGAGCAGGCGGCTGCGATCGACCGCGTCCTTCATCGCGCCCCATCGATCCAGGATGCGATGCGCGATCGGCACCATGCGCAGGTACGGATCGACGGTCGCCGGCGCGACCGCGCGGCCCATCCACAGAAACGGGTGCGAGGCCGGCGCGCGCTCGAGCTCGGTTTCGACCTCGGCGGCGAGCGCGAGGACTTCTGGATCGCCGACAGGGCGGCCGACCAGCGTGCACAGATCGTCGAGATAGCCGTCCCGAAACGGCCGGCCCTCGGCTTCGGCGTCGGTCATCGTGCCGTCGAAGTCGAGGACCAGTACGCGCGCGGGCATTCGCCTGGAACGCTACCTCAGTTGTGGATGAGGTTGAAGCTCGCGGACGACGAGCCGCTCGCGGTCACCGTCAGGGTCTGCGGCGCGACGTGGTGATCGGCTTCGACCACGCTGATCTCCCACGTGCCGGCTGACACGCCGCTGATCGTGTAGGCGCCGCCGGTCGTCGTCGTGGCGGTGAACAAGCCGCGGTTGACGCGCACGGTCGCGCCGATGACGGGTTGGTCGTTCTCGTCGAACACGCTGCCGAACACCGTGCCGGTGCCCGGATCGGTGCCGACGCGGACCACGACGTGCGCGGCGACTTTCGTGAGGTTACCGACGGTGTCTTCGCTGATCACGTGGAGCACCCAGATGCCGTTGGCGACGTTCGAGACCAGCAGCTGCTTCTGCGACACGGGCAGGGCCGTGTCGGTCGCGGCCGGGATCGTGTCGCCGTATTGGTCGAACACGTAGTGCACGCGCGCGAAGCTCGCGTCGGCGGCGGGCAGCGTCCACTGGAAGAACGGGTTCGCGTTCGCGTACCACGTCGTCGCCACCGGATGGCTCGTCGAGCTCGCGGTCGGCGCCGCCGTGTTGATCTTGATCGGCAGCGTGGTCTCGACGGTGCCGAGCGCCGACGCCGCGTCGACCGGGATCACGTGGACGTAGTTCTGGCCGGCGACGAGCGCGGTCGATACCACCGCGAACGATTCGACGCCCGAGAACGTGCCGGTCGCCGGCGTCGGCAGCGTGTACGGATTCGTATCGACCGAGTGCATGTAGCCCTGCGCGGTCGTGAACGGACGCTCGTGCGACACGGTCAGCGTCGCGAAGCTGTCGTTGTACACGAGGCTCGGGTTCGGCTGCGTCGGCGACGTCACGTCGATCGGCGGCCGGCGACCTTGCGTGACCTCGCCGATCGTCGTGCCCGAGCTGGCGAGCGACGTGCCGTACAGCAGGCGAATGCGGCCGTAGCCCGCGGTGTTGCCTCCCGTCGTCGAGATCGAGCCCGTCACTTCGATCGTGTCGCCGGCGAGCTCGATCCCGCCACCCGCACCGCCCGACGGATCGCTCGCTTGCACGACCTGACCGGGCGCGAGCAACTGGCCCGCGATCGTGATGTCGTGGGTCGCGATCAGCCGCAACGTGCCGCCGCCGTGCGTCGTGACCGCCGCCGTGCCGGCGTCGCAGCCGTACTGGCCGCTCGCACCGCCGAACCCGCCGCCTTGCACCGCCGATTCGTTCTCGCCGCCGACGGCGACGACCATCGTCGAGTTATTGCCCGCCCCACTGCCGTAGTTGGCGACCTCGTAGCCGTAGTCGTACGACGTGTAATAGAAGTAGCAACTCTCGCCTTGCACGTCGGTGCTCGTCGGCGCGACCGCGATCGCCGCGCCGGCTTCGACGGTGATGTTGTCGGCGATGATCGTCAGATCGCCGCTCGACGCGGTCAGCGTGCTGCCGTTGCCGACATCGAAGTTGCCGGCGACGATGATCGTGCCGTCGTAGTTCGAGTTCGATCCGACCATCAATTGATCGAGCGCGCACTCGCCCGCCTGGCAGTACGTCGACGCGCACGACTGCGTGTCGGCCCACGTCGAGCCGTCGGCGCTGCACGTCTGCACTTCGTTGCCCTCGCAACGGGTCGCGCCCGGCGTGCAGGTCGGATCGAGGCACACGCCGCCGCTGCACCCGCTCGAGCAGCTCTGCTCGAATAGCCACGCGGTGCCGGCGTTGTTGCAGACCTCGACGTCGTCGTTGCTGCCGCAGCGGAACGAGTGCGGCGAGCAGACCACGCCGCTGCCGCTGCCGCCCTCGAGCTGACACGTGCTCGAGCAGCCGTCGCCCGAGACCGTGTTGCCGTCGTCGCACTGCTCGCCCGCATCGACCACCCCGTTGCCGCAGAGTGCCGAGCTGGAGCCCGATCCCGAGCCCAGGCCGCCATCGCCGTTGCCATCGTCATCGCCGCCGCCGGTCGCACCGTCGTGCGAGCCGCATGCAACCACTGCCATCAAGAGCGCGCACGTCCACTTCATGCCCGGTCGAGCCGCGAGGTCGCGTTCGGTCGCACGAAAAGTGCGAGCTGCCTTAACACGGCTCAACCGCAGCGCAACGCACCGCAACGATCGCGGGCTTAGCGTGAGCGTAGGAGGCCGTTCACATGCACCGCATCGCGCTCGCACTCAGCTTCTGCACCGCCGCTTGCACGTACGCGCACGTCGGATCCGGCGAGGTCGCCGTCGTTCGCACGCCCGATGGCATCTCGCAAACCGTCTATACGACCGGCGATTGGAAGATCGGCTACGACGACCACGCCGTCACGTACACCGTCCGCTCGCAAGAGCACGCCGAGCAACTGCAAGTCCAGGCCGCCGACGGCCTCGGCATCACGCTCGACACCTCGGTCCGCTGGCACATCGTGCCGAACGAGGCGGTGGCGCTCCACACCGAGCTCGGCGAGCACTACTACGACGTGCTGATCGGACCGACGCTGCGCTCGCAGGCCCGCCGCGTGGTCGGCCGTTACAAGCCCGACGAGATCTACTCGACCGACCGCGAGACGATCGAGAAACAGATCACCGACGGCGTCACCGCCGCGATCAAGGGCCGTCACATCGTGATCGAAGCCGTGCTGATCCGCGGCGTCCAGCTCCCCGACCAGATCCAGCAGGCGATCACGAACAAGCTCGAGGCCGAGCAAACCGCGCTCAAGATGAAGTTCGTGCTCGACCAGCAAGAAGCCGCCGACCAGCAAGAGCTGATGAAGACAAAGGCGGCCGCCGAGCGCGCGAAGATCGACGCCGAGACGCAAGCCGACTCGCAGCGCACCGCCGCACAAGCCGCCGCCGACGCCAAGCGTATCGACGCCCGAGCCACCGCAGATTCCGACACGATCATCCAGCCGCACCTCACGCCGCAGATGCTCCGGCTCAAGGAGATCGAGGCGAACCGCGCGTTCGCCCAATCGCCGAACACCAAGCTGGTGCTCGGCAACGGCGGCAGCGTGCAGACGCTGCTCGACCTACGCTCGACCGCTGCGGAGTCGCGCTGACCGGGCTACGCTCGCCGCATGTGGCTCAAGCTGATCGGCGGCGTCATCTCGCCCGTCGTGTTCTTCGGCGCGCCACTGTTCGGCGGCGCGTGGACGTTCGACTGGCCGCGCGCGCAGCTCCTCGTCGCGCTCGCGGTCGTGATGTCGGCGCTCGCGATGTTCGGCGTGCTCGCGAAGAGCCCGGGCCTGCTCGACGAGCGCTACAAGTCACCGATCCAGAACGATCAGCCGCTCGCCGACATGATCATCACGCCGCTGATCGGGTTGTCGTTTCTCGGCTTTCTGATCTTCATCCCGCGCGATGTCTTTCACTCCGATCTGCTCGGTCACCCACCGCGCTCGCTCGCGCTCGTCGGGCTCGCGACGTGGATCGCCGCGTGGGTCGTCATCACGCTCGCGCTCCGCGCGAATGCGTTCGCCGCACCCATCGTGAAGCACCAAGCCGATCGCGGTCAGCGCGTGATCGATCGCGGCCCGTACGCGATCGTGCGCCATCCGATGTATTCGGGCGCGCTGCTCATGTACGTCGGCATGCCGCTGTGGCTCGGCTCGTACGCGGCGACGATCGGCGCGATCGTGCCGATGATCCCGATCGTCGCGCGCCTGCTCGTCGAGGAAGCCACGCTGCGCCGCGAGCTCCCCGGCTACACGGAATACGTCGCACGGGTGCGTTGGCGGCTCGTCCCGGGAATCTGGTAGCTCAGTTACTTCCCGAGCCCGCATGCGCGGCACGCGCAGCATCGAGCTTCGCTTCGAGCTCGTCGCGCTCGTGCGCGAGTGCCGCCATCGCGTCGCTCGCCGTCTTGCGCGCCGTCTCCGAGGTCGCGTGCGCGACTTCGGCCGACTTGTCGGCGAGCTTGCCTTGCACGTCTCGCAGCTTCGTCGACAGCGTATCGACATCGTCGCTCGCCGAGCTCGCGACCGCGTGCGCCGCTTCGTGCGCCGCGTGATTCGCTTCGTCGGCCGCTTTGCCCAGGTCGTGCTGCGAGTCTTTGCTGCACGCCACGAGGGCGACGATCGCGAGCACGACAATTCGCATACACGCAGTGTGATACCGATCGTCCGTGCGACGAAGGCAACGACCGATCTCCCATCTGCCCGAAAAACAATCGGATGCGGGCGCGGCAACTCCCGGAGCGACAACGCTTGACGCCCGATCCGGCCCATGGCACAAAGCACTCGCCCTTGATGCGGGGTGGAGCAGCCTGGTAGCTCGTCGGGCTCATAACCCGAAGGTCGCAGGTTCAAATCCTGCCCCCGCTACGACCACTCGCGGGTAAAACCGCACCTAAGTCTAAGGACCCGGTCACTTCTACCAGGTGATCGGGTTCTTCGATTTTCGGCGTGAGCAATAGAGGTGCCAGCGCCTTGGACAACGCCTCCCGAGCCCGTTCGGGTGCGGCGTCCGAGATCGCCGCAAGCAGCGCCCTGGTTGCCTCGGTCGCTTGGGCCTTGGTGGGGAGCGGACCGGCCGCCGCGACCGCGTGAGACGCGATCTCGGTCTGAAGCCGGCGGGCTTCCTTTTGATCGACCTCGCGATGACGCCGAATCTCCGGGTCGTCCGGCATGTCGATCATCAGCTTGTCGCGTTGGTCACGCGCGCTTCGGCGACGCGAAGCCGACGCTCGAGATCGTCGATGCCGGAGGTGGCCCGCTCCGCGGCGCGCCGTTCCATCTCGGCACCGAGCTGGTTCATCACGTTCGGGATCGTGAGCACCTCGTACTTCATCACGTCGAGAAACGCGTCGGT
>DATBAS010000125.1:0-17828 GCA_036271395.1 Kofleriaceae bacterium
GTTCATCGTGTCGTGCGAAAAGGGCTTCAAGTCGATGATCGCGAAGTCGCCGCGCCTCGGCGTGCCGGTCGTCGGTCTGCGCGTCGTCATCAACGACGGTTCGTCGCACGCCGTCGACTCGTCGGATATCGCGTTCCAGGAAGCGGCCCGCGGCGCGTTCCGCGACTTCTTCCCGCGCGCGAACCCGAAGATCCTCGAGCCGATCATGAAGCTCTCGATCGAAGGTCCGGCGGAGTTCTCGGGCAACATGCTCGGCCTCATCATGCAGCGCCGCGGCATCGTGCTCGGCTCGACCGAAGAGGACGGCGTGGCGCGCGTCGATGCCGAAGTTCCGCTGTCGGAGATGTTCGGCTTCTCGACGCCGCTGCGCAGCTCGACGCAGGGCAAGGCCGAGTTCACGATGGAGTTCGCGAAGTACGCCGAGACGCCCTCGAACATCACCGAAGATCTGTTGAAGAAGGCCGCCGCGGCCAAGGAAGCCGCGCGCAAGTAACCTACGGCGCCTTCGGGGCCAACGGCACGCACGCCTTCAACGCGAAGTCGTTGCGGTACTTGCGGTCGCGCGACGGCGCGAACCAACGTCGGCCGCCGCCGCCGCCCATGTCGTTCAAGCACGTCGTGTAGTCGCTGCGCCGTTCGGGCGTGCCCGTGTGATCGACGGTGCCGCCGGCCTCGGCGTCGCCCTTCTTGACGTGCGCGTCGACCTTCGTGGTTTGACCGCCGACGACGGCCGAGAGCTGCGCGAAATCGATGGCTTCGACAGCGTGGTTGGACATGCTCGCCGCTAAGCGGCGACAGCGTGCGGATTCGTCGTCGGAAATCTCGAATTCTCCGACGCTGTCCTACATCGCCGACTGATTCCTCGCGATCACGCTTTGCTGCCGGCCGGGCTCAGTGACTTCCGATAGTGCACGCAGCGATTGACGACCTCGAAGCCGAGCGCTTCGTGGGCGCGCTGCGAGCCCTCGCTGTCGAGCCAGGTATCGGAGCCGAGCTCGTGCGCGCCCTGCTCGCGCGACCAGGTTTCGGCCGCGTCCATCAGCGCGCGGCCGATCGCACGGCGCTGCAGCTGCGGCTCGACGTACCAACCTTCGATGAAGCCGACCGGCCGGCTCGGATCGCAGCCGTCGGCGTGCGACCGCAAGCCGACCTCGATGAAGGCGACGATCGCGCCATCGTCGATCGCGACGAAGAGGACGAGCGGCAGCGTGGTGATCGGCTCGCCGCGCGCGATCGCCGCGGCATGCGCGGCGTGCTCGTCGACGCTGCCGTCGGGCCACAACGCATGTGCGAGCTCGCCGATGCGACGGGAGTCTTCGGGAGTCGCCAAGCGAATCGCCATCACTCGATGATACGCACACGGCTCGCGTATCGTCGGCCCATGACGAAAGCAATCCCGGATGGCATCCGCACGTTGACGCCGCAGCTCTCGGTGGAAGGCTGCGCCGAGGCGATCGAATTCTTCAAGCGGGCGTTCGGCGCCGAAGAGATCCATCGCGCACCCGATCCGAGCGGCAAGAAGATCTGGCACGCGCAGCTCAAGATCGGCGACTCGATGCTGTTCATCAACGACACGTTCCCCGAGATGGGTGGCGCGGCGTTCCCGGCGAGCTTGTGGGTCTACTCGGAGAACGTCGACGCGGCGTTCAAGCGCGCGGTCGATGCCGGCGCGACGGTGAAGATGCCGCTGCAGGACATGTTCTGGGGCGATCGCACCGGCACCGTCACCGACAAATGGGGCAACCAGTGGAGCTTCGCGCAGCACATGCACGACGTGTCGATGGAAGAGATGAAGCAGGCGACCGAGAGCTTCGGCAAGCAATAGCTACGTCGCGAACCCGATGCCGATCGCGACACCGACCGCGATCGCGAACGCGATGAACAACACGATCGCCCACACCGGCTTCGGCCGCAGGTCGATATCGAACATCGGCGACGGCGCACGCAGCTGCTGCAGCTGATGCGGTGGCAGCGTCGGCGGGATCGCGGGTGCCTGCGGCGCCGGGCCATAGCTGAACGGCGACGGGAACGGATCGACCGTGCCGGCTGCGAGCCTCGGCACGCTCGGCCGCGGTGGATGCGGGATCACGCCGGCCAAGGTGCTGCGCGAGATGTCGGGCTTGCGGCGATCGACGACGGTCGCGCCATCGAGCATGGCGTCATCGCTGTCGATCAGCGAGCTGCTCGCGCGCGCCGGCACGGTCGGCGCCTCGTGCTCGATCCGTTCGCCGAGCCCCGCGAGCGCATCCGCGAGCTCGGACGCGTTGGCGTAGCGGTCGTTCGGGTCGCGCTCGAGGCAGCGCGCGACGATATCGGCGAGCAGCGGCGGAACATACGTCAACCGCTCGGGCGTGGTGCCGAGCAGCGCGGCGAGCATCGCGGCCGGGCCCGGCGCGGTCCCGAACGGCCGCGAGCCCGAGATCATCTCGAAGATCACGATGCCGAGCGTGAACACGTCGCTCTGCGGCAAGCAGTTGCCGGCCATCTGCTCGGGCGCCATGTAATCGAACGTGCCGATCATCTGGCCGACGTGCGTGACGTCGGCATCGGGCGAGCCGTCGCGCAGCTTCGCGATGCCGAAGTCGAGCACCTTGACGTAGTCGCCGTTCGCGCGCTGCTCGATGTGAATGTTCGCCGGCTTGAGATCGCGATGGACGATGCCGAGCGCGTGCGCTTCGGCGAGCGAGCAACACACGCCGCGCGCGAGCTTGACCACGGTCGGCCACGGCAGCGGGCCTTGCGACGTGAATCGCTCGAACAAGCTCTCGCCGCCGAGCAACTCCATCACGAGAAACATCGAACCGTCGGGCGCTTCGCCGGCATCGTAGGCGACGACGGTATGCGGATCGCGGAGCTGAGCGAGCGCGTGGATCTCGCGCTGGAACCGCGCCGTTACCGCCGGGTCGGTCGCGAGTGCCGCGTGCAGCACTTTGACGGCGACCTCGCGACGCGCGACCGTGTCGAACGCGTGATAGACCGCGCCGAACCCGCCCGACGCGATCTTGTAGTCGAGCCGATACCGCCCGCCGAGCGACGTGCCGAGCCGCGCATCGACGCGCTCGATCACCGTCTTCTCGGCATCGGTGCGGTCGAGGTCGACTTCGTACGGCGTCATCTGCTTCTTGATACGGACGAGCCACCTGATCTGTTTATTTCGATTTTCGCCCGTCGGTACGCGGAGTTCGGCGATCTCGGCGCGGGAATAATCCGGCGATGAGTCGAGTAGGCGTGGTTGGCTGTGGCACGGCGGGTGCCGCGGCGGCGTTGTTGCTCGCGCGCGCCGGTCACGAGGTCACCGTGCTCGAGCGCGTCGCCGAGCCCAGGCCGGTCGGCGCCGGCATCATCGTGCAGCCGACCGGGCAAGCCGTGCTCGCGCGGCTCGGCTTGCTCGAGCAGATCGCGGCGCGCAGCTCGCCGATCGATCGCCTGTTCTTGCGAACGTCCGGTGGCCGGACGTTGGTCGATCTGTCCTACGCCGAGCTCGATCAGACGTGGCGCGGCCTGGGCGTGCATCGCGGCGTGCTGTTCGCGGCGCTCCACGACGCTGTGACTCGCGAGCCGCGGATCGCGTTGCATACCGGCGTGACCGTGCGATCGCTGCGCGAGCTCACCACGTTCGAGCTCGTCATCGTCGCGGATGGCACGCTGTCGCAGCTGCGCGACGAACACGCGCGCCGCGACGTCGCGTATCCGTGGGGTGCGCTGTGGTTCGTCGCCGAAGATCGCGATCGCGTATTCGGGCGCGAGCTCTATCAAGTCGCGACCGGCGCGCGCCGGCTCTACGGCATGCTGCCGACCGGCCTCGGGCCGATCGGCGATGCTCCCATCATCTCGATGTTCTGGAGCTTGCCGGCGCGCGAGCTCGATGCGTTTCGCCGCGGCGATGGCTTCGCGGCGTGGAAAGCCGATGTGCTCGCGCACGATCCGCGCGCGGAAGCCGTGCTCGCGAAGCTCGAATCGCCGGCGCAGCTGACGTTCGCGCGCTACCGCGACGTCACGATGCGACCGTGGCACGACCGCGGCGTCGTCTACATCGGCGATGCAGCGCACGCGACGAGCCCTCAGCTCGGCCAAGGCGCGAACCTCGCGCTCGTCGATGCTGCAACGCTCGCCGATTCGCTGGCGAGCACGCGATCGATCGATCACGCGCTCGCCGCGTACTCGCGCGCCCGCAAACGGCACGTCGATCACTACCAGCTGATGACGAGGTTGCTCACGCCGCTGTTCCAATCGGACTCGCGCGCGCTCGGCCTGTTGCGTGATCTGGCGTTCCCACTCGCGAACGCGGTCGGCCCACTTCGCCGCGAAATGGTGAGAACCATGTGCGGCGTGTCGCGCGGCTTCCTGCGCCGTGCGCTGCCTGTAAGCTTATCGCCATGACTCGCACGATGACGCCGACGACGATGGACGATGTGGAGCTGACGCTGGATTGGGTCGCGAATCGAGCGGAGCGCGAGAATGCGCGCGTCGAAGTCGTGTCGCGCAAGCCCGATCGCAGCCTCACACGCACGACGTACGGCGACGTCATCCGGCGCGCGCGTCAGCTCGCCCGCGCATTGATCGACGCCGGCATCGCGCGCGGCGATCGCGTCGCGACGCTGATGTGGAACCACGCCGAGCACCTCGAAGCGTACTTCGGCATCCCGCTCGCCGGCGCCGTGCTGCACACGCTCAACTTGCGGCTGCCGCCCGAGGACATCGCGTTCATCGCGAACGACGCCGGCGATCGCATGCTGATCGTCGACGACGTGCTGCTCCCGCTGTACGACAAGGTCGTTGCCGCGGGTGCGACGTTCGAGCGCGTGATCGTCGTCGGCAAAGACTACGAACAGTTTCTCGCCGGCGCGCGCGACGCCACGCCGTTGCCGAAGCTCTCCGAACGCGACGCGCTCGGCACCTGTTATACGAGCGGCACGACGGGCCGGCCCAAAGGCGTCGTGTACTCGCATCGCTCGTCGATGTTGCACACGCTCGTGGTCGCGCTGCCCGACTCGCTCGAGCTGTCGCGCGCCGAGGTCGTGCTGCCCGTCGTGCCGATGTTTCACGTCAACGCGTGGGGCCTGCCGTACGCGTGCGCGATGACCGGCGCGAAGCTGGTGTTTCCCGGACCGTGCTTGGACCCGCCGAGCCTGCTCGAGCTGATGCAAGACGAACGCGTCACGGTTGCCGCCGGCGTGCCGACGATCTGGATCGGCATCCGCGACGTGCTCGACGCCAAGCCCGGGGCATACAAATTGAAAGAGGGAGTGCGAATGATCGTCGGCGGCTCGGCAGCACCCGAACAGTTGATTCGGGACTTCGACCGCTTGGGGCTCCGGCTCATCCATGCGTGGGGAATGACGGAGACATCGCCGATCGGCACGGTGTCGCGGCTGTCGCCCGAGCTCGCCGCGGCCGATGAGGCGACTCGCTACAAGGTGCGCGCGCGTCAAGGTGTGTCAGTTCCGCTCGTCGACATCCGCGTGCGCAACGACGCCGGGGACGTGCCATCCGATGATTCGACCAGCGGTGAAGTCCTGATCCGCGGCCCGTGGATCGCCGGCAGCTACGCCGGCGGCCACACGCCCGAGCGCTGGACCGCCGACGGTTACTTCCGCACCGGCGACGTCGCGCGCATCGATCGCAACGGCTACATCCAGCTCACCGATCGCATCGCCGACTTGTGCAAGTCCGGCGGCGAATGGATCGCGACGCAAGAGCTCGAGAACGCCTTGATGGGGCATCCTGCTGTCCGTGAAGCCGCGGTGATCGGCGTGCCACACCCGAAATGGAGCGAGCGCCCGCTCGCGGCGATCGTGTTCAAGGACGGTCAGAGCGCCACGCCCGAAGAGCTGCGCGCGTTCTTGGCGCCGAAGTTCCCGAAGTACTGGCTGCCCGACGCGTACGTGACGGTCGACTCGATCCCGCGCACGTCGGCCGGCAAGTTCAAGAAGACGGAGTTGCGCGTGAGGTTCAAAGACTGGACGTGGTGACCATGCTAGATCCCGCAGGACAAATGCCGTCGTTACGCGCTCGTGTGAAAGACGTGATGTTCGATCGCGTTCCCGGGCTCCTGCGGCGCGGCCCCACGGCGAGCAAACGCGTCGCGATCACGTTCGACGATGGGCCCGACGAGCTGACGCCGCGCTATCTCGACATGCTCGACGACCTCGGCGTGCCCGCGACGTTCTTCGTGATCGGCGAGCTCGCCGACAAGCGGCCCGAGCTCGTGCGCGAGTACGTCAAGCGCGGCCACCAAGTCGCCGGTCACGGCTACGACCACACGCGATTCACGAAGCTCGGCGTGCGCGAGCTGCTCGATCAAGCGCGCAAGACCGATGCTGCCATCGGCGGCTCGCCGACCGGACACCCGTGGATTCGCCCGCCGCACGGCTCGCTCGACGCCGGCTCGATCGTCGCGCTGCGCGCCGCCGGGTTCGTGATCGCGCTGTGGACGATCGATTCGCGCGACTACGCCGATCGCGATCCCGCGAAGCTCGCCGAGCGCTGCGCGCCCGCGAACGTCCACGGCGGCGACGTCTTGCTGTTTCACGAAGGCCAAGAGTGGACGCTCGAGGCACTGCCGCGGATCGTCAGCGCGCTGCACGCGAGCGGGCTCGAGTGCGTGACGATGCACGATCTGTTCGCCGCGTAGAGTTGCACGCGCGGCAGCGCACGCCGCGACCAAACGCGCAGCGCCGCCGTCGACGAAACGCTGCGTTGCCCACGGGCCGGCGAGAGATCGCCAATGGCACGCGCCGTGCTCAGCCATCTCCGTCATGCGTACTTCGATTCTGTTTGCTGCGATCGCACTGGCTGCAACCACCGCCTACGCCGACGAGGTTGTCGTCGCGACCGGCGACACGTACTGGCACGGCGGCCGGCGCGGCGTCATCGTCGGCGCGTCGATCGACGGCGGCGACATGGGCTGCGAAACCAAGAGCGGCGAAGACTGCGGCGGTCAAAAAGCTGCCGGCGGCTTCACCGGTCACCTCGGCGGCATGCTCACGCCGCGGCTCGCGCTGATGGGCGAAGTTTGGGCGATGGGCGCGTCGCAGAACAACGTCACCAACACACAGGTGATGGCGAACCTCGCGATCCGCGGCTGGGCCACGCGCCGCTTGTGGCTGCAGGGCGGCGTCGGCTTCGCGCGCTCCAAAGTCTCGTTCGACGCCGGCGACGGCGTGATGGCGTCCGACGAGTCGGCGACCGTGCCCGCGTTCATGGCGGCGATCGGCGTCGAGCTCATCCACTCGCACGAGTTCGGCCTCGATCTCGAGGCGCGTACCGGCACCGGCTTCTACGAAGGCGACGCGCGCATCTACAACGGCGCGATCGGCGTCGGCGCGAGCTGGTTCTAGCTACGGTGCGCAGAGCGCGCCGTACTTCGCGCACGCGCCGCCGGTGACTTGATCGCAGTGATGGTGCAAGCCGTCGGCGGCATCGAACAAGCACGCGTTCGCCGGCATGCACGCGTTACCCGTCCACTGCGCGCACGCGCCTTCGACCGCCTTCGCGCACGTGTGATACGAGCCCGTCTGCGGATCGAACATGCAGCCATCGGCGGGCGCGCACGGCGCACCGAAGTGAAAGCAGATCCCGGCGCCGCCCGAGAGGCACGTGAAGTACGAGCCCGCGCCGGCGTGAAACGCGCACGTCGGATTCGGGCAACCGACCTCGGGGACGATCGCCGCGGAGCCCGCGGCGGAGCCCATCGCGACTACCGCGCCCGCGCTGCCGGTGGCGATGCTCGCGTTGCGAGGCGTGGCGTTCGGAATCGGGGCGGTGCTGCCGCACGCAGTGATCAGGATCCCGACGAGCACGTGGCGCACCGCGCGAATATAGCGTGCGCTCGCCCGCCGTGCCCGAATCGGTGTAGCGTCGCCTCGATGAGGGGCGCCGTCTTGGCCAGTTGGGTTGCCGTTGCTGTGGCCGCGTGCGGTAACGGCGACATCGCGTTGCCGATCGAAGCGCAATGCAACCCGCTCGGCAGCGGCCACTGCATGACGCCGTGGCCGAATGCGGTGTTCGAAGTCGACGACTCGACCACGATGACCGGCCGCCACCTCGCGATCCCCGACACCACGCTGCCGACCAACAGCGACGGCGATCAAGTCGATCCGACGGAGTGGAACTGGGCCGACGGGTTCTCGCCATCGGCGCCGATGGTGATGTCGTTCCCGGACGGCGTCTCGGTCACCGGCCTGCCGCCGGCCGACAACATGGATCTCTCGCTCGCCGCCGATAGCCCGACGGTGATCCTCGACATGACGACGGGCCAACGCGTCGCGCACTTCGCCGAGATCGACGCGCAAGCGACCGGTCCGCTCAGCTCGCAGGCGCTGTTCTTGCGGCCGGCGCAGCGGCTGATCGGCGGCCATCGCTACGCGGTCGCGATCACGACCGCGGTGAAAGCATCCGATGGCAGCGAGCTACCGATCCCGCCCGGCTTCGCCGCGCTGCGCGACGGCAAGCACACCGATCACGCGCTGCTCGAAGCCGAGCGGCCGCGCTTCGCCGACGTGCTTGCCGCGCTCGACACCGCCGGCTTTCCCGCCGACCAGCTCGTCGTCGCGTGGGAGTTCACGGTTGCCTCCGACGACTTCATCCACCGCGACATGATCACCGCGCGCGACGCGGCCGTCACCGCGCTCGACGGCCACACGATCGCGTTCACGATCACGAGCGACACCGGCAGCGGCGGCGGCTCGGCGACGCGCGAGATCCAGGGCACGCTCGACGCGCCGCTGTTCCTCACCAACGGCGGCGATGCCGTGCAGCAGCCGGTGATCGCGCGCGACGCGAACAACCTGCCGATGCAACTGGGCTGGTATCAGATTCCGTTCACCGCGATCGTGCCGCCGTGCGTGTACACCGCGGCGGCGCCGGTCGGCATGGTCATCTACGGCCACGGCTTGCTCGGTAGCTCGACCGAGGTCGCCGGCGGCACGCAACAGACGACGGCGTCGAGCTTGTGCATGGTGTTCGCGGCGACCGATCTGCGCGGGATGTCGACGCAAGACATCGCGGCAGTCGCGACGGCGATGAACGATGCGACGCACGCCGATCAGGTGATGGAAGTGCTCGAGCAAGGGCTCGTCAACCAAGTCACGCTCGTGCGCGCGCTGCGCACGACGTTCGCATCGATGATGTTCGTCGACGGCAATAACAAAGTGCTCGTCGATCCGACGAAGGTCGTCTACTACGGCCTATCGCAAGGCGGCATCTTCGGTACGTCGATCGTCGCGTACGATCCGACGCTCACGCAGGGCGTGCTCGGGGTCGGCGCCGCGAACTACTCGATGCTGCTCGATCGCTCGACCGACTGGCCGACGTATCGCTCGATCTTGTCGGGCGCGTATCCCGATTCGCTCGACGACACGATGCTGATGTCGCTGTTCCAGATGCGGTGGGACAAGACCGAAGGCGCCGGCGTCGTCAACTCGGTGCTCGCCGGCATGCCGACATCGCCACAGCCCAAACAACTGCTGATGCAGATGGCGTTGTCGGATAACGAAGTGCCGAACATCGGCAGCTACTGGCAGGCGCGGTCGATGAACATTCCCGTCGTCGGGCCGACGCCGGTGACGCCGTGGGGGCTGATGGTGCAAGCCAGCCCGATCACGAGCGGCAGCGCGATCATCATCATGGACGGCGGCGCGCCGCCCGCGCCGGCGACCAACGTGCCTGCGCCCGCGCAGAGCCCGAGCATGCACGACCTCACGCGCACGCAGCCCGCGACGTGGCGCCAGATGCATGACTTCTACACGACCGGCATGATCGTGAACGAGTGCACCGGCGCCTGCGAGTGCCAAAACGGCGACTGCAACTAGAGGTTGGCGCCGTTGGACCGTTGGTTCGACGGTGACTGCAACTAATTTAGAGCGCGCGGAGCACGCGCAGCATCGTCGCGAGCTCGCGAGGTAGCGCCGCGAGCTTGCCGAAGCCGGCGCCGGTGTGGCCGTAAAGTCCCGTGACGTGAACGCGCACGTCGGCGTTCACCAGGCCGGCGGCGAGCCGGTGCACGTGCTCGACCGGGATCACGTCGTCGTCGGCGCCATGCACGAGATCGACGCGGCCGCGCACGTGCGCGAGGAAGCGCGCCGGCTCGAGATCGCGGCGGTCTGCGAGCGCGAGCGCGGGCTCGGCGACCGGCCACGCGCCCGGCCGGATGCCCGCGAGAAACAGCTCGCGAACGTCGGCGGGCACGCTCGGCGCGAGCTGTTCCGCGATCGCGAGATACCGCTCCGGAACTTTCAGCTCGGGCCGGCCCCACGTGCTCTCGACGTATTGCCGCCACGCGGCTTTCAGCGCGGCCGTGTGCGCGCGATCGTGATCGATGTGATCGAGCAGGTTCATCAACACGACGGGCTGATTGAGCGGATCGCGACGCTCGCCGGTAAGGCAGAACCGCATCGCGTCGATGAAGTCGGCGTAGCCGCCGAACACGACAAGCCGCTCGAACTTGTCGGGCCGCTCGGCCGCGGCGGCAAACACGAGCAGCGATCCGAACGAGATCGAGAACGCCACGCAACGCGGCAACTCGTCGCAGCAGCGAACGAAGTCGTCGATCGCGCGCTGATCGGGCTCGAGCGCCAAGTAGCTCGGCACGAACGGTGCGACCACGCGATGCCCGCCGGCGGCCAAGATCCGGCAGAACCGATCGAGTCGCGGGTCGTCGGCACCGGCGTAGTGCAACCCCGGCGCGATCACGAATGGAGCCGATTTAGAGGCATTCTGATAAGTACGTACGTCCGTACCCGACTGTACGTACGTACGTACGTGCAGGCCGCCGATGACCTCGTCGCGCACCTCGGCCGGCGGCGCCTTCGTCGCGTCCGCCCACGGACCGAGCCAGCGCGCGAGCGTGAGGATGCTCATAGCCCGACGTAGTGGATGGCGGTGAGCTCCCAGCCAGTCTTCGTCGGTGCGCCGATCACGAGCGCGATCATGCGGGACTTGCCGAGCGCGACGCTCGTGATCGCATAGCCGTACCTCGCCGTGTGGACCTCGTGCACCGCCGGGTCGAGCGTCAGCGCGAGCTTGCTCCAGCTGGCGAGTAAATCGGCCGAGGCTTGGCCGTCATCGATCGCGTACTCGGCCAGCTCCGTACCGAACACGACGCTGCCGGTTTCGACAACCTTCGACGCGCTCGCCGGTGATGCCGCGAGCGCTGCGAGTGGACCGGTCGGGGTCGGCGATGGCAGTACCGGTGCGGCGCCGCCGGCTGCGAGCGACTTGACCGGCGCGAACGTCGCGACGATGACATGGCCCGTCGCGTCGAACAGCTGCAGCGTCCGATACGGCTTGCCGTCGAGCACGAGCTCCGCGGCGATCAACATGGCGTCGCCGAGATCCCGGGTTGCGAAGCGCTCGATGCGTGAAGTTGCGTGCTTGACGAGCTTCGGTGCGCCGATCGCCGGCGCCGGTGACAGCACGATCGCGTCGCGCGCGAACATCGACGCGTCGCCGGCGAGCTCGCGTTCGAGCACCGCGAATGCTTCTTTGGCCGGCGGCCTCGGAAGCGGTGGCTCGAACGCGACGAGGTCCGCACCCGACAGCGCGAGCAGCTCCTTGCCGTGCCTGCTCAACGACGACGCCGTCCCCAATGCGAGCACGGACAGATCATCCGGGCCGACGTATCCTTTCACGCCGGGCGCATTCGAGGGGGTGCAGCCCTCGAACACGAACCGCTCGACGATGCCCGTCATGCCATTCGCAATCGAATCGATGATGAACATCGGCGGATCGTGCGAGATCCACTGCAGCGTCGACTGGTACGTCCAATAGAGCTTCCCTTCCGGAAACGTCGTCGTCGTGCCGTTGTAGCGGCACGTCATCGTCTCGGCATGGTCGTCGATCGTGCCGTCGTCGTGCGGGCGCGGCGCGAACGTGATCGCGACGCTCGTTGCTGGCTCGACTGCCGGCCAACCCTCCCAGTTGCGGTTGCCATCGGGAGGGTGCGCGCGCGATGTCAACACGCCACCCGCGCCGAGCCGCGCGTAGATCCAGTTCTCGCAGATCATGTGGCCGTCGGCGGGGAAGCCCCAATCGCAGCGGCCGAGCCACAGCTCGCCGGTCGTCGATCCGACCAACTCGGAGACTGGCTGCTCGAGCTGCTGCACGTTCTTGCTCGGGCGAGGCAACACGAACGCGCTGCTCGGCGGCGTGGCGATCGCGACGAAGCCTTTCGCGGTCAGCGTGCCGACCTCGCCATCGTCGAGCAGCGCGACGGGATCGCGACCGATCCACACGATCGTTTGCACGGTCGCGCGCAGCTTGATCGTCGCGACGACTTTCGCCGACGTGGCGCCGGCCTCGATGAGGGAAGCCGATGTGCCGTCGGTGACCACGAGCCGCGTCGCGTGCGCGCTCGCGCTCGCGGCGATGATGATTGCCGTGATCGTTGGCCTCATTCGTTCACGCTAGTGTAGCGGTTCGTCTTCTGCTGCGGCTCGCGCCACGCGAATGCCGGTGCGATCGCGCGATCGTCGACGATAAAGCCCGCGTCGCGCGGCTCGCGCGGCTCGGCGTCGAGGTCGGCGTCGTGATCCGGATCGTGCACGCGCCGCCAACCATCGCGGAGCCGCGCGCTCATCATGTCGCGCATGTCGCGTCGCGCCGTGAACTCGAAGCGCGTGGCGAGCACGATCGGCTCCGGCCGCTGGCCGATTCGGCCTTCGCGCGACCGCAACACCGGCCACGCGACATCTTTGCCTTCGGTGGGCGCTGCTTCGAGCCACAGCTCGACGAACTTGCCGTCCTTCTCGAAGCGACTCAGGGGAAGATGCCGCGCTCTTTGTAGCAGTGCTGCAAGCGCTCGAGGCCGATCGCATAGCTCGCCGTGCGCCAATCAGTCTTCTGCGCCAGCGCGTACTGGCGCACGCTCGCGAACGTCGACTTCATGCGCTTCTCGAGGCGACCGAGCACGTCGGCAAGCTCCCACTGCTCGGCGCGCTTGTTCTGCAGCCACTCGTAGTAGCTGACGATCACGCCGCCCGAGTTGCAGAGAATGTCGGGGATGACATCGATACCCTTGTCGAGCAGGATCTCTTCGGCCTCGGGATACGTCGGGCCGTTCGCGCCCTCGACCATCATCTTGACCTTGAGCGCCTTCGCCTCGGCCACGCCGACCTCGAGCTCGAGCGCGGCGGGCACGAAGACGTGCGCGTCGAGCGAGAAGAACTCTTCGCGCGTGATCTTCGACGCGCCCTTGTAGTTCGCGACCGAGCCGGTCTTGAGCACGTGCTCGCCGAGCTTGTGCGGGTTGATGCCTTCGGTGTTCGCGATGTAGCCGCCGACGTCGCCGACGCCGATCACGACCGCGCCCTTTTGCGAGAGCAGGCGTGCCGCGTAGCTGCCGACGTTGCCGAAGCCCTGGATGATGACGTGGCAACCGTCGAGGTTGAAGTTGCGATCTTTGGCCCACTCGGTGATGCAGTGGACGACGCCTTGGCCGGTCGCTTCGGCGCGGCCGTAGCTACCGCCCGCCGACACGCTCTTGCCGGTGACGACGCCGCGCACCGTGTTGCGATCGCCGGCGCCGACGATGTTCATGTACGTGTCCATCATCCAGACCATCGTCTGGCTGTTGGTGTTCACGTCGGGAGCCGGGATGTCGTAGTCGGGGCCGATGTTGGCGCCGAGCGCCGCGGTGAACCGGCGCGTGACGCGCTCGAGCTCGGCCTTCGAGTACTGGCGCGGATCGAACTTGATGCCGCCTTTGCCGCCGCCGAACGGGATCTCGTGGAGCGCGCTCTTGTAGGTCATCCACGATGCCAGCGCCTTCATCTCGTCGAGGTTCGCTTCCTGGTGATAGCGAATGCCGCCCTTGTATGGGCCGAGGATGTTGTTGTGCTGGACGCGATAGCCCTTGAACATCTCGTAGCGACCGTTGTCCCGCCGGACCGGGAAGTTGACGATCAGCTCGTTCTTGGGCTGGCCGAGGATCTGCGCGACGTCCTGATCGATGTTGATCAGCTTCATCGCCTTCTCGATCTGCTTGGTCGCGATCTCGAAGAGGTTGCCGCGATCTTTGAGCGCGACTTCGGGGAGCTTAGGCGCCGCCGCCGTAGCTGGAGGCGTTGTTGCGGTGGTCATCGAGCATGGCGTACCGCCGCGGCCCACTCGCTCGCAATCAATTCGCGCTAATTCATCTATTACGCAGCGCGTTGTATATAAGGTAGCGATGGACGATCGCGCGCTTGCAAAGACCGTCGCCCAAGGCGGCCGCTTGCGCGCGCTCGTGCTCGAGCTGTGGCAACGCACGCGAATGGATTGGGGCTTCGTGACCGACCGGCTGGCCCTGACGTTTCGCAAGGAGAAATGGATCGGCGCGCACGAGCGACGGTTCGTCAGCGAGACGCTCTACGGGCTTGTCCGTAATTTGCGCCGCGTCGATCTCGCGATCGAGCGTGGCCGGCGCACCAAGCAAGCGCCGCGCGACCTCGAGCGGCTGATCGCGTTGCTCGTGCTCGACCGGCTGATCGACGTCGACGCCGCACGCGCGACCATTTCCGAGCTCGACTGGAACGCGATCGCTGGCGTCGATGCCGCGATCGCGGGCGAGCGCAACGCGGCCAAACGGATCGCGCTCGCCGCATCGCTGCCCGATTGGCTTGCCGCGCGGCTCGTCGCGGATTGGGGGAGCGAAGCGGAGCCGCTCGCACTCTCGCTCAATCACCGCGCGCCGATGACCGTGCGCGCGAACACGCTGGTGAATTCGCGCGACGAGCTCGCGAAAGCGCTCGCGCCGCTCGCGACCCACGCCGGCAAATGGATCGACACGGCGCTGATCGTCGACGATCGCACGAACCTATTTTCGACCGAGCCGTTCGGTCGCGGCGCGTTCGAAGCGCAAGACGAAGGCAGCCAATTGCTCGCCGAGCTGGCGTTGCCAGAGACCGCCAAGCCGCTCGTCGTCGATTATTGCGCCGGCGCCGGTGGCAAGACGCTCGCGCTCGCCGCGCGGCTCGGCAACCGCGGCCGCATCGTCGCGAGCGACGTCGACGACGGGAAGCTCGAAGAGCTGCGCCGCCGCGCGAGGCGCGCGCAGGTCTCGAACACGCGCGCGGTGCCGATCCGCGAGCTCGACGAGCTGCGCGGCAGCGCCGATGCGGTGCTCGTCGACGCGCCGTGCTCGGGCATCGGCGCGTTGCGCCGGAACCCCGAAGCGCGCTGGCGCTTGCGCGAAGACGAGCTGGTTGGCTTCGCGAAACGCCAGCGCGACATCACGACGGCCGCCGCCGAGTTGCTCGCACCCGGCGGTCGCTTGGTCTACGCGACGTGCTCGCTGTTGCGCTGCGAGAACGAAGACGTGGTCGCGCAGCTGCCGCTGCAGCGCGTGCCGCTGCCGAGCGATCTTGCTGCGACATTCGACCGCGGTGGCGCGTTCACCGCGACGCCGCATCAGCACGGCACCGATGGTTTCTTTGCGGCGATTCTTCGACGCTAATCGGCATTGCTGATGCAAGCTGGCGGGCATGGAGCCTGTTTCACCGGAGCTCGCGACGCGAACTGCAACTGCCGGCGTTGCCATCGGCAACGCGGCCGCTCGTGATACGTTCGCAAAGCGAATGGCGATCGAGGTCTCGGTAGTCCGCGAGCTGACTGCACTTCGCGCGCTGGAGGTCGATTGGCGTTCGCTCGCGGCAGGCGTGCTGTTCCGCGGACCGGAGTGGCTGATCCCGTGGTGGCTCGCGTACCACAACACGCTGCACGCCGAGCTGCACGTGCTCGTCGGCCGTGCGACGCAAGACGACGCCGATGCAGGCGTTCGCGCCGGTGACGTCGTGTGCATCGCGCCGCTGTATCGCCGCACGATCAAGGTCGCGCTGCTCGACACGCGCGAGCTCCGCATGATGGGCGACGCCGGGCCGCGTCCGCCATCGCTCGATCTGCTGTGCCGCGTCGGTTGGGAAGATCGCAGCGGCAGCGCACTCGCGAAAGTGCTCATCGAAGATTCGAGCTGGGACGTGATCGATCTCGAGCCACTTGCCGATCCGTCGAAGCTGCGCGCGCACCTCGTGCAGCGGCTCGGCCCATCGGGCTTCACGATCGAGAGCTCGCAATCGGCGGGCGGCGCCGCGCACATCGCACTCGGCCTCGCACCGGCCGATGCGACCGACGGTAGCGGCGTGATCACGACCTACGGCGACGACCTCGAGGCGCTCCGCAAAGGCATGAGCATCTTGCGCCGGCTATCGCGGCTCGAATGGTCCGAGCGCGACGAGCCGTCGCCGATCGCCGACAACGAGGCATCCGCGCTGCTCGAAGAAGTCGCGCTCGAGCTCGGCAAGCAAGGCAAGGTCCGGCTCGCGCGGCTCGACGACGCGACCGGCGAAGCGGTGGCCGTGGCGTTCGTCGTCGACGATGCCGAGCGCGCGGTCGTGCTCGCGATGGCCGTCGATCCGCAGGTCGCGCACAAAGGCGCGCCGCAGCGCTTGCTCCACGCCGAAGCGATGGCCGCCCGCGCGCGCGGCTGCATCGCGCTCGACGTGGTCACGGGTGCCGGCGAATATCCGCTGCCGACGTTGCCGGTATCGCGGCAGCAAGCGCTCGCCGTTCGCATCTGGGGTCACTCGGCGGCGGCGAGCGTCGGCCGCACGTACTCGCAGGTCGCGCGGCGAGCTCGTCGCGCGCGCGAGACGCCGTCGGTCGCCGCCGCGCAAGCGCGCGCCGCGTGGACGAAGATCCGCTCCGCCGCCGCGAGCGTCGCGCAATACGATCGCTACGTGCTGTATCGCGGCCAGCTGTGGACGCATGACATCCAAGCGCCGCCGGGCCTCGAGCTCGGCGCGTTCACCGAGGTCGACTACGACAAGCTCGACGAGCACCATCGCGCCGACTTGGTCGAGCAGCTCGCGCTCGACGAGCTCGCGGCTCGCAAGTTCTGGCGCCGCGGCGACCATGCCGTGCTCGCGAAGATCGGCATTCGCCACGCCGGCGTCGCGTGGTTCGCGCGCGGCCCCGTCGAAGTGCCCGAGCTCGGCCGCACGCTGCAGATGATGAAGTACGACGCCTACATCCACTCGGTGTTCGTGTCGGGCGCCGCGCGCGGGCGGGGCGTTGCGCCCGTCATGCTCGAGCAGATCACGAAGCAGCTGCGCGAGACCGACGCGTATCGCTCGTGGGCGCTGATCTCGTCGCACAACCAGGCGTCGATCAGGGCGTTCCAGAAGGCGTCGTTCACGCCGGTGTGTGACGTCATCCACGCGAAGATGGCCACCGTCGACCGCGTCGTCTGCAGGCCGCCCGACCCCGAAGCCAAGGAACTGTTGGGGCTCGAGAGCGATTGATGTAACCTACGCGTCATGGGGCGGTTGTCTGCCGTGCTCGTCGCCATGTTCGTGGCGTGTAGCCCGAGCGCGCCGCCGAGCAGCGATGCGCCGTCGATGTCGATGGGCAGCGGCAGCTCGAACGCGAACGACGGCGCGCAATCGGGCTCGCGGCTGAAGCTGACGTACTACGCGTTCACCGACGGCACCACGCAGTGGTTCGGCCTCTACGACTCCGAGCGCAAAGAGAACTGCAATCCGTTCGACGGCACCTGGCCCGACGGCAACACGTACTGCGTGCCCGAGTGGAGCGGCAGCATCGTGTACTCCGACGCGATGTGCACGAAGGCCGAGGACGACGAGTTCGTCGGCTCGACCTGCGCCTCGTCGCTGCAGCGCTACGTGCTCGACGAGAACTACGACTCGTGCAGCGAACAATACCTGCCGACGCACCTCTATCTCAAAGGCTCGGCGACCAACGCGACCCAGTACTACGACAAGAACTCCGACGGCACGTGCGGCGGCCCGTACACCGTCGATACCGGCTTCGAGGTGGTCTACGCCGTCACGAGC
>DATBAS010000126.1:0-24635 GCA_036271395.1 Kofleriaceae bacterium
CACCGGCGCCGCAGACGACCGCGATCACGCCGGCGCCATCGCCGGCGCCGCCGCCGCTACAACCTGCAGGCTCCGCCGCCGACGTCGCGATCGGCAGCGCGCTCGATCACATCGCCACCGCGACGCCGGCACCCGCACCGATATCGACACCGACGCAACACGCCGGCGCGAGGAAGCCCGCGCCGCCCGCGCCGCCCGCACCGATCGATCCGTACGACATGTCGCACGCGCTCGCGAACGAGGTCGAGCTTGCGGCGAGTCGCGCCGGGCCTGACTTCGAGCACTGCCTCGATGCCGCGCTGCGCGAGAAAGCGATCCACGGCGCGATTCATGTCTCGTTCATCGTCGTCGCCGACGGCCGCGTCGCGACGCCGAAGATCGCGCAAAACACGACCGGCTCGAGCTCGCTCGCGACGTGTCTGATCACGATCATTTCGGGCTGGACGTTCGCGACGCATCCCGCGCACGCGACGTCGTTCGTGCGACCTTTCTCGTATCCATAAAATCCATGACCGACTCCGGCCAGTACCGTTCAGTTCACTCCGGCGCACACACGGCGCTCGTCGGGATGGAGGTGCTCGTCCTCGACGGCGACTTGCGTGTCCACGCCGGGATCGAGCAGCTGTTATCCGAGGCGATGCTGCACGTCACCTGTACGACCGACGCCGAGCGCGCGCTCGCGCTGGTCAAGCGCCAGTTCTTCTCGGTCGCGCTCGTCGACATCGACACCGCATCGCCGCGCGACGGCATCTCGACCATCGCCGCGCTCAAGGCCGCGTCGCCGACCACGATGATCGTCGCGATGACGCCGCGCCGCTCGTACGACGATGCCGTCGATGCCGTGCGCGCCGGCGCGGTCGACTTGATCCTCAAAGCGCCGGACTCGGTCCAGTACCTCAAGGAGCGCGTGCTCGCGGCAGCCGGCCGCTCGGTCGGGCGGCGCGAAGTCGACAGCGTGCTCGACGAGATCAAGACCGTCCACGAAGAATTTCTGCAGCACTTCATGGAGGCCGAGCGACGCGCGATCGATCTGCAAGATCAAGTCGCCGGCCGCGACGCATCGCGGGCGAGCAACATGGAGGAGCTCCGCGTGCTCGTGATCGACGAGGTCGACGATCTCGTGATCGCGCTCTACGACGCCAAGCCGAAAGGCTTCGTGTTCACGCACGCGACGAGCGGCGGCGAAGGGCTCGATCGCGTGAGTCAGGGCTTGTTCCACTACGCGATGATCGCGCAGGACATCAGCGATCTACCCGCGACGACGATCGCGCGCACGATCCGCAACCAGCATCCCGATACCGTCGTGCTGACGTTCCTCGGCCCCGCCGACAACGGCCACGTCGAGCTCGTCGAGACGCACGGCACGCGGCCCGTCGTGAAGCCGTTCACCGAAGCATCTCAGCTCGTCGGCCGGCTCGACGATCTCGCGGCCGCGTGGCGCGCGAAGGCGAAAGAGCGCCGCTACACGCAGGCCTTCCGCGAGCGTCACTACGACTTCTTGCGCCGCTACGTCGAGATCAAGACGAAGATCGAGCGCGCGCAGGCCGACACCGGCGACTAGTTCAGCGGCTTGAAGCCGACGACCCGCCACAGCGCCGGCGCGTCGTAGATCTTGCCGCGCGCGATCACGCGCTCGACCTTGCGGATGTTGTGAATGTCCGCCAGCGGATCGGCGCCGAGCACGACCAGGTCGGCGCGCTTGCCCGCTTCGATCGTGCCGAGCTCGTTGTCGCGATGCATGTAGCGCGCGGGCACGATCGTCGCCGCCTGCAGCGCCTCGAGCGGCGTGAACCCCGCCTGCACGTAGAGCTCGAGCTCGCGGTGCAGCGAGTGGCCCGGCACCGTGATGTCGGTGCCGGCGACGAACGCGATGTGATGCTCGTGCATGGTCTTGATGAGCGCGAGGTTCTTGGCGAAGTCCTTGGCAGCGAGCTCGGCGTACTTCGGCTTCACCGGCGAAAACAGCGCCGCGAGCTGGCGCGGCAACGTCGCGAGCCCGGGCTCGCGTTTCGCGATCTCGGCGGCGGAGAACGCGCCTTGCTCGTACAACGCCACGGTGTCGTCGATCACCGTGTGATGCGCGGCGAGCGTCGCGAACAACTTCGTGAACGCAGGCTGGTTGAAGTCGATCGCGATGCGGTGTTTGAGCCAATCCTCGCCGTTGAGATCCTTCAGTGCGACGTCGGCGTCGAAGATGTAGTGGAGGTGGCTGATCGAGTCGTAGCCGGCCTCGACCGCTTGTTGCGGCGTCATCCCTTCCGGGAGATGGCCGACGACGCGCATGCCGTGCGCGTGCGCGTATTGCGCGATCGGCGCGACCAACGCCGGCGCGATCGACGAGTAGATCTTGACCTCTTGGCAACCGGCCGCACGCAGCTGATCGATGACTTTCGGGATGTCCTCGCGCGTTCGAATTCGGATCGTGCCGAGCGCCCTCGGACCTTCGCCGTCGACCAGACCGTTGACCAAGATCCGTGGGCCGAGACCTTTGCCGGCTTCGATCGAATCGCGAATGCCGGTGATGAAGTCCATGATGTTGCCCATGTCGCGCACGGTCGTGACGCCGGCCGCGAGATACGCGCCACCCTGCTCGACTTGTTCGACGTGCGCGTGCATGTCCCACAGACCCGGCACGAGGAACTTGCCGGTCGCGTCGATCGTGGTCGCGCCGTTCGGGATCGTGACCTTGTCGCGCGGCCCGGCTGCGACGATCTTGTCGCCGTCGAGGATCACGACGGCGTTCGCGATCGACGGTCGATCGGCGCCGGTGATCAGCGTCGCACCGACCAACGCGATCGGCCCGTGCGCGTCGGTTTCGATCGATTTCGCGGCCTCGGCGAGTCGCGCGACGCCGTCGATGCCCGCCGCTTTCGCGAGCTGCGCCAAGATCGGCAGATACTCGCCGCGCGTCGCTTCGAAGTGATCGAACTCGGCGTCGCGCGTGATCACCGCGGCGAGCTGATTCTTGTCGTCGAGCCACGCATCCTCGATGCCCCACACGAGCCCGCCGATCGCGACGTGCTCGAGCGCGACCTTGCCCGCAGGAACGTCATAGCTCTCGTTGCCGCGCGAGCTGATCGTGAGCTCGCCGCCGAGGGCGAGTGGCATCGACGCAGGCTTGCCCCGCGCGCGCCAGGTCTGCAGCACGAGCTCTTGAACGAGCATCGGCGCGTAACCCGACGCGACGACCGCGCCGGGCGCGAGCTCGACGCGCGTTCGCTTGCCGTCGCGCGTGATGTCGTAGGCGCCGTCGCTGCGCAGCTCCACGCGCTCGTCGAGCTTGGAGAGGCGCGAGGTATCGCCCCAGATCGCGTAGCTGATCAACGCGCCGTCGCGGGCGAGCTCGATCCGCGCCGAAAGCGGCACGGTCCAACCGCGATCCCGAAACGAGAACGAGCTCTTCGCTTCGATCGTGCCGTCGGGCGTGGTCACGAACGTATCGTCCTCGCGCCCGATCTGTTGCATGAACTTGTGGAGGCGAAAATCGTGCCCGGCGTCTTCACCGGTCGCCGGCGGCGCGAACATCGGCGGCGCTGCCGGCGCGACGGGCCGAGCGGCAGCCGGAGGCTGCGGAGGCGGGGTCGTCGTTGTCGTCGGCGGCGCCGACGATCCACACGCCGCGAGTAGCATCACCGTCGCGAGCCATCTCATCGCCGGAACCATAGATCAGACCCGGCGGCTATAGTGCGTACCGTCATGGTCGCTCCGCGTACCGTCGTCGTCGTGAACCCGCACTCGCAGGGCGGCAAGCTCGGCAAGCGCTGGCCCGAGCTCGCCGACACGCTCGCGCGCGCGTTCCCGTTCGACGACGTGCAGACCACCGGGCCCGGCGACGCCACGCGGATCGCGCGCGAAGCGCTGAAATCCGGCGCCGACCGCGTCGTCGCGATCGGCGGCGACGGCACGATCAACGAGGTCGTCAACGGCTTCTTCGAGGACGGCGTGCCGATCGCGCCGGAGGCGAGCTTCGCGCTGATCCCGTTCGGCACCGGCGGCGATTTTCGCCGGACCGCCGAGATCCCGCTCGAGCTCGCCGATGCGGCCGCGGTGATCGCGGCGAACCAGCGCAAGCAGATCGATGTCGGCAAGCTCGAGCTCACGCAGCGCGACGGCACGCGTGCACTGCGCATGTTCGCGAACATCGCGTCGTTCGGCGTGTCGGGCGTCGTCGATCGCTTGGTCAACGACAGCGGCAAGAAGCTCGGCCGGCTGTCGTTCGCGTTCGCGACCGCGCGCGCCACGTGGTCGTACAAGAACCAGCGCGTCGAGCTGGTGTTCGATGGCAACGTGCACGATCGCGTCGAGGCGACGATCAATACCGTCGCGGTCGCGAACGGCAAATTCTTCGGCGGCGCGATGAAGGTCGCGCCCGATGCCGAGCTCGATGACGGCAAGTTCGACGTCGTCGCGATGGGCGATTTCACGTTCGCCGATCTGTTGAAGAGCGGGCGACGGCTCTACAAGGGCACGCACCTCGCGATGGCCAAAGTATCGACGCGGCGCGCGCGCATCGTCGAAGCGTCGCCGATCGATCCGAGCGCCATCGTGGAGCTCGATGTCGACGGCGAGCCGCTGGGCATCTTGCCGGCGCGGTTCGAGCTGATGCCCGCGGCGCTGTGGATGGTCGTGCCGTAGCCATGGCGTTGCACGCGGTCCACGGCAACTCCGCCGACGCGCTGACGGACGCACTGATCGCCGCGCTGCCGCCGGCCGATCCGTTCGAGCCCACGACGATCGTGATCGGCAGCCACGTGATCGCGCGCTGGCTGCGCCGCGAGCTCGCGTTGCGCCGCGGCGTCGCGGCCGGTCTCGATCTCGTCACGTTCGATCACTTCGTCGAGCGCACGTGGGGCCACGAACGCTTGCTCGCGCTCGATCGCAGCCAGCTGGCGGCCGCGATCGCGTCGGTGCTCGCCGATCCGCGCGCCGTCGCCGAGCTGCCGGCGGTCGCCGCATATCTGCGCGCTGCACCCAAGGCGGGCGATCGCGCCGGGCCGCGCCGCGTCCAGCTCGCGGAGCACGTCGCGTCGCTCGTGTGGAACTACGCGCTCGCGCGACCGGCGTGGATGCCGGCGCTGCTGGCCGGTCGCGTGCCCGCCGACCTCGAAGGCGACGAGACCGCCCGGTGGCAAGCGGCGCTCGTCGGCGAGGCGCTGCGCCGGCTGAGCGACGGCGCTCGCCGCGCCGGGCCGATTCCCGTGCTGCCGTGGCTGCGCCGCCGCGCCGAGCTGCCGCCGCCCGAGCTGGCGAAGCCGATCTCGATCTTTGGCGCGTCGTATCTCGTCCGCGCACAGCTCGAAGCGCTGACCGCGCTCGCGATGACGAGCGACGTCACGGTGTACATGCTCGATCCATGCGAGGAGCTGTGGGACGACGTCGCCGGCCGCAAGCGCGCGACCTCGAGCGGCGACCCGCTGCTGCTCGGCTTGTGGGGTCGCGCCGTGCGCTCGACGATCGGCGCACTGGTCGAGCGCACGAACGGTGACATCGACGGCGCGTTCGTCGACTCGACGCCGTCGACCGCGCTGCACGCGATGCTCGCCGACGTGCGCGCGCGCCGGCTGCCGGAGCGAAGCGCGGAGCGAAGCGACGTTCACAGTAGTGCCAACCCGGGCGTCGCGATCCTCGCGTGCCCGGGCGAGCGCCGCGAGATCGAAGCGATCGCCGCGCGGCTGCGCGCGCACCTCGATGCCGACCCGAGCCTGCGCGCGCACGAGCTCGCGGTGTGGATCGCCGGTGATGCGGAGCGCTACTTGGCGCAGGCGCCGAGCGCGTTCGAAGCCGTCGGCGTGCCGTGCCATCTGATCGACGCGCCGATCGACGATCGCGGCCGCATCGGTGAAGCCGTGCTCGCATTGCTCGAGCTGCCGACCTCGGAGATGACGCGCGGCGACCTGTTGCGCGTGATGACGCACCCGGCGGTCCTCGCCGGCCATCCGCACGTCGACATCGCCGATTGGGTGCGCTGGACCGAAGCGCTCGGCATCGTGCACGGCGCCGACGCCGATGCGCACCGCGGCACGTACCTCGCCGACCATCCCGACAAGTTTCACTGGGATCAGGGCGTGCGCCGGCTCGCGCTCGGCGCGTACATGAGCAACGGCTCGCCGGTGAAGATCGGCGAGCTCGACGTGATGCCCGAAGCCGTGCGCGCCGATCAACTCGCGAGCGCGGCGACGTACGCGTTGTTCGTGCGCTCGCTCGCCGCCGATGCCGCTTGGCTCGCGAGCCACGAGGCAACACTGACCGAATGGGCGGAGATCTTCGTCGGCCTCGTCGACGCGTACATCGAGCGCGGGGCGACGAGCGGCGAGACCTCGCGCGATGTCGAGCGCGTACGCGCGATGCTCGCCGGCCTATCGCGCGTCGATCTCGACGGCCGCCGCGTCGGATTTCGCGAGGCGCGCGAGCACGCGGTGCGCAAGCTCGTCGGTGCGCGCGCCGATCGCGGCGAGCCGTTGGCGGCCGGCGTGATGATCGCGCCGCTGCGCGCGCATCGCGCGGTGCCGTTCCGGATCGCGTGCGTCGTCGGCCTCGCCGAAGGCGATTTCCCGGCCCGCGATCAGCCGAGCCCGCTCGATCTTCGCCGCGACGTCGAGGCCGGCGACATCTCGCCGCGCGACGCCGATCGCCACGCGTTCTTCGAGGTGCTGCTCGGTGCGCGCGAGCAGGTGTATCTGTCGTATGTCGCCGCCGAGCCGAAAAGCGGCCAGCCGCTCGGCCCGTCGTCGGTGGTGCTCGAGCTCGGCGACGCACTCGCGCCGTACCTCGGCGCCGCATCGAGCCGCGCCGCGCTCGATGTGCTCACGATTCACGAGCCGCTGCACCGCTGGACTTCGAGCGGCTCCGATTCGGCGATGCCCGCGATCGCGCGCGAGCGCTGGGCCGCGCGCGTGCGCGACGCGATCCAGGCCCATCTGCGCGCGCACGATCAGCCGATCCCCGACGACGACGGCATGCTCGCATTGCTCGCGCATCCGAGCTGCGCACCGCTGCGCGCTGAGCTCGGCATCGTCGACGGCTTGCCCGATCCGGCCGCACCGCCGGCGCAGCGCCAGCTCTCGCTCGCGAACCTGCGCGCGTTCCTCGAGTCGCCGGTGCAAGCGTGGGCACAAGCCGTGCTCGACCTCGACGAGCTGCCCGACGACACCGTGGTCGATCACAGCGACGAGCCGTTTCACGTCGAGCGGCCGGCGCGCGCGATCTTGCTGCGCGAAGTGCTCGCCGCGCATCTCCGAGAGCCCGATGGGTCCCTCGCAGACCGCTACGACTCCGTCGTGCGCGACCTCGCACTGCGCGGGCAATTTCCGGTCGGCGTGTTCGGCGAAGCGGCGCGCGCCGTGGATCTGCGTACGCTCGAGCGCTGGCGCGGCGAGCTCGGGCTCGTCGCCGTCGGCAGCGCGACCCGCTACGGGTTCGGCCGCAGCCAGAGCGAGGCGGCCGAGCTGTTACCGGCGCTCGAGCTGCCGCTCGGCGATGGGCGCACCGTGCGGCTCGTCGGTTCGACCGAGCTGCTCGTCCGCCGCGGCGACCGCGCGCTGTCGGTGATCCCGATGATCGGCAATGCCGAGAAGGCGTCGCGCCATCACCTGCGGGGCGCCCTCGATCACGTCGTGCTCGCCGCCGCCGGATTGGCGCCGGAGGGCCACGACCACGTGCTGCTGTCACCGAGCGGCACCGCGCGCCGCGTCTCGCACGAGCCGTGGGCGCAAGCCGACGCGCGCGCGTATCTCGTGATGCTCGTCCGCGAGCTCGTCGACAACCCGCACGGCTACTTGCTGCCGTTCGATGCGCTGCGCCGCGCACTCGAGGGCCGCACCGCGTCGGCGATGAAGCAGCGCCGCGACGTGTTCCCCGCGCTCGGCTTCGGCCCGATCGAGCGCGCCGACGGGCTCGCCGCGGCGACCGATGCGGTCGCGATCGCGAAGCGCCGGCTCGGTCCGCTCGCCGACCGCATGCGCGGCGATCACTCGTTCGGCGGAGGCGACGAATGACGCAACGTCCCGCCTCGTTGCCGCCCGCGGGCGATCGCTTCGTCGTCGTCGAGGCTTCGGCCGGCACGGGCAAGACTTATTTTCTCGAGCACCGCGTCGCCGACCTGGTGCTCGCCGGCGCCGAGCTCGGCCAGATCTTGCTCGTCACGTTCACCGACAAGGCCGTCGCCGAGCTGCGGCTGCGAATCCGCGATCTGCTCGATCGGCTGTCGCGCCAGGACAGCGACGGCGGCGCGTGGCGGATCGACGACGCCGCACGGCAGCGGCTGCGCGATGCCGTCACCGCGTTCGATCACGCGCCGATCTTCACGATCCACGGCTTCTGCTACCGGATCTTGGTCGAGGACGCATTTGCCGCGCAGCGGCTGTTCGAGCAGACTCAAGTCGCCGACGAAGTCGCATTCGATCGCGCGTTCGTCGCGCTGCTGCGCGAGCGATTCGCCGTGATCTCGCCCGATCGCGAGCTGCTCGGCGCCTACCTGTCGCGCGGCGACACCGTCGACAAGCTGCGCGATCTCTTGCTCGCGTGTGCGCGTCACGGCGCACCGCCTCGCGTGAGGCCCGAAGTCACGACGGAGCTCGGCGAGCAGCTGAGCGTCGTATTCGGTAGCGATGATGCGCGCCAGGCGCTGCTCGCGACGCTCAACCCGTCGGGCAACGACAAGCGCCACGTGCCGAAGTGGATCGGCTCGATCGGCCGCGCGGTCGCGGAATGGGACGGCAGCGTCGCCGGCACGTTCGCGCTGTGCGATGCGATCCGAAAATCCGATAACACCGAGCCCGGCGCGAAGCTGTTGGTGCGCGTCGCGAAGACTGCGGCGCTCGCGCCGGTCGCCGAGCTGCTGCGCCGCGCGCTCGTGACCGTGTCGCTCGACGAGGCGATCGCGTCGGCGTTGCTCGGACCGGTGCTCGAGCGCATCGCCGCCGACAAATCGGAAGCCGGCCAGTTCGACTACAACGACATGCTGCTGCTCGTGCAGAGCGCGCTGCACGGCCCGCGCGGGCCCGAGCTCGCAGCGCGACTGCGCACACGCACGCCGTGGGTGATGATCGACGAATTCCAGGACACCGATGCGGTGCAATGGAACATCTTTCGCACGGTGTGGATGCACGAGCTCGCGCGCGGCCTGACGATCGTCGGCGATCCGAAGCAGGCGATCTACAGCTTCCGCGGCGCCGATGTCGCGACGTATCAAGCCGCACGCGACGAGCTGATGCGCGCCGGCGCGACGCGCGTCGATCTGGTCGTCAATCGGCGATCGACCGCGCCGCTCGTCGAGGCGGTCAACGCGCTGCTGCTCGCCGATCCGATCTCGCCGCTCTTGGATCACGCGATCAAGTACGACCATCCGGTGCAAGCGTGCGGCGACGTCGAGGCGCCGCGCGGCACGCTGCCGATCGGCGTGTTCGAGCTGGCGGGCGAAGGCAAGCGCGAAGAAGCGCGCGTCGCGCTCGCCGGTGCGATCGGCGCCGAGATCGAGCGGCTGCGCGGCCGCGGCGTCGCGCTCGGCGACTGCATGGTGCTGACGCGCACGAACTCCGATAGCGCCGGGATCGCGGCCGCGCTGCGCGCGCGTGGCCTCGCGTGTGCGCTGGTCGAGGGCGACAAGCTGTTCGACACGCGCGAAGCGCACGAGCTACGCGCCGTGCTGGCCGCGATCGCTTCGCCGCGCGATCGCTCGGCGCGACTGCGTGCGTTGCGCACGCGCTACTTCGACGTGCCGTGGGCCGACTTGATGCGGGTCGTAGACGCCCCCGATCATCATCCGCTGATCGGCCGGCTCTTCGATTGGGCGGCGCTCGCGGCTCGCCGCGCGTACGAGCCGCTGTTTCGCCGCCTGATCGACGACAGCCGCTTCGCCGAGCGCGCGCTCGTGCTCGGCGGCGGCCAGCGCGCGATCATCAACACGTGGCACTTGCTCGAGCTGCTCGCGTCCGAGGTCGCGCGGTCGCGCTGCGATCTGCACGAGCTCGTCACCAAGCTCGGGCGCTGGATCAACGAGCAAGAAGATCTGCCCGACGACCGCGACGTCCAGCGCGCCGAAACCGACAGCGACGCCGTGCGCATCTTGACCGTGCACAAAGCGAAGGGCCTCGAGGCGCCATACGTGTTTGTCTACGGCGCCGCGAGCCCGCCGCGGAGCTCGAACGTGCACGCGCTGCGCGATGGCGCGGGCCGCACGATCGTCGTCGGGCCGCAGGACGACGCGATCGACAAGGCAATCGCCGCCGAAGCGGACGCCGAGAATCAGCGCCTCGCATACGTCGCACTGACGCGCGCGAAGCTGCGCATGTACCTGCCGCGCTATCCCGACGATGTCGTCGACAAGCGCTCGATGTACTGGCAGATCCAGCGCTGCCTGTCGCCGCTCGCACCGCGCCGCAAAGATGCCTTCGAGCCGATCGCGGTCGTGATGGGCGCGGCGGTGGCGCCACCCGCACCAGCCGACGCGCTCGGCGATTTCGAGCCGCCACCGCCGCCGCAGCAGCGCGTGCTCGCCGAGCTCGGCGGCGCACGCACCGGGCTCGCGATGCTGTCGTACACGCGGCTCGGCCGCGAGCTCGAATCTGCGGCGGTGGAGCCAAAGGAGCTGCCGGTCGCGATCGATCCGGCGGAGTTCGACGTTGAGGTTGCCGAGGCCGAATCGAGCACACCGGCGCCGGACGAGCTGCCGCCCGGGATCGACAGCGGCTTGTTCCTGCACGATTTGTTCGAGCACGCCGATCTCGAGCTCGTGCGGCGCGCGCCCGATGCCGATGCGTGGCTCGCCGAGCCGGCGGTTGCCGCGATGCTCACCGAGCGCGGCCGCGAGCGCGGCGTCGCGGCGATCCATCACGCGCACGCGGCGCGCATCATCTGGCAAACGCTCGCGCGGCCGCTCGACGTCGTAGGCCGCGACGAGCTGCCGGCGTTGGTCGGCGCGACGGCGCTCGCCCGCGAGGTCGAGTTCGCGTATCCGATCACGAGCGATCGGCGCGGCCTCGTCACCGGCTTCATCGATGCGCTCGTGGCGTACGGCGACGAGCTGTGGGTGCTCGATTACAAGAGCGACGTGCTCGCCGATCCGGCGCACGGCGCGCTCGATCATGTTCGCAAGTACTACGGCATCCAGCAGCGCCTGTACGGCCTCGCGGCCGAGCGGCTGCGCGGCGGGCGCCGGCTCGGCGGGATGTTGTTCGTGTTCGTACGCTACGGCATCACGGTCGCGTTGCCGATCGACGACGCCAGGCTCGCCGAATGGGCCGACTGGCTCGCACACTTGCGCACGGAGGCGACATGACCGCACCGCTGCATCCGCGCGGGACCCTCCGCGCGCGCTTCGAAGGCGCGAGCGGCGATGCCGTGTTTCGCCGGCTCGGCCTCGGCGCGCGGCGCTGCGATCTCGGTGACGAAGGCCTGTATCTCGCCGAGGAGATCGTCGGTGCCGACAAGTGGTTCGGCGGCGCCGATCCCGACGCACTCGGCATCCTCGTGCTCGCGCTCATGATCGCGCAGCGCCAAGGCTCGACGCGGCTGCCACTCGACGCCGGTCCGAAGACCACGTTGCGCGGCGTGGTCGCCGACATCCTGCGCGTCGCCGGCGTCGCCGGCGCCGAGCTGCCGCGCGTGCTTGGCCGCATCAAAGATCTGGTGTCGACGCCGGGATTCAACGCGGTGATCGGCACCGGCGATGCGCGGCGCCCGCTCGTCGTCGACGACGGATGCTTGTACAGCGAGCGCGCGCGCACGCTCGAGGTGCGCGTCGCCGAGCGGATCGCCGCACGCATGCTCGAGCCTGCCGTCGTGGCGTCGACCGCGACCGCGACCGCCAGCAAGCTCACGGCCGAGCAGCAACGCGCCGTCGACATCGCGCTCGCCGGTACGCTCTCGGTCGTGACCGGCGGCCCGGGCACCGGCAAGACGTTCGTCGCCGCCGCGATCGTCCGCGGCTTCGTGGCGCGCGGCATCGAGCACGTCGCGCTCTCCGCGCCGACCGGCAAGGCGGCGAATCGGCTCACCGAAGTGATGGCGCGCGAGCTCGCCGGAACCGGCGTGCCGGCACCCGTCGCCCAGACGCTGCACCGCTTGCTCGGCTACCGCGGCCACGGCGGATTCGCACATCATGCGCGCAGCCCGTTGCCGATCGGCGCGCTGATCGTCGACGAAGCGTCGATGCTCGACCTCGAGCTCGTCGACGCGCTGCTCGACGCGCTGCCGAAGCACGCGCCGCTCGTGCTGATCGGCGATGCCAATCAGCTGCCCGCCGTCGACGCCGGACGCATCCTCGCCGATCTCGCCGATCCGGACGGCGCCGCGACCGAGCGCGTCGGCCGGCTCGAGCACAGCCATCGCATGGACGCCGCCGACCCGCGCGGCCGTGCGGTGCTCGAGGCCGCGCGCGCGATCCACGCCGGCGACGCGAGCGCGCTCGTCGACAAAGTGCGCCCGCTCGCGCAGCACAAGACACCCGGCACGCTCGGCTTTGCCGGCGTCGAATGGGTCGACGTCGCCATCGATGCGAACGCGGCGGCGAGCGCGATCGGCCGCACGGCGCGCGAGGTCGCGATCCAAACCTGGCATCACTTCGACGGCGCGAAGGCTCAAGCCACCGCGAACACCACCGTGTTTCGTTTCGAAAACGGCGCCGTCGCCCCCGATCAGGCCGAGGCGCTCGAGCGGCTGTGGCAGCTCGCCGGCCGCGCGCGGATCTTGACCGCGACGCGCGGGCTGCCGACCGGCTCGCTCGCGCTCAACGCGCACCTTCACGACCACGCACTGTCGCGAATGACCGTGACCGGCAAGCCCGAGCTCGTGCCGGGCGAGCCCATCATGATGACCGCGAACGACTACCAGCGCGGGCTGTTCAACGGCGATCAGGGCATCGTGATCCGCGCCGACGAAGGCCTTGGCGGCCATCGCTACCGCGCGCTGTTTCGGGTCGCCGGCCGGCTGCAACCGTTCGCGATCGAAGCGCTGCGCGATCGGCTCGAGCTCGCGTGGGCGCTGACGATCCACAAGAGCCAGGGCAGCGAGCTCGATGCGGTCGCGATCGTGCTGCCCGAAGACGATCTGCCGCTCGTCACGCGCGAGCTGCTCTACACGGGCGTCACACGCGCGCGTGAATCGGTCGTGTTGTGCGGCGCACGCGCCGTGCTCGTCGCCGGCGCCAAGCGCGTCGCGATGCGGCACTCGGGGCTCGGCTCGCGGATTCGCGCGACGCTTCGCGGCTGACGCGGCCGCCTGCCGGCGGCGCGCGCGCACGTCGCGATGCGATGCGATGCGATGGTGCGCTGCGATGTGCTGCTGCACTCGTGGCTCGGATGGGCTTCCATGCGAGCCGCCGCGACGCGAGGCGATGTGCGACTCGGGGCTCGGCTCGCGGATTCGCGCTACGCTTCACGGATGACGCGGCCGCCGGCGGGCTTCGGCGATCCGACGTGCATGCACGTGGAACGCGTCGAGGGCGTGTGCGTCGCCTGCGGGCATTGCGAGCACGCAGTGATCTTGAACGGCGCCTGCTTCTTGTGCGGTACGACCGATCTCGATCCGATCGCACTATCGCCGAAGAAGCCGCCTGCGCTGATCGCCGCCGACCGGCTCAAGCCGCGAAAATGATCTCGCGACGATGCTCGGCTACCGCGCACTCGACGTCCGCGATCCGGTGCAAGCGGTGCCGCTCGGCGTGCACGTGTTCGACGGCTCGGCCGAGCTCGACTACGCGGTCGTGCCGAACGCTGGACATTCTCGTTCATGAGCCCGATGCCTGCGGCGCTCGTGCGACCGGGATTGGCACCGCGTTCGCCCCATCTCGGTTCCGACCGCGCCGCGTATCGATCTCCGCTCGCCGCCGAGCTCTTCGCGTTCATCCGCTCGACCTGATGCTCACGCGACCTGATCGAGACGCACCCCTCGGTCGATCGTCGTACGACAGCGGCCCTGCGCGTCGCCATCCGATCCGGAGCAGCCACGTCCGCGGTCGCCGTGTCGGTGGCTCGAGCTCGACGAGGTCGCTGATGACGCCATTCAACCGGATCGGCGCGTCCCAGCCGTGAAACCACACACCGCTCGAGTACGGATCGATCCACCCCGTGAAGAACCGCTTCGCAGCTGGCGCATGATGCTTCCGATTGAGCAGCACGTAGCGCAGCGTGTTGCGCACTTGCGCCGGCGTGCGTAACGAAACGGCGTGATAGCGCGGTCCGAAGAATTTGCCCTTGCGTTTTAGTGCCGTATTCAAACGACGAGCGAGCCGGATCGCGAGGCCCTGCACGCCTCGCGCGAGCGTCATCGCGTCGTCGGCTTCGCAAATGAGGTGCACGTGGTTGGACAGGACGTTGAACTCGACGACGCGAAAGAACGGCTTCGCGCACAGCGAAATGCATGGCCTCACCACGCGCTTCATCAGCCACTCGCGTGCGATCGGCGGCGTTGCCGCGCCGAGCCGCAGCGTCACGTGCTGCGGAAATCGCGACATGAACGACGACCGCGTTCGATGCGACACGGCGCCTTTGACCGTTGGCCGGCCTGCGCCCGGACGCCACCCGCCATGTCCCGTCGGCTTGCGTGCAGAATCGAGCAAGAGCTGTTTCACGGTGATCCTATGCCACTATATGAAACTGGCAGTATTTGTCAAGCGGATCGGCCGTGGCGCACGACGGCGGCGCGGATCGGCCGTGGCGCACGACGGCGGGCACGACGCTGGCGCTATCAGGTCCGCACCCGTCAACCGTCACATCGCGGTTCGGCGACCACGCGTTGCACGACGAGCTCTCCCACATCAGGCTGCACGATCCCCCATCAGTCCCGCACGAAGCCGTTGGTCGTCCACACGCCTGCCAGCCGTGGATCACGCGCGACCCGCCGCGAGATCGCGTCGAGCGTCGGAGCATGGTCGGCGAACCACACGCGGCCCGGGCGCCAGCTCGTCATCACGCCGATGTAGATGTCGAGCGCCGAGAATCGCGGCCCGAGGAACCATGGACCCCGCGCGATGCCATCGAGATATCGCCAGAGCACTTCGCGATGCGCGTTCGTCGCCGTGGCGAGCACGTCGCCGCAGCCCCAGGCGGCGGGCGAATCGCCGTACGTGAACGTCGGGTAGATGGCGGCGATCAAGAATGCGAGATGGCGCAGCGCTTCGCGGCGCAGCGGATCGCCGATCGGCGGCAAGAGGCCGACACCCGGCACGAGCTCATCGATGATCTGCACGATCGCGGCGGTCTCGGTGAGCACGAGTCCATCGGGCGCGATCACGGTCGGCACTTGTGCGAGCGGGTTGTGCGCGAGCAGCTTGGCTCGGCCTTCGGCGGATTCGTAGTCGACGAGCTCGACCTCGTACGGCAATTCGGCGAGCGCGAGCGCGGCCTCGACCACCGCCGAGCCGCAGCCCTTGCTCGCGAACACCCGCCACGGCGCGAGTGGCTGCGCGCTCGCCCGACCGAACGGATACTCCGCGGCGCCGATCGCGTGAAATGCGCCGCGACCGTTGTCGCGGACGAGCACGTACGACTTGTCGAGCTCGGGATAGTGCAGCACGTCGGGCGCGCCGGTGCGCTCGCCGCCCATCAAGTAGACACAGTCCTCGTCGAACGGGTTCGCGAGCACGTGCGGCGGTTGCGGCGCCGGAAACGCGACGAAGTCGCCGGCCGCGAGCTCGATCTCGTCCCCGGCGATGCGCGCACTCGCGCGTCCCGACAAGATGTAGACCCATTCTTCTTCGCGAAGGTGCGCGTGGTACGCGAACGACTCGCCGCTCGGCGGAATGCGTCCGCGCGACACGCCCGTACGCGCGAGCCCGGCTTGCAGCGCGAGCCCGGTAGCGAAGAATCTGCAGCGCGGGTTGAGGCGTTGAACGAGCTCGACTTCGAGGCGCGCGACATCGGTGGCGCGCAAGATCACGGCGGTGCGGTGAACCATGCCGTCACGCTAGCGACATCGCGATCGCGCGTCTTGCACGTGCTTGCTCTACTATCGTCGCGGCATGAGTGGCCCGTATCGCGACGCCGACCAGTTCCAGTGTCCGGCGTGCGGTGAGGCGATGCGCGCGTTTTACAAGCGGCTGTGCTGCGACGCGTGTACGGGCATCTTCATCGCGGTCGACGATCTCGTCGCGGCGGTCGAAGATCACGCGAGCGCACTGCCGACGATCGCGTTTCGCGGCGGCGTCGAGGGCAAGCGCGCGTGTCCGCGTTGCCGCAAACAGATGCAGACGTGCTGGTTCGAAGCGATGTTCAACTCGTCGTCGAACGCGATGCCGGAGCCCGAGCTCGATCGCTGTGAGACGCACGGCGTGTGGTTCGACGTCGGCGAGCTCGCGAACATCCTGGAAGCATCGCGGCACGCGACCGAGCCCGACGCGCGCGAGCCGGGTATCAAGCTCGCGCGCGTGCTCGTCGACTTGTGGGAATCGGGGCGCTGATGCCGACGTTTCGCACGCAGGTGGCCGCGCGTTCGCGCGAGGTCACCGCGCTGCGTGCCGCGTGCGACGGTTGCGATCCGGGCCGCCCGCACGACGAGCACGTGTGCGAGCCGGCGCTGTGGCTTGTCACGGCCGGCGCATTCGTGATGCGCGATCGCCGCGGCGCGCACGTGCTCGATCCGACGCGCGCGATCGCGCTCGCCGCCGGCGAGCCGTTCACGATCCGTCATCCGAACGGCCCCGATACGTGCATCGCACTGCGCGGCACGCTCGTCGACGAATTGCTCGCCGACGGGCCGCGCGTGATCGATCTCGACGCGCCGACGCACGCTCGGATCGTCGCCGCCGTTGCGGCGTGCCGGCGCGGCGATGCCGACGCACTGCTGATCGCAGAATCGCTTGCCGTGCTCGATCGATCGCGACCACGCGCGCACGACAACGAGCTCGCCCGGGCGCTCGCGTATCAGTTGCAACTCTCGTTCGCCGCGCCGACGTCGCTCGCCGAGCTCGCAGCCGCGGTCGGCACGTCGATATTTCACGCGTGCCGCGTGTTTCGTCGCGCGACCGGGACGACGCTGCACGGCTATCGCCGTCGGCTGCGCGTGCGCCACGCGCTCGCATTGCTCGTCGACTCCGATGCCTCGATCGCGGAGATCGCGGCGCAGACGGGGTTTGCCAGCCAATCGCACCTCACCAACGTGTTTCGCGGCGAATTCGGCACCACGCCCGGCCGCGCGAGACGATCGCGCTGACGTGCGGTAGCCGCGTAACTTCTGGCCGTGGCGGCTAAATTGCCCCATGTGTCATTTTGTTTAGTCACTTGCATTCTCAAGTGCATGTAATGTCGAGCCCGCCTTCGCACGTCGTTTGCTACGAGCGCGCTCGATGCGAACGCGAGCACTGTTAACGACGGCGTGGTTGTGCGGCTGCACGATCCAAACGCAAACCGCGCCTCAGCCACCGCCACCGCAATACGGCCAGCCGGTCGCGTCCGCGCCGGCACAACCGGAGCCGGAACCGGCGCCGCAGCCGACGTATCAGCCGCCACCGCAATCGCAGCCGACCTATCAGCCGCCACCGCCGCAACCGCAACCGCAGCCGCAGCCGACGTATCAACCGCCGCCGGTCGCGAACGGTGACGACGATGACTCGCTCGATGCGACCACCTGGGTGCAGCCGCCGCCTCCGGCCGAGACCTCGGCGCCGGCCGATTACGACGATCCCGAATACGACGATGACGACAATGTCCAAGTCGCCGGCGACACCGTGCCGAGCGTCGACGTGTTCTACGATCAGCTCGATCCGTACGGCACCTGGTACGACGATCCGACGTACGGCTGGGTGTTCACGCCGCGACAAGGCGACTACGTCCCGTATTCGAACGGCCACTGGCAGTACACGGACACGGGCCTGTTGTGGGTCTCGAACGATCCGTACGGCTGGGCCACCGATCACTACGGCCGCTGGGTCTGGCAGAACCGCTGGCTCTGGGTGCCCGATACGACGTGGGGCCCGGCGTGGGTCACGTGGCGTCAAACCGATGGTTGGATCGGTTGGAGCCCGGCGGGCTTCTCGCGCGACGCGTACTGCCCGGAAGAGCATTGGCGCTTCGTGGCGTCGCCGGACCTGTTTGCCGTCGACGTCGGCCATCGCTACGTGCGCTCGAACTTTCACCAGTACATCGTCGCGAGCGTCGTGATCGATCGCTATCACCGCCATGGCAACGACGTCTGGGTCGCCGGCCCGAGTGAAGACTGGTTCCACCGCAACCACGTCGCGTTCGCTCGCGTGCACGCCGACCCGATCGCGCTCGGTCGCTTCGACGCGCAGCGCCGCGCCGACGTGATGCGGAGCGCGCAGCTGCGCCAGCGCGATTGGGATGCGCGTCGCACCCGCGAGCAGCAAGTCCGCGTGACGATCGACGCGCGCGAAAAGCAGCAGCATGACGAGATGCATCACTCGTTCGATCAGCAGCGGCCGATCGCCGTCGAGCAGCACAAGACGTTCGAGCAGCGCGTGCAGGTGCGCACCCAGCAACACAAGCTCGCCGACGAGCAAGCGCACGCGAAGTCGGATGCCGAGCGCCAGCGCGTGGCCGCTCAGCAGAAGCAGCTCGCCGATCAGCAGCGCAAGCTCGACGACCAGCACAAGCAACAGGTCGCGGCCGAGCAGGCGCGCCATCAGACGAACGTGCGCACGCACGAAGACGCGCAGAAGCAGCAGCAGCAAGAGCTCGATCGTCACAAGGCCGACGATCAGAAGCGCTTCGCCGCCGAACAGCAGAAGCACGACGCCGACGCCGCGAAGGACAAGGCCGAGCTCGACAAGCGCCGGCAAGACGATCAGAAGCGCATGGACCAGCAGAACCACAAGGCTGCGGACGAGCAGAAGGCGCAACAGGCGCAACAGGCCCAGCAGGCCAAGCTCAAAGCCGACGACGACAAGCACAAGCAAGACGACGCCAAGAAGCAGCAGGAGCTCAAGAAGCAGCAAGACGACGCCCGCAAGCAAGACGACGACAAGCGCAAGCAAGACGACGCCAAGAAGCAGCAACAAGACCAGCTGCGCAAGCAGCAAGACGACGCGCACAAGGCGCCGCCACCGCCGCCGACCAAGCCCGCGACCAAGCCGACCCAGCCCGAGCACAAGCCGGACCCGAAGACCGAGCCAAAGAGGGAAGGCTCGGCGGCCCACTGAGCTATAACCGCCGCGTGAAGGTCCGCGACATGGAGCCGGCCGATCGCGCGGGTGTGCTGGCGATCGACACTTCGTTCGAGACGTCGAGCATCTACGACGTCGTCGTGACGCCGCTGCGGATCGACCTCGTGCTGCGCTTGCTCGCGCAGCCGCGCGTGAAGACGTATCCGATCGCCGATGTGTTCGCGCGCTGGGCGCAGTGGGACGTCGGGTTCGTCGCCGACGACGGTGGGATCGTCGGCTTCGCGGCCGTCGAGTACGAGCAATGGCACTCGCGGCTCGTGCTGTGGCACCTCTACGTCGCGCCGGAGCGGCGGCGCGAAGGCATCGCCGGCGAGCTGCTCGAGCGCGCCTCTGCGTACGGCAAGAAGCTCGGCGCGAAGCGCATCTGGCTCGAGACCAGCAACGTCAACGTGCCCGGCATCGAGGCGTACAGCCGGCTCGGCTACTCGCTGTGCGGCGCCGACGTGACGCTGTACGACGGCTTGCCGTACGCCGACGAGACGGCGATCTACTTGGCCAAGTTGCTCTGAGCCGGGAACTCGCGGTCGACCGCGATGCCCATCGCCTGGAAGCCTTTGTCGACGTACACGGTCGAACCGGTGATGCCGCTCGCGAGCGGGCTGCACAAGAACGCGGCGGTGGTGCCGACTTCGCGCGCGGTGATCGGCTCGGGCAGCGGCGAGTTGCGCACGGTGTAATCGACCATCTGATCGATGAAGCCGATCGCGCTCGCGGCGCGCGACGCGAACGGGCCCGCCGAGATCACGTTGACGCGATGGCCCCACGCGCGGCCCGCTTCGTACGCCAGGATCCGCGTGTCGGATTCGAGCGCGGCTTTCGCCGATGACATGCCGCCGCCGTAGCCGGGTACCGCGCGCTCGGCCGCCATGTAGCTCAGCGACAGGCACGCGCCGCCGCGCCGCATGATCGCGCCGACGTGCTGCACCATCGACACGTTGGAGTACGCCGACGCGGAGATCGCCGACAGGTAGCCTTTGCGCGAGGTCTCGAGCATCGGCTTCTTGACCTCGCTGCCGTTCGCCAAGCTGTGCACCAGAATGTCGAGCGTGCCCTTGCCGAGATCCTTTTCGATCGCCGCGGCCATGCCCGTGATCGTGAAGTCGCCGTGGTCGCGATACCGCCGCGACTCGCGGAGCTCGGCGGGCACGTCTTCGAGCCGATCGAACTCGGCGTCGAGCGGATAGACTTTCGCGAACTTCAGCGTGCCGCCGCCGGCCATGGTCATGTCGAGCCTGCCCAGGTCGAGCAGCTTGCTGAACACGCCGAGCGCGGGTGGCCACGTCGCGACCGAGACCGATGCGCCGGCCTCGGCCAACGCCTTCGCGATCGCGAACCCGAATCCGCCGTCGTCGGCCACGCCCGCGACGAGCGCGTGCTTGCCGGTGAGATCGATCGTCAACATGGGCGGGTCATCGCCTGAAACCGCTCGTTCTGCAAGCTATGGTCGGCCTCGTGAAAGAGCAGCTGATGGCCGCAGCCGTGCGGCGCGCGATGAAGACGCCGTGGTTCGTTCGGCTCGCGGGCCGCCAGCGCCCCGATCCCGGGCTCGATCGCCAGATCGCCGCGGCGCTCGAGTTCCAGCGGATCGCAAAGCTGCCCGATCTCGAGACGATGGAGCCCGCCGCGGCGCGCACGTACACCGAGGCCGGGCTGTCACCGCTCGATCTCGATCCCGCGCCGATGGCCGAGGTGATCGACTTTCGCGTCGGCGCGATTCCGGTGCGCGCGTTCGTGCCGCGCGGCGCGACCGGCGACTGGTTCGTTTACTTTCACGGCGGCGGCGGCGTGACCGGATCGATCAAAGGCTCCGATGCGGTGACGCGCCACCTCGCCGAGCAAACGCGCGCAACCGTCGCGTCGGTCGACTACCGGCTCGCGCCCGAGCACAAACATCCGGCCGGCATCGACGACGCCAACGCCGCGTACGCCGCGATCGCCGAGCGCGTGCCCGCACACGGCAAGCTCGTCGTCGGCGGTGACAGCTTCGGCGGCTTCTTGACCGCGCACGTCGAGCATCACGCGCGTACGACCGGTGGCCGCGTGCCCGATCTCCAAGTCCTGATCTATCCGATCGTCGATCTGACGCTTTCGTCGCCCTCGGTCGAGCGGCTCGGCCACGGCCGCTACTTGCTCACGAAGCCGATGATCGATTGGTACCTCGCGCACTACTGGGCGAGCGGCGACAAGCGCGACGGCTCGCCATGGTTCTGGCCGGACGCCGAGCTCGACGGTGCCGCGTCTGCAATCGTCGTCACCGCCGGGTTCGATCCGCTCGTCGATGAAGGCGACGCGTGGGCCGCGCGGCTGCGCGACGGCGGCGCGACCGTGCGCCACCAGCAAAATCCGTCGCTCGTGCACGGGTTCTTGTCGCTGGCCGGCGCGGTCGATGCCGCGCGCGTCGCGACCGATCGGATTTGCACCGACATCGTGTCGATGCTGCGCGCTACTGCATCAGCGAATTCAGGTATGCGAGGTTCGCAGCCGTCTCGTTGATCACGCGCTGGTTGATGATCGGATCGGTGTCGCGGTAGCTGAACGCGTGGATGTTGAGGCCTTGATCGAGCGGATCGACGAACGTCGTCGCGGTCGATGCGAGATCCGCCGCCGGAATCGACGACGCCGCCACGAACGCGTTCGCATCGCCGGTCGCGCTCATGTCGAACATCGGCTGGCCGACGAGCATCCGCGCCGGCTCCGCCATGTGGCAGCTCGCGCAATCGATCGTGTTCGGCGAGTTGTCGTTCGGGTTTTCGATCCGCAGCGCGGCATCGAACGCCGCTTGACGCTGGGCCGACGACGCCGAGCCCGCCTCCGATGCGCTCGCGAGCAGCGTGAGGTTGTCGCTGCCATCGGTCACCGGCGAGAGCTGCGCCTCGAGTGGGTTCGTGCTCGCCGAGATCGACATGTCGGTCGTGTCCGAACCGAGCTTCGCGATCGGCAGCGGCGTCTCGACGTCGGCGGCGACGTTGAAGCCGTGCATGTCCCAAAAATTCGACGCGTCGAACGGCGGAGGGTCGTCGCTGCCGCTGCCACTCCCCATCTCGATTTCGTCCGGAACGGGGCCGCCGCTACCGCCGCTGAACCCGCCCGATGCCTCGAGGAAGAACGTGGTGAGCCGTTCGATCTTCGTGCTGTTCGCGTAGGTCATGATGATGCCGCGCAGCGCCTGCGCGTACGGTCCCGACAAGCCCTGCGTGGCGACGAGTGGGTTGACCGCGAGCGGGCCGAGATCGTCGGTCGTGGACTGTGCACGCGCCGTCGCGATCGCGTTCGCCGCCGCGAGGAGCTGATCGCGCGTGATCGAATACGACACGTGCACCGCCTCATCGGCGGCGCTCGCGAGGTTCGAGCCCACTTCCAGGCTCATCGGCTGGAACACGAGCCGGATCTGGTTGTCGCATTTGCTCGGGTCGGTGATCGGCCCGACGTTCGCGAAGCACGGGTCGAGCCGGAAGCCGATGACGCGCAGATCGTCGTACGACAGAAAGTTGTCCTGATCGGATTCGAACAGCGACTCGGGCAGGAGCGCGCCGTTGGTGCCAGTCGAGCTCGCCGCGAGATACGTGTCGAAATCCTCGGCGGTCGTCGCGAGCGGGAACAACACGGTGAGGTCGTTCATTTGAAGTGGCGTCGGATTCGGCGGGTTCGGCGGCGATGATTCCGACGTGCACGCGACCAAGAGGACACCCAGTGCAAAGCTACGCATGCCGCTTTGCGATCGCAAAATGCGATCCCGCCGAACCCCGCGAGACCATTGCAGGCCGCGGCGAAAAACTGAGGTTCAGCGGCGGATTCTTGTACGCTCGCCACGTGCACGTGCTCATCGCCGTCGGCGACGTCGGGTCCGGCGTGCAGCTCGAAGAGGCGCTCAACCACGCCGGCTTCGAGGCGACGTGGGACGCGGCACAGTACGACGGCCCGCGCGGCGCGAAGCTCTGCGACGTCGTGATCGTCGACGCCGATCACCTCGGGGCGGCGCTCGCGACGACCTGCGATGCGTGGCGCGATCAACCGTCGGCGCCGGGCGTGGTCGCCGTCGGCAGCTCGGCCGCGGCGCGCGAGCACGCGCCGGCCGCGCGCGTCACGCTGCTGTCGCCCGCGGCGAAAGTGCAAACGCTCGCACAAGCGCTGCGCGATGCCGCGAAGCTGGGGCTCGCGACCGGCATGCGTTGGTCGGTGATGCGCGCCGCGCTGAAGCTGCCGCCCGCCGACAACGCGCCGGCCGCGTGGCCCACCGCCGTGTTGCACGCGCGTAACGTCGATCTCGACGTCGCACGCGCCGCGCTGCGCTGGCACGTCCAGCACTATGCCACGCCGACGCGCATGCTCGCGCAGCTGCGCGACGAGCGCGTGCTGACGGTGCCCGAGCTCGCGACGCTCGATCACGTCGACGGCACGCAGACCGTGCAGCGCCTGGTCAAAGCCGGCCCGCTCGATCCGCTGCAGAGCGCGCGCCTGTTGTGGGCGATGACATCGATGGGCGCGCTCGACGTCACCGCCGAGGTTCGCGATGTCGCCACGCCGAGCCGCCGCGCGCTCGACGAGATCCGCCGCCACTTGCGCGCGCGCGTGGTGCGGCTCGAGAAGTCGACGTACTACGACGTCCTCGAGATCACGCCGCTCGCCGAGCAACCCGAGATCGAGGCGGCCTATCGCATGGTCGGCTCGCGATTCTCGCCGCAGGCGCTCGCTCGCTACGATCTCGCCGACCTCGTCTCGCACGTCCAGCCGACGTGGGAGCTCGTCGAGAAAGCGCGCGCGGTGCTGCTCGATCACGCGCAGCGTGGCCGCTACACCGATTGGCTGCGCAAGCATTTGCCGAGCCTCAAGACGACCTGGGCGATCGACGTCGACGATTCGAAAGCGGCCGCCGAAGCGTTCGTGCGCGGCCAACGCGCGCTCGGCGAAGGCGATGCGCACAAGGCGATGGGCGAGCTCGCCCGCGCGTGTCGTTTCCATCCCGGCCACCCCGACTACGAAGCGAACTTGGCGTGGGCGCGGTTTCGCGTGCAGGTCGCATCGGGCAAGCCGTCGCAGGAGGTCGCGAAGGTCGAGCGCGAGCTGGTCGAATCGATCGTGCTCGGCCGCCGGCCGTGGCCGCGCGCCCTCGTTGCGCTGGCGCTGTTGTGCGCCGCCGCCGGCGATGCCGATTCGGCGCGCTGGCACCTCGCGATCGCGCTGTCGATCGATCCGAACGTCCCCGCCGCCGCGCAGCTCGCGCAGCGGCTCGGCTTGCGCCGGTGACGTATAGTTCGCGCATGCGCTTCGCGTTGTTGCTCGCGCTCGTCGCCTGCCAGTCGTCGTCGAATCCACCGCCAGCACCGGCGCCGAAGCTCGAGCTGATCGACGCGCAACCGACGCCGGTCGGGCAAACGCCCGCCGCGCAGATCGCGCGCGAATATCACCGCGCGCAGGCCGATCACAAGAAGCTCGTGATCTACGTCGGCGCGCCGTGGTGCGAGCCGTGCCAGCGGTTTCACGAGGCCGCCGCGGCCGGCAAGCTCGATTCGATGTTCGGCGA
>DATBAS010000127.1:0-59722 GCA_036271395.1 Kofleriaceae bacterium
AAAGCCAGCGGATGAGTCTGGAGCGTCTCGAACAACGTGTACGGATTCGAGCTCGCCGGCAGCTTCGACATCGCCGAAATTTCCTGCGACTCGGTCGCCTCGTCATTGCTATCGGCGCACGCGCCGACTGAACATGCGAGCAAGCACAGCCATAACGACTTCGTTCTCGCCATCGAATCCCCCCTCGTTGGATCGCGAACGTTCCACTAGTACAGGGGGACCCGCCTAACACAAAGTAGTAAGACTCGTCGGCTCTCTTGCAGTTCCTACGACAAGAAACTCCTACACTGTAGTCGACAGCGTTCATGCACGTGAGCTCTCGCAAGGCGATCTTCGTGTCGGCGGTCGCCGCGCTCGGCGGCTTTCTGTTCGGCTTCGACACCGCCGTGATCAACGGCGCGGTCGACGCGATCCAGCGCAACTTCGCGTTGTCGTCGTCGCTGACCGGCGTCGCGGTCGCGTGTGCGTTGATCGGCTCGGCGGCCGGCGCGTGGCTCGCCGGCGGCATCGCGGATCGGCTCGGCCGCGTGCGCGTGATGGTCGCGGCGGCGGCGCTGTTCACGATCAGCTCGATCGGTGCGGGCTGTGCCGTCTCGGTGTGGGACTTCATCGTGTGGCGACTGATCGCGGGGATGGGCGTCGGCATCGCATCGGTGATCGCGCCCGCGTATATCGCCGAGATCGCGCCGGCGCACCTGCGCGGCCGGCTCGGCTCGTTGCAGCAGCTCGCCATCGTCACCGGCATCTTCGTCGCGTTGCTCTGCGATGCATCGTTCGCTCGAGCGGCGGGTGGCGCGAGCGCGGAGCTGTGGCTCGGCGGCGCGGCGTGGCGATGGATGTTCATCGCCGGCGTGGTGCCGTCGATCGTCTACGGCGTGCTCGCGACCCGGCTGCCGGAATCGCCGCGGTTCTTGGTCGCGCGCGGCCGCACCGATGAAGCGGCGCGCGTGCTCGATCAGCTCGGCACCGCACCCGACAAGGTCGCCGAGATCGCGGGCACGGTCGAAGCCGGGCAACCCGCGACGCTGCGCGACCTCCGCGGCCCGCGGTTCGGCCTGCTCGGCATCGTGTGGGTCGGCATCGCGCTGTCGATGCTGCAGCAGCTCGTCGGGATCAACGTGATCTTCTACTACTCGACGATGCTGTGGCGATCGGTCGGCTTGTCCGAAGCCGACGCGCTGACGATCACGGTGATCACGTCGATCACGAACATCGCCGTCACGATCGTCGCGATCGCGCTCGTCGATCGGATCGGCAGGCGGCCGCTGCTCTTGATCGGCTCGGCGGGCATGACCGTCTGCCTCGCGACGATGGCGGTCGCGTTCGCGCACATCGAGGTCGCGCCGTACGCCACGATCGCGCTCGTCGCGGCGAACGGCTATGTCGTGTTCTTCGGCGTGTCGTGGGGGCCCGTCGTGTGGGTCTTGCTCGGCGAGATGTTCTCGAATCGCATCCGCGCGGCGGCGCTCGCGGTCGCCGCGGCGGCACAATGGGGCGCGAACTTCGTCGTCACGGTGAGCTTCCCGGCGCTCGCGCACACGATCGGCCTCGTCGCGTCGTACGCGATCTTCGCGGGCTTCGCCGCGTTGTCGTACGGGTTCGTGCTGCGCTTCATTCGCGAGACGCGCGGCCGCGAGCTCGAAGACATGCACGACTAAGGCGCCGGCACCGCGAGAAACACGGTGCTCCACAGCTGGATCGCATCCGATTCGTCGGCATCCGCCGCGCCTTGACCGAACGGCACGACGCGCCAGGCATCGCCGTTGATCGCCCAGCTCCACAGCTCGCTCGTCGTCATGCTCGGCGCGCCGCGGATCGCGCTCCACAGCGCGCGCTTGGCAGCCGCGAGCGCATCGCGCGTCGACGCCGGCAGATCGCCGCGCGCGAGCTGGCGGTCGATGCCTTCAGCGAGCATCGCCTGCTGCCACGACCACACGACCGTGCCGTGATACGCGCTTCGATCGAGCACGTGTTGCAGCTCCGCGGACGCGAACACCGGGTTCGCGACGACGATGCCGACCGGCGTCCGCAACCCGGCCGGGAACGGTCGCGTGATCCGACTCGCGATCTCGTCGAGCATCGCCGGTGACGGCATGCCGAACAGCAACACGAAGCCATCGTCGCTGTGCATCACCGGAATCGGCGTGCCATCCGCGTCGAGCGAGACTGCGCGGATCACGACCGGACGATCGATCGACGCGATCGCCGCGCTCGCGGCCTCGGCATCGAGCCCGAGCGACGCCGCATATTCGGCGACGCGCCGGCGCGCATCGTCGACGGACAGCTCGACGCGAAACGCATCGGCGGCGTGCGACCACGCGGCCGCGAGCCGGCGCGCTTCGGTGCCACGCGACGCGCCGGCGAGCTCGGGCAACGCCGATAGCTGCGCGATGGCCGCGAGGGCCGCCGGCACCAGCGCGGCGTTGACGTCGTATGGCGTGCGGCCACCGCCGAGCCCGGCTTCCGAATCGCGCCAATCGCCGACGGCAACCCCGGCATGCAAGTGCACGAGGTTCGCCGGCGTCGGCGCGGCCGCGTATGGCCGAGCGACGCGCAGCACGAACGCGAGGTTGTTCGCGATCGCATCGGCATAGCGCTCGCCACGCGGCGTGCGGCGCGCGAGGAATGCCGCGAGCCGGCCACGGCCCGCCGCCGAGTCGGCGTAGCTCGCGAGCACCGGCGCGAGCAGCAGATCGTCGTCGATCATCTTGTAGTCGAACCGCGGTGAGGCGTCGCCGTGGTTCTCCCACGCGGCGAAGTCACCGATGTCTTCTTCGTGTGCGACATCGCCCGTCGGATCGAGCCGGTCGATCACCGCGGCCAGCCCGGCCTCGACAAGCTCGGGCCGCGCGTGCGGCATCAACAGGCGCAGCGTCAGCAGCGTGTCGCGGCCGAAGTACGTCAAGAACCGCCACGATCCGGCGAGCAGCTTCTCGCGATACGACAGGAACGCGAGCGCGTCGAGCTCGCGGACATGCCCCGGCGGGATGCGATCGAGCAGCTCGGTCGTCTCGATCGGTGTCAGCGGCACTTGATCGGAGAGCACGGTCAGCGCGATCGGCGCGCCCGGCGACAGCTCGATCGCGCCGGCCTCGACACGCACGGGACCGGCGAGCGCGAGCTCGAGGTGCGTGCCGTCGAGCAACGTGCGGCGCACGATTACGGGCGAGCCCGGCTCGGTCGTCGACGCGAGCGCGGCGGGCAGCGTGCGCCGCGCGTTGTAGTCGCGCAACGACCGCACGCCGGCGAGCGCCGCTTCGCGAACGATCAGCGGCCGCGTGATCGACAGCTGCACGGTCACGCCATGAAACGCGCCGGAGCCTGCGGCGATGACCGGCGCGGTCGCGGTGATCTCGGCCGACTCGCCCGACTCGAACCACAGCCCGGCACCTTCATCGCCGGCCGGAAACACGACGAGCACGCGCGGCGCGGCGCCCGAGGTCAGCACGACGTGTGCGGCGACCGGGCCTTGGCGAAAGAAGTAGTTATCGATCGCGCCTTCGCGGAGCTCGAACGCGAGTGTCTCGGGACCGCGAGGCGGTGGCGGCGCGATCGCCGGCATCGGTGCTGCGCACGCCGCACATGCAGCGACGACGAGATCCACGCGCATGGCCTACGATAGCATCGCATGCGACCGGCAATACTCTGCGCGCTCGTGGTGGCGTCGTGCTCGTGCCCACGCACCGCCGAGCGGACCGGCGATCTCGCGATCGTCGACGTCACGGTCGTGCCGATGTCGTACGACGGCGTGCTGCCGCACTAGACCTGATCGTCCACGGCGACCGCATCGTGGTGAGCCCCGGCGAAGCGCTGCACGACGAGATCGAGCTGCTCGTCGCGGCCGGCGTGCCACGGCAGCGCGTGCTGTGCGCGGCGACCGCCGATGCGTGGCGCTACTCCGGCCGGCCGCATGAAGCCGGGGTGATCGAGGTCGGTGCGCGCGCGGATCTCGTGCTGGTCGCGCCGCTGCCGGCGTCATGCTCCGCGGCGCGTGGTTGCCGCGCAGCGAGCTCGAAGCGCGGCTACGGGCGATCACATCGTAGCGAGCGGTGAGCTCGGGCTACAGCCGCGCCCAGTCCCAACTCGAAGTGGGATAGCCGTGGACGAGGAGCAGCGCCGGCCCGCGACCTTCGCGGCGATAGAACATCCGGTAGCCACGGAGCTCGATGAAGGCGCCCGCGTCACGCCATGCGTCGATCGACTGCACGATCACCGATTCAACGCGATCATTTCGGAGTAGTGGTAGAGGTCGGATTTCGCCGGCGTGTTCAGCGAGGTCGCGACCATCGCCTTCGCGATCTGATCGACGGTGATCGATTTGTATTTCGCGGGCGTCACGAACGAGAACACGGGAAGCACTTTCTCGAGCAGCCACGGCGTGTGTTGCGATCCGATGATCATCGCCGGCCGGAATATGCTCACGACGGCCGGGCCATTCGACGTCACGGCCTCCTCGGCCTCGCCTTTCACACGCGCGTAGCGCGCCATCCCGGCGGCGCCTGATCCGGTCGCCGCCGCGGTGGGATTCGCGCCCGCGGCCGACATGAAAGCGAGGTGCCTCGCGCGCCCCGATGCGTTCAACGCTCGCGCAAAGGCCGCGTTCAATTGCACGTCGACCGCGCGGTGCTCGTCGATCGTGAGCTTCGCGGTTCCCGCTCCGACGCCCAACACACTCAAGCCGACCACGTCGCCTTCGAGCACACGAATGGCCTCGGCCGTCGCGGTTTCCAGTCCGGCCGGATCCATCGCCGGAACGATCGTCTCGCGCAGCTCGATCCCCGCATCGCGTGCCATCGCGACCTGATCGGGCTGCGAACGCCGCACCAGGCTCACGATGGGTTTGAACGAGCCGTTGCGAATCAGCTCCTTGATCAGCGCGTTGCCGACCGATCCCGATGCTCCGAGAACGAGAGCCGCTTGCGTGCTCGACATGAGCACCGAGCCTACGGCGTGAGCGCGCGGATCGCGAGTGCCGGAGCGTCATCCGATAAGCCGATATCGCGTTGCGCGGCGATCCACGCGCGCGGTATCGCTCGATGATCATGGTTCCGACTCGTGCGACCTTCTTGTTCGCCGCCCGCGATCAGCCTGGTCTGGTCGCACGGCTCGCCGGGTTCTTCTACGAGCTCGCGCTCAACATCATCGACGGCAGCGATCACGTCGAGGCCGGCGATGCGAGCAGCGCGCGCTTTTTCATCCGGATGGTCGTCGAGCTCGACGACTCTCGCCTGGCGCGCGGCACGATCGAAGCTGCGTTCGGCGAGCTCGCGACCAAGCTCGACGGCACGTGGTCCGTCGGCTACAGCGACCGTGCAGCGCGCGTCGCCATTTTGGTCTCCAAGGAATCGGCGTGCCTGTACGACCTGATCCTGCGCCAGCGTCAGGGCGAGCTCGCGTGCGAGATCCCGCTCGTGATCGGCAACCACGCAATGCTCGAGTCCGTCGCGCAGAGCTTCCACATCCCGTTCGTCGAGCTGCCGATCACGCCCGATATCAAGCGGGCGCAAGAAGATCGCATGCTCGAGCTGTTCGCGAGCCATCACGTCGACCTCGTCGTGCTCGCGCGCTACATGCAAGTTCTCACCGACGAATTCCTGCGCGCGGCGCCACCCGTGATCAACATCCACCACGGATTTCTCCCTGCGTTCCAAGGCGCGCGGCCGTATCACCAGGCGCGCGAGCGCGGCGTGAAGATGATCGGCGCGACCGCGCACTATGCGACGCGCGAGCTCGACGAGGGCCCGATCATCGAGCAAGACGTGGCCAGGGTCAGTCACCAGATGACCGTTGACGAGTTCACCCGCGTCGGCCGCGACGTCGAACGCAACGTGCTGTCGCGTGCGGTGCGCGCGCACCTCGAACGCCGCGTCGTGATCCACGGCCGGCGAACGATCGTGCTGTAGCTTCGCCACCGGGCCCCTTGCGCGCGGCCACTTCCTGCGCTACAAACTGAACCATATGGTTCAGTATGCGAGAGCCGACCTCGATGCGTCGTTCGCCGCGCTCTCGGACGCCACCCGGCGCGGCGTGCTGGAACGGCTCGGGCGTGCCGATGCTTCGATCACGGACCTCGCCGAGAAGTTCCACATGACGCTCACCGGCATGAAGAAGCATGTCGGCGTGTTGGAGCAGGCCAAGCTCGTCACCACGGAGAAGGTCGGGCGCGTGCGGACCTGCAAGCTCGGCCCGCGCCGGCTCGAGGCCGTGACGGACTGGATCGAGCGGTACCGCCAACTCTGGGACATGCGCTTCGACGAGTTGGACAAGGTTTTCGAACAACTCAAGCGCAAGGAGAAAATCAATGAACGCTAGAACCGAGAGTGAGCCCACCGCCATGAAGAACCGCACGACGGTCGAACAGAAATCCGACCGCGAGCTCGTGGTCACGCGAACCTTCAACGCTCCGCCGCGCCTCGTGTTCGAGGCGTGGACCAAGCCCGAGCTGCTCAAGCAATGGTGGGCACCGAAGTCGACCGGCGTGACGCTGCTGTCCTGCGAGGCGGACGTTCGTGTCGGCGGCACGTATCGGTTCGTGTTTGGCTTCGGCGCCGGGGAGCCGATGGCGTTCCACGGTAAGTACGTCGAGGTGGTCGCGCCCTCGCGCCTCGTTTGGACCAGCGACGAAGACACCGGCGGCGGCGCCGTCACCACGGTGACCTTCGAGGAAGTCGCCGGCAAGACGCGGGTCGTCGTGCACGAGCTCCATCCCTCGAAGGAAGCTCTCGACGCCGCTCGCGCCTCCGGCGTGGAGGCCGGCACGCTCGAGTCGTTCGCACAACTCGACGAGTTGCTCGCATCGCAACGTGCATAGCGCCGCGACCGTGGGCCGCGATCAACCTACGATCGCGGCCTCAACCGCAGCCGCACGAGCCATCGAGCGGCGGTGCGAGGCCGACGAGCTCGAGCGCATCGACGCACTCGAGCGACGCCTCGCGGTAGAGGATCCTCGCCGCATTTGCGAGGAACGGCGCGCGCTCGGTCTCCGGCTGGGCGAGCGCATCCACGAGCGCGAGCCGAGCACCTTCCGGGAGCGCGTCGGAGTGCAAGAGAAGTGGGACGACCGATAGTGCCATCTACCAAACATGGGGCGGCGCTAGCAAACGTCAAGCTACTTCCCTTTGGAAAGTTGATGGCTATAGTAAAGCGCATGGGCAAGCCCGTGGATTCTCATTGCCGTGCCTTCCAGGCGGCGTGCGACATTCTCGGCAAGCCCTGGAACGCGCTGATCTTGAACGTGCTGCAGCCCGGGCCGCTCCGGTTCACCGAGCTCGCCGAGCAGGCGAAAGGGCCCGGCGACAAGGTGCTGTCGCAGCGGTTGAAGGAGCTCGAGCACGCCGAGCTGATCGAGCGCAGCGTCGATCCGGGGCCGCCCATCAAGGTGACGTACTCGCTCACCTCGAAGGGCCGACGATTCGGCGATGTCGCCGCGTCGATCCAAGCGTGGGGCCGCTGCCTCACGTGAGCGATCGCGCAGCGCCTACATCTCGAAGCAGTAAATGGTCGTCGGTTGCGAGCACATCAGCGTTCCCGTGATGCCGAGCGCGTTCGTGCCGGAACGCGACGTGCCGCCGGCGACGCCATCACCGCTCGAGCCGCTCCAGTTGTTGCAGGTCGTGCCGGCGTTCCCAGGCATGTTGACGCCACCACCGCCGGTCCACGTGACGGTGTTTCCGCCGTACGTCAGATCGAGCGTGACATTGCACGGCGCCGAGAGCTCTTCGAGCCCATCCGTGATCGCGACGTGATCGGGGCGCACCCAGCGCGATCCGGACGTCGGCCCAAACCGCGCGATCGATGCGGAGCCGTTGGTCGCGAGCAGCGCACCAAACGTCCCGGAGACGCCGTTCGCGGTCGCCTCGTCGGAGCAGATCTGATCGGCACTCGCGAGCCCGGTGCTCGGCGTGAACGCCTCCGTGCTCAAGAACGCGAGCTTGCCGGTATCCGCCGGAGTGACCGGCCCATTCGCATCGATGCCGAGGCAATACAAATGGAGCTCCGAGGTGCATGGCGCGGCCGTGTACTGGGTCCATACCGCGGTCGTCGCGTCCGCGAAGCCGACGACGATGTTGCTTCCGCTATCGGTGAAGTCATCGCAGTTGTTGCTGAACGTGCCGCCGTAGTTCGTGCCGGTCGCGACCGGTGCCGTGGTGGTTGCCCCGCCCACGACGTCTTGTCCGTTCTCGTCGATGCGCAGCGGGTAGAACAGTCGCCCGGCGCCCACGTCGCTCGCGCGATCGGCAAACGGCTTGCCGTCGGGACGCACCCAGCCGCGCGCACTTCCCAGCCGGTCGACCGCCGACGTGGTCGACGACGATAGCCACGCGACGTAGTGTCCCGGCAGGTGCGCCGCGGCCGCGCTCGTGTTGCAGAAGTCATCCGCGGTGTCGAAAGTCGTGATCGAGCTGATCAAGATCGTGTGCGACGTCACGAACGCGATGTTCGTGACGATCGGCGGCGACGGCTCGACATAGCACGCGACGCACGTCACCCAGACCGCGCCGAGACCTCGCCGCATGCCGACATCGTAACCTGTCCGCCGCGGCGCTCGTGTTACCCTGGCAGGCGGTGTGAAGTACCGGCGCGAAGCGCTCATGCTGCTGTGCGTCGCGGCGGCTACGGCGCACGCGAACCCCGCGGCCGACGAGATCGGCCAGCGCGGCGTCGACCTCGCGGCGAACGGTCGATTCACCGAGGCGATCGAAGCGTTCAAGGCCGCCGATCGGATCGAATCCAACGCGACGCACAGCTGCCTGATCGCGCTCGCGTATACGCGTCGCGAGCTGTGGTCCCAAGCCGAGATCTTTCTCGCGCGTTGCCACACGCTCGCAACGAGCGAGCTGCCCGACTGGGTCCCCGATCTCGACACGCTGATCGCCGAGCGCCTTCGCGAGACGACGGTCGCGGCTGTTCGAATCGCGATCGCGCCGGCTGGGACGCCCGCGCAGCTCAGCGTCTCTAGCTTCTTGCCCGACGAGACATTCACGCCCGGCACGACGATCCATCTGTCGCGCGGGCATCACGTGATCACCGCGACCGCCGCCGGATTCGAGGACGAGCACTATTCGATCGACGTCGCCGACTCGTCACCGAAGCAGGTCGTGATCCAGTTGTATCGGCCGGGTGCTCGGCCCAAACCGCCGAGCCCGTTACCGCGGGCGATGATGATCGGCGGTGCCGCCACCGTCGCGGCCGGTGCCGTCGCATACGGCGTCATGGGAATCGGCTGGCTGAAGCTCCGCAACCGCACGACGAACAACTTCGGCGGTGCGTACGAGAAGATGTACGAATACGGCCGACCGACGTCGCTGGCGTTGTTCGCCGTCGGTGCTGGCCTCGTGATCGCCGGCTACGTGCTGCACTCGTCATCACACGCGGAGTCGCCGGCGGTGGGCGTCGCGCCGGTGCCGGGCGGCGGCCTGCTGGTGATCGGATGGCAGCGCTGAGTGACGACGACGCTGCCAGATTCGATTCCGGCCACGCGCGAGCTCTATTGCCCGGCGTGCGAGAAGATGTTCGAAGGGCACACGCGCTGTCCCGATGACGGCACCGAGCTGGTTCGCCTGATCGCACCACGCGATCCGCTGATCGGTCGCGAGCTCGACGGCAAGTTCACGATTCTCGAGAAGCTCGGCGAAGGCGGCATGGGCACGGTGTATCGCGGCGCACAACACTCCGTGGGCCGCGAGGTCGCGATCAAGCTGCTCCACGGCAAGGCCGTCGCGTCACCGGACGCCATCCGGCGGTTCTTGCGCGAGGCCAAGCTCGCGAGCCGGCTGAGCCACCCCAATGCGGTCGGCGTCCACGAGTTCGGTCAGACCGCCGACGGCATGTTCTACCTCGTGATGGAGCTCGTCAGTGGTCGCACACTCGACCAGGTCATCACCGAGGACGGCGTGCTGCGGCCCGAGCGCATCGTTCGCATCGGCATGCAAGTCTGCGACGCACTCGAAGGCGCGCACGCGCTGTCGATCGTGCACCGCGATCTAAAGCCATCGAACATCATGTTGCTCGCGCGCGGGCGCGATCTCGTCAAGGTGGTCGACTTCGGGCTCGCGAAATCGCTCACCGCCGAAGCTGCGAACACGACGACCAACGCCGGCGAGCTGCTCGGCACGCCCGCGTTCATGCCGCCCGAGCTCGCACGCGCAGAACCCTGCGATGGTCGCGCCGACCTGTATTCGCTCGGCTGCGTGCTGTACTTGCTCGGCTCGGGCAAGCTCCCGTTCTCGTCGTCCTCGGTGCACGAGCTGATCGCGATGCACAGCAGCGAGCGCGCGCCGGCCATGGGCGGCGTCCCGGTGGAGCTCGCGCGCGTGATCGAGCGCTTGCTCGAAAAGGATCCGGCGGATCGGTACCAGACCGCGGTCGAGGCGCGCGACGCGCTCGAGGCGGCGCTGCAACCGAGCGGGCCGGCAACGATCACGCAACGGCGACCTCGCCGCCGCCGCCGCGTGCTCGTCGCAACCGCCGCGCTCGCGCTCGCGATCGCGGCCGCAACCGCGATCTCGATCGCGATCGCCCTCTTCGACCGCGGCGGCGACGAGATCTCGGCACCAGCGCCGACGGCCGTGCGAACACCGCCGCCACCCGCCCCGGTGACGACGCCGGAGCCGACGCCAGCGCCCTCGATCGCATCGCCGCCCGTCGCCGCGCCGCCGGCGGTCGCCTCGCCCGCGCCGGCTCCGCCCGCGAGCAAACACAGGTGGCCACACGTCACCGCGCTGCACTCGTCGCCACCGCCACCACGGGCCACGACGATACCGACGACACCGTTGCCGGCGGATCCGAAACCACCGACGGCGCAAGGCTCGGGGTCCGGCACCCACAAGATGCCGTTCTAAGATCGCGTTGTCAGATTTGCCGGGGTCGGTGATCGCGATCCCGCGCCGGGGCGCCAGCGCTAATTCAGTTGCTGACTAGCAGCCCTATGAGTCTCCTAACTACGTGGAGGATTGGGGGATCGAACCCCAGACCCTCGGCTTGCAAAGCCGATGCTCTCCCACTGAGCTAATCCCCCGGGTCAGCGAAGTATCCGCGCCCGCGTGCGCGTGTCAACGGGTTGACACCGCCGGCTCGCCACGCAATTTTGGCCGGATGGGTGACGAGCGCGCACCACCACCATGGGTCCGCGACGGCGTTCGTGCCGCTTGGCACGAAGCCCGCGGCTATCTGGCGACGACGTGGCAGATGATGCGCGCGCCCGCGCGGTTCATGGATTCGTGGCGCGCCGGTCGCGCGGATGCGATGAACCCGCTCGCGATGTTGGCGACGGGCGCGGCGCTCGTCGCGGCGGCGCATCAGGTCGCGGGCGCGATCGTCGGCATCGATCATCCCGATGGGATCGGCGATGCCGTGCTGTCGGCGCTCGGGCCGTATGCGCACTACGTCGCGATCGGGTTGTTGTGTCACCTCGTGCTCGCGCCGCGTGGGACGCGCGACGTCCACGTGCTCGATACGATCGCCGCGGCGCTGTTTGCCGGTGCGGGACCGGCCGCGCTCGCAGAGGCGCTGGGTTGGTTGGTGATGTGTGCGATCTGGCCGTTCGTGCAGTCGTTGTGGGTGGTCGCGGTGGTGTTCGCGATCGCGTTCAGCGTGTTTTGTTTTTCACTCGCGGGCGCGCTCGGCGGGCTGCATCGGCCGACGTGGTGGCGGATCATGCTCGCGTTCGCGGTGGCGTTTCCCGCGACGGGGCTGGTGTTCGGAGTCCTCGAGCCGCCCGGAAATTACGGGCTGCATTGGATCGTCAAGCTCGACGGTGGGCCGCCGATCTCGCTCGGGATGTGACCGCTCAGAAACCGTTCGCGGTGAGCAGATTGCCGAGGTTCGTGTACAGGCCGAGGCAATCGAAGTTGTTGCCGATGCCGGGCGACGCGCCCGCGATCTGGCAGACCTCGTCGAAGTGATCGGCGGGGACGCAGCCGAGGAACGTGCCCCACTGGGCCGAGTCGATCGTGACGAGGCCGTCTTGCACCGTCGACGACGAGACTTGCGATTGCAGGATCGCGTCGATGGGGAGCAACACGGCATCCATCGGATCGTTCGAGCTGTCCCACTCGGTCGTGATGGTCGAGCTCGGCGGGCACTCATCGGCGGCGATCATGTTGGAGCGGCCGGCGACCGACCAGTACTTGATGCCCTTGACGTCGGGCGTCGCGGCGTTGAACGCGGCCGCGCCGGCGCTCGAGAGATCTTGCAGCGCGCCCTCGAAGCTGGTGCCGGAGAGGCCGAACACGTTCGCGAGCGCGTCGAGGGCGGCTTGTTCATCGCCGGGCGCGAGGCCGAGCGCGACGTCGGCGACGGGACTGCCGAGGTGCGGCGTCGCGATCGTGATCACGGCGGCGACCGCGTCGGGATCGTTGGTCGCGGCCCAGCGCGCATCGAGTCCGCCTTGCGAGTGGCCGATGATGACGACCTTGGCGGCGCCGGTCTGCACGCGAATCTGCTCGATCTGCGTGACGAGCTGTTGGCCGCGGACGTCCGAGCTCTGGACCGGATCGACCGACGTCGCGATCACGGTGCGGCCTTGCGCCTCGAGCACGGGCGCGATGCCGTAGAAGTAATCGAGCGGGCCGATATTCGTGAATCCGAACAGGCCGTGCGCGAGGATGATCGGATACGGGCCGTGTGGTGCGACGACCATCTCGGCGTCGGGCGATGGCGGCGCGCTCGCGTCGATCGTCGTATCGCCCGGCGCATGGCTGCATGCAGCTGCGAGCAACATTGCCGCGAATGCGAATCCCCTCCGCACGCGGCGATACTAGTCCCTACTAAACGCTGGTCAATAACAATCGGCGGTAGGCCGAGCTGACGCTCATTTGCCGGATGGCGCGAGCGGATCGACGTTCTCGAGCTGGGTCCACTGGCCCCGCACGTAGTAGCTGGGATCGAAGTTGGGATCGTCGCTCGCGACCATCGCTCCGCTGGTTTGATCCTGGTGGACGTTGCGGCCCGCGGTGCTGGTCACGCGCGAGACCTCGCCGCTCTGCGGGTTGCGCACGATCTGTTCGTCGCCGGCGTAGAGCGTCCACGCGACCGCGCTGCGATGCATCGCGTCCTGGCGATCGCGATCGGCTTGTTGCGCGTGGTCGAAGCTCTGTTGCTGCTGCTGCATGAACGCATCGTGGTTGCGCTTGAGCGTGTCGCGGATCTGATCGCCCTGGCGCTTGATCATCGCCATCGCGGCCTGGTTGTCGGCGGCCATCTGGCGCTGCTGCCGCGCGATCCAATCCGGCGTGAACGCGGCGGTCTGGATCATCGGGCCGAGCTGCTTCATCACCGAATCGAGCTGGCCCTTCGGCGCGCGCAGGCCCGAGACATCGACGTTCGTGTTCCACGCCTGTTTGCGCGTCGCGGTCATGATCTGGAACGTCGACACGACGACGCGAAGGTTTTCTTCGACCGTCGTGCCGTGTAACGCGTACTCGAGCCGGCTGTGCACGCCGCCGCCGGTCTGGTTGACCGGTACGTGATTCGCGCGGCCCCGATCGTTGTATTGCTGCATGTTCTGCTCGATCTGCGCGGCATCGAACGTCGGCTCGACCTTGCCGATCGTCGGATTCGGCCGGACCGCCGGCGCGACGTATTGCAGCCAGTCGGCCGGCGACATCGGCTGCATGATCTTGCAGTGAAACCGCTCGTACGACTGCATCGAGATCTTGTCGTCGGAGTAGTGCGACGTGAACGCCGGCATCGACTGGAATCCGGCGAGGCCGTCGGGGCTCGAGATGCGATACGCGACCGTCGGCACGCCGCCGCAATACGGATCGCGGAGCAGCACGCCCTCGAACGTCCAGTTGTCGGGAATCTGGATCGTCAACGCGGTGATTCCCCACGCCGGATCTTTGATCTCGACGGTCTTGGTGTGCTTCGAGATCACGACTTGCGGCGCCGCCGAGGCCAGCGAAGCGCCGAGACCAACCGCTGCGACTGCTACGACACGAACGATCGAAACCATCCGGCCATCGTAGCGTAGGATCGCCTGCGTGAGGGAGGCCCTGGCGCTGATGTTGGTGGCGGCGTGCGGCCGCTTCGACTTCGACGGGCGGGCGCTCGATGCCGCGAGCAGCGTGGATACACCGAGCTCCGCCGCATGCGCGTACGAGTTGTGCGACGGTTTCGAAGGTTCGGCGATCGCCGACGTCTGGACGGCGATCGGCAATGTGTCGCTCGACTCGACGGTTGCGCATCGGGGCTCGCAATCGCTGCACATCCACAGCGACGCGGTGGCAGCCGGCTCGAACGTCGCGATCGGTATCGTCGAGACCGCGACGCTCGGCAGCTCGAACGCTCCGATCAATCTGCGCGTGTTCGCGCGTTTCGGATCGTTGCCAGTCAATCACATGGGCTTGGTCGGAGCGGCGCAGGTCTCGGACGATCCGTTCGCGGATGGCGTGTACGAGACGAGCGGCGGCTTGACAGTGTACTCGGAGTTTTCGAATACCTCGGTCGAATCGATGGTTCAGCCGACGCCCGGCGACTGGACGTGTGTCACGTTCGGCATCGTGCGAGCCGACGATGCGACGGGCTCGCTGATCCTCGGCGGCGACGGCAGCGCCGAGCTCGACGATGTTGCGACCGACGGAGTGCCGAGGCTCGCCGCGGCCGGGGTCGGCATCGCGTTCGCGAGCTCGACCGACGTCGACGCGGAACCAGCGCTCGACCTGTGGATCGACGATGTGATCGTCGCGAACGCGCCGCTCACCTGCGCCGACTAAGGCGCGGGTTTCTCGTCGAGCACGATGTCGGCGATGTCTTCTTGCGGCCGCTCGAGCACGCGCTGGTCGAGGCTGCGCGGGAACAACGGCGGCGGCTGCATCGCGCGCGCGGTCGCCGACGCTTGGCCCCAGATCAGGAACATGATGCTCCAGCCGGTCGGCATCCAGAAGCAGATCTCCGGATAGTGCATCGCGAAGCCGCAGACGTAGCCGATCACGACGAGCCCGAGCAGCCCGACGCTGACCAGCTTGTTCTTGGTCATGCCGACCTTCGGCATCGGCAGCCGCGACGCCATCAAGTAACCGCCGACGACGAGCGCGATCGGAAAATATTTCCACACCGCGAGCGGCGTCTGCAGGTGCGGACCGAACAGCTTCGCGCCGCCAAACGCGTCGCTCGTCGGATCGTACTTGAGCAGCACGAGCATCCAGATCACCAGCGTGCCGCCGGCGAGCGTCGTCGGGAAACCGAAGAAGATCTTGGTCGGGACTTGATCGTCCGACAGCACGTTGTAACGCGCGAGCCTGAACACGGCGCACAACATGAACGCGCCGCACGCGGCGAACAGCAGGAAATGCGCGGTGCCGTCCTGGTACGGCAAGTCTCGCCGATGCGAGAGATAGGTCAGCACGAGAAACGGCGGCGCGACGCCGAAGTTCAAGAAATCGGCGAACGAGTCGAGCTGCATGCCGATCTCGCTCGTCGCCTTCAGCGCGCGTGCGACGAGGCCGTCGATGCGATCGGTGAGGACGGCGTAGATGATCATCCAGCCGGCCAGTGCATACTGCTCGTTGTGCGCCGACCACAGCGACACCAAACCGAAGATCATCGACGACGTCGTGATCAGATTCGGCGCGAGATAGCGAAAGAACCTGCCGACCGACATTACGAGGCGCCTTTGCGCTTGTGGGCTTGATCCATGAGCTTGGCGTACAAGCGCGGGCCGAGGCTATCGGTCATGATGGCTTCGACGGTGCGCGCGATCTCCTGCTGCGCATCGCCCTCGCGGTACACGAACTTGATCGCCATTCCCTGCCCGGTTTGCTCGGATTCCGCGTCGCTTTCCATGACGATGCGTGCGACTTCGCCGTGGATCGTCAACGGCTCCTTGCGGCCAGGAATGAACAGCTTGAACAGGAATTCCGTGCCGACCGGCAATGGTCGTGCAGTCTTGATGAACGTGCCGCCGCGCGAGATGTTCTTGGTGTAATCGGCGAAGAACGTGTTGAGCCGCTTGTACTCGACCTTGAGCTCGATCGGTCGCCGCACTTCAGCGCGGCGTTCGGGCGGTTCATCGGCCACGGCCTACCCTAGCAGGGTTTCGCGATGACCCGGCAGTTGCGGCTATGGATCTGGATCGCGGTCGCGAGCGTCGTGGCGATCGCCGTGTGGTTCGTGCCGTTGTTCGACGTGCTCGGCTTCGAGCTCGCGGTCGTCGTCGCCGGGTTCGCCTCGATCGCCGGGCTCGATCTCGGCGCGGCACACGCGCGCCAGATCCAGCGCGACGCGCGCTCCGTGGTCGAGCGCTCCGACGCGCCCGAGCGTGCGCTCGCGCGCGGGATCGTGGTGTCGATCCGGCGCGCGTTGCTCGTGACGCTCGTGCCCGGTGTCGTCGCCGCCGTGCATGGCATCTGGGTGCCGACCTGCGACTGGTGGTTCGGCATCGAAGCGTATCTGCTGCTGCCGATCGCGAGCGCCGTGCTCGCCGCGGCATCGGGCCACGCGATCGCGATCGCGCTCGGCCCCAGGCGGATCGCAGCGGTCGCGAGCGTGCTGGGACCTGTCGTCGGGTTGATCGCGCTCGGGCTCGCGCGCTTCTACAGCGAGCCGCCGGTGTTCGTCTACAACCCGCTGATCGGGTTCTTCCCCGGCAACATGTACGACGAGAACATCGTGCTCGGCGGCGCGCTGATCTGGTCGCGCGTCGAGCAGCTCGCATTCGTGATCGGCCTGTGTTGCGCGGTCGGGGCGCGGCTCGACGTGCCGAGCTATCGCGTGCGGCTGGCCGTGCCGCGGCCGCAGCGAACGATCGCGCTGGCACTCGCTGCGGTCGCCGCGTTCGCGATCGCCGGGCTGCTCCGCAGCGACGCCGGCGAGCTCGGCTACGCGATCGACGCGCGCGATATCCAGAACGTGCTCGCCGGCACGATCGAGACCGCGCACTTCACGATCCACTATGCAAAAACGCCCGACATCGAGCGCGATATCGAGCTCATCGCGGCCGATCACGAGTTTCGCTACGCGCAGGTTGTCGCGCAGATCGGCGAAGCGCCGGCGGGCAAGCTCGTGTCGTATTACTTCGCCGACACCGAGCAGAAAGCGCGCTGGTTCGGCGCGCGCAACGTCGAGATGGCCAAGCCGTGGCGGCACGAGATCTATCTCGATCACCGCGCATTCCCGCACTCGTCGCTGCGCCACGAGATCGCACACGCCGTCGCCGCGAGCTTCGGCGATCGCTTCTTTGGCGTCGCCGTGAAGGACGGCGTGCTGTTCAACCCCGGCCTCATCGAGGGGTTGGCCGTCGCGCTCGATTGGCCCGGCGGCGATGGCCCGCTGACGCCGCACGAATCCGTGCGGGCGCTCGAGCTGATGGGCATGCGGCCGGCGCTGCGCGACCTGCTGTCGATCCAGTTCTTCGAGTTCTCGTCGGCGCGCGGCTACACGACGGCCGGATCGTTCTTGCGTTTCTTGCTCGACACGTATGGCGCGCCGAAGCTGCGCGCGCTCTATCACTCGGGCGGCGACTTCGAGGCCGCGTACGACAAGTCGCTGAGCGAGCTGGAACAGCAATGGCGCGCGATGATCGATGCGATCGATCTGCCGAAGTCGGTCGTCGAGGGCACGCGCGAGCGGTTCCGCGGCGGCAGCGTGTTTTCGCGGCCGTGCCCGCACGCGATCGCGGCGCGCCGCGAGGCCGCGCTCGGCGAGCTCACTCATGGCGATCGTGACAAAGCGCTCGCGCTCTTGCGCGACGTCTGCGCCGAAGCGCCCGACGAGCCGCGCAACCGCATCGATCTCGGCGGCGTGCTCAGCACGGGCGATCCGTTTCAGCGCGCCCAAGCGAGCGCGATCTGGAACGCGATCGCGGATGACGATGGCGTGACCACGACGCTGCGCGCCGAGGTGCTCGAAAAGCTCGCGCGAACGGCCGCGACCGATCGCGAGAAGCTGGCGCTGATCGAGCGCGCCCGCGCGCTGCCGCTCGACGGCAACGAACGCCGCCAGCTCGATGCCGAAGCGTTCTCGCTGAAGCACGACGGTCCCGCGGGCGACGCGTTGCGCAGCTACTTCTTCGCCGCGATCGGCGCCGAGCCGATCCGCGACGCGCAGCGCGCCGCCGACGCCGAGCCCAGCCTCGGGTTCGCGCACTACTTGCTCGGCCTTCAGCTCGCGAACGCCGGCGATTGGCCCGGTGCGGCAAGCGAGCTCGATCTCGCGCTCGCACGCGGCCTGCCCGGATCCAACTTCGTGCGATTCGCGGCGCGGCGACTGGCGATCGTCGCGTATCGCACGAGCGATCGCGACAAGCTCGAGCGCGCGATCGCGGCGCTCGGCGGCGCCGACACCAACGCCGTCGATCACTTGCTCGCGACCGACTGGCAACAGCGAATCGCAAGCCCGGCGAACGCCGGGGGCGCAGCACTGCCGAATGGCCGTGCGCAGTAACATCGATAGCGACTTACATACCCGATAGGAACAGCCAGCGATGGCCGTCCCACTCGAGCACGAGCTCGTTCTGATCGCGCTTGTCGGGACGCTCCGGCTTGCCGGTCGCATCGGCGATCGTGAAGCTCGCATCGATCAGCACGTCGACGGCCGCGCGGCAGCCGGGGTGCAGATCTTTCGGGCACGTCTGGCGCACTTCCATGTAGCGCATCGAGTAGCGGATATCGCTCGCCTTGGAGAGCCGCGTCAGCAGCACGTTGCGGAGGCCGTCGTAGCCGTAATCGTCGGCGCCGGTCGGCGTCCCCGAATCTTCCCAGTACTGCTTCGCGGCCATCAACATCAGGCCGTCGGCGTCGCCGCGCTCGACCGCGAGCCGATACAGCTCGATCGTGTCGAGCACCGACTTGTTCGATTCGGAGAACGGAATGCGCGTGCCGGGGACGTACGTCACCTTCGCTGCGCAGCCCGCGACACCAACGAGCGCGGCCAAGAACAAGAACCTAGTCATCTGCTTTCGAGCTGGCGTTTGCAGATTCAGCGCCAGCGCGCGGGACGCTACACCGCGGCCGTAAGTTGGCCAAGTGCTGGACCTCGCCATGCTTCACAGCGCGCCAGAAAGGCACGGAAGTCCTTGTCGGGGTTATCGACCCTTGCCAAATAGACATCCGTGATGCGCGTGAGCGTGAAGCGCGCCGCGGCCGCGCGTACTTCGATCGGCAGCGCCGCGCGATCGGCGGCCGACAACGGACGCACGCGCGTGTAGCCGGCGACCAACGCGGCCGCGAGATCGAAGCGCGGGAAGATCGTCCAGCACCAGTCGTTGATGCACACCGCGAGGTCGTAGACCAAGCTGCCGCCCGACGCCTGCTCGAAGTCGAGGATCGCCGAGATCACCTCGGGCTCGCCGTTCCACAGCACGTTGTCGCGGAACAGGTCGCCGTGGATGAACCCCTGCGTCGCCGCGCGGCGCACCGGCATCGCGCCGCGAGCGACCGCGAGCTCTTCGCGCAGGATCGCGACCGCGCGCGACAGTGCCTTGTCGTCGACGCGCGCGCAGCGCTCGAACCGCATCATGAGGTGATCGTGATCGTAGATGCTGCCGCGCCGCCATGCGGTCGGCAGCTCCAGCCCGGCGACGTGCAGCTCGGCGAGCACGACGCCGAACCGCTCGGCGTGCGCGGCGGTCACCGCCTCGGCGGCGAGATGCTTGCCGTCGCGCCAGGGAAACACGCTCGCCCATTTGCGTCCGCCGCTGCTGGCGATCGGCGCGTACGGCAAGCCGGTCGACGAGGCGACCATCGGCGACGGTGTGACCACGCCGGCCTTGGCGAGCGCGGTGACGAGGCGCGCTTCCCACGCGACGTCGGCTTCGGCTTTGCCTTCGTTGACGCGCACGAAGTAACGCCCGGTGTCGGCGACGAGCTCGAAGTTCGAGTTGATCGTGCCCGCCGCGATCGCGCGAAACTCGCGAACGTGGCCGAGCCCGAGCTCGGACGCGAGCTCGCCGAGCTCGGCTCCGCCCAGCGCCGTGAACACACCCACGGCGAGACGTTAACACGCCGTGTTAGGTTCGGCCGAGGAGTTGATGTGGAGTCACCGGGCGTCCCGTTGAGCACCGCCGAGCGGGCGCGCCTGGTCGAGCGCCATCTCGAGGTCGCGCGTCGCGCGGCGCTGATGATCTTCCCGCGCGTGCGGGAGCACATCGAGCTCGACGAGCTAATCGCGCTCGCGAACTCGGGCTTGGCCGAAGCGGCCGCGCGCTACGAGCCCGATCGCGGCGCGGCGTTTTCCACGTTCGCGTGGTATCGCGTGCACGGCGCGATCCTCGACGGGTTGCGCCGATCGTCGAATCTGCCGCGCCGCGTGTGGGCGAAGCTCGTCGCGCTTCGCGCCGCGAGCGATTACTTGGAGCACCGCGGCGAGCGCGAGATCGGCGCGACCAAGGCGGGCACGCCGCCGGCGAGCGGCGCCGCCGCACTCGCGCAAGTGCAGCAAGCATTGTCCGCGATCCGGACGATGTACGTGACGTCGCTCGAAGCGATGCAAGACAACGGCTTCGATCGCGGCGACGACAAACCCGACGCTGGCGTCCAGCTCGATCGCGGCCGGCTCGCCGGCAAGCTGCGCAAGGCGCTCGACACGCTGCCCGAAAAAGAGCGCGCATTGATGATGAAGCACTATTGGGAGGGCAAGAACCTGCTCGAGGCCGGCGCCGAGCTCGGCATTTCGAAATCGTGGGCGAGCCGATTACACGCGCAGGCGGTCGAGCGATTGCGCGGGCTCGTCGACGACCCGTAACGCCTGCTCGCTACGCGGTCAACGTCGAGTGCTGTACTCGCTCGCGGCTTTAGCCGGCTTTGCTTTGCGCCGGTGCGATCGAGCCGTCGTGCTGGTAGCGCTCGAACAGCTGGCCCCACGAGGTCTCGTCGCGCCACTGCTCGAAGATCTTGCGGTCGCGCAGCGGCCATCGGTAGTAGTCGTGATAGGCCTCCGAGCCCATCACGAACAGGTTCACCAGCGGCGTGTGGAAGAACAGCTTCTGGAACCGCTTCATCGGCCCGAACCACATCAAGTCGCCGACCATCGACGCGCCGTTGTCGCCGACGGAGAAGCCCCACTTCTGATCGGCGAGCGCCTGGTCGCCGGCGATCTCGATGTTCTCGCGGCGGCCGTTGCCCAAGCCTTGCTCGTCGGCGAGCCGAATATATTCCAGGCTCATCGGATCGAAGCCCATCATCGATGCGGCGACCGCATCGATCGCGACTTGATCCTGCGATGCGAGCATCACGTCTTTGATCACCGGTCGCATCGTGCGCGGGCCGGGACCGTCGCCCGCCGTGGTGCCATCCATCACCGCGAACAAGCCGGCGTGGATCTCTTTCTGGATCGCGAGCAAGTCGACCAGCGTCGCGTGGATCCACGAGTGCGTGTAGTGCCGCTTGGTGTTGAGCAGCCCGCCGAACGCGTTCTTCATCGCGCCGGTCGTGGTGGTGTAGATGTGGCACTTCACGGTCGGCAGGTGAACGATGTTGGTGCCGTGGAACGCGTCGGGGATCTGGATGCCTTCGGGGAAGATCGTGTCGAGCACGTTCATCTTCGCCTTCGGCCGATAGACCGACCAGGTCATGTCTTCGGGCTTGAAGTTGTAGCGAACCGGGATCTCGTAGCGCTTGAAGATCGGCACGTAGCCGTTGAGGTCTTCGCCCTTGAACGCGTCGGTGACGACCGTCTTGTTCTGCACGCAGACGAGATCGTCGTAGCCGCGGCCGTGCAACGCGCGGATCGTGCCTTCGAGCTGCCATGGCGTCGTGTTCGCGCCGGGGAACGGGAAGTGCCACGAGATGTTGTCCTTGAGGATCGTCTGCGCGCCTTTGGCGAGCGCGCGCTCGACGCCGGCGAGCTCGTGCAGGCGATCGATGTCCTCGAGTACGGCGTCGGGACGGACCCGGATCACGGCGACTTTCGAACGCGACATCGCGCGGACTAGACCACATCCGCCGAAAACTTGCCGCCGCGATCCACGGGTGTGAGGGTGCCTGTGTGGGAGAAACGCTCTACAGCAGTAGCTATCAGCCCGATCCGCGCGACGCGCGCGACGTGCTCGCGTTTGTCCTCACGCCGCCGCGTGCGTTCGCGCACGCCGACGACGACATCGAAGCCGTGACCGAGCTGCTCGATTCAGCCAAAGCCGAGGCGATCAAGCGCTGGTTCTCGCTGCGCGACGAAGCCGCGCGCGCGTTCGCGAGCTGAGCTCTGCTACTGCAGGTCGCCGAGCCCGATGCTGCCGTACGTGAAGCCCATCATCTCGCTGTAGATCTCGACCTTGACCTGCTTGATGTCCTCGGTCGAAGCGTCCGAGCGATCCGGCGTCACGCTGACGATGTCGGAGTGCAGAAACGCGACCGACGCGAGCGTCGTGTTGAGCGTGTTGTCGAGCACTTCGATCTGGCCGTGCAGCTTGTTGTTCGCGCCGATGCCCGATGCGATTCCGTCGGTCGCGCGCTTGTAGAACGGCGCCGCGTCGGCTTCGGGGATGTAGAACGTGAGGTTCGGGAAGTCGATCTGGCTCGGAAACTTGAACGGCGCGCGATAGCCGCCGACGTGATGCTCGATGACGTTCTGCTTGATCGTGAACGCGTCGATCTTGCTGACGCGCTTGCAGCTGTCCTCGAACCCGCTGAGCGTGAAGCGGAAGTTACATGACGACCAGAGCTTCTGGTTCGGCATGTAAAACCTCTGCTCGATCTTCTGGCCGCTGCCGACCTGGAACTGGATGTCCTCGACCGCGATGCCGATGCTCATGTATGCGGCGCCCTTGTCGCTCGCATCGAGCTTGGGAAACCCGATCTCCTTGATCAAGCCGCCGCTGAACGTGCGGCGCGCGCGCTCTTGGTAATAGAAATCGGCCGCGACGATCGCACCGGATTTGGGCGTGCCCTGGCCGGTGAAGAACTCCGAGATCCACTTGTAGAACGGCTGCGTCGACGCCATCCCGACCTGCAGCTTGAGATCGTCGAAGTGCGGCTTGCCGAGCTGGCGAAATTTGACGTGCGACGCACCGGTCTGGTTCGTCATCACGTCGGCCTTCATGCCGCCGCCTTCGACCGAGCGAAACAGCCCGACGTCGCCGAGCGTGTCGATCTCGACCGCAAAATGCGCGGCGGCGTATGCGCGGTTTCCGCTGTTGGCGAGCGTTGAAGCCATAAACCCTCGGTAGTGTATCAATGCTACGGTGATCCGTCGGTTGGTCTTCCTTATAAGGGCTTAGAAACCGCCCGTGCCCGATCCCACACAGCCGCGCCTAACCGGTCGACTTCCCGCTGCAATTGCCCCGCGGTGGGGGTTCCTCAAGGGCTTGTGCGTCGGCGCCGTCGTGGAAGTACCTGCTTTGGCTGCCGGCGTGTGGTTTTTGGGCCGGTTCGGGAGCGATCCCGACGCCTCGTTCATGAGCGTCATCCGGCTGACCGCGGTGTTTGCGGGCATCGCTGCCGTGCTGACCGCCGCCGGCATCGGCCGGATCGCGGCACAAGCGTCGATCGAGCAGGTCGGCCGAGGCGATGAGATTTCGCTCGGCGGTCGCCGCCACGCCGCGTGGATCGCGGCGCGGACGCATGCGGTCGCCGGCATCGGTCTGCTCGTGATCGCGGCGATCCCGCAGGGCCACGTGCCGCAGCATCACGCGGGTTGGCTCGCCATGATCCCGATCGGTGCACTGGTCGGCGCCGCGTGTGGCGCCGCGATCGGCATCGTGTGCGGCGGATCGGCGCCGATCAACATCCTCGACGTGCTCGCGCTCGCGCGCACGCCGACCGCGAAGCTGCGAACGCTGCTCGATCCCGAGGACCTCGTGAAGATCGCGGCCGTGGTCCGAGCGCGCACGACGCGCGTGTTCCACGCGATGTTCGATCCGGCCGCGCGGCCACCCGACGCGACGAGCAAACCGACGCATGACGCCGACGACGACAAATCCAAGCGCGACTGACGCCGAGCTGCGCACGCTCGCGATCGCGCTGCTCGCGTCGCTCGTGCTGTGGAACCTGCCGTACGGCGGCTTCGCGCTCTATCCGTTCAAGCTGCTCGCGACGTGGTTGCACGAGCTGTCGCACGCGCTCGTCATGTGGATCACCGGCGCGGGCGTGAAGCACGTGCTGATGTACCGCGACACCAGCGGCCAGACTCTGCAAGTTTGGGCGATCAGCGCGCCGGGCACGGCGGCGATCGCCGCGGCCGGCTACATGGGCACGCCGCTGTGGGGCGCGATCCTTTTGTTGGCGACGCCGACGCCGCGCGCCGCGCGCATCGCGCTGGTCGCGCTCGCCGTGCTGATGGTGCTTTCGGTCGTGGTCGTCGTCGAGCCGACGCCGGAGGGCGAGCACTTCGGGCCCTACGCGACGCTCGCGATCGCGGGCGCGATCGCCGCGTGTGGCATCGCCCTACCCGCGCGGCTCCGCCTCTTGTGCGCGCACTTCATCGCCGCGCAGGCGTGCATCAACGCGCTGCTCGATATCCGCGTGCTGCTGCGGCCGATGCAAGTCGTCGACGGCATCGTGTCGGGTCACTCCGATGCGTACGTGATGGCCGACGCGACGTTCGGCCGCGTGCCGCCGTGGACGATCTGGTTCTGGGCCGTGGTGTGGCTCGCGTGGTCGCTCGCCGTGCTGTTTATCGCGCTGCGGCTGGCCGCACGGCGACGACGCTCGCCAAGATCTGCGTGAACAAGCTCGGCACCATGCGCGCCATGCCGTCGGGCACGTCGATCCACGTCAGGATCGTGCCGCCTTCGATCGACTTGCCGGCGACGATGCGGCGCCAGGTCTGGCGCGAGCCGTCGTCGTCGTCGCGCGACATCACGAGCTCGACGCCGTCCCACGACTCCGGCAATGCCACGAGCTTCTCGGTCGCGACGTCGACCTGATCGTAGATGCGATGCGCGTCCTCCGTCATCTTGGTGATCCATACCTCGAGTGGATCGGGCGCTCGCTCGACGATGAAGCGGCCATCGACGACGGGTGCGACGAGCGCCGCGCCGGACTCGCTGGTCCAGCCCGCAGGTACGCGGAGTGAGATCTCGCCGATCTCGATCGGATGATCGGCCGGACCGATGCTCTTGGCGAGCGGTGTGAGCGCGACGAGGACCGCCGCGGCGACCGTCGCGATGCCGAACGCCGCACCCAACGCGATCGCGGCGATGCGCGCCGGCTTGGCCCACTTCGCGACCGGCGATAAAGCGATGCCCGCGAGCACGCCTGCGACGAGCCCGCCGGCGTGCGCCCACTGATCGATCGCGGGATACATGAAGTCGACGATCAGCTGCGCGACGGTGACGACCGCGAGGCCGCCCCACATGCCGCGCCGCCACGCCGCGCGATGAAGCTTGCGATGCAGCGTGATCTCGACGAACACCGCGCCGAGCACGCCGAGCACCGCGCCCGACGCGCCGGCCGAGACGCCGGCCGGCGACGCGAGGTAGCTCGCGGCCGCGCCGACGACGCCGGAGACCGCGAAGATCGCGAGCATGCGTACGCTGCCGAACAGCTCCTCGCACAGCCGGCCCAAGAACCACAAGCCGATCGCGTTGACCAACAGGTGCAGGCCGCCGATGTGGACGAAGATCGCGCTGACCAAGCGCCACCACTCGCCGGCGGCGACGAAGTCACGCACCATCGCGCCGCCTCGCATCACCACGCCGACATCATTCGAATCGCCGACGAACAGGGCGATCGCGCCGGCCCACGCGAGCAACGCGACCGCGATCGCGCGCGTCGCCCACGGGCCGCGCGGCGCGGCGTGCACCGTCACCGCTGGGGGCGCTTCCGCTTCGACGCGTGCGACCAGCTCGCTCGCGAGCGGCGGCACGTCGATCATGGTCGCTTCGGGCATGCGCGAGAGCGCGCGTTCGATCAGCGCGCGCGGCCGGCCGCGCGATTGCGAGCGCGCTTTTTCGTACGCGGTGCGCGCGGCGCGGCCGTCGCCGTGACGATCGAGCGCGACCGCGTACCAGTACGAGCGCGCGGCGCGGCTCATGTGCTTGGCGGCGCGCGGCGCGACGAGCGCTTCGACCGCGGCGACGCGGCCGGCGAGCGCCAGGAACATCATGCGGCCGCGGTGGATCCAGATCGCGGCGTCGTCGCGGCCGGCGCAGACATCTTCGAGCCGCGCGAGCATGCGCGCCGCTTGGTCGAGATCGCCTTTATAGCCGTACGCGCCGAGCAGCTCGACCCACACGGGCGGCGCGACACCGAGCGCACGGCGGAGTGCGATCGCCGGCTTCGGCGCGACGTCCGCCAACGCCGGGACCGCGATCGCGAACAGGTGCGTCTCGGCGTGCGCGATCGCTTCGTCCCAGCGATACGCGGCCAGATACAACATCGCGATGCGCTCGTCGATCGCGAGCCGCGCTTCGGCGGGCGCGCGATCTTTCGCGGCGGTCAGCGCGCCGATCGTCTGATCGATATGGCCGTCGCGGATCTCCCGCATCGCGACGAGCAGGGCTTTCTCTTCGGCGACGCCGGAGCCCGGCGCGAGCACGTCGGCGACGTCGAGCAAGCGCTGCGCGATCGCGAAGCGCTCGGAGGCCGCGAATCGCCGCGCGGTGGCGCGCACGAGCGGGCCGACGACGAGCAAGCACGCCGCCGTGCCTAGCCCGATCGCGCCGGCGATCCCGCACAGCGCCGGCGCACCATCGGTCTTGCGCGCGTACAACCCGAGCGCGGCGCAGGCGGCCGCGCCGAGCAGCATCAGGCCGTACGTGCGCGCTTGCACGCCGCGCGCGAAGTACACGCCCCAGTAGCCCGCGGCGATCACGACCGAGATCAGCGCGAGCTCGTAGTACATCGCTCAGGGCTGGCCTTCGACGAACGCGCCCATCTTGCGGAATTTTTGATAGCGCTTCTCGACGAGCTGATCGACCGGCAAGGCGATCAGCTCCTTGAGGTACTTCTTGAGCGCGACGCGCAGCTTCGCGGCGGTCATCGCGGCGTTTCTGTGCGCCCCGCCCGCGGCTTCGGGAATGACCTCGTCGCAGACGCCGAGCTCGAGCAGGTCGGGCGCGGTGAGCTTGAGCTGCGTCGCCGCCTCGCTGATCTTCGCCGGGTCGCGCCACAAGATCGACGCGCAGCCCTCGGGCGAGATCACCGAATAGATCGAGTACTCGAGCATCAAGATCCGATCGGTGACGCCGAGCGCGAGCGCGCCGCCCGAGCCGCCCTCGCCGATCACGACCGAGATCATCGGGCATTCGAGGCTCGCCATCACCTGTAGCGCCTTCGCGATCGCCTCGGCTTGGCCGCGCTCCTCGGCGCCCAGGCCGGGATACGCGCCCGGCGTGTCGATGAAGCAGATGATCGGCCGCTTGAACCGCGACGCGAGCCGCATGAGGCGCGTCGCCTTGCGATAGCCCTCGGGCCGCGCCATGCCGAAGTTGCGGTGGACGTTGTCTTTCGTGTTGCGGCCCTTTTGGTGGCCGAGCACGAGCACCTCGTGCTCGTCGAACTGCGCGATGCCGCCGACGATCGCCGGATCGTCGCGAAAGCCGCGATCGCCGTGCAGCTCGACGAAGTCATCCATGAGCAGGTTGACGTAGTCCATCATGTACGGCCGCGCCGGGTGCCGCGCGAGCTGGACCTTTTGCTGCGCCGAGAGGTCGGCAAAGACCTCTTTCTGGAGCTTGCGCGCCTTTTGCTCGAGCCGGCGAATCTCGGTCGAGAAGTCGACGGTCTCGGTCGACAGGTTGCGCAGATCGCTGATCTTCTTTTCGAGATCGATGATCGGTCGCTCGAACTCGAGGATCATGCGATCCGAGATCAGCGGAAGCGGTTCGGTCGTTGCCATTGGAGCTAACGCTCTCGTAGGTACCGCCGCAAATCATCGAGGTCAACGGCGGCGGGAGCTGGGTACCACGTGATCGTCGCGTCGGACCGGTACCACGACATCTGACGGCGCGCGTAATGCCGTGAATTCCTTTTGATGAGCTCGATCGCGCGGGAGCGGTCGACCTCCCCCGACGCCGCCGCGTGCAGCTCGGCATAGCCGATCGCCTGCTGCGAGCGCAGCGGCGGCACGTAGCCGGCTGCGCGCAGCGCTTCGACCTCCGCCTCGAAGCCGGCGGCGAGCATGGCATCGACGCGGCGATCGATCGCGGCGTAGAGCGCCTCTCGATCGGGCGCGAGCCCGACGAGCCGGACGTCGTAGCGCCGCTGCGCCGTGCGGTGATCGTGGCGTGCTTGATGGCTCGACATCGGCTCGCCGGTGAGCCGAAATACTTCGAGCGCACGGATCATGCGTTTGCGATCGTTGCGCTCGATCTTGCCGGCCGCTTGCGCGTCGACCCGCTCGAGCTCGGCGCGAAGCGCATCGGTGTCGTGCGCGCCGAGCTCGGCACGCAGCGCTTCGGATGCCGGGGGACCCTCGAAGAGGCCGAGCAAGAGCGCGCGCACGTAGAGCCCGGTGCCGCCGCAGACGATCGTCGGCACGGCCCGCGCCGCGAGCAGGGCGATCGCGCGATCGGCGAGCTCGACGAACCGAGCCGCGGTCATGTCCTCGTCGGGCCGCACCACGTCGAGCAGGTGATGCGGGACGCTCGTGCGCTCGGCCGGCGTCACCTTGCCGGTTCCGATATCCATGCCGACGTAGACCTGCTGCGAGTCCGCGCTGATCACTTCGCCGCCGGTTTGCGCGGCGAGCTCGAGCGCGAGCCGCGTCTTGCCCGCGCCGGTCGGCCCGACGATCACGACCATCGCCATCGCGTGGAGTCTACCGCCCGAACCGGCGCGCGATTTCGGTCAGCGGCAGGCGCAGCAAGACGGGCCGGTCGTGCACGCCGTTATGCGAGAAATCGGCCTCGTCCATCGCGTGCAATAGCGCCTCGGCTTCGTTCGTGCTCAACCGATCGCCGGCGCGCACGACGGAGTGACACGCGATCTCGACGAGCACGCGGTCGAGCCGCGCCGCTTCGCTCGGGGCACCGTCTTCGGCGCAGGTCTCGAGAAATGCGACCAACAGCTGCGCCGGATCGCCGTGCTTGATCCCGCCCGGCACCGATTTCACCGCGAGCGTGCCCGGGCCCGCGCCTTCGGCCTCGAAGCCGACCTGCGCGAGCACGCCCGATAGCTCGCCGGCGAGCTGCGCGAGCTCCGGCCGCACGTCGATCATCGTCGGGAACAGCATGCGCTGCGTGCCGCGCGTGCTGCGCTCGCCCTGACCTTTCAACCGCGCGAGCTCGACCCGCTCGTGCGCGACATGCTGGTCGATCAGCACGAGCTCGCCGTCGGCTTCGCACACGAGGTACGTCAGATCGAGCTGGCCGAGATAGCGCAGCGCCGCGAAGAAGCCCGGCATCGCGATCGGCGAAGAGCCATGCGCGAGCTGCGCGGTATCTTCGACAAACGCCTCCGGCACCGTCGCCATCGACGCATGGCGCTCCGCCACCCGCGACATCCGCACGCGATCTTTGATGGTCTGCGCCCACGCGCGCGGGCCGCGGAGTGAAGCGGCATCCCGAGCAAACGCGAGCGACGACTGTGCGCGCGCCGTGTGGAGCTCGCGCGCGTACGACTGCGACCCGGCCGTCGCTGGCGCATCGAACGGTAGCCGCGGCGGCGCGAGGCTCGCGATCGCCGTCATCATCACGGGGCCACGCCCGACGCCGATCAGCTCGTCACGCCAGGGCGCGCGCGCGATCCCGGCCTGTACGACATGGCGCACGGCGGCATGCACCGCGCCCGGATCGGCGAAGCGGACTTCGGCTTTTTGCGGATGCACGTTGACGTCGATCGAGCCGACCGGACCGTCGACATGGACGATCGCGACCGGATAGCGGCCGCGTGCGACGAGCTCGCCGTAGCCCATCGCGATCGCGTGTAACAGGCCGCGGTCGCGCACGGGCCGGCGACCGACGAACAATTGCACGCCGCGCGCGGTCGTCTGCGCGAGCTCGGGCGCGCCCAGGTAGCACGTGACGCGCACGCCGGATTCCTCGCCGGTCGCGACGACCATGCGATCGGTGACGCGTGGACCGAGCAGCGCCTGCGCGCGTGCGAAGCCGTCGCGATCGGGCGCGGCGTCGAGCGCGGTGCGGCCGTTGTGGCGCAGCTTGACGTGGAGCTCGGGGTGCGCCATGGCGACGCGCGCGACCAGCTCGGTGACGTGCGACGCCTCGGTCGCATCGGCCTTGAGAAACTTCAGCCGCGCCGGCACGTTGAAGAACAAGTCGGCGACCTCGACGCAGGTGCCGACCGGCGCGCCGACTTCCATCAAGCCGTCGAAGCGGCCGCCGTGGACGCCGACGCGCGTCGCGGCGATCGCGTCGGCCTGGCGCGTCGTGATCGTCAGCTTCGATACGCTCGCGATCGACGGCAATGCCTCGCCGCGGAAGCCCATCGTGCGAATCCCCCACAGATCGTCGACGGCCCGCAGCTTGCTCGTCGCGTGGCGCTCGAGCGCGAGCGCGGCATCGCGGGGCGACATCCCGCAGCCATCGTCGATCACGCGGATCAGCGACTTGGCGACCTCGACGGTGATGGTGCGCGCGCCGGCATCGATCGCGTTGTCGACGAGCTCCTTGACCACCGACGCCGGCCGCTCGATCACCTCGCCCGCCGCGATCTGATCGATGACGCCCTCGGGCAGCACGCGGATCACATCCATGCCTTCGCGATAGCACGCCCCTATGATCGTTTTGGCCAGTTGGGCTATAAGCCGCACATGGCCAGCGCGTCACGTGTCGTCGCCGTCACCGGTGCGTGCACGTTCCTGGGCGGCGAGCTGTTGCGCCGGCTCGAAGAGGATCCGCGCGTCGGCCGCGTGCTCGCGCTCGATGTGCGGCCGCCCGCGCAAGCCGGCACGCCGGGCGGCAAGGTCGAGTTCGTCAAGCTCGACCTCACGCAGCCGACCGTCGACGCCGAGCTCGCGACGCTGCTCGCCCGCGCGAACGTCGATACGTTTGTCCACGGCGCGTTTCTCGCCCATCCGACGCACGCCGCCGAGTGGGCGCACGAGCTCGAGGACGTCGGCACGATGCACGTGCTCAACGCGTGCGCCGGCGTCGAGCCGCGCCGCTTCGTGATGGTCTCGACGACGCTGGTCTACGGCGCCCACGCGAAGAACCCGAACTTTCTCACCGAAGATGCCGAGCTACGCGGCCACAAGGATTCGCGGTTCGTCAACGACAAGGTCCGCGCCGAGCGCCAGGTCCAGCGCTTCGCGAAAGAGCACCCGAGCACGCAGGTCTGCGTGCTGCGCTTCGCGCCGATCCTGGGGCCGACGATCTCGAACATGTACACGCGGTTCTTCTCGCGCATGGTCGCGCCCGTGATGATGGGCCATGATCCGCTGATGCAGTTCGTCCACGAGCAGGACGCGGCGTGGGCGCTGCAACGCGCGGTCGAAAGCGACGCGACCGGCCCGTTCAACATCGTCGGCAAGGGCGTGCTGCCGTACACGACGGTGCTGGCGCTGCTCGGCCGCGTGCCGGTGCCGATGCCGCAGATCGTCGCGCGCCAGCTCACCAAAGTGTTGTGGGCGACGCAGCTCGTCGGCTCGCCGCCGTCGTTCTTGGATTTCTTGCTCTATCTCTGCGTCGCCGACGGCGCGCGCGCGCGCCGCGAGCTCGGCTTCTCGCCGCGGCTGTCGATCAAGCGCACGATCTTGGACTTCTTGGGCGTCGCGCCCGAGGACGGCGCGACCGACGTCGCGCGGGCGACCGTGTAATGACCGACGAATTTGTCACAACGGTCGGCCGCGTCGATCCGACGCGCACGTGCTCGAGCTCGTGTCACGTGCGCGGCTCTTGCGCAGATGCCGCGCCTGGCTGGAAAGCGCACCTAGATACGCGGCGAAGTGCACGACGAGCCCGATCGAGCGAGCGAGCCCGATGACGGACGACGACGATCCAGTAGTCGGCGACGGCGAAGAAGACTGGTTCGGCGACGCCGATCCGCGCGTGCCAGATGCGACCCCGTGGCCCGAAGGCGCGCGCGATCTCGGCTTCCTCGGCGACTACGACACGCCGGCGATTCCGGAGGTCGGCAACGGCAGCTACGTGCCGAGCGAGCTCACGCCGGCCAAGCACGACGCCGAGCTACGCGAGCTCGAGCGCCGAGTCGAGCAGCAGCGCACGCCCGCGTTTCCGATCGATCTGCGCAAGCGGCTGCCGCTCGAAGCGGTCTGGCGGCGCTGGCGCGCGCTCGCGATGTGGGGCCGCAGCGACGTCGTCGACGATTTCGGTCGCGATCCGCGCGCGACCGCGCGGTGGGAGTGGCTGTTCGAGTTCTTGTACGCGCGTTGGTTCCGCGTGCAGGCGACCGGGCTCGAGCACGTGCCCGCGCACGGCCGCGCGCTACTCGTTGCCAATCACGCCGGCACGTTGCCGTACGACAGCGCGATGGTGATGCACGCGGTTCGCCGGGACCATCCAGCGCGCCGCGATGTCCGCCCGCTCGTCGAGGACACCGTATTTCACCTGCCGTGGCTCGGGCCGATCATGAACCGCATCGGCGGCGTGCGCGCCGACCCGGCGAACGCCGAGCGTTTGCTCGAGCACGGCGAGCTCGTCGCGGTGTTCCCCGAAGGTGAGAAGGGGATGGGCAAGCTGTGGAAGGATCGCTATCGCCTGCAGCGGTTCGGCCGCGGCGGCTTCGTCAAGCTCGCGCTGCGCACGCACGCGCCGATCATTCCGGTCGCCGTCGTCGGTGCCGAAGAAGCCGCGCCGATGCTCGGCAAGGTGACGTGGTTCGCGAAGAACATCGGCATCCCGTGGATCCCGGTGACGCCGACGTTTCCGTGGCTCGGCCCCGCCGGCCTGTTGCCGCTGCCGAGCAAGTGGTTCGTGCAATTCGGTGCACCGATCGAGCTTTCGGATCTGGGGCCTGGTGCCGCGGACGATCGCTTGCTGGTCAATCGCCTCGCCGACCAGATCCGCACGCAGATCCAGACCATGATCGACGGCCTGCTCGGCCAGCGCCGCTCGCCGGTGCTATCCGCGTTCCTTGGCTAGGGAAGGATCATCTGTTAGTGCGCGTAGGCGCCCTTCGGTTGAACGCGAAGATCGCCGTGTTAACGTGAGCGTCGATGCGCGCGCAGTACGACTCCGAGCTCGAGCGACTGCTCGATCAGGTGCGCGAGCTGCTCGGCGCCGGCGGCGACGAAGTTGCGTCGCTCGGCGATGCGAACACGACCGTCAATCACGCGCTCCAGCTCGACCCACGCTCGGTCGACGCGTGGCTGCTCAAGTGCCAGGTCGCATCGGCCGCCGGCGACGATCTCGCGGCGCTCGCGGCGGTCGAGATGGCGCTGCGTGGCGCGCCGCACCGCGCCGAGGGCTTGTACTGGCGTGGTGCGATCCTCGGCGATCTCGGTCGCCACCGCGAGGCGCTTCGATCGATCGAAGCCGCGCTGCGCGTGCTCGGCGACGCCGATGGCTGGCTGCTCGAAGATTTGATGTACGAAAAGGTCGCCGTGCTCGACGCGCTCGGCCTGCACGACGCCGCGGTCGAGACCTGCGCGGCCGCGCTCGAGCGCTGCCCGGGCTCGGCGCTGCTCCGGGCGGCGTTGGGAACGGCCGAACGAGCGCGCATCCGCGGCGGCTTGCGCGTGCTGCGCGGCGGCGCCGGCTGAGCACAGGAACAAGCGCGCGCAGTCGCGACTTGATATGCTTGGATGGTGCATCGCGCCCGCGTCGCGCTCGTGACGACTATCGGCGTCGCGGCGTTGTGTTACGCCGGATTGGCGCGTTGGACGTTCGCCGACGAAGCGCAACAGCCGCTGGTCACGAATCCGCCGCCGGTCGACGCCGCGCCACCACCGACCGCGGTCGCAGCCGCGGTCGCCGCCGGGCGTCACGTGCGCATCGAAGGGCCGCACGGCGCGATCCATGTCTGGATCCCGCCCGGGTTTCACAGCGATGTCGGCGCGACCATCATCTACTTGCACGGCTACTACGACGACTCCGACTCGTCGTACATCGGCCATCGCTTGCCCGAACAGTTCGCGATGAGCGCGCTCGATGCGATGTTCATCGTCGCCGAGACGCCGGTCGCGGCGAAGACGCCGATCAACTATCCATCGCTCGGCGAGCTCTTGCAGCTCGTCGAAGACAAGACCGGCGTGCCGCGCGGCATGGCGTACACCGCCGTCGTCGGCCACAGCGGCGCGTTTCGTACGATCGATGCGTGGCTCGACGAGCCGCTCGTCGACGAGCTCGTGATGATCGACTCGATGTACGGCAACGAGGAACAGATCGAGGCGTGGATGCGCGCGTCGCCGCGGCATCGCCTCGTCACCGTCGGCGAGGACACGCTGATCTACAACGAAAACTTGTTGCGAGCGTTGCCGGATACGCTCGTGCTCGACCGCGTGCCGACGTCGTACGAGACGTGGCCCGCCGAGGCGCGCACCGCGCGATCGGTCTACGTGCGCGCGCAGTTCATGCACATGCCGCTCGTCACCGATGGGATCGTGCTGCCCGGCGTGCTGCGTCTGCTCCCCATTCCACTGCTCGCCGATGAGCCGTGGACGCAGCCCCTCGGGGACGGTGTCCACTAAGACAACTTGCGACGCGTAGTCGCGTGAAATCGTTCGGCCGGGAGATCCGGACGTCAACTTGTGGTTTCGGGCAGCAACCCCTGCGCGGATCTACAAGTTGACGTCCGGATCGCGCACCCAAGTCGTAATGCGCACTTAGCCGGGATAAGTTGTCTTAGTGGACACCGTCCCTAGGTTGGCGTTGGTGCTGCTGCTTGCAGCTGCGTGGTGGCTGCCGCCGCTCGCACGCCACCGCGTGATCCACGCCGCGACCTACGACGATGGACTTCCGAGCGAGCCGGCTCGAATGGCCGCGGCCGCGGCCGCGGCCGCGGCCGCCGGCGGCCTCGTGCCGGCCGCGCGCGTTCGCGTCGTGCTCGTCGACGGCCTCGCCGCGGCCAATGCTCGCCTGATGCCGGCGTGGCGCGCCGTGTGCGATCGCGGGCTCGCGCTCGACGTCGACGTCGGATTCCCGACCGTGTCGCTGCCGGTCGAAGTCGCGCTGTGGACCGGCCTGACACAACAGCAGACGGGCATCTTGATGCGCAGCGATCATCCCCTCGTACCGCCGCTCGCCGACGGCATCCCAGCGCACGTACCCGGCAGCCGCGCGATCGCCGAAGATCACGGCTGGATCGTGCGCTCGCTCGGCTTCGCGGACGTGCGGCCTCCGGCCGATCCGAGCGACCCGTCGAAGGTCAAGGACGCCGAGCCCGCCGCGTGGCGCGAGATCTGGATGTCGCGCGCGTACGACGCGGTCGCGAGCGACGCGCGCCTCGCGTTCGTTCACGTGCTGCGCGTCGACACGATGGGCCATCGCACCGGCCGCGCGTCGGCGGCCTACGCCGCGACAGCCGGCGCAGCCGACGCGATCGTCGACACGCTCGTCGCCGCCGCGCCGGACGCGCGCTGGTTCTTGCTCTCGGATCACGGCCACCTCGACGACGGCGGCCATGGCGGCGAAGAGCGCGAGCTGCGCCGGGTGCAAGCGTGTATCGCCGGATCCGGCGTCGCGCACGGCAACGGCGGCCCGATTCACATCGTCGATGTCGCGCGCGCCCTCGCCGATTCTCTCGGCGTGAAGCTCGATCCGGCCGCGCTCGGCCGGCCGCTGGCCCAAGCGCTGGCCGCGCCGCTCGACGGCGATCAAGCGGTGCCGGGGTTGCCGCTGCGCACCGCCGCGATCGCGATCTTCATCGTCATCGTCGGCGGCGTGACGTCGTATGTCGCGGCGCGCCGCTGGTGGCTGTTGCCGTGGTGGTTCGTGATCGCGTGCGTTTCACTCGCGCTCGTGCGCGGACTGCCGACGCTGTCGATGGCGATGGTCTACGCGCCCGCCGGTCGTGCGATGTACGTCACGTGGTTGCCGGCGCTCGCCGTGTGCGCGATCGCGAGCTATGCGGGCACGCGCGACATGCGGGCGTGGCGGGTCGCCGTCGCGCAGCTCGCGTTGCCGGCGGCGACGCTCGCCGCGGTGATCACCGCGTGCGGCGCGTGGCACACACTGCTCGGCGCGCCGATCGCGCCGGTCGTGCCGCACTACACGGCGTGGTTGTCGGCGCTGTTGCTCATCGCGTCGCACGGCTCTGCGGTGGTCGCGCTTGCTGTTCTCGGAAGGATCGTCCGCTCGGCGTTCGATCGACACGCACCTCGGGGAACTCCGCGTAGCGAGCCCGCAGGTGCGTGACGACGTCGGGCTTGTCGGCCGCGAGGTCGGCGTGCTCGGTCGGATCGCGCTCGACGTCGTAGAGCTCGACGAGGTTGTCGGCGGGCTTGACGAGCAACTGATACGGCCACTCGACGACCGACCACTGTTGCTCCTCGTGGATCGCGATCGCGCGCTGCTCGGGCCGGCCGACCGGTGCGTCGAGCAGCGCGGGCACGAGATCGACGCCGTCGAGCGGCTGCATCGCGGTCGGCGCGCCGATCAGATCGAGTAGCGTCGGCGCGAGATCGACGAGCGACACCAGATCGTCGCGGCGCCCTGGCGCGATCCCCGGCACGCGCAGCGCGTACATGATGCGCACGAGTGCGTGATACGCGACCTCGCCGTGCGTATCGAGCAGCCGCGGATCGTCGGCGAGCGCCTCGCCGTGATCGCTGACGAACACGATGATCGTTCGATCGGCGAGGTGACGCGTCTCGAGCGCGTCGAGCAAGCGGCCGACCTCGTCGTCGATCGCGCGCAAGAGTGCGCGGTAGCGATGGATCACCGGTGACGCGCCGGGATGAACTCGAGCGAGCAGCGCTTTGGGCACGTCGATCTGATGGTGCTCGTGCACGTCGAAGTAGTGCAGCCACACGAGCGCGGGCTTGCCGGCCGCATCGTCGAGCGCGCGCAGGCCTTCGAGCGTCGTCGAGCCGGCGCTGACGTGATCGCCGACGTTGAGCACCTCCCAATCGGTGTGCACGGTGACGAGCTTGTCGACGCCGCGGCCGATCAACGTATCGCCGACGAAGCGCAGCACCTCGCCCGGAATCGCCGCGTAGACGCGCCTGCCCTGCTCGCGGATCGCTTCGAGCAGCGTGGTCGCCGTCGGCTGATATGGATCGAAGCGACCGGTGAGGATCGTCGACAGCGAGACATCCGTGCCCGATGCCGGCGCGATCGCGCGTGTGAACCACACCGAATCGTCGAGCAGCTTCGCGATGCGCGGGAAGTCGGCGCGGTCGGGCGCGTCCGGCGCGAGCAGATCGAACCGCAGCGCGTCGACCGAGATCAGCACGACGTTCATGCCGCGCGTCTGGTCGAGCAATGCCGCGACCTCGGGCTTCGCGCGCCACGTCGCGACGTCGAGCTTCGGCGCGATCGCGGTGACGACCGGCTTCGACACCGGCAATTGCGCGTCGCTGCCGTCGCAGTCTTGATCGATACCGTCGCCGGGGATGTCGATCGCGCCGGGATGGATCGACGCATCGAAGTCATCGCAGTCGCCGCCGCCGAGCAGCGCCGACGAGCCGTCGCGATCGAAGTCGAAGATCGATCGCCAGACGTGGACGAGGTCGCGCGCTTGGTCGCCGTAGGTCGCGAGGATCTGGCGATCGATCGGCCGCCGCAGCCCGTACCACGCCCCCGATGCCGCGAGCCCGATCGCGAGCCCGGCCACGGCGGCCGCGAGCAACGCCGGCACGTTGCGTCGCCGCGCGATTCGCACCGCGACGCCGGCGAGCGCGATCACCGCGATCGTCGCGCCCGCGTGCACGCTCGGATAGCCGGCGCGCAGCACGTTGCGCTCCGCCCACACGATCGCGCCGAGCGCGCCGGCGACCGCCAGCACCGCGAGCGCGCGGTTCATCAGATCGCCGCCGCGCAGCAAGGCGCGACCTAGCGCGATCGCGATCGCAGCGCCGAGCCACGCGATCGCCGGCACGAGCCAGGGTGCGTAGCGCGCGAGCGGCAGTGTCTGTGCGAACGCGCCGGCGAACAGGTGTGCGCCGACCGGCACGGCGACGATCAACGTCGGCGCGGCGGCGACGATCGCGCGCCACCACCACCGCGACGCCGCCGTGAAGCGCTCGCAGATCGCGACCATCCCACCGATCGCGAGGCCGGTCGCGGCGAAGATTGGAATCACCGCGAGCGCGATCGCTTTGTCGCCGATCCGCGCGCAGTCGAGCGCGCCGATCGCGGTCGCGCCGAGCACGTGCGCGAGCACGACCCAGGCGAGCGGCGGACCCGATCTCGCGGCATGGCCAGACTGCGCCATCGCTCGATGAGAGCACGGATCTCGACGCGACGGTCGCTTCGCCGCGTGGCAACCTGTAGCCGTGCGCGCGTTCGCGTCGATGATGGTGATTGCCGCGGCGACGGCCGCGCATGGCGATCCGCCGCTGCCGAACGCCGGCTCGCCGAGTCAGCCGCCGAGCGTGCCGCCGATCGCGCCCGTCGTCGCGGCTCCAGCGCCCGACGACACGGTCCGCGAACCGGACGATGTCGTCCGCGTTCCGGACGTCGATGCATTGGGCACGATGTCGATCCGCCACGCGGCGGGGATCAGCGGCGGCATCGATCTCGCGCTCGCGCACGCGCTCGGCGAAACGGTCGTCGATGCGTACGCCGCGACGCCGTCGGCGCGCGTGGAGCTCTTGCCCGGCGTCGCGTTCGACGCGACGTTGCCGGTCGCGTACGGCAATCGAGCTGCGGTGCTCGGTAACGCGATGATCGGCGCCGCCTGGCTGCCCGCGAACAGTCGGCTCGTCGGGCTCGAGCTCCGCGTCGCGGCGCCGACGTCGCCGACGGCCGGCGGCGGCGCGCTCGTCGATACGACCGTCGCAGCGCCGCGCGTCGCCGATCCCGAGCTGTACATGCCGCACACGACGTCGGTGGAGCTCGTCGCCGATTGGCGCTGGCGCGGCGATGCGTGGTGGCTGCAGGTCGAAGGCGGCGCGGCCGAGTGGTGGCAACCCGAACCGCCGGGCACGAACGACTACACGACGGTGCTGCGCGCGACGCTCGCCGCCGGCGTGCACGTCGCGCCGTGGCTCGACGCGACCGCGAGCTTCGTGACGCGGCTGCTCGTGGTGTCGCGCGATTCGTCCGACAACTTCATCCACGGTGGGCTCGTCGGGCTCGTCGCGCACGGCCACCGCGCCGATGCCGCGTTACGCGTCGAGCTGCCGATCGATCGGGCCGCGCGCGATGCGCACGCGATCGTCGTCGGGCTCGAGCTGCGCGCGCGTTGAGCGCTTACTTGTTCGGCGGATATTTTTGCAGCTTGCGCTGCAAGCTGCGGCGGTGAATGCCGAGCCGGCGCGCCGCTTCGGAGATGTTGCCGCCGGCGTCGGAGAGCACGCGGTTGATGTGCTCCCACTCGGCGCGCGCGAGCGATGGCGCGCGAAAATCATGATCCGCGGGCGGCTCGAGCGGTGGCGCCTCGGCGCGCGCGAACGCGGCCACGATGTCGTCGGCGTCGGCCGGCTTCGACAGGTAGTACGTCGCGCCGAGCCGCACGGCGTCGATCGCGGTCGCGATGCTGCCGTAGCCGGTGAGCACGACCGTCTTCGTCGATGGATCGATCTCGCGCAGCGCCTTGACCAGCTCGAGCCCGCTCTTGCCGGGCATCTTGAGATCGACGACCGCGAACTCCGGCGAATCGGCGGTCGCCGCCGCGACACCGCTGTCGTGATCGCCGGCCGTGCGCACCTCGTAGCCGCGATCGACGAACGCGCGTGCGAGCCGATTGCGATAGACCTCGTCGTCGTCGACGAGCAGGATCGACGGTTTTTGCTCGGCGGTCGTCATGCTGGCTTGGATACCATTGCGGTGGCGATCGATTCACCCGCCTCGATGGGTGCGACGACCTGCCGCGCCTCCGCAACGTCGGTTGGCAGCTTGACGCGCACTTCGGTGCCGCCGCCTTCGGCCGAATCGATCTGCAGCGAACCGCCGACCCCTTCGACGACCGCGCGCGCCAGAAACAGCCCGAGGCCCATGCCGCGACCCGGCGCCTTCGTGGTGAAGAACGGCTCGCCGATCCGCGCCTTGACCTCGTCGGGGATGCCGTTGCCGCGATCGCGGATCACGACCGCGAGCGTGTTGCCGCGGCGATGCACGCTGACGAGCACGGCGGCGCTCGCCGGCGATGCGTCTTGCGCGTTGGTCACGAGCGAGCGCAGCGCCTGGCTGAGCGCGCGCGGCGGCACCCGCAGCGTGAAGCTCGCGACGTCGTCGGCGATCTCGCGCACGACGCGCGGCGACTCGCGGATGCCGACGAGCGTCTCGTCGACCAGCTGCGCGACCGTGCACGCCGCGACGTGCTCGCCGACCGTGCCGGCGCCTTGCGCCATCTGATCCAGGATCGCGCGGCAGCGGCCGACTTGCTCGCGGATCAGCCGCGCGTCGGCGGCGAGCTCGTCGCGATCGCTGGCGAGCGCGCGCTCGAGCTCCTTCGCGGCGAGCGCGACGGTGCCGAGCGGCGTCGATAATTCGTGCGCGGCGCCGGCCGCCATCGTCGCGAGCGCCGCGAGCCGCTCCTGCCGCGCCGCCAAGCCACGCGCCAATGTGAGCTCGCGCTCGCGCTCGGCCAGCGCGCCGGTGATGCGGAGCAAGAAGTGCACGACGAACGCGGAGGCGACGCCGAGCGCGACCCACGTGCCGATCATGCGGCTGTCGTCTGGGATCTCGAGCGGCTGGTGCGCGACGAGCAAGATGCCGAAGCCGACGAACGAGAGCCCGACGAGCATCCACGTCCAGCGCGCGCGCACGAGCACCGCGGCGAGCGCGATCTGCACGAGGTAGAGCGAGCTGAACGGATTGGTCGGCCCGCCGGTGAGATAGAGCAAGCCGGTCAACAGCGCGATGTCGAGCATCATCACGATCGCGATGTGCCACTCGTGCACGGGCCGCGACGCTTCGGCATCGCGCCCGAGCCGGAACGATCCGGGCGCGAGCCCACGCCGGCGATCGCCGAAGAAATATTGCTCGAGCGCGATGTTCGACACCAGGCCGATGCCGGTCACCGCGAGCAACAGCGCGATCGGCAGCTTGCCGCCGAGCAGGAACTGCGCGGCGAGCACGGTGAGCGCTTGCCCCGCGACCTCGGCCCAGCGCAGGCGCGCGAGCCACTGGATGTTGACCCAGTTGCGCTCGGGGATCGGCGGTGACGCCACGCGCTCACCGTACACCGAAAATGCAAACGGCCCACGCGGGGCCGTCTTCACGCGCGAGCCGCGCCTATTACTGCTTGGGCGGCTCGAGCGTCTTGAGGCCCTTGTCCATGATCCACTGCTGGTAGTACTGCGCCTGCGGGGTGCCCTGCGCGATACGATCGTTCGCCTTCTTGAGCTCCTCGTCGACGAGGACCGTGAAGTTCTCCATCGGCATCGCGCCCGAGATGAAGCGGCCGTTGACGAAGAACGACGGCGTCGCGCCGACGCCGAACGCCTGCAGCTCGTGCATGTCCTTCTGCATCTGAGCCTGGCAGTCCTTCATGTCCGTCTTGAACTGCGCCTCGTTGAGGTTGAGCTCTTTCGCGTTCGCGAGCACGACCGGGCAGCCGTCCGGGCTATCCCAGCACTTCGTCGCGCCTTCGTCCTTGTCGAAGTTGTGCGCCTTGAAGCCCTTGTCCCAGAGCAAGTTGTCCATCTCGACGGCCTTGTGCTGCTTCGCGGCCGCGCAGAACGCGAGCGCGCCGGCGGTGGCGACCTGCGGGTGAACGACGAACTGCTTGTAGACGATGCGCAGATCGTTGCCGTACTTCTTGCGCAGATCGTCCATCGTGCCGCGGACCTTCTCGCAGAACGGGCACGCGTAGTCGTAGGCCTTGACGAGCGTGACCTTCGCGTCGGCGGGACCATCGGCCGGATCGCCGTCGACCGGCACCGCGTACGTCTTCGACGCATCGGGCTGCGGCCGCTGCGGGCGCTGGTTCGCGCCGGCGCCGTTGCGGCCAAGCGCATCGATCTTCTTGCTCAGATCATCGATCTTTTTTTCGAGGTTCTTGGTGTCCGACTGGCATCCAGCTGCCACGAGGACGGCGATCAGGATCAACGCGTTCTTCATCGAGAGACTCCTATTTCCGGGCAACTAGCAGGGCGAGAGTTAGCCTCAGGCTGGTCGCAATTGCAACACAGCGGTTCGGCGAGAAATGTCTCGAGCTCGGCCTGATCGGCCGGGTCGAGCTGCGACGTTAATTCGTCCGCGCGACGGCGCATCGAGGCTTGCAGCTCGCACGCTTCATCGCGCGACAGCACGCCATCGCCATCGAGATCCGCTTCGGGATGTGACGCGAGCAACGCCTGCGCGAGCTCGGGCGTGTACTTGCACGACGGACGATCGCCGTGCGCCGAGGCGGATCGAGCACCGCCGAGCGCGAGAATGCCCCACGCGACGAGCGCGATTCGCTGCACTCGCCCGAGCCGCGCGTGCGACGGCGGGCCGAGCACGGCGGCGATGCGCGCGTCGAGCGCATGCGGTGCGGCGAGCGCGAGTGCCCCGGTCGCGGACGACCGTAGCTCGGCCATGCGGACGAGCAAGCGCGCGTACGCCGGCCGCGCCAGCTCGCCGGCTTCGAGCGCCCACGCGTCGCATGCCGACTCGCGCGCGAGATCGAGCCGGCGCGCGGCGAGCCGCACGACGGGCCAGAAGAACAACAGCGCACCCGCCCAGACTTGGACCGCGCGTGCGATGCCGTCGCGACGACGCACGTGGGCGAGCTCGTGGAGGAGCGCGCCGCGGAGCAGTTGCGGCTCGTCGAGCAACGCCGGCGGAATGACGATCGTCGATCGCCACAGCCCGATCACGTGCGGCGATGCGCCGAGCTCGACGTGCAGCCGCGGCGCGCGCACGCCGACTCGTGCTGCGAGCTCGCATAACAGCGCACGCGCGTCGGCCGGAGCAGGCGTTGCCGCGCCCGCTGCACGAACCGCGCGGCGATAGCGATCGATCGACCGCGCGAGGATCGTCGCGCTGATCGCGAGCCACGCGATGCCGAGCACGAGCCACGCGATGGATGCGCCGGCGTGTGGCGATGTCGCGGTCGCTTGCGTTGCAACCGTGACGCTCGCACCGGCGCCATGATGCGCGGTGATCGCCGCGATCAGATCGGCGAGCGACCACGGCAGCGCCGGCGTCCACGGCAGCGCGAACTTGACGATCACGACGAGCCACAGCGCCGCTTGCCACGATGGCCGCAGCTTGCCGGCGCGAGAGAGCACGAGCGCAACGATCGCCAACGCGGTGCCCTGGGCCGCGATCATCGCGAGCGCGCCGAGCCACGCCTTCGCGATCGCGCCGGCTTCGATGAGGCCGACGGTCATGGCTTGCTCCGTTTGCGCTCGGCCGCCGAGATCTGGCGCTCGATCTCGCGCAGCTCGCCCGGCGACAGCGAGTCGTCCTCGACGAGGTTCAGCACGAGCGAATCGGCCTGGCCGTCGAATACGTCGCGCACGAACTCGCGCAGCCGCTCGCGCAGCACCGATTCGCGCCGAAACGCCGCCTTGTAGACGAACGGCTCGCGCGCCTTGTCGACGACCACCGCGTTCTTCGCGGCGAGCCGGCCGAGCAGCGTCATCACCGTGGTGTACGCGAGCTCGTGGCCGCGCTTGCCGAGCTCGGCCCGGACGTCGGCGACGGATGCCCCGCGGGCGAGCGTCCACAGCGCTTTCATCACGCGGAGCTCGGCGGGAGTCATGTCGGGGCAGCGCGGCATTACGACGTGGTTCGTAGCATTACTACAATCGTAGTTACGAGGGCAAGACGAAATCGTCCTCGCAACGAACCAGTGCTGCAGCCGTCACATTCCCGAGGCGGTTGGCTACATGTGCCAGGCGGTCGACGCGTGGCCGATCTCGAAGAAGAACGAGAAGCCGAACGTGATCAAGTTATCGCGGCCCGCGAGCTCTTTCGGCGGGTTCGGGAACGGCGCGGCGGCCTGGAACGCATGCACCGCTTCATCGTCGAGGTCGCCGACGCCGGACGGGTTGACGATCACGATCTTCTGGAGCGCGCCGGTGGTCGACAGGCTGACTCGCACCTCGGTCACGCGCGTCTTGAAGCCGTAGATCTGGCCGGTCGGATCATTGCGGCGCCACACGGTCGCCGGATCCCAATTCTGCGCGACCTGGCGCTTCATGCGGTTGAAGAAGCTCGCGTAGACCCAGCGCTTCGAATTGAGCGCGGTCTCTTCGCCGTTCTCGACGTCGTCCATGTGATCGACGTTGCCGCCGCCGACCGCGCGCTCGAGCACGTCTTGCGACGGCTTGAGGTTCGGCACGTCGGGCGCGCCGCCGCCGGCGCCGTTGTCACCGCGCGCGACCTCGGTGCGATCGCGCTGCGCTTGATCGAACGCGCCGTCGCCTTTTTTCTGCATGTAGCCGTCGGGGCTCGCTTGGCCGTCGGTGCCGCTGTTGGTGCCGCGCAATCGCGCGTCTTGCTGCATGTCGGCCGGGTTCATCGCGCCCGGCGAGCGCATCGACAGCGTGCCCGGCACATCGGGCGCGCGCGAGTCGCGGCCGGGCGCCTTGTCGGTGTGCTGCTTGACCGATGGATCTCGCGGATCGTCCTTCGGCGTCAGCTCGCCCGGTTTGCTCTTCGCGATCATCGGCTCTTTCGCCGTGCCGCGCGCGACGGTTTGCTTCTCGACGTTGGTGTCGTACTCGCTGAGGAACCGCGAATTCTGCGGCGGCGTTTCGTGCTCGGGCTTCGCGGTCTCGACGATCTGCATCTTGTGCGGCGGCGCCGGCGATGCGGGCGGCGGCGGTGCACTCGGCGACGCCGGCTGCAGCGGCACCACCTTCGGTTTGTCAGGTTCCTGCTTCTTCATCTCCGCGAGCAGGGGCTCGGGATCGATCGCCTTGATCTTCGCGATTTGCTTGGGCTCGACCATCGAGACCTGCGCGATGCCCTTGTCGTCGCGCGCCTGGCACGACGACAGATCGATCCACATGTCGTTGTAGCTCTCGTCGAGGCACGCGTCGGTGTCGTCGTGCCACGGCCCGAAGCACAGCGTGTAGCGCGCGCTCGCCGCGAGGAGCGCGTCGCTCACGCAGCCGGTCTTGAGATCAGGATCGTCGGCTGCTTGCTTGCTCGCGTCGCCGACGGCCGCGCCGAAGCCTCCGATCGGCGCGACGCCGATCGCGTGCACGGTGCCGAGCACCAGGCCGTGTACGGCGAGCGCAGCGGCTACCGCGACCCACCCGCTGGCGGCAGGCGCACGACGATCTCGACCAACGGCGCGCATCGCAGGGTTTCCCAAGTATAGGGACGCCCCACCCGTCCGTCAGGTCCATTCGACGCCTGCATGGCGTGCGCTCGCGCGCGGTTTCGGGAGTTTGCGCTATTCGTCGCTGGCGATCACGCGAGGGTGAACCTCGTCGCGTGCTTCATCGCCGTAGATGCGGAGCACCGCGAGCGCGAGCGACATCAGCACGGGCCCGAGGATGAGGCCTTTGAGCCCGAACGTCTCGGCGCCGCCGAAAAGTGCAGCGAACGTGACGAGCGCGGGCACCTTCGCTTCGCCGCGCACGAGGCGCGGCCGGATCACGTAATCGCAAATCCCGACCACGAAGACGAGCGACCACGCGAGCTCGACGGTGCCGCCGAGGATGTGATTGCTGAGCAACAGCACGAGGCCGACCGGGATCGTGACGATCAGCGTGCCGACCGCCGGGATGAACGATGCGACCGCGGTCGCCGCGCCGAAGAACATCGGCTCGGGCGCACCGCCGAGCGCGAAGCCGATCCACGCGAGGGTGCCCTGCGCGAGCCCGGTGCCGATCGCGCCGAGCAGTGTCGTGCGCCCGACGATGCGGAACTCGTCGAATAGCGCGAGCGTGTACTCGGGCTTGAGCGGCAAGGTCTCCTGCGCGCGGCGCGACATCGAGGGCCAGTTCCGCAGCACGTAGAACATCGCCATCATCGCGAAGAACAGCCCGAGCATCGCGCCTCCGGTGGCCGCGGCGATCGTCGCGGCGATGTCGGCGGTTTGCGCGGCGATGTGCGAGATCGCCGATTGCGCGTGCGACGTGAGGTCTTCGCGCGACACGCCGACGCGCTCGGTGAGCTGCGCGAGCCGCGCGACCGCCTGATCGCCGGGCGCGCCGGCCTTGAACGAATCGGCGAGCGCGCCGACGAGCACGGTGCCGCGCGTGACGAACAGCGTGCCGAGCCCGCCGAGCACGGCCGCGAGCGCGAGGCTCGCAGCGCTCACCGTCGCGACCGATGCCCAGCGCCGGCCGATCCGATGCTCGAGCCGCTCGAAGATCGGCTCGGCCATGAACGCCAAGAACGCGCCGAGCAAGATGCCGATGCCGATCGGCAGGATGATCCAGAAGATGATGACGATCGCGACGATCGATGCCCAGAGCAGTGCCGTGCGTTGCGATGCGGTCGACGTGGCCACGCGGCGAGCATAGGTCACACCCGGTGGGGCGCGAGATCTCGCGGCGACGCAAATCGCATCGCGGCGTGCACAAATCGCGCATCGTTTCGCGTGTCTGCGCATCACAATTCGGTTTCACGTGACGCTCGCTCGATATAGCGTGCCGCACATGATGAGGACCCTGGCAGTGGTCATCGCGCTGGCGTCGCTCGCCGCGTGCGCGCCGAGCCGGCGAGGCGGCGACGACGACGGTAACGGCAACGGCGATGGCGGAAACGGCAGCGGCGACGGCAGCGGCAGTGATCCGCCGTGCGTCGGCAACTCCTGCTCCGCGTCGTGTGATGCCGCGAACATGAACCACTCGTCGATCGGCTGCGACTACTACGCGGTCGACATGGACGGCGCATCGGGCCCGCCGTACGACGCCTGCTACACGGTGTTCGTCGCCAACGTGTCGATGGATCAAGCGCACGTCAGCGCATTCTGGAACGGCACCGCGATCGACCTCTCGATGTACGCGAAGATCCCGCAGGGCACCGGCCAGTCGCTGACGTACGGCGCCTACGATCCGAACGCGGGCCTGATGCCGGGTCAGGTCGCGATCTTGTTCCTCGACTACAACATCGACTCGATCATCTTCGGCAACGTGTCGTGCCCGGTCGCCGCCGCGCTTGCCGGCGGTGTGCAGGTCCACGGTACCGGCATCGGCACGGCGTTCCACATCACGACCGACACGCCGGTCGTCGCGTATCAGATGTTGCCGTACGGCGGCGGCAAGGCAGCCGCGACGGGTGCGTCGCTGCTGATCCCGACGAGCGCGTGGCAATCGAACTACATCGCGGTCAGCGCGTGGGATACGCCCGGGCTCGGGATTCCGATCAACATCGGCGGCCCGTCGCACGACATCGTCGCGATGACCGACAACACCGTCGTGACGATGCGGCCGCTCTCGGCGATCGCCGCCGGCAGCGGCGTCGCAGCCGGTGCGGCGAACTCCGACTGGTCGATCACGCTCAACCACGGCCAGTACGTCCAGCTCACGCAATCTGATCCGTTGTCGGGCAGCCCGATCACGTCGAGCGCGCCGGTCGGCGTGTTCGGCGGTCATCAGATCATGGACGTCGATCGCTGCTGCGGCGATCACGGCGAGCAGATGCTCACGCCGGTGAGCGCGCTCGGCAACGAGTACGTCGCCGCGCCACACGGCGATCGCAAGCCCGCGAACATCGCGGCCGATCCGCGCGTGTTTCACATCTACGGCGCGGTCGACGGCACGCAGCTCACCTACGAGCCGCCGAATGTCGGCGCCGCGACCGTCGATCAAGGCGGCATGGTCGAGATCCGCACGAGCACGCCGTTCGTCGTGCGCAGCCAGGACTCCAGCCATCCGTTCGCGTTCTTCACGTACATGACCGGCGCCGGCGACGACTCCGACCCGACCGGCAGCGACTACGATCCGAACTGGATCGGCGGCTGGGGCGATCCCGATTTCGTCCGCGAAGTCCCGCCGCCGCAGTACTTGAACCACTACGTGTTCTTCACCGACGCGACCTATCCGTTCACGACGCTCACCGTCGTGCGCCAGGCGGTCAACAACGTGTTCGCCGACGTCACGCTCGATTGCTTGGGCACGATCCCGACGGCCGATTGGCAGGCCGTCGGCACGTCGGGCAAATATCAAATCGCGTTCGAGAAGATGGTCGATCACTGGAACAGCAACATCGGCACCTGCAACAACGGCGTGCATACGATGGACTCGGCGAACCAGTTCGGCGTGTGGGTGTGGGGCTGGGGCAGCGAGGACACGTCGACCGGTTGGGTCAGCTACGGCTATCCGGCCGGCGAAGCGGTGTTGCCGATCAACAACGTCGTGATCCAGTAGACTGCGCATGTGAAGCGAGCGCTGGTCCTCGCCGCGGCGTGCTCGGCGCCGAGCGCGCAACACGCGCCCGATCGCGCCGTCGAGTCGCGCGCGCTGTTCGATCGCGTCGCGCAGGTGCTGACCAGTCCGCGCTGCATCAACTGCCATCCCGCCGACGATTCGCCGCGGCAAGGTGAGCTTCACGCGATGCACGATCCGCCGGTCGTACGCGGTCCAGACGATCGCGGCATTCCGGCGCTGCGCTGCACGACCTGCCATCAAGATGCGAACGCCGAGCTCGCACGCGTGCCCGGCGCACCCGACTGGCACCTCGCGCCGCTGGCGATGGCGTGGCTCGGCAAGTCGACGAGCGAGATCTGCCATCAGCTCATCGATCCATCGCGAAATGGTCATCGCACGCTCGCCGCGATCGAAGATCACCTGGCGCACGACAAGCTCGTCGCGTGGGGATGGTCGCCCGGCGCCGACCGCGCGCCCGCACCGGGCACGCAAGCCGAGCTCGCGCAGGCGTTTCACGCGTGGGTCGAGAGCGGTGCGCTATGTCCGTGACGATCGTCGTCAACGGCGCGCCGCACGAGCTCGACGATCCCGACATGCCGCTGCTGTGGGCGCTGCGCGACGTGATCGGCCTGACCGGCACGAAGTTCGGTTGCGGCGAGGCGCTGTGCGGCGCGTGCACCGTGCACCTCGATGGCGAGCCGGTGCGCGCGTGCGTGACCAAGGTCTCGCGCGCGATCGGCAAGCAGGTCACGACGATCGAAGGGCTGCACGATCATCCGCTGCAGCGCGCGTGGATCGAGCTCGGTGTGCCGCAATGCGGGTATTGCCAGGTCGGCCAGATCATGACGGCGACCGCGCTGCTCGCATCGACGCCGAAGCCGAGTGACGACGACATCGATCGAGCGATGGCCGGCAACCTGTGCCGCTGCGGCACCTACGTGCGAATTCGCGCCGCGATCCACAAGGCGGCGAAGGACAAATGATCGTCACGCGCCGCGCGTTCCTGATGTCGAGCGCCGCCGGTGCGTTGATCATCCGCGCGCGGCTGGGGTTCGCCGATGGCGTCGTCACCGAATCGCGGCTCGATCCGTGGGTCGCGATCGGCGCCGACGGCTCGGTCGCGATCACCTGCCATCGCTCGGAGATGGGCCAAGGCATCCGCAGCTCGCTGCCGGTGCTGATCGCCGACGAGCTCGGCGCGTCGCTCGAGCACGTTCGCGTGATCCAGGGCGACGGCGATCCGCGCTACGGCGATCAGAACACCGACGGCTCGACCAGCATTCGCAACTTCTTCGATGCGCTGCGCGAAGCCGGCGCGGTCGCGCGCACGATGCTGGTCGACGCCGCGGCCGCGCGCTGGCACGTCCCATCGAAGCGGCTCGTCGCGACCGCGAGCGCGGTGACCGATCCGGTCACCAAGAAGTCGCTGTCGTTCGGCGAGCTCGCGCACGCGGCGGCGAGCCAGCCCGTGCCGAAGCACGTCGAGCTGCGGCCGATCGGCGAGCTCGAGCACCTCGGCACGGATCTGCCGCTGTACGACGGCGCCGCGTACGTCACCGGCACCGCGCAGTATGCCGCCGACGTTCGCCTGCCCGGCATGCTCGTCGCCGCGATCGCGCGCCCGCCGGATCTGTTCGGCACGATCGCGCGCGTCGACGACGCGAAGGCGAAAGCGATCGCGGGCGTGAAAATGATCGCTCGGCTCCCGGCGCCGTCGCCGCCCGCGAGCAGCCAGCCGCTCGGTGGCGTGGCGGTGATCGCGACCAACACCTGGGCGGCGCTGAAGGGCCGCGCCGCGCTCGCGATCGAGTGGGCCGGCGGCCCGAACAAGGACTACGACTCGGCCGACTACGAGGCGAAGCTGCTCGCGGCCGTGCGCGCGCCCGGCGAGATCGTGCGTCATGTCGGCGATGCCGACAGCGCGATCGCCACGGCGCCACAGACGTTCAGCGCCGAGTACGTCGTCCCGCACCTCGCGCACGTGCCGATGGAGCCGCTCGCCGCGCTCGCGAACGTGACCGGCGATCGGGTCGAGATCTGGGCGTGCACGCAAGATCCTCAAGACGGCGTGGCCGAGGTCGCGAAGGCGCTCGGCATCCCGAAGGATCACGTCACGCTCCACGTGACGTTTCTCGGCGGCGGCTTCGGCCGCAAGTCGAATCCCGACTTCATCGTCGAGGCCGCGCTGCTGTCGAAGGCCGCCGGCGCACCGGTGCGCGTGCAGTGGACGCGCGAGGACGAGCTCCACCACTCGTACTATCACACGCACAGCGCGCAGGCGTTGACCGCCGCGCTCGACGCGAGCGGCAACGTGATCGCGTGGCGCCACCGCGTCGCGTATCCATCGATCAGCGCGACGTTCCAGGCCGGCGTCGAGCATCCGAGCGGCGGCGAGCTCGGCCAAGGCTTGCTCGATCTGCCGCTCGCGATCCCCAACGTGCGCATGGAGACCGGCGCCGCGCCGGCGCACGTGCGGATCGGCTGGATGCGATCGGTGTGCAACGTGCAGCAAGCGTTCGCGGTGCAGTCGTTCATCGCCGAGCTCGCGCACCTGACCAAGCGCGATCCGCGCGACATGCTGCTCGCCGTGCTTGGCCCGCCACGCGCGATCGACGCCGCCACGCAAGGCGTGGACAAGATCAGCAACTACGGCGCGCCGCTCGCGAAGCACCCGATCGAGATCGAGCGCTATCGCAACGTGATCGATCGCGTCACCAGCGCCGCGGGCTGGGGCAAGCGCGGCGACCTCGGGCTCGCCGTGCACCGCAGCTTCTTGAGCTACATCGCCATCGTCGCGGCGGCCGACGCGCGCGGCCGCATCACCGAAGCGTGGGTCGCGATCGATGCGGGCTTGGTCGTCAATGCCGATCGCGTGCGCTCGCAGATGGAAGGCGCGTTCGTGTTCGCGATGTCGTCGGCGATGCACGGCGAGCTGACGTGGAAGCACGGCGCCACGGTGCAGACCAACTTTCACGACTACCGGCTCGTCCGTATGCCGGAAGCGCCGCGCAAGATCCACGTCGAGATCGTGCGCAGCGATCGGCCGCCCGGCGGCGTCGGCGAGCCCGGCGTGCCGCCCGTCGCGCCGGCGATCGCGAATGCGATCTTCGCGACGACCGGAAACCGCATCCGCCGCTTCCCGTTCGCACGCGAGCTAGCCGGGCGGGCGTGACACGACGCGGCGCACGATCGTCGTCAGATAGATGATGTGCACCATCGACGCGTACACGATCGTCTTCTGCGCCAGCACTTGAAGCGTCAGCCGCCACGGCCCGAACACGACGACCGCGACGTAGCCGAGCACGAGCATGACGTACGCGACATTGACCGCGAGCCCCGGCACGTGATTGCGCCAGACCACGATCGTCAGGCACGCGACGTAGCCGAGCAAGCAGCCGAACGCGGTCAGCACGAGGTGGTTGTGCAGCGCGAGCACGTGATCGACCGGCGCGAGCCCGACGCCCGCGAACGCGAGCCCGCTCGCAGTGCCGAACGCGACGCTCGCGATGCCGGCCCAGCGTGCGCGCCGCTCGATCGCGAGCTCGCGCCATGTCCACGCGAAGGCGACCAGCGCACCGCCGATCGTGACGAGCGCGATCGCGAACACCACCGCAGACACGTAGTTGCTGCGGCCGGAGAACGCGCGCGTCGCGCCCAGATCGCTGAAGAAGTTGTGCGCGAGCTCGTAGTGCGGCGTGGTCGGGTCGGCCCACGTGCCGCCGGCGTACAGCGCCATCGCGATCGCGGTGAGCACGACGAACTGCGCCGCGGCGAAGCGCAAGAACCCTCCGCGCCGATACGCGCTCATGATCGCACTCTACGGCGTGATACCGTGTGCGTGCATGATCGTCACGCGGTTGGCGTGGGCCGTGACGTGCGCGGCAACTACTGCGAGCTGCGGTTGGCTCGCCGGGCTCGGCTCGTACGGCGTGTCGAGCGACGGCCGCACCGGCGACGCGGTCGATGCGCCCGCCGGCGCACCGCCGCAACCGACCGCGCGATTTCCGTGGAACGGCTACGACACCGGCTCGCCGAGCGGCGACGGCCAGCAGCCGAGGTTTTCGTGGCCGGCGGGCGACGTCCGCGAGACCTACGAGATCGAGCTGTCGCCGTCGTGCGACGTGGCGACGATGCAGACGTGCACGTTCGGCGACACGATGCCCGTGCCGCTCGGCAGTGTGACGTCGTACGTCGTGCCGATGCCGCTCGCGATCTCGAAGGTCGCGCCGGTCGGTGCGCGTTGGTTCTGGCGCCTCGCCGCCTGCAACGGCAGCGACTGCAGCTGGAGCGACGTGCGCTACCTCGACGTCGGGCGGTTGGCGAATGACCATCTGGGCGTCGGCACGTCGCAGATCGCGGTCGGCAGCGAGACCGGTGAGGTGTTCGTGTTCCGCAGCGCCGCCACCGTCGACGCGATCAGCACGGCCGCGTACGGCGCGCACTTCGGCCTCGCGGCTTCGATCGGCGACTTCGACGGCGATGGCTTCGGTGATCTCGCGGTGTACGCCGACGGCTCGGGCTCCGACGGCGTGCTCGTGCTCGAGTACGGCGGCCCGTCGCGAGCGGCGACGACGATCGAGAACGCGACGGTCATGGCCGGCGAGCAGTTCGGCCTGGCGTCGATGTCGCCGGGCGATCTCGACGGCGATGGCTACGATGACCTGGTCGTCGTCACGGCGACGGTCGTGAGCGAGTTTCGCGGCGGCTCGGGAGGATTGTCGATGCCGCCGAGCGCGCAATACAACGCCGAGGGAACGTCGACGACATTCGGGCTTGGCTTCAGTGGCGTCGGCGACGTCGATGGCGATGGCTTTCCCGACTTCGCCGTCGCGACCGACGGCGGCGCGCTCGTGCTGTTCTATGGGCCGCTCGAGTCCGGGCGCATGATGTCGGTCGCCGCACCGAACGCGACGACCGCGTGGGGCCAGGCGATCACCGGCGGCGACATCAACGGCGACGGATTCTCGGACGTCATCGCGTCCGGCGTCGACAGCAGCACCGGCGGCGTCGTCTACGCGTTCTACGGCGGCGCCGATGGCCTGCAGGCTTCGCCGGTGCAACTGTTCGGCAACGTCACGCACGGCGACGCGTTCGGCCAAGCCCTCGTCTACGAGCCCGAAGGCAGCGGGTTCGCGATCGCGGTCGGCGACGACACTCGCGCGACGCTGTTCTACGGCGCGGGGCAAACCGAGTCGTTGCTCGCGCCGGCGGGACCGATCACGCCAATGTACGGCAGCGTGCTCGGCGGCGGCGACATGGCCGGCAGCGGGTTCTCGAATATCGTCGTCGGCAGCCCGGGAGACATGTTCGAGACCAACGCGTGCGGCGAAGCGTACGCGTTCAGCGTGGATCCGACCGGCCTGGTCTCCGCACCCAGCCTCGCGCTGACGCCGTCGGACTGCGTCACCGGGGAGCAGTTCGGCGTCGCGGTCAGCCGATGATGGAATACGCGGCGGCGCTCGCGCCCTACATCGCGGATGAGCCAAACCGAAACGCCCGACGAGCGCATGGAAGCCGCGATCGAGACCGCGCTGCGCGGTGGTAACCCAGACGATGCCGCACGCGTGATCGTGAGCTTTCGCGGCTGTTCACTCGACGCCGGCCGCGCCGAGGTCCAGCAGCGACTCCGTGCCCGCACCAAGGGCTGATCTCGCCCGGCCGTCTGGTGTAGCTTCGGCGTGGAAACGCATGCCGATCCGGTGACGGCCCTGGTCTTCAAAACCGGTGAGACTTCGCGCGAGCGTGGGTCTGGAGGGTTCGACTCCCTTTCGTTTCCGCCATCGACTTTTTGTGTTCCACGGCGCGCTCACCGCCGCCGCGCGTAGCGGTGTACCGTCCGCGAATGCTTAGAACAGTCGCGCTGATTTCGGTCTTGGTCGCCTGCGGCTCGAGCTCGCCGTCGCCGGATGCCGCGGGCAGCGGCAGCGGCAGCGGCAGTGGCAGCGGCAGCGGCAGCGGCGGGCTCCAGCTGACCGTGAAAAATTACGAGTCGTGGTGCTCGGTCGCGGTTGGCACCGGTGCCACGTCGACGGGCCCATCGCAGACCGTCGCCGTTTCGGCCGGCACGACCAACCTCGTCGCGACGGCGGCGAGCGCGACGTTCGAGATCGGCGGCAACATGTGGCACTTCGTCGACGGCGACGCGAGCGGCAGCGGCGTGACCGGCACGGTCAGCGGCGCGATGAGCACGGCGCAGGTCACGATCTCGACCGCGTCGAAGTGCGTGTGGGTCTGCTGTCCGTTCGCGAACGGCACCGGTTGCACCGGCATCGCCGATCAGTGCCCGTAGGCGCCGATCACGGCTCCGGCCGCGACGATCGCGAGCACGAGCGCGGCCAGCAGCGCGAACGTGCGGTCTCTCGCGCGGACGAAGCTCGCGCATAACAGCGCGACGCGCGCGATCGGTAACGCGATCATCAGCGCGATGCCGGCAAGCTCGACCGCCGAGTCGCCGAGCGCGATCCCGACCGCGATCACGGCGGTCGCGGCATACGTGCCGGCGCGATACAGCCGCGCCAACCGGCGCTCGAGCGCGGTCAACCGCCACCTCCGCCGAGCGTGATGCCGAACGCGGCGAGCGTCATCTGTGCGCACAGCGCGACGAGCGCGACGACGAACAGCAGGCGCAGCCGATCGCCCGGCGCCGCGATCAGCAGCTTCGCGCCGAGCAGCGCGCCGAGCACCGAGCCGAGCGCGACCGGCGCGGCGACGCCGGGCACGATCGCGCCGCGCGCGAAATAGGCGACCGCGCTTGCCGCCGCCGTGACGCCGATCATGAAGCTCGACGTCGCCGACGACACCTTGATCGGCAGCCGCAGCGCCGAATCCATCGCGGGGATCTTGAGCACGCCGCTGCCGATGCCGAGCAGCGCCGAGATCACGCCCGCGCCGTACATCAACGCCAAGCCGAGCGGCAGGCGGTGGACCTCGTAGGCGAGCTCGCCTGCCGCGTCGGGGTAACGGCCATCGAGCGCGCGCCAGCGGTGCGCGTCGGGCGACGACGTCACGGCGACCGGCCGGCGCCGCGAGCCCATCTGCCACGCGCTCGCGGCGAGCACGACCGCGAACACGCCGAACAGCACGCGCGTCGCGATCAGGCCCGCGAGCAACACGCCGGTGAGCGCGCCCAGCGTGGTCGCGACCTCGAGCGTGATCGCGAGCCGCACGTTGGTCAGCCGCGCGGCCAAGAACGGCGCCGCGCCGGCGCACGAGCACGCGATCACCGACACGATGCTCGCCGCGATCGCGGTGTGGATTTCAACGCCGAGGAACAGCGCGAGCAGCGGCACGACGAATACGCCGCCGGCCATGCCGAGCATGCCGCCGAGCGTGCTCGCCGCGAACGCCGCGATGAACAGCTCGAAGGCGATCACGGGCGCGATGATGCCAGGCTATCGTCGTGCGATGTCAGCCGACGACTGCTTGCCCGAGCACCTGCGCGGCGCCGCGATCGCGCGAATCCCGACGGGACTCTCGGGCGCCGAGGTCTATCGCGTCGAGCGCGACGGCCACGCATACGTCCTCAAGATCGCGACGACCGCCGAGCCGGCCGATTGGCGCACGAAGCTCGCCGTCTTGCAGCTCGCCGCCGACGCGGGGCTCGCGCCGCGCGTGGTTCATGTCGACGCAGCGCGCCGCGCGGTCGTCAGCGAGCTCGTCGTCGATCGCGGCTTGATGCCGTTTCTGATGACGCCGGCGACGCGCCCGCACGCGATCGCCGCGCTCGGCCGCACGATCCGCCGCGTCCACGAGCTGCCGATTCCCACCGGCGCGCCGCCCGCCGAACCGCATGCGTTCCTCGAGCGCGTGGCTGCGAGCTTCACGGCCGGCTACGCGCCGGAGTTCGCGCGCGCATACGTCGAGCGCGTGCTCGCCGAGCCGGCGCCGTCCCGCGACGAGCCGCTCGTGATGAGCCACAACGATCTCAACCCGACGAACGCGATCTTCGACGGCGAGCGCATCGTGCTGCTCGACTGGGACACCGCCGCGCCGAACGATCGCTATCACGATCTCGCCAGCGTCTCGTTGTTCCTGCGGTTCGACGACGCGACGAGCCTCGCGTTAGTCGCCGCGTACGGCGAGCCCGCAGCGGCGCTGCCCGACCGCTTCACCTACGCGCGCCGCCTGGTCGCCGCGATGTGCGGCACGATCTTCTTGCACCTCGCGCGCGTCGGCGGCCACACCGGCGCGAGCGGCGATGAAACGCTCGACGGCTGCGCCGGCTTGGCCGACGTTTACGCGAAGCTGCGCATGGGCGAGCTCGATGTCGCCAAGCCCGCCGGGCAGTGGCAGCTCGGCCTCGCGCTGATCAAAGCCGGCGCAGCGTCGTGATCAGGGCGCCGCGACGTCGACGTCGATCCACGCCAAGCCCAGCGCGCTGCCGTGTTGCGTGCGCACCTGCACTTTGACGCCGAGCGCCTCGACGCGCCGTTTGGCGTCGGCGAGCGCGCGCGCCGAATACGGCGAGCCTTGCGCGATCGCGACCGCGTCGGCGATCCGCTGCGCGGACAACGCGCTCAGGTTGTGGATCGCGATGCCTTCGACGCGCGCGACGGCGCCCGGCGTGACCTCGAACGTGACGCCGATCCGTGCGGCGCCGCGATCGAGGTTCGTGAGCGGCGCGATGGCCGCGAACGCGTAGCCGAGATCTTGATAGTGGCGCGCGAGCAGCGCGCGATCGGTCGCGACCATCGTGCGCGAGAACGTCTTGCCCTCGTGCGTCTGGATCAGCGCGACCAGATCGCTCTCGCTGCTCAGAAGATCTCCGGAAAACCCGACGGTGCCGATCGCGTACTTCACGCCTTCATCGACGGGAATCGCGACGCGCCCCGGCTGGATCGACGGCATGCCGATCTTGAATTCGGCGAAACCGCGATCCCAATAGAACGACGCCAGCCGCAACAGCTCGGTCTGGAACGCCGCCGTCTCGAGCGCATTGCTCTCCGACGGCACCGCGTTCGAGCCGAACGCGGCGGCGCGGAGCTCCGCGGCGCCGAACGACTTGGCGCCGACGAACTCGACGCTGTCGGCCGGCGCGGCCACCGCGTCGGCGGCCATCGCGATCACGACGCAGGCTAGTGCACGCATGCCCCTTCGAGCACGCGCGCGCTAGAACGGTTGCCTCAGAGCGGCGCGGACCAGGTGACGTCGGTCGCCGTGGTCGGGTCGAGGTAGTAGTACGGCTCGTCGGTGTTCTCGGTCGTGTCGAACATCAACATGCCCTTGATCGTGCCCGTCGCCGAATCGGTCGGAGGCGGCACGTCCGCCGATCCGGCGCACTTGCAGTCGGTCTCGGCCGGGAACTGCTTGTAGAAGTCGGTCGCGATCAGCACTTCCGTCGGATCCGGCGTGGTGACGCCGGGCGGCTGGGTCGCGCCGCTGCCGATCAGCGTGCAGCCGGTCGCCGCCGAGCCCGTCGCGATCAGCCCGAAACCCGTGACGTACGGGCACGAGCCGGAGCCCGTGTACGTGAACTCGGCCGGCGTGAAGTCGTACAGCTTGAGCGGGCTCGCCAGCGTGACGCTGACGTACTGGAAGCGCAGGCCGGTGTTGGTACCGCCGCGCTCGATGTCGGCGAGCACCGCGGTCGCCGCGGGGATCGCGGTCGCCGTGCCGTTGTCGGTGACGCTGTCGATGTAGAACTCCTCGAACGTCGAGCTCGTGCTCTTGATGTACGTGCCCTTCATCGTGACCGAGTGCGCGTCGGCGATGCCGGAGACGGTCGAGGCGACCGAGCACGGATGCGTGGTGCTGTGCGATTCGCACATGCCCATGATCGCCGCGTACGCGCCGGCGCCGGGATCCTCGACGTAGAGGTGCGGGTTCGTCGTCGACGAATCGAGCGCGATCGACGTGACGTTGTCGAGCTCGAAGCAGCCGGTCTTCGTGCCCTGACGCATCGCCGCGATCGTGCTCATCGTGTACGTCGTGCAGGTGTCGGCGCTGCCGGAGCCGGAGCCGCTGCCGCTGCCACTGCCGCTGCCGCTGCCGGTGTTGCTGGAATCGATCGGCGTGTTGTCATTGCTGCGACACGCGAACACGAGGACGGTCGCAAGAAAAATGATTCGGGTCACGAGGGCTCCTACGTCGGTTGCGGGGAGGGTGTCGCATAGCCCGAGCCGTTTTGGAACCGGAGTTAATTCTTCACCAACGCGCGCGGCGAAGAGCCCCGCCTGGTGATCCACAACGCCGCCGGTAACGATGTGAAATCTGCGAGCAGGGCGAGCGCGAATGCCGACGACGTCATCAGGCCGAACTGGCGCAGCGGCGGAAAACTGCTGATGGACAAGCCCAAGAATCCAGCGGCGTTGATCAGCGTCGCGAACACGATCGCGCGGCCCGAGACGCGCAGCGCGTGCGCGAGCCGATCATCGAGCGTCGCTTCGGCACCGAGCTCGTGCATGTGGTGGAAGAAGTGGATCTGATCGGTTTCGGTCGTGCCGAGCACGGTCGTCGCGATGATGATCGTCGCGACGTTGAGCGAGCCGCCGAACGCGCGCATCAGCAAGAACGTGACGAGCAGCGCGAACAGCGACGGGATCATCGCGAGCAGCCGCTCGACGCCGCTCTTGAACAGCACGAGGAACACCGCGAAGATCAGCACCGCGGTGAGAATGAAACTCTCGGCGAGCGTCGGCACGAGGTTCGCGCCGACCTTCGCCTGCAACAGCGATTCGCCGACGAGCCGCGCGGTCGCGCCGGCGAGCGCCGGCGTGGTCACCTTCGCGACGAACCACGCGCGGGCGACGCGCTCGCTGGCGGCCGCGTAGCCGGCGGCGCCGCCGTCTTTGAGCTGCACGGTGAGCTGCAGATCGCCGAGGTTCGCGTCGACGAACATGCGCAGCTCGGGCTGCGAGAGCAGCAGGTCCTCGAAGTCGGCCGTGACGGCCGCGAATCGAGCGGGATCGCTCGGCAGCGTCTCGCCTTTGCCGGCGACGTAGCCGCGCATACGCAACATCGTCGTCGGGCCGACCACGCCGGTCACCTCGGGCGAGGTCTCGAGCGCGCGCGTGAACGTTTCGATCGCGCGCAGCACGTCGGGGTCGCTCGCGTTCGGCTGCGCGAGGTGGATCCACACGTGCGCGACATCGAGCCCGCCGACGTGCGAGCGAAACCACCGCAGATCTTGCGCGACCGATGACGATGGATCGATCGTCGTCAGCGGATCGGTCTCGACGTTCGCGCCCGCGATCACGCCCGGGATGCCGAACAGCACGCCCGCACCGACCGCACACGCAGCGATGGCGCCGATCACGAGCGGCCAGCGCCAGCGAAACGTGATGCGCGGGATCACGCGCGCGAGCCGCTCGTAGAAATGGTGCTTCGGCGCGACCGCGGTGCCGGTCGGCGTGCGCAGCACGATCTGCAGCGCGGGGAACAGCGTGAACGCGACGATCCACGCGATCGCGAGCCCGACCGAGGTCCAGATCCCCATCTCGCGGATCGGCCGGATGTGCGAGACCGCGAGCGCGCCGAAGCCCATCGCGGCGGCGAGCGTCGATGCGGTCACCGGCAGGAACTTGTTGCGCAGCGCGAACAGATGATGCGCTGCACGCGGCGCGTCGCCGGGATCGTCGATGAACCGCGCGTGGATGTAGACCAGCGATGCCAGCGTCGTGACCAT
>DATBAS010000128.1:0-2483 GCA_036271395.1 Kofleriaceae bacterium
TCTGTCGTCAGCGACGCCGCCAGAGCATCTGCACGTTACGACGGACGTCGGTAGCCGCAGCGGTGACGTGTCGCTTGAGGTCGATTTGCTCGGCGTTGACATGTCGTCCTTAGTCGCAGGGGCTCTCGCTACCGCGCCAAACGCGACGACGTCTCGCCTCGTGGCGAGACGCGAATCGGACGTCGATATGTCTCCGGAGGAAGTCGCCGGAGTCGCGCGCGTTGTCTCGGACAACATACGGGAGCTGGTCCACGACCGAGAGCCTCACCTCGTGCACATGTTCGTTGCGGCGCCGGTCGAGGTCGCGGTACTTATTGGTCACCGCCTCACATCGCTACACGCGAACTTTCAGCTCTACGAGCGAGACGGTCATCGCTACGTCCCAACCCTCCGGCTCGCCTGCTAGCGAAGAACCTCGGCGATGCGACGCATCGCCGAACTCGGCCGACACGCAAAGCCGCGCACGCCGAGAGCAGGCGCAACCAATGCGGTGCGTACATCTCGGCCGCGTCGCAACCGACGCTACTTGACCGGGTTCAACGGGTCGTCGCAACACCGCCGTTGTTCAGTGAGCGTAGGTGTTCGTCGAACGCTTCGGCGGGAGTCTTCCAACCGAGCGTCTTGCGCGGTCTCGCGTTGAGCGCAGCGGCGACTGCTTCGATCTCCGCACGGCTCCATCGAGACACGTCGGTCCCCTTGGGGAAGTACTGACGCAAGAGGCCGTTGGTGTTCTCGTTCGTGCCGCGCTGCCACGGGCTCTGCGGATCAGCGAAGAAGACCGGGATGCCGGTTTCGACTTTGAACGCGGCGTGCGCGGAGAGCTCCTTGCCGCGGTCCCAGGTCAACGATCGGCGCAGCTGGGCAGGCAGTGTCGTCATCGTCGACGCGAGCGCGTTCTTCATCGTGATCGCGCCATAGCCCGCGAGCGGCGGACCGTTCTTCGTGCGAGGCACCACACCGAAGCCTTCCTCGCGTGGCAGATGGACCAGCATCGTGAAGCGCGTCGTCCGCTCGACCAGCGTCCCGATCGCGGAGCGTTCCAACCCGATCAGCAGATCACCTTCCCAATGGCCGGGAACCGCGCGGTCGTCGGCCTCGGCCGGCCGTTGAGAGACCGTCACATCGGGCGTGACGTGCGCCCAGGCATGGCGTCGCGCCCGTGCTCGGGGCACGCGTAGGGCTCGCCCGGTGCGCAGGCACGCGACGAGCTCGCGTTTGAGCGCGCCGCGACTCTGCACAAAGAGCGCCTGATAGATCGCCTCGTGACTGATCCGCATGGTCTCATCATCGGGGAAATCGACCTTGAGTCGCTGCGCGATCTGTTCGGGGCTCCACGCCGTCACCCACCGCCGGTCACCGCGGTGCGGCTTGTTCCGGCCGTTCCACGGCGCGGTCGCCGGCCCGGCCACCGGCGTCCCGTCCGGGCGACAGACCTGCCCAGAGAGGCGTTCCTGGACATAGTCGTGCAACCGCTTGTTCGCGACCAACTTCGCGGTCTTCGGTCTCTGCGCAACGAGTTCCGCTTTCCACTGCGCGACCGATGCTCGATACTCGAGCTTCCCGCATCGAGTCGCCGCGTTGCGGCGCAACTCTCGTGAGATCGTCGACGGATGCCGCCTCAGCTCACGGGCGATCGACCGGACACCTTCGCCCTGCGCGTGTCGCAGCGCGATCTCTTCCCGTTCACTGAACGACAAGAAACGGCCCGTCGAAGGCGACAGATCGATCGGCATCCCGCCACGGTGCCGGAACCACCGGGTGCCAATCGCGGATGACACGCCAACCTTCGCAGCCGCCTCCTCGCTCGTGACGCCCGTCGCGATCTCCAGCCAGAACAATCGCTCGACTTCACGCCGCAACGACGGCGCGCCCGGCGACTTCATCGGCGACCGCCCCGTCAACTCCTTCATCCACCCAGCCGGCCGTCCCATCAACACCTCCACGCTCGAGGTGTTGCGACGACCACTTGAATTCACCCAATACACGTCGTGGGCGTTCGGGCAACGACTCCGCCACGCCGGCCTCTTAGGGTCGATGGGCAGCGTCGGCGACGCCTTGGACAACGCCGTCGCGGAGAGCTTCTTCGCGACCCTGCAAACGGAGCTCCTCGACCGCCATCACTGGGCGACGCGCGCGCAGCTCGCGCAAGCGATCTTCGAATGGATCGAGGTCTTCTACAACCAGCAGCGACGACACTCGACCCTCGGCATGCTCAGCCCCCACAGCTACGCAAATGCGAACATCGCGCCCAGCGCGGCATGATCACGAACACCACACCCACCCCGTCCGGGAAACCGGGGGAACTTCAGCGAACGGATCAACCATGGACACGATCGACCTCGACGACGACGCCAACTCGAACCGCCACCCGACCGCGTCACGCTGCGGCCTCGCTGCACGAGCATGAAGTTCGAAGCGGAACTGATGACGGTTCAAGACGTGTCGCGGTACCTTCGCGTTCCGGTCGGGACGTTGCGCAACTG
>DATBAS010000129.1:0-38217 GCA_036271395.1 Kofleriaceae bacterium
AGAAGCCAGCCCAACCCCTGGGCCGGTTGGCTCCCGACCTGATCGACGACCTCGTCGATGCCGGGTCGCGCGAGCACTACGCCGACGCCGCGCTCTACGACTACGAATATCGCCGCCGGCGCGCCGACGTCACCTTCTATCGCGAGCTCGCAAAGAAAAGCGGCGACGGCGGGCCGATCTTGGATCTCGGCGCCGGCTCCGGGCGCGTCGCGATCGCGCTCGCCCGCGACGGTCACGATGTCGTCGCCGTCGATCGATCGCCCAGCATGCTCGCCAAGCTCCGCGAGCGGGTCGCCGCACTGCCGGCGGCCGTTGCCGGGCGGGTGCGCATCGTCGAGGGCGATCTGTGCACGTTCTCGGTGAAGGGCACGTTCCCGCTCGCGATCGCGGCGTTCAACACCGTCGAGCACCTCTATACACGTGGCGAGGTCGCGGCCCTGCTCGCCCGTGTGGCATCGCACCTCGGGCCGACCGGCCGGTTCGCGTTCGACGTCCAGCTGCCGGACATGGCCTGGCTGCTCCGCGATCCGAACAAGCGCTGGGCAAAGACGCGGTTCACCGATCCGACGACCGGCCGGCCGATGCTGTACTCGACGAACCACGACTACGACCCGGTCGGCCAGATCGCGCTGATTCGCATCTATTACGAGCCGCTCGATGGCAAAGGGCCCGCGAAGATCGTCAAGCTGTCGCAGCGCAAGTTCTTCCCGGCCGAGCTCGAGGCGCTGGTCGCGCATTCCGGCTTCCGCATGGTCGAGCGGTACGGTGACTTCGCCTGGCAGCCGCTCGAATCCGGCGCCGAGAGCCAGGTTTTGATCTGCGAGCACCGGAACGATCGCCGACGACGATAATGTGATCTCCGTCGAGGAATTCTCCTTTTCCGACGAGGATTTGGATCATTTCATCCACAGGCGAACCGCTCCGGCCGGCCGCCGTGGGGCGAGATCTCCGACGAGGAATTTGATGAAAAAACGAATTTCCGACGAGGAATTGGGTTTCTTTGTCAGCCGGTTCGTGTAGCGTCTCGTCACCCAATCCTTAGGGAGGATTTTCATCAATGGGTGAGAAGATTGCGAAGACCGGGATCAAGCGCGACAACAACCTGATGTACTACATCAAGACCGGCGACGTCTGGGCGACGCCTCGCAAGCAGCCGGGCCAGCCGAAAGGCAAGGCCGCCAAGGTTGCTTCGGCCGGCATCGAGATGGATTACAGCAAGTACCTCTACTACCTCGACGGCGACGGCGACGTCGCCCGCAAGGAACGTCAGGTAGGCGGCAGCAAGCGCAAGAAGGCAGCGAAAGCTGCTGCGCCCAAGAAGGCAAAAGCGCCGGCGAAGAAGACCGGTGGCAAGAAAGCCGCCGCGAAGAAGCCGGCAGCCAAAAAGGGTGGCGGCAAGAAGGGCAAGCGGAAGTAGAAACTTTCGCTGTCTGACCCGGAGGGCTCGTCGCGTGACGGGCCCTTCGGCGTTTCGGGGTTCGGATCGAGGATCGCGGTTGGCTTTTGCGATAGCATTTCCGCGAGGTGGCGATGCTTCCGTCTCTATCGCGCGGCATGAGGGTCGCGCTCGTCCTGGCACTTAGTGCGGGGTACATCGGCTGGCACACGCACGCCGCATTCGCGAAAGCGAAGGCCAACAACGGCGACGACGACAGCACCAGCTCCAGCGGCGGTGGTGATGACGACGATGACGACGACGGCGGCAAAGGCGGGAAAGGCGACAACGGCGGCGGCGACGACGACGATGACGACGGTCCCGACAAAGATCAGCCGGCCGTTACCGCCGGCGGCAACTTCACGCTGAAGAGCTATCCGCAGAACGAGCTGCTCCGGCCGCTGACGATCACGCAAGGCGTGACGCAGCTCAAGCTCGGGATCGGCACCGACATCAGCGCGAAGGGCGCGTTCGATTCTGCGGGTGTCTCGCTCGAGGCGCAGTACGGCTTGAAGGACAACTTCATGCTGATCGGCGGCATCACCGACGCGTACAACTTCAAGCAGTTTTCGATCTACGCCGGCTTCGAGGCCTCGCTGATCTACGACCTGCTCGATTTCCGCGTCGCGGCGAACCTGCACCGCAGCGCGGTCCCAGCGCTCGACGGTAAGGCCGGGTACGGAACGTACTGCGATCCGCCGACGACGCCGAACGAAATGCCAATGAACGGGACCTGCACGAACCCGACGGCGACACAGGATCTGCTGCCCTCCGGCGACTACGTTGCCGGCAACACGCAGTTCTCGATCGATCTCGGCTTCCCGATTCGTTACGCGTTCGTGCCGCAGTTCGCGGTCGTCGCGCTCCAGACCCTGATGAGCATCGACCTCAACTCGGCTCGGGTCGATCACATCAACGTCGCGCCGCAGGTCGACTCGATGGGGAGCCCGGTAACCGACGCCAACGGCAACCAGCTCTACGAGAGCGTGCCTACCGGCAACGGCGCGAAGCCGGATCTCGACCCATCGATCGGCCTCGCGTTCAATCCTATCCCGCAGCTATCGATCGTCGCCTTCGCTCAGCTCCGCGTCATCGATTTCGATACCGCCGCGGGGAACTTTCAGATTCCCGTGACGCTGCGCATCGAAGCCTCAGCAAATCACCAACTCGATTTCGGGCTCGAGTTCACGCTGCTCAACGTCGATCCACCGGATCCGCAGACTCCGATCGATAACCGCTATATCTCGGCGTACGCGCAGGCTAGGTTCTAGCTTGTGAAAGTTTGTCCGCGCTGCTTCACTCGATTCCCCGACGGCGAGAGGTTTTGTCTGCACGACTCCGCCGTCCTCGTCGAAGAAGACGATATCGCGCGGCTCGGCCATAACATCGGCAACTACCGGCTCGACAAGATCTTGGGCCGCGGCGGGATGGGCACCGTCTATCAGGGCGAGCACGTCTACATCAAAAAGCCCGTCGCGGTGAAAGTGCTGCACCCGCAGTTCGCGCGCTACCAAGAGGCGATCCATCGCTTCTTGCGCGAGGCGCGCGCGGCCACGGCGATCAACCATCCGAACATCGTCGACGTCACCGACTTCGGCATCTTGCCCGAGGGTCCGGTTTACTTCGTGATGGAGTTTCTCGAGGGCAAGTCGCTCGAGGATCTGATCGAAAAAGACGGCGCGGTCGAGCTGCATCGGGCGCTCAACATCGCCAACCAGATCGCGCTCGCGCTCGATGCCGCGCACGCGGTCGGCGTGATCCACCGCGACCTCAAGCCCGACAACATCATGTTGCTCAAGAAGCCCGGGCGACGCGATTTGGTGCGGATGAACCCCGACAACTCGTGGATCACCGAGCGCGAAGAATCGTACGACTTCGTCAAGGTCCTCGATTTCGGCATCGCCAAGGTCCTCGTGCAAGACGAGCTGCTCGCGGAGACCGTGCAAGGCGCGGTGTTCGGCACGCCCGAGTACATGTCGCCGGAAGCGGCGCGCGGTGAAGACGTCGATCAGCGGGCCGACGTCTACTCGCTCGGCGTGATCCTGTTCGACATGCTGTGCGGCCGGCCGCCGTTCGAGGCGCCGCAATCGAGCGAAGTGCTCGCGATGCACATCCATTCCGCACCGCCGTCGCCGCGCGAGTTCGCGCCGCATCGCGAGATCACCGAGCAAGCCGAGTCGGTGATCATGAAGGCGATGCAAAAGGATGCGAACAAGCGCTACCAGGACATGGCGGAGTTCCGCCGCGATCTCGAGGTCAGCTACGGTTCGATCAGCTACCGCCGTCATGGCGCCCGAGAGCTCGCGCCGCGCGGCGCCGATTCGCGCTCGCCGAAGAAGCGGCTGACCGAAGAGCTCGACGAGTGGATCACGAACGATCAGTCGGGGATGTCGGTGGAGCAAGCGCGCATGGTCGCGCTCGTCGAGACGGCCGAGAAAGCGTTCACGCCTACGAACATGTCGCCGGCGGAAGCCGAGCGGCTGGCGAATGCTCTCGATCGCGCGCTCGACGACGACGAGTAGGTCCAAAAGGGGCATTGTTGCATTTTGCGTCACCCCTTTTCAGACGGGGGAGTGATGTTCGCTTCGGGCACGGCTGTGCTAACTTGAGATCGTGTCTGCCAATCTTGGAAATCAGTCAGGACAGCTCACGCTACGCAGTGACGTGAAGTTCAACGGCGTGAAGGTGTTCTCGGCGACGATGGTGGCGGACCGAGATCAGCTCGGCGAGAAGGTGACAGCGTGGATCAACCAACACACCGAGAAGAAAGTCACCAACCTCGTGGTCACGCAGTCGTCTGACGAAGCGTTTCACTGCATCGCGATCACCGTGTTCTTTTACGAAGAGCCGCGTAAGTAGCGCGCGGTCGTAACGAGGCGAAGGCGGCAGGGCCAGCGAGTGATGAGAAAGCTCAATTTCTCGTCGGGTCCCGCGATGCTGCCCGAAAGCGTGCTTCGAGACGCGCAGCAGGCGATCTGGGATCTCGACGGATCCGGAATCGGCTTGCTCGAGCACAGCCACCGCGGCAAGGAATTCGGACGCGTTCTCGACGGAGCGGAAGCGGCCGTACGCGAGGTCGGCAAGATCGGCGATGCGTTCGCCATCTTGTTCATCACGTCGGGCGCGACCGCGCACTTCGCGCGCGTACCGCAGAACTTCTTGGGCGACGGCGAGACCGCCGACTACTGCCACACCGGCGTGTGGTCGAGCAAAGCGATCGAAGAAGCGCGCCGCGTCGGTGCCGTCCATGTCGCGTGCACGGCGGAGCCCGACTTCGCGGCGATCCCGACGCGGTTTTCGTGGAGCGAATCGGCGCGCTACGCGCACTACACCAGCAACGAGACGATCTACGGCACACAGTGGCCGGAGCCGCCGATCACGAAGGCGCCCTTGGTCTGCGATGCTTCGAGCGACATCTTCAGCCGGCCACTGCCGCTCGCGAATCACGGTTTGATCTACGCCGGCGCGCAGAAGAATCTCGGGCCGTCGGGAATCTCACTCGTGATCGCTAATAAAGATTTCATCAAGACCGGCACTGCGAAACTGCCCCCTCTCGATCGTTACGAGACGTATGCACTCGAACGCTCGCTGCACAACACGCCCAACACGTTCGGGATCTGGATGATCGGCGCAGTGTGCCGCTGGATCCTCGCAGAGGGCGGGCTCGATGCGATCGCCGAGCGCAACGCGCGCAAGGCAAAGCTGCTCTACGACGCGCTCGATGCGAGCAAGAGCTGGCGACCTCACGCGCGCGCCGGCAGCCGATCGAGCATGAACGTGACGTTCCGCGGCCCGACGCCACAGCGCGAGGATGCGCTGATCGCGGCGGCCGAGACGCGCGGGATGAGCGGCCTGCGCGGCCATCGCTCGGTCGGCGGGCTGCGCGCGAGCATCTACAACGCATTCCCCGAAGCCGGCGTGCAAGCGCTCGTCGACCTGCTGCGCGAGCACGACGCATGAGCTGGGGCACGCAAGCCGGCGACCGCGCGTTCACCGCCGCGATCGAGACGATCGAGAAGACTTCGTCGGCCGAGATCGTCGTCGCGGTGCGTGCGCATCCGCGGCGCTGGCTCGTGCAACACGCGATCGTCGGCATCGCGGCCGCGATCGGCGTGCTCGTCTACGCCGCGGTGTTCGAATGGGATGTGTGGGCGATCTTGGCGTTCCCGCTCGTCAGCGGTGCGCTCGCCGTCGCGATCGTCGAGTACGTCGCGCCGCTGCATCGCGCGCTGATGCCCGATCACGTGCGCGACGCTCACGTGCTCGAAGCGGCGCGCGCGCAGTTCGTCGCGCGCGGCGTGCACGCGACGACCGGTCGCACCGGTGTGCTGGTCTATCTCGCGATTCGCGGCCGCGCGTGCGAGCTCGTCGGCGATGTCGCCGTCGTCGACAAGCTCGGCCAGGCCAAGCTCGATGCGATGGCCGATAAGCTCGCCGCGGCGATCGCAGGCGGCGCCGAAGCGACCGCGACCGTGCTCGCGTCGTTCGCGCCGGAGTTTGCGGCCGCGCTGCCGGTCGAGGCGAACGATCGCGACGAGCTGCCCGACGCGCCGGTCGCCGCGAGCTAAATTAAATTAGCGCGGCTGGAAGTCTTTGCTGCCGGCCTGCCACAGCATGAACGCGTATTGTCCGGCGAAGTTCTTGAACGTGACGGACTTGTCCTCGGTGAAGTGACCGTCGTCAAAGTTGACCTTCATCAGCACCGGCTTGCCCGACGTGCTGGCCTGTTGCACCGCGGCGATGAACTTGCCGGGCTGCCACGCGGGCACGCGCGGATCGTTCCAGCCACCGACGCCCATCACCGCCGGATACTTCACGCCTTTTTGCACGTGCGACAGGCCGTCCATCTCGGCGAGCGGACCGATCTCGTCGGCGTTTTTCACGGTGCCAAACTCCGGCGTGTTGACCGGGCCGTTCGGCGAGAACTCCGAGCGCAGCGAGTTCGCGTCGCCGACATTGACGACCGCCGACGCGAACAGATCGGGCCGTTCGGTGAGCGCGCGGCTGATCAAGATGCCGCCCGCGCTGGTGCCGGTGCCCGCGAGGTGCTGCTTGCTCGTGTAGCCCTTGGTCGTGAGGTACTCGCCACACGAGATGAAGTCCTTCCACGTGTTCGGCTTGGTCGCCTTGAAGCCGGCCTTGTACCAGGCGTCGCCCTTTTCGCTGCCGCCGCGGACGTGGCAGTACGCGAACACCACGTTGTGGAGCACGACCGATGTCTCGACGCTGAAGTACGGCTCGTAGCTGATGCCGTACGCGCCGTAGCCTTCGAGGATCGTGCTGCTCGAGCCGTCGAGCTTGATGTCTTTGCGGTGGATGATCGACAACGGGATCATCGCGCCGTCGTGGCCGGGAACCTCGACCTCGTCGGCGACGATCTGATCGAAGCCGGGATACGTGACGTCGGTGTTGAAGATGCTCTTGACGACCGTGGCCTTGTCGCCGTCGACGTCGTACAGCGTCGTCGGCGCGGTCCACGATGTCACCACCGCGATGCAGCGGTTCGAGTGCGCGTCGGGGCAGATGATGCCGGTGGTGCCGGTCGTCGGCAGCTCGAGCTCGCTCGACTTGTTGGTCGCGAGGTCGAGCTTGACGATGCGACCCGTGATGCCGTTCGAGTAGACGATCCACAAGTCGCTCTTGCTCTTCTGCATCGACGAGATCGAATCGGCGGCCTCCGGCAGCACGACCTGCGCGTTGTGCCAGTCGGGATGCTTGATGCTCGTGCGCACGAGCTTGTACTTCGGCGCGCCGTCGTAGGTGATCGCATATGCGTTGTCGCCGTAGAACGCGATGCCACGCACGAGGTGATCGGAGATCTCGGCGATCGACGTCCACTTGAGCGAGCCTTTGCCGGCGAGCTGACCGACCGGCGCCAGATACGCGCGGATCTCCGGCTGAACCGTGCCGACCGAGCCGAACACGTATTCTGGGTACGTCTCGTCGACGAACGCGCCGGGAAACTCCTTCGCCGCGATCTTGAGCTCGGGATTGGCGACATTGCTGAACACGTCGCGGTCGGTGCTCGGGTCGGTGCCGACGACGTGCAACCGGGTCTTGCGGTTCTGTTCGATGTCGAGACTCTTGATGTCCTTGACGTCGCTCGAGTCATAGAAGAACGCCTTGCCATCCTTCGTCCAGCCACCCGGCCCGTACGACGGGTACATCGTCTCGGCCATCAGCGTGCCCTTCGCGACGTCGAGCACGCGAAGCTCGGAGAACTCGGCGCCGCCGGCGGTCAACCCGAGCACGACGACCTTGCCGTCCCATGATGGCGAGTAGCTATTGATCGTGGTCGTGACGCCGGCCTTGTACGTGCCCGGATCGAACAGCAGCTTCTCTTTGCCGGTCCAGCCGTCGCGGTAGTAGAGCTTGCCGACGTTCTCGCCGCCGAGCGTCTTCTTGTAGAACACGCGGCCGTTCTCGGCTTGGATCGCGCCGTACGATGCGGGCTTGAGCTTGTCGAGCTCGGTCCATTCCTTGACGAGCACGTCGCGGCCCGGAATCTTCGCGAGCGTCGCGTCGGTGAGATCGGCGTTCGCCTTGAACCAGGCGGCGACGTCGTTGTCCTTCAGCTGTTCGAGCCAGCGGTACGGATCCTTATACGTCTTGCCGAAATACGTATCCGACGCATCGACGGTCTTCGTCGCGGGATACTTGGGTTGAGCCAACGCGGGCGCTGCAAGCCCGCACAACACACACACCACCATGAAGCGCTTCATGGGGCAGAGCTGTACCGCGTTTCGCGACGACCGCGGCGACGACTGCGCTCTAGCAGGCTCCTGAGAAACTCGTGTCGAGCCGCGAGCGCTCTGCTCGCGCGCGTCGCCGCTGCGCTTGCGCGGCTGCCTCCCGCATCGGGGCCGCCTGCTCCTCGCTCGCTCGGGTGCCACTCTGCTTTCGCAGTTGCGCGGTGCTCGTACCGTCGGATGCCCTGCGGGACGCGACCGGCCGCCACTCGCTTCGTCGCAGGGGCCCGCGATGCGGGGGCGCGCCGCGATCCGGACCGACACGCGATCTCGGTCCGGATACGTTCGGCCGATGCGCGGCACCGACGACAAGCAGGCCGCGATGTTCTCGAAATCCGACGGACAGGCGTCGCGAATGAGCTACTCGGCCCACGCGCTGATGGAGAACCGCAATGGACTGCTCGTCGACGTTCGCGTTCGAAGAGGCTAGCCATCCCGGCTACGTGATCAGCCACCGCAAACGAAAGCTCGTCGAGGAGATCGCCGCGGGCAAGCCGGCAAAGGTCGCGATCACCGCCTGCTCGCGCAAGCTGCTCACCATCCTCAACGCTATCGCACGCACCAAGCAACCGTGGCAGGAGTTTCCCGTTTGACCCGTCGCAACACAGTTGCTGCTAACCGAGCTGCATGCGCACGCGCTCGGCGAGCCAGGTGTAGCGGCGTTTCGCGTCGGCGTTCCTGACCGCGAGCCCGATGGCGCGCTTGCTGCCGACGATCACGACGAGCTTCTTGCCGCGCGTCACCGCGGTGTAGAGCAAGCTGCGCTGCAGCATCATGAAGTGCTGGTTGGTCAGCGCGATCACGACCGCCGGATACTCCGAGCCCTGGCTCTTGTGCACGCTGACGGCGTACGCGTGGACGAGCTGATCGAGCTCCGCGCGCTCGTAGGTCGCGATGCGGCCGTCGAAGTCGACGCGGATCGCGCCGGCTTCGACATCGAGCGTCTCGATCACGCCGATGTCGCCGTTGAACACGCCGCGGTCGTAGTCGTTCTTGAGCTGCATGACCTTGTCGCGGCGGCGAAATGCGCGATCGCCGCGCGCGAGCTCGGGACCATCTTGCGGCACGAGCCGCTCTTGCAGCGCGCGGTTGAGCGCGGCGGTGCCGACCTCGCCGCGATGCATCGGCGTGAGCACTTGAATGCCGCCGATCGGATCGAGCCCGAAGCGGCTCGGAATCCGGTCGGCAACGAGCTCGACGATCGTATTGCGCGCGGCTTCGGGATCGTCGCGCGCGATGAAGTAGAAGTCGCTGGAATTTGCCGGCGCGTCGAGCTCCGGTAGCTCGCCGGCGTTGATGCGGTGCGCGTTGACCACGATCTTGCTCTCCGCGGCTTGGCGAAAGATTTCGGTCAAGCGAATGACCGTGGCGGCGCCGGAGTCGATCACGTCGCCGAGCACGTTGCCCGGGCCGACCGAAGGCAGCTGATCGATGTCGCCGACGAGCACGAGCTGCGCGCCGGTCGTGATCGCGGCCAAGAGCGAGCGAAACAGCGGCGTGTCGATCATCGACGCCTCGTCGACGACGAGCACGTCGACCTCGAGCGGGTTGCCGGCGTTGCGCTGGAAGCCGCCATCGTGCGGCTGATATTCGAGCAGGCGGTGGATCGTCATCGCCTCGACGCCGGTCGCCTCGCCGAGTCGCTTGGCGGCGCGGCCGGTCGGCGCGGCGAGCGCGACGCGCTTTCGCCCGGCGCGCGCGATGTGAACGATCGCCTTGACGATCGTCGTCTTGCCGACGCCGGGGCCGCCGGTGATGACCGTGCAGGTATCGCGCAGCGCCGCCTCGACCGCGCGGTGTTGCTGCTCGGCGAGCGCGAGCGTGGTCAGCGACTCGAACGCGTGGATCGCGGCGGAGATGTCGAGCGCGATCGGCCGCGCATGCTCGTGGACCAACCCGGCGAGCCGCGCCGCCGCTTCGACCTCGGCGTCGTGGAGCTCGGGCAGCGCGCTGCACGCGCCGCGATCGCCGAGCACCTCGCGCACGATCAAGTTCGAAGCTTCGAGTGCGGCGAGCCGCGGCGGCAGCGCGTCGGCGCCGGTCTGCAGCAGGTCGCTCGCACGCGCGACGAGCTCGTCGTCGGGCGAGTGCAAGTTGCCATCCTCGACGGAGAGCTCGAGCGCGTGCAACAGGCCGGCTTCGAGCCGCTGCGGCGCGTCGCGCGCCATGCCGAGCTGCATCGCGATCGCATCGGCGGTGCGAAAGCCGATGCCCCAGACTTCGTGCGCGAGCCGGTACGGGTTCTGGCGCACGACGTTGACGCTGTCGGCGCCGTACTTCTTGTAGATCCGCGCGGCGAACGCCGACGACACGCCGTGACCGCGCAGGAACACCATCACGTCCTGGATGTGGCGCTGCGCCGCGAACGCCTCGGATAATTTTTGCGCGCGCTGCGCGCCGATGCCGCTGACCTCGACGAGCCGCGCCGGCTGGTGATCGATCACCTCGAGCGTTTCCTTGCCGAACTTGTCGACGAGCCGGCGCGCGAGCTCGGGCCCGATGCCGGGAATCAGGCCGGAGCCGAGAAAGCGCTCGATGCCCACGACGGTCTCGGGCGCATCGAGCTGATAGCTCGCGACCTCGAACTGGCGGCCGTACTTCTTGTCGACGACCCACGCGCCGCGCAGCTTGAGCGGCATGCCCGGCTTGACGTCGAACAGCTGGCCCTTGACCGTGACCTGCTGATGGCCGGCCGTGACGAAGCGCGCGATCGTGAAGAACGACTCGTCGTTGCGAAAGACGATCGAATCGACGGTGCCGTCGAGCGTCGTCTCGGGCTCGCCTGCCACGCGCCCAGCATATATCCTTAACCGATGTTGCGAACGGTCGGCGTCGTCGGGATCTTCGCGATCGCGTGCGGTCACGACGGCGGCGGCATCTCGGCCACCGACTATGCCGGGCAGGAAGCGGCCGCATTTTGCGACTACGAGGTGCGCTGCGGCTTGTTCGCGAATCAGACCAGCTGCATCTCGTACGGCGCGATCTACGTCGACCCGAGCTTCTCGATGCTCGTCGATTCCGGCAAGGTCACGTTCGACGGCAATGCCGCGCAGGCGTGCCTCGACGCGCTGTCGACCGTGCCGTGCGATCAGACGCAGATGGCCGCCCGCGTGACGCCGTCGGCGTGCAATGACATCGTGACCGGCACGGTCGCGATGAGCGGCACGTGCGAGCAAAACGCCGAGTGCCAGAGCGATGCATGCGTGCTGCCGGATTGCGGCTCGGCGTGCTGCACGGGCAGCTGCGGCGCCGCTCAAGCTCCCGCCGGCAGCGGCGAGCCGTGCGTCACGCGCGCGTGCGACGTCGGCTTGGCGTGCTCCGAAACCAGCCAGACGTGCGTGCCGCTCGGCGGCTCCGGCGCGGGTTGCATGCTCACCGAAGACTGCTCGTACGGCTTGGGCTGCGTCGGCGGCGAGTGCGCGACGCTACCCGCGATCGGCGATCCGTGCCCCGATGGCGAATGCGCGGACCTCGGTGCAGTGTGCAACGCGCAAGCGACGTGCGTGATGGTCGGCCTGCCCGGCGCGCCGTGCGCGACCGCCGAAGATTGCTCGCCGTTCGCCGCGTGCAACGGCACGACATGCGTGGCGTTGCCGACGGTCGGCCAGCCATGCGCCACCGCGTGCTCCGACGGCTCGTACTGTACGGGCAACGATGGTTCCGGGAGCGGCATGTGCATCGCGCCGGCCGGCAACGGCGCCGCGTGCACGCGCGGCCCGCAATGCGCGAGCCACTATTGCGGTTCCGGCGGCTGCGAAGCCGCACCCGTTTGCATCTGAGTCGCGATTCGGCGAATGCTCGGCGCAATGAGTCTCCGTCGCGTCCTCGCTGTTCTCGCCTATTGCTGGGTGCTGCTGCTCGCCGCGTGCGGCGATAACGCCAAGCCCGCGGCCGGCGACGATGCCGGACCGGTCGCACCGACGCTGATGTCGATCGCGATCACGCCATCGGCGCCGCAGATCCCGATTCAAATGCAACAGCAGCTCGCCGCGACCGGCAAGCTCAGCGACGGCTCGACCGAGGATGTCACGTCGACGGCGACGTGGTCGTCGGGCGACGCGGAGGTCGCGACGGTCGACTCGGGTGGCAACGTCACGGCGGTGGCGCCCGGCACGGTCACCATCGAAGCCACGGTCGGCGCGATCTCGGCCAGCGTCACGGTCACCGTCACGGCGGCGACGCTGGTATCGATCGCCGTCACGCCGCTAGATCCGGCGGCGCTGGCGCTCGGGCTCACGCAACAGCTGACGGCGACCGGCACGTTCTCCGACGCGACGACGATGGATCTCACGACCCAGGTGACATGGAGCTCGACCACGCCGGCCACCGCCACGGTGGCGACGACCGGCCTCGTCACCACCGTCGCGATCGGCTCGACGCCGATCACCGCGACGTTGAATTCGGTCAGCGGTTCGACGACGATCACGGTCGACGCGGCGGCGCTCGTGTCGATCGCGGTCACGCCGGCGAACCCGAGTGTGCCAATCGGTGCCACGCAGCAGCTCACCGCGACCGGCACGTACACCGACGGCACGACGCAGGACCTGACGGCGACGGTGACGTGGATGTCGTCGGATCCGACGCTCGCGTCGATCGATGCCTCGGGCATCGCGACCGCGGTCGCGCTCGGCGCGCCGACGATCACGGCGACGCTGGGCACGATCAACGGCACGACGACGTTCACGGTCGTCGCGGCGGCGCTCGTGTCGATCGCGGTCGCGCCGATCGACCCGAGCATCACGTTCGGCGCAGATCAGCAGTTCACCGCGACCGGCACGTTCACCGACGGCACGACGCCCGATCTCACGAGCACGGTCACGTGGACGTCGAGCGATCCGACGATCGCGACGATCACCGCGGCCGGCGACGCGACCGGTACCGGCAGCGGCACCGTGACGATCACGGCAACCCAGGGCGCGATTTCCGGCACGACGTCGCTCTCCGTCGACGTGCCGCTGACCTCGATCGCGGTCACGCCGGTAAATCCGACGGTCTCGCTGCTGTTCACGCAGCAGTTCACGGCGACCGGCACGTACGCCGACGGTTCGACCAAAGTCCTCGCGGCGGAGGTCACGTGGGCCAGCTCGAACCCGCTCGTCATGTCGGTTTCAGCCGCCGGCCTCGCGACCGGCTTGTTGCCGGGCGACGCGACGATCACCGCGACGGTCGGGGCGATCAGCGGCTCGACAGTCGCGACGGTCACCTCCGCGGTGCTGGTTTCGATTGCGGTCACACCGGCCGATCCGAGCCTCCCGCTCGGCCTCACGCAAGCATTCACGGCGACCGGCACGTTCAGCGACGGCTCGACGCAAGATCTGACGACGCAGGTCACGTGGACGTCGAGCGACTCGACGATCGCGACGATCTCGAACGCGGGCCTCGCGACGGCGGTGGCGATCGGCGGTCCGACGACGATCACCGCGACGAACGGCGCGGTCAGCGGCACGACCACGCTCACGGTCACCGCCGCGGTGCTCGTCTCGATCGCCGTCACGCCGGCGAACCCAGAAATCTTGCCGGGCGGCACGCAGCAGCTCGTCGCGACCGGCACGATGTCGGACACGACGACGCAGGTGCTCACCGCCACGGCGACGTGGGCCGCGGTCGACCCGACCGTCGCGACGATCGCCGCGACCGGTAAAGCGACGGGCGTCGCGCCGGGCACGACGACGATCACCGCGACCAGCGGCACCGTCGTCGGCAGCACGCAGCTCACGGTCCAGAGCCTCGAGCTGACACAGATCGCGCCGGTCGACGGCACGATCGGCGTGCGCGTCAATCCGGCGATCGTGCTGACGTTCAACCTCGCGGTCGATCCGACGACGATCACGCCGATCGCGGCGGCCGGCGCGTGCGCGGGCAGCGTGCAGCTGTCGGCCGACGGCTTCGTGACCTGCATCGGCCTCGCCGCGACGTACAACACCGCCGACACGGTCGCGACGCTCGCAACCGCGAGCGCGCTGACCTCCGGCACGACCTACAAGGTCCGCGTGCTCGGCACCGTCGCGACCACGGCCGGCTTCGCGCTCGGCGCCGACGTCACGCAGCCGAACGGCTTCACGGTCGGCGGCGCCAGCCTCGTGATCAGCCAGATCTACGGCGCGGGCGGCAACAGCGGCGCGTTCTACAACCAGGACTTCGTCGAGCTGCACAACAACACCGCCGCGCCGGTGAGCCTCGATGGCTACTCGCTGCAGTACGCATCCGCGACCGGATCGAGCTGGACCGTCGCGGCGCTGCCGGCCACGACCGTCCCGGCCGGCGGCTACTACTTGATCGGGCTCGCGAGCGGCGCGAACGGCGTCGCGTTGCCGGTGGCGGTCGACGCGACACTCGCGAGCATCAACATGTCGGCGACGGCCGGCAAGATCGCGCTCGTCCCCGGCACCGGCTCGATGTCGTCGGCGAGCTGCCCGCTCGCGAGCACGCTCGACTTCGTCGGCTATGGCACGACGGCGAACTGCTTCGAGGGCACGTCGTTCGCGCCCGCGCCGTCGACGACAGCCGGCGATCTGCGCGGCACCGGCGGCTGCATGGATACCAACGTCAACTCGATCGACTTCGCGCTCAATTCGTTCATGACCGGAACAGCGCCGCGAGACAGCTCGACCGCCGGCGACGTCTGCATGTAACTAACGCGCGATCGCGCTCGACGTGCCATCGACGTACTCGACGGCGTCCTTGCAGGTCAGGCTCTCGAACGCCATCAGCGAGTCCGGATCGTCGAACACGCTCGGGCACTCGCGCGAGCAGCGATCGCGATCGATCTGCGCGTGCCCCGGCTTGCACTCGACGTAGTGATCGCACGCGCCGGCGCACGTGCCGGTCAGCCGCGGGCTCTCGACGTGCGTGACGATGCAGCCCGCGATCAGCACGGCGAGGACGAGCGCCCGCTTCACGTGCGCTCTCCGTGGCGACCGGCGCCCTGCGCGAACTTCTGCGCGCCGGCGTAGCCCTCGGCGAGCGCCTGCGAGCCGAGCGCGAGCTCGTTCGCGAGCGCGTCTTCGAGCGTCATCGCGTACTGCTCGTAGGCGCTCTTGCGATCGGCGCGCATCGCGACCTGCGGCAGCGCGGCGAGCTCGTGAGCGAGCTGCTCGGCGGCGGCGCGCGCTTCGCCAGGAAGCACGACGCGGTTGACGAGTCCCATCGCGAACGCCTCGGTGGCATCGATCGCGCGACCGGTCAGGATCAGATCGAGCGCGCGCGACAGGCCGATCAGGCGCGGCAAGCGGATCGTGCCGCCGTCGATCAGCGGCACGCCGAAGCGACGGCAAAACACGCCGAGCGTCGCGGTCGATTCGGCGACCCGCAGATCGCACCACAGCGCGAGCTCGAGCCCACCCGCGACGGCGTGCCCGGCGATCGCGGCGATCACCGGCTTGGCGAGCACCATGCGCGACGGGCCCATCGGGCCATCGCCGTCGGGCGCGATGCGGTTGTCGAAGCGCTTGAGATCGGCGCCGGCGCAAAACACGCCGTGATCGCCGAACAGCACGCCGACCTTGGCGTCGCGATCGGCATCGAACGCGCGAAACGCGTCGGCGAGCGCTGCGGCGGTCTCGCGATCGACGGCGTTCTTCGCGCCGGCACGGTCTAGGATCACGGTGGTAACCGGGCCGGACCGTTCGACTCGAACCATCGGCCGACGGTAGCATGGTGCCCATGAAACGGATCGCGATCCTCACGAGCGGCGGCGACGCGCCCGGCATGAACGCGGCGATTCGCGCGGCGACGCTGGTCGGCCGTGCGGGAGGCGCTGAGGTGCTCGGCATCGAGCGCGGTTATCGCGGCTTGCTCGACGACGCGTTCATCGAGCTCGGCGCCGCCGACGTCGCCGGGATCTTGCGCGAAGGCGGCACGATCCTCGGCTCGGCGCGCTGCAAAGAGTTTCACGACCGCGCCGTGCGCGACCGCGCGCGAGAGATCCTCGCGCGTCACGCGATCGACGGCCTCATCGTCATCGGCGGCAACGGCTCGCTGACCGGCATGAAGTACCTCGTCGATCCCGACGAAGTCGGCAAGGGCCGCCCACTCAAGGCGATCGGCGTGCCTGCTTCGATCGACAACGATCTCGGCTTGACCGGGCTGTGCATCGGCGTCGACACCGCGATGAACACGATCGTCGAGGCGTGCGACAAGATCGCGGATACCGCGACCGCGCACGACCGCACGTTCATCGTCGAGGTCATGGGCCGCGACTGCGGCTACCTCGCGATGACGTCGGCGATCGCGGTCGGCGCCGATCTCGCGCTGTTTCCCGAAGCGAACAAGAGCGAGTCCGATGTCGTCGATCAGATCGTCGATGCCGTCGTCGCGGTGCGCAAGCGATCGACGCGGCGCGCGCGGCGCGTGATCGTGATCAAAGCCGAAGGCGTGAACGTACCGGTCGATCGCTTGAAGACGCTGGTCGACGCGCGGCTCCAGGCGCGCACGCCCGAAGCCGAGCCGAGCTCGATCGAGACGCGCGTGACCGTGCTCGGCCACGTCGTGCGCGGCGGCCGGCCGTCGGCGTTCGATCGCCTGATCGGCAGCCGGCTCGCGAACGTCGCGGTACGGTCGCTTGCCGCGGGAAACACGCTCAAGATGGCGTCGTGGATGCCGCCGGTCGAGCTGCCCGAGGAAATCGGGACACGCTCGCCGTACGATCCGTACTGTTGGCTCGTCGATCTCGGCGCCGTGCTCGCGGAGACCGAAAATCTCTTGAAGGGTCGCAGCTCGCTCGCGCGCTGGCGTGCGGGCGCATTCGACGAGATCGAAGACGCGCTTTTGTTATAGTCGCGCCGGGTGGACGACCAGGGCTTGCACCTGCTGTTCGATCGATCGCCGATCGGCATCGTGCGATCGCGAGCGGACGGCACGATCACGTACGCGAACGAAGCGCTCGCGCGCCTGCTCGGCTACACCGTCGGTGAGCTCGCGACGAAGAACATCGAGCGCGACATCGAGCTCGATCCCGAAGTTCGCCGCCGCCGCATCGCTTCGCACTATCCGGGCATGACGCTCGACGGCTTCGAAACCCAGTGGAAGACCAACGACGGCCGCGTGGTCGACGTCGAGCTCTGGGGCCATGTGACCCAGACCGACGGTGGTCCGAGCTTCGACGCGTCGATCATCGACATCACCGAGCGCAAGCGGGCGCGCGACGAGCTCGTCCACACCACGCAGGTCCTCGATCAGGTCGTTCGCCAGATGACCGCCGCGTACTGGCTCACCGATCGCGATCTTCGCATCATGCGCACGGGTGGCTCGTTGCACGACGTGCTCGGCGTCGAGCCCGACGGTGTGATCGGCAGGACCGTGCACGAGATCCAGGCACGCGCGCCGGCATCGATCGATCTGATTCCGTTTTACGAGCGCGCGCTCGCCGGCGAGATCGCGGCGTTCGATCTCGAATTTCGCGACAAGCACATGACCGTGATCGCGTCGCCGCACCGCGCCGGCAACGGCGAGATCATCGGCGTGGTCGCGAGCGCGCTCGACATCACGCACTCGCGCATGCTCGAGCGCCGGATGGTCGACGCGCAGCGCGCCGAAGGGCTCGGCGTGCTCGCCGGCGGGCTCGCCCACGACTTCAACAACCTGCTCGTCGCGATCATCGGCAACGCCGACCTCGCGCTGCGCGAGATTCCGCAGGGCACGCCCGGCCGCAAGGCGCTCGAGACCATCCGCGACACCGGCCTGCGCGCCGCCGAGCTGACGCACCAGCTGCTCACCGTTGCCGGGCGGGGCCCGGCCGGCACGACGCGCGTCTACCCGGCCGCGATCGTCGACGAGATCATTCGCATCACCGCGCCGTCGATGCCGCCCAGCGTGCAGATCGAGATCGACGTGCCCGCCGCGCTCGCGCTGCGCGGCGATCCGGCGCAGCTGCGCCAGGTCGTGCTGAACCTGATCGCGAATGCGCGCGACGCGCTCGTCGGTCGCGATCGCGGCCGCATTCTCATCACCGCACGGCTCGCGCACCACGATGGCAACCACGACCCGCGCGACGTCATCTCGCCGGGAACCGGGATGTACGTCGAGCTCGAGGTCAGCGACGACGGACCGGGCATGACGAACGAGGTCCGCCGCCACGTGTTCGACCCGTTCTTCACGACCAAAGAGCACGGCCACGGCATCGGGCTCGCCGCGGTGCTCGGCATCGTGCGCGCGCACGGCGGTGGCTTGCGCCTCGTGTCGGCGCCGGGCAAAGGCGCGGCGTTCGCGATCTTGTGGCCCGCCGCGGTCAGCGCGCCGTCGCCCATCGCGATGCCGCCGCCGCCCGAAGCCAGGCGCACCGTGCTGGTGATCGACGACGAAGATCTCGTCCGCGACGTGGTCGCGCGCATGATCGAAGATCTCGGCTATACGGCCGTGACCGCGACCGACGGCGCGAACGCGCTGGAGGTCTTCGATCGCCAGCCGATCGACGCGGTGCTCGTCGACATGACGATGCCTCGAATGAGCGGGACCGACGTCATCGCGGCGCTGCGCGTGAAGCAGCCGACATTGCCGGTCGTGCTGTGCTCCGGCGCCGGCATCTCGGGTCGCGTGGGGCCCGCTGACGCGTATTTGCCCAAGCCGTTCCGGATCGAAGCGCTCGAACGTACGCTGGCGAAACTGCTGCCTTCATAGGCGTTCAAGGTTGCAAATTGTGTAGGTTGCCGCGATGGTCGGCTGACGTGGTTAATGTGTCCCCGTGGCCGACGCACCGCTCGCATCTATCAAAGTTCTCCTCGTAGAGGATGACTCGCGCCTCGCGCAACTGACCACGCGATATCTCGAGGGTCACGGCGTGCTCGTGAGCGTCGCAGGCGACGGCATCGAAGGTCAGGCCGAAGCGCTGCGCCGCCAGTACGACTGCATCGTGCTCGATCTCATGCTGCCCGGGCGCGACGGCATCGAAGTCTGCCGCGAGCTGCGCACGCGGATCGACGTGCCGATCATCATGGTCACCGCGCGCGGCGAAGAGGCCGATCGCGTGCTCGGCCTCGAGGTCGGCGCCGACGACTACGTCACCAAGCCGTTCTCGCCACGCGAGCTGCTCGCGCGCATTCGCGCGAACGTCCGCCGGGTCCGCGGCCAGGCCGGGCCGCCGCAAGACACGATCGAGGTCGGCGGGCTCGTGCTCGATCCCACGCAAATGACGGTCGCGCTCGATGGCAAGGTCGTCGACGTCACCGCTTACGAGTTCTCGATCCTCCGCGCGCTCGCCCAGCGGCCCGGCAAGGTGTTGTCGCGCGAGCAGCTGCTCGATCTCGCGAAGGGCTCCGCCGATCTGAGCTTCGACCGCTCGATCGACGTCCACGTCTCGCGGCTGCGCGCGAAGCTCGGCGACGACAGTCGCAACCCGAAGATCCTCAAGACGGTACGCGGCGCCGGATACCTGCTCGCGGATCTGCGCTCGCGGACGATCTCGGAAGCCTGAGGCTCTGCCATGCGCAAGGGCAAGCTCGTATTCGGGATCTACGCGCTCAACGCCGCGATCGCCTTCAGCGTGATCGTCGCGATGTGGTGGCTGCCGCACTACATCGGCAGCCCGACCTATCTCGAAGACCGCGCCGCGCTCGTCCAGAACATGGTCGATCGTTACTCGCAGCGCAGCCCCGCCGAGCTGGCGGAGCGTATGACGCGCATCGCGCCTCGCCTCAAGGGCGAGCTCGCGCTCTACGACGCGCACGAGAACCTCGTGCGCTCGACGCGCGAACCGTCGGCCGACCGGCCGACGGCCGGTGAAATGCGCGAGCTGCAGAACGACAAGTGGTCGCTGTCGTGGCGGCGAATCGTCGTGCGTAGCGATGACGGCTCGATGATCGGCGTGTACTTGCCCGATCCGGTCGCGTTTCCGTGGGCGTACTACCTGCAGCTCGTCACCGGCGTGCTGATCGTCGTCGGTGCGGCGTCGTTCTGGTTCTCGCGCCGGCTCGTGCAACCGCTCGGCATGCTCGCGGAGGCCGCGCGGCGCTTCGGCAGCGGCGCGACCGATGCTCGCGCGAACCTCGAGCGCGATGACGAGCTCGGCGACGTCGGCCGCGCGTTCGACGATATGGCCGACCGCACGGCGGCATTGATCTCGTCGCAGCGCCAGCTGATGGCCGACGTCTCGCACGAGCTGCGCACGCCGCTCGCGCGGATTCGCGTCGCGCTCGAGATCGCCGGCGAAGATCCGGTCGCCGCCAAGGACGTGCTCGCCGACGTCAGCATCGATCTCGACGAGATCGATCAGCTGATCGCCGACATCCTGACAACCGCGCGCATGGAATCCGAGACCGCGATCACGCGGCGCCCGGTCGCGGTCAAAGAGCTCGCCGACAAGGCGATCTCGCGGTTCGAGATCAAGCATCCCAAGCGCCAGCTCGAGCGCGCGATCGACGATGACAAGCGCTCGATCGACTGCGACCCGGTGCTGCTGCGCCGCGCGCTCGACAACTTGCTCGACAACGCCGCAAAGTATTCCGACGCACCCGTCTCGCTCGAGATCCACCCGAACGGCAAAGCGATCACGTTCACCGTCGCCGACAAAGGCATCGGCATGACCGCCGAAGAGCTCGAGCGCGCCGGCACGCCATTCTGGCGCTCCGATGCGAGCCGCACGCGCAAGACCGGCGGCGTGGGCCTCGGCCTGGCGCTCGCGAGGCGCATCGCCCGTGCCCACGGCGGTGACGTCACGCTTGCATCGACGAAGGGCCAGGGTACCACTGCGAAGCTCGAGATCCCCTTGCTCGAAGGTGCACCGTGAATCGCAACGTCGTTCGCTGGATCCCCCGCATCATCTTCATCGCGGTCGTCGCGGCCGTGGTGGCGTTCCTCGTGATCAAGAAGCCGTGGTCCAAAGGCGACGACTCGATCACGTTCTCGACGGTGCCCGTCGGCAAGGGCTCGATCGCGGCGCAGGTCACCGCGGCCGGCACGCTGTCCGCGAAGATCACGGTGCAGGTCGGCGCGCAGGTCTCCGGCATCGTCAAAGAGCTGCACGCCGACTTCAACAGTCAGGTCAAGAAGGGCCAGGTCATCGCGAAGCTCGACGACGTGCTGCTCAAGGCGCAGGTCGATCAGATGCAGGCCGCGTTCGACTCGGCCATCGCGAACGAGAAAAAGGCCGAGGTCGCCGAGAAAGACGGCATCCGCCAGTACAACCGCGAGAAGGGCCTACAAGACCAGCAGCTGATCGCGGCGCAGACCGTCGAGGGCTTCGAGGTCACGCGCGACGAGGCGATCACCGCGCTCGCCGCGGCGAAGGCGGCCGTCGGGCAGGCGTACGCGAACCTCGTGCAAGCGAAGGCGAACCTCGGCTATGCGGTGATCTATTCGCCGATCGATGGCGTGGTGCTGACGCGCAGCTACGACATCGGCCAGACGGTGCAGAGCTCGTTCTCGGCGCCGACGCTGTTCACGATCGCCGCGGATCTCTCGTACATGCAGATCGATACGGCGGTCGCCGAAGCCGACGTCGGCCGGCTCGCCGACGGCATGAAGGCGACGTTCACGGTCGACGCGTTCCCGAGCCGCGTGTTCGAGGGCACCGTCCGCCAGGTCCGCAACTCGCCGACCACGACGTCCGGCGTCGTCACGTACGACGCGGTGATCGACGTCGCGAACCAGGACCACGTGCTCCGCCCGGGCATGACGGCGAACTGCACGTTCGTGCTCGAGAAGGTCGACGACACGATCAAGATCCCGAACGCCGCGCTGCGGTTCAAGCCTTCGCGCGAGCAGATCATGGCGCTGTTCGAGAAGTTCGGCGGCGGCATGCGCGGCGGCAGCGGCGCTCATCACCACGGCTCCGGCGGATCGGGCGCCGGCTCCGGCGGCTGGCGCGGCATGGGCGGCGATTCGCCCGGCGGTACAGGTGCGTTCGGCATGGGCCAGAGCGGCAAGGGCGCCAGCGATCGCAAGGTCGTGTGGAAGCTCGTCGACGGCAAGCCGAAGATGACGTTCGTCAAGCTCGGCCTTACCGACGGCAGCTCGACGCAGCTCCTCGAGGGCGACGTGCAGACCGGCGACCAATTGATCACCGAGGTGCAAGGCCTGCCGACGGGCGGCATTCGCAAGATGGGAGCGTTCTAGCGCCGATGTCGGCGACGGCGCCGTTGATCGAGATGCGCGGGATCCATCGCACGTACGTGATGGGCGACAACCTCGTCCACGCGCTGCGCGGCGTCGATCTCGTGATCGAGCAAGGCGCGTCGATCGCGATCATGGGCCAGTCCGGCTCGGGCAAGTCCACGATGATGAACCTGATGGGCTGCCTCGATCAGCCGACGCAGGGCACGTACGCGCTCAACGGCAAGGATGTGTCGCGGCTGACGCGGCCGCAGCTCGCCGACGTGCGCGGCAGGATGATCGGCTTCGTGTTCCAGAGCTTCAACTTGCTGTCGCGCACGAGCGCGCTCGAGAACGTCGAGATGCCGCTGATGTATCAGGGCATCTCCGGCCGCGAGCGTCATCGCCGCGCGATGCACGCGCTCGAGCGCGTCAACCTCGCCGATCGCGCCCACCATCACTCGAGCCAGCTGTCGGGCGGCCAGCAGCAGCGCGTCGCGATCGCGCGCGCGCTCGTCGGCGAGGCGCCGATCATCATGGCCGACGAGCCGACCGGCAACCTCGACAGCAAGACGTCGTACGAAGTGATGGCGATCCTGCAGGGGCTCGTCGATCAGGGCATCACCGTCGTGCTCGTCACCCACGAGCCCGACATCGCGGCGTACGCACGCCGCGTGATCGTGCTGCGCGACGGGCTGATGGTCGACGACAAGCAGCAGGAGCCGGTGCAGGCGCACTTGCAGGTCGCGTCATGAGCGTATGGACCACGCTCAAGCTCGCGTTCCGCGCGCTGTGGCGAAACAAAGTCCGCTCGATCCTGACGATGCTCGGCATCATCTTCGGCATCGGCACGGTGATCGCGATGATCGCGAGCGGCCAAGGCGCGCGCGAGGCGGTCGCCGACGTGTTCCGATCGATGGGCACCAACTTGCTGATCGTCACCAACGGCTCGGTATCGACCGGCGGCGCCGCCGGTGGACTCGGCTCGCGCTACTCGCTGACCTGGGCCGACCTGCAGGCGCTCGAGAACGGCGAAGTGCCCACCGTTCGCTGGGTCACGCCGGTGTTGCAAACCAAAGTACAGGTCGCATCCGACGAAGCGAACTGGAACACGACCGTGCTCGGCGTGAAGCCGGCGTATTTCTCGATCAAGAGCTGGGCCGCAAAAGAAGGCACGCTGTTCGACGACGAGGCCGCCACGACCGGCCCCAAAGTCGCGGTGATCGGCTCGACCGTCGCGACGCAGCTCTACGGCACGCAAAACCCGGTCGGTCAGCCGATCCGCATCAACGGTCAGCCGTACGAAGTGATCGCGCTGCTCGAGACCAAGGGCCAGTCCGGCATGGGCCAGGACCAAGACGACACCGTCGTCGTTCCGCTCAAGACGTATCTGCAGAAGATGGATCGCGGCATCGGCAAGTACATCTCGAAGGGCCAGCTGTTCGTCAGCGTGGGCAGCGAGACCGAGATCGAGCACGCCGAGACGCAGCTGACGTCGCTCCTGCGCGAGCGCCATAACTTGGGCGCCTCCGACGACGACGACTTCAAGATCCGCAACCTCGCCGAGTTCGCGATGTCGCAGCAGCGCTCGACCGAGCGGATCTCGACGCTGCTCGCGATCGTCGCGGCGATGTCGCTGATCGTCGGCGGCATCGGCGTGATGAACATCATGCTCGTCAGCGTCATCGAGCGCACGCGCGAGATCGGCATTCGCATGGCCGTCGGTGCGAAGCCGACCGACGTGATGACGCAGTTCCTCGTCGAGGCGCTCGTGCTCGCGGCGGTCGGCGGCGTGCTCGGCATCGGCTTCGGCGCGGTCCTCGCGAAGTACATGGCGAGCTATTACGGTTGGAAATTGTTCTTCCCGGCGACGACGGCCGCGATCGCGTTCGCGGTCTCCGGTGGCGTAGGTGTCGTATTCGGGTTGTATCCGGCGATCAGGGCTTCGCGACTCGACCCGATCACCGCGTTGAGGTACGAGACATGAAGAGCTTAACGGGAATGATCATCGTCGCTGTGTTGGCGGCCGTCGCGGGCGCGCAGCCCGGCCAAACACCAGCGACACCAGCGCCGCCAACGCCGGCATCCGGCTCGGGCAGCGACCAAAGCGGGAGCGCCGCGATCGGCTCCGACGGCTCTGCGTCGCCGTCGTGGCTGCACGGCGTGCAAGACGTCACCGCGGCCGAGATGTCGACGCCCGGCAAGCTGATCTTGACGATGGCGCGCGCCGTCGAGCTCGCCGAAAAGCAGCATCCGACGATCCGCATCGCACGTGCGGCGGTCGAAGCCGCGCTCGGCCGCGTCGATTCCGCCGGCGTCGTCGAGCATCCGACGGTCACGCTGTCGGCCGGGCTCGATGCCGGGTCGACGGCGGTGTTTTGCAGCAGCATGGTCGGCACGGGATCGGGCGTCAATCCCAACGCAACCTGTCCCGAATTCAACTCGACCGCGTACTCGATCCCGATGAGCGCGACTGGGCGATGGACGATCTACGACTTCGGGCTGACCCACGCGAACGTCGCGGCCGCCGAGGCGAGCGCCGATGCGTCGGTCGCGTCGGTCGCGTCGACCGCGCTCGATGTCCGGCTCGGCGTCGAGACCGCGTACCTGCAAGCGGTCGCGTATCGCCGGCTCGTGATCGTCTCGCAGTCGACGGTGAAGAGCGAAGAGGGCCACGTCGATCAGGCGAAGCGGTTCGTCGCCGCGCAGGCAAAGGATCCGATCGAGGTCGCGCAAGCCGAGGCGACGCTCGCGAACGCGAAGTCGGCCGAGGCGCAAGCCGAGAGCAACGAAGCCGTCGCGCTCGCGACGTTGCGTGCCGCGATCGGCTGGCCCGACCCGACGCGCCAACCCGCGGTCGACCCGAACTGGCCGGCACCGCCGAGCGAAGCGCCCGGCGATCTCCAGCAATACGTCGAGACCGCGCGCAAGCACCGCCCCGATCTCGTCGCGCTCGAGAAGGACATCGTCGCCGCGCAGCTGTCTGCAGAGGCTGCACACGCCGAACGCCGGCCGGCGCTCGGTGCCGCCGCATCGGTCGGCTGGACTCCGAACTCGTACAACTGGGATCCGCAGCCGACGTGGAGCGCCGCGCTCACGCTGTCGTGGGCGCTGTGGGATGGCGGGCGCAGCGCCGCCGACGTGCGCGTCGCGAACGCGAACGAGATTTCGGCCGAGGCGCAGCGCGACTCGCTGCTGGTCACGCTGGTCTCGACGATCGAGCAGTACCGGACGCAGATCTTGTCGAACAAGGCGAGCGTCGCGTCGTCGACCGAAGCCGTGCGTGCCGCGCAGGAAGAGCTCAAGCTCGCCGAGGCGCGCTACGCGCAGGGCCTCGGCAGCCAGATCGAGCTCTCCGACGCCGAAACCGCGGTGACAACCGCGAGCGGCAACTTGATCAGCGCCGAGTGGCAGCTCGCGACCGCGTGGGCGAACTTGATCCGCGCCGTCGCGGCCTCGTAGGCATCGTCCGGCCGCGTCCGGCCGGCGCTGTCCGAAGCTCGGACGAATCGGACGGCCGCTCGCGCTAACCGCGCGACGTCGCACGTACGCGACGTGGCGCGTCGCTTGCTGTAGCAGCGCGCATGATGGCGAACGATCGACCGCGTGAGCGGTTGTGGCAGCGCGGTGTGCAAGCCATCGGCGATGAAGAGCTGCTCGCGATCGTGCTCGGCACCGGCACGCGCGATCGGCCCGCCGGCGTTGTCGCCGCGGAGCTCGTGCGCGACGTCGGCGGCATGGTCGCGGTCTCGCGCGCATCGCCGCGAGAGCTCGCACGCATCGATGGCATCGGCGCCGCGAATGCCGCGCGCGTCGTGGCGGCGTTCGAGCTCGGCCGGCGCGCGATCGAATCCGAAGCGCACCGCGAGACCCTATCGCACGCCGAGGACGTCTATCGCATCGCCCTACCGCGCGTCGCCGGCTTGCAGCAGGAGGTGTTTCTCGCGATCGGAGTCGATATTCGCAATGGTCTGCTCGATGTCGTCGAGGTCGGGCGCGGCAGCGTGTACGGCGTCGATGTCCATCCGCGCGAAGTGTTCCGCCCGCTCGTGCGGATGGCCGCCGCCGGCGCCGTGCTCGTCCACAACCATCCGTCGGGCGATCCGTCGCCGAGCGCGGAGGACATCGCGCTCACACGCCGGCTGCGGGCGGTCGGCGATCTGATCGGGATTCCCGTCGTCGATCACGTCGTGATCGGCGCGCACGGGTTCCGCTCCGTCTTCGAATGGCTCGGCCCCGATGACTGAACGAATGCTACGCTCCGACGCCGTGGACGAGCCGTTCAAAAAGAACGCGACGTACAACGACCTCTACTCGATCCCCGACGGCTGGACCGACGAGATCATCGACGGCAATTTGTACGCGTCTCCGCGGCCGCGTTCGATCCACCGTGTTCAGCGAGTCCGCGATGTATCCGGTCGATGCCGTCGCGATCACGGGCGCGACTACACTTCTGCCCGACGTGCGGGTCGTCGTTGTTCGCGCGCAGCGGCGCCGAGCTCGAAGTTCAGCTCGGCCGCCTCGATGTCGAGGCGGAAGTCGACGAGCAGTCCGTTGCGGTTCTCCATCAGCGCATGAGCCGAGTAGCTCAGTCGTGACGCCTGTCCGTCGGATTTCTTGGCGAGTCGAGCCTCCGATCGGTCGTGGACGTCGTGTGTTTTATTCGAGCGTTTCTCGCCGCGAAAGTTCACCGTCTGGTTGCCCCGGGTCGTCGGGCGGATCGCGGTCCTCGGGCGTCTCGTTCTTGGGACGGAAGCTCTTGAGCGACGATCAGCGTGCCATCGACCGTGACGTGGGTCGTGACTCATCAAATGCGCCTCGCGCGCGTGCTCGACGACGGCGGCGAAGAACTTCGCAGCGACGTCGTGGTCGAGCAAACGATCGCGGTTCCTCGAGAGTGAGCTGGCGTCGAACGTCGGGTCGTCCGCGCTCATGTCGTGGAACCAGCGGAACAGCAGGTTGTAGTCGAGCTGCTCGCAGAACTGCCGATCGCTGCGGATCGAGTACAGCGCGATCAGAATCTGCGACTTGAGCAACCGCTCCGGTGGAATCGACGGACGGCCGACGCTGCTGTACATCGCGTCGAACGTCTTCGTCAGTCCGGTGAGGACCTCGTCGCCCATCGCTTTGACGCGGTGTAGCGGGTGATCCGCAGGGATGCGCCGCTCCGGCGAAACGACCGAGAACATCGAGGCCTGCTTGTCGTCGGTGCCGCGCGTGGGCCGAACGTATCCGGACTGAGATCACGTGTCGATCCGGATCGCGAGCGCGCGCTCTCGCCACGCAAGCGAGCGCGCGCGCCGCCTGCATGGCGGGCCCTGCGACGAAGCGAGTGGCGGCCGGTCGCGTCCCGCAGAGCATCCGACGGTACGAGCACCGCGCAACTGCGAAAGCAGCGTGGCACCCGAGCGAGGAGCAGGCGGCCCCGATGCGGGAGGCAGCCGCGCAAGCGCAGCGGCGCCGCGCGCGAGCAGACCGCTCGCGGCTCGGCACGAGTTTTTCAGCAGCCTGCTAACGCGAAGGCCTCGAGATCTTCCCGCGCGATCACGGGGCCGGCGCGGTCACCGGCGCAGTATCGGTCGCCGGCGCGGGCTCGCGTTTGTGGCCGCCTGCGAGCTTGTCGAGCTTTTGCTTGAGCTCGTCGCGCTCCTTCTCGATCACTGCGCGTGCAGCCGTCGCGGCGTCGCGCTCCTTTTCGGCCGCGGTCTGTGACGCGTGAGATGCGTCGCGCTCCTTTTCAGCCGCGGTCTGCGACGTGCGCGCGGCATCGCGCTCCTTGTCGGCGGCATCGCGCCCGGCGCGCGCGGCGGCGTCGTCTTGCTCCGCGGTGCGCTCGGCGGCGCGCGCGGCATCGCGCTCTTTGTCCGCTTGCATCGCCTGCGTGCGCGCGGTGTCGCGGTCGAGGTTCGCAGCGTCGCGCTGGGTTTCGGCGTCTTCTTTGTCGCGCATCGCGGCTTCGAAGCGCTTGAGCGCCTCGTCGGCGGTGCCCTTCGCCTCTTGAGCCGCTGCCTGCGCTTGCCTGCGCATCTGGTCGGCGGCGTGGCGCTTGCGATCGGCGTCTTGCTTGAGCTGATCGGCGTCCTTGCCTTCGCGCTCGGCTTGTTGCGCGCGCGTGTTCGCAGAGTCGGCTTCGCGCTGCGCGGCGTCGGCGGCGCGGCCCTTTTCGCTGGCGTCGACCTGCGCATTCGCGGCGAGCGCGCGCAGATCGGCTTCTTCGCGCGCCTGCCGCGACAGCTGCAGCCACACGAGCACGCCCGCGATCGCACCGAGCACGATAAACACGAGCGTCGCCGTCGCGCCGCGGTGGCGTCCGGCCCAGCGCGCGATCCGGCCGCTGACCGAGTAGCGATGCGAGAACACGAGATCGCCGGTCAAATACTGCTTGAGCGCGCGGACGAGCTGATCGGCGCTGAATCGGCGCGCCGGATCCTTCGAGATCGCGCGCTCGACGATGCCGCTCAGCTCGGGATCTTTCGGCATCGCCGGCACGACCGGATCGTCCGATTGCAGCCACGCGACGAACGCGTCGATCTGCGCGGTCCGGCCGCCGACCGACTTCGCGGTGCGCCAGTTGAACGGCGTGCGGCCCGAGACGGTCTCGTAGAGCGTGATGCCGAAGCTGTAGACATCGAAGCTCGGGTCGGCGCGGCGCCCTTGGCTCTGCTCTAGCGGCATGTACGGCGGCGTGCCGGCACTGATCGTGACCATCCGGCCGCTCGACGCCGCTTCGGCGTCGTGATCGAGCATCGGCTCGGGCGTCGAGCCGAACGGCGCGTCGAGATCGCGCGCGATGCCCCAATCGATCAGCGTCGCTTCGCCGCGCTTGCCGAGCAAGATGTTGTTCGGCGTGACGTCGCGGTGGACGACGTGGTGCTCGTGCGCGTACGCGAGCGCCTCGGCGATGCCGACGAGGTTCGCCAACAGCTCGAGCCGCTCGCGCGTGCGCGGCTTGCCGTCTTGCTCGAGCTCGGCGAGCTCGTCGAGCCGATCGCGCAGTGACACGCCGTCGACGCGTTCGAGCACGCAAAACGGCCAGCCGACCGTCGACTTGCCGAGCTCGTAGATCTTGACGATGCCCGGGTGCTGGAGCTTCGCGAGCACGCGCGCCTCGGCGGTCACGCGCTGCTGGAACATCTCGACCATGCCGGCGGGCAGACCTTCGTCGTCTCGCGGCGCCTTCAAGATCACGGTGCGATTGAGCCGCTTGTCCTCGCCGGCGAAGACCTGCGCCATACCGCCGCGCGCGAGAGGATCCGCCGGCCAGCGAAACGCCGCTTCGGTGCACAGCCCCTTCGGCAGATCGAGCGGGATCGGCGGGTCTTCCATCGCGGCCGCCGCCGACCGACACATCGGGCACGACGCGATGTGATCGTCGATGTTTGGCGAGGGATTGCGCAGCTCGGCGATCGTCGGGTGCGGCCCGCCTGACCCCGGTTGCGTTCGTTCCGACTCCATTGGCGGCGAGCATAGCGCGCGAAGCAAAGTTCTCGCGATCAGGGACGGTGTCCACTAAGACAACTTGTCGTCTGTAGTCGCGCGAAATCGTTCGCGTGCCGGATCCGGAGGTCAACTTGCGCTCGACAAAGTGCGGTGCCGCTGCGCCGATCGATCGCGTTGCGCGCTAACCGCGAGCGAAGTTGGGCTCTTCCGGGTTCCGTGTGGGTCGCCGACGACGTGTGAGAAGGTCCGGGCGTGCAGGACACAGAGCTGTATCGACACCTTCTCGGACTGTCGGCGCCGTGGGCGGTGGCGCGTGTCGAGCTCGACGTGGGCGGGCAGCAAGTCGATGTTTGGATCGAGCATGCGAAGGGCACGCGATGGCCGTGCCCTTCGTGCGGGCGCGAGCTCGGGCTCTACGACCACGCAGCCGAGCGCGTGTGGAGGCATCTCGACAGCTGCCAGTTCGCGACCCAGCTACACGCGTCGGTGCCACGGGTGGAATGTCCCGAGCACGGCGTCCATCAGGTCAAACTGCCGTGGGCCGAGGAGCGGTCTCGCTTCACGTTGTTGTTCGAGCGCTTCGCGATCGGCGTGCTGCTCGAGACCGATCTGTCGGGGGCGATGAGGATCTTGCGAATCGGTTGGGACGCGGCGTTTCACATCATGGAACGCGCGGTGGCCCGCGGAAAGCTTGCGAAGAAGTCGGCCGCGCCGGCGCTCATCGGGGTGGACGAAACCTCGGTCGCCAAAGGCCAGCGCTACATCACGGTCGTCTGCGACCTCGCGCAAGGCACGGTCGAGCATCTAAGCGAGCATCGTCGCGCGGAGAGTCTGAGCAGCTACTACGCGACCCTTTCCGACGACGAATTGACGTCCATCAAAGCAGTCTCGATGGACATGCACGCGCCGTACATCAAGGCGACCAAGGACCACGTCCCTGCGTGGCATCGAAAGATCGTGTTCGATCGATTCCACGTCATGCAACAGCTGACCAAAGCGGTCGATCTCGTGCGCAAAGCGGAGCATCGCGCGCTCCTCAACAAGGACGACAGGACCCTCGTCGGCTCGAAGTACGTCTGGCTCTATTCGGAAGAGAACTTGCCAGCGCGATACAATGAGCGCTTCGAAGCGCTGCGAGCGCTGGACCTCAAGACCAGTCGGGCGTGGGCGATCAAAGAGCATCTGCGGCGGCTTTGGCAGTTTCGACGACTATCGATCGCAAAGAAGTACTGGACGCGCTGGCTCGAATGGGCGCTGAGATCACAGCTGCCGCCGATCGTCCGCGCCGCGCAAACCCTCCAGCGCCACATCGGCGGCATCTTCGGCTTCTTCGAGAATCGCGTGACCAACGCCATCGCCGAGCGCATCAACGGCACGATTCAACGAATCAAGCGCGCCGCGCACGGCTACCGCAACCTCGATAACTTCATGACCGCAATCTTCTTCCACTGCGGCGGCCTCCAGCTCTACCCAGCGACCCACACGGAAACCTGAAGAGCCCGAAGTTGACGTCCGGATCTCGCGGGTCAACAGATTCGCGCGATTGCGCGTCACAAGTTGTCTTAGTGGACACCGTCCCTGTCAGTGATCGCAGTCGGGACCGTGCACGTGACCTTCGTCGCCGTGCGCAGGCGCCTCGGGAATCGGCGCGCCCTGCTGCGTGAGCTTCTCGACCTCGGTGACCTTCGCGTGGTCGACGAGATACTTGAGCGTCTTGTCCTGGCGCAGCGAATACATCACGTTGTCGAGCCGGCCGTCGCGCTGCCACTCGGCGCGGAGCTTCGCGGGCGCGATGTTGCGCTGCTTCGCGGAATCGTCGATGTGCTGCTGCAGCTCTTCGTCGGTGACCGTGAGGCCTTCTTTGTCACCGATCGCTTCGAGCAGCAGCTGACCGCGAACTTCATCGGCGCCGGCGGGGCGCATCTTGTCGCGCAGCTCGTCGGTGAGCCCGGGGGTGCCGCGCTCGGCCTTCATGCCGAGCATCTGGCGCAGGCGCTGGTACTGCAGCTCGACCGAGCGCTCGACCAGCGAGCTCGCGACCGGGATCTGATTCTTCTTGATCAGCTCGCGTAGCGCGCCCTCGCGCGCCTCGCGATCGATCTGCGTCTGCTCGCGGTCCTCGAGCTCCTTGCGCAGCGCAGCCTTGAGCCCGTCGAGCGTCTCGGCTTTGCCGGTGTCCTTCGCGAATTCGTCGTCGAGCTCGGGCACGTCCTTCGTGCGAACTTCGATCACCGTCACGCTGAGGTTCGCGTGGCGGCCGCGGATCGATTCGTCCTTGGCATCGCCCGGCACGTCGAGCTCGATGAGCTTGTCTTTCGTGTCGAGCGGAATGCCGGTGAGTGCCTGGCGCAGGCCGGGCATCGGCTCGCGCTCGTCGTCGTCGAGATCGACCGCGAACTGTGGCTGGTTGATCTGATGCTCGCCGATCGTGCCGGTGATGCTGAGCCCGACGATGTCGCCGGGCGCGGTGATCTCGCGGCCTTCGATCGGACGCAGCTCGGTGTGCTCGCGACGCAGCTGCGCGAGCGCTTCATCGACGGCTGATTCGGGGATCGCGAGCTTGCGGCGCTCGATCTCGAGGCCGGTGTAATCGACCGGCACGACCTCGCCGCGGACCTCGATGATCGCGTTGAAGATGAACGGTTGACCCTTGCGGATCGGCGCGGCTTCTTCGACCCGCGGCTCGGCCACCGCCGCGAGCTGGTGTTCCTGGTTCGCTTTGAAGAATGACTCGCGCACGAGCTCGTACGCGACCTCGGCATTGACGCGCGGGCCGTAGACCTGCTCGAGCACGGGCCGCGGTACCTTGCCTTTGCGGAAGCCTTTGAGCGCGGCGCCCTTCGCGAGCTCTTTGTACGCGTTGCCCAGCTTCTGGCTGACGGTCTCCCACGGAACTTCGACGAATAGCTTCTTCTCGACGGGTGAGACGTCTTCGATGCGAACCTGCATGGCGAGCCTGGTTACCACATTCGGCCTGCTGCAAGCAGGCCAGAGTTCAGCTTCGTGCTCGCGCTCGCGGCCGATTACTGACGACGCAACCGATAGGTGGGCTCGCCGCCGCGCGGAGCGCCCGGCTCGACCAAGTCGCCGAGGCCGAATTGCTCGAGCTTGCGGGTCAATGCCTCCATGAACGCGACCGGGTCAGACGCGTCGACGAGCTGGCCGACCGCGCGCGCGGTGACATCGTCGGCCTCGCCGAGCGCGTTGAGCACGCGACGCTCGCGCGCTTCGAGATGAAACTCGGCTGGGACGATGCGCTCGACGAAGCGACCGAGCAATGCCGAAACGTGTGGCGCCAAGCCGAGCCGGACCACCGCCGATTGCGCGCCGGATCCCGAGGAGTAGCCGAGCGCCGTACGCGCGTGCGAGTTGACGCCCGGCGGCGGCCGCGTCTTCGCGTGGCGCGCGCGCGGCACCGGAGTCAGCCGCAGCTCCGGGTTCGACGGCGCCGCGACCGCGTGACCGTGATGGTGATGATGCGCGTGGCTCGTCGGCGGCATCTGCTGCGCCGGCGTGATCTGCGGGATCAGCGTCGCCCTCTGATGCTGCGGCACGCGTGCCGCACCGACCTGTTGCGGGACGTAGTCGACGCGCGGCGGCTGCGAGCCGAGCGCGTGCACCGCCGGCGCGACCAGGTTGTGGCCGTGCGTATGATGACCCGGCATCACCGGCGGCGATCCGGGCGCCCAGTTGCCGGTCGGCTCGCGATCGAACGTCGATTCTTCATCGGCGAGGCGCGGTGGGTTGCCTTTGCTGCCGGCGAGCCGGCGAGCCGATTCTTCCAAGCCATGGCGGACCATCGCCGCGCGCGCCTCGATCCCCTCCGGACCGTCGCCGACGTGGATCCCCCATGGGCCGTTGGTGTCGACACCGGCCGGACCGATCGCGAGCTCGATGCCATGCAGCAAGATCGTCGGCAGCGTCTGATCGCGGCTCTGCGCGTAGGCGCGCATCAACACGCGCTGTTCGGCCCACTTTTCGGCGATCACCATCACCGAGCGGTAGTGGCTGGGCGCTGACGCAGGCGAACGCAACCATGCGTCGACGAGGCGGATCTGGGCCATCGCTACGAACCCATCATACCTCCGGCGGGCCGACTACGCGCGCTGTGGCGCGGCTTCGCACGTGCGCCAAGGCACGGCGAGCGGTTTGTCGACGATACGCGCCGGAAAAAAAACCGCCGGTGCCCTCGGGGTGGAGAGAGGCACCGGCGGGACCCGCACCGAAGCGCGGGGGTCAGCGCAACCTGCTCGTGTGGGTGGGACACGAGTCAGGCTGCCCATGAAACGCTAGTTCTTGAGCCACTGGTCGAGCTTGGCGCGCGCCTGATCGCTCAGCCGATCCCAGCCGCCTTTGAGATGGAGCTCGAGCTCGTCGAGCTTGTGCTTGACCTTGGCCTTCGCATCGCCCGCGTCTGTCCGTGTATCCGCTTTCAGGTCGTTGAACTTCGCCAGTAGCTCGTGCTTGCGAGCCTCGACCCGATCCTTGAGCGCATCGGTCTTCATGCTCATGGCTCGGAGCATTTGCAGGCCGAATACCAACCCGAAAGTCGTGTCGTCTTCGCGATCACCATGCGCGGAAATGACATCTGTGCTGCGCGACGCCGTCACAGCGTGCGCAGGCGCTCGCTGAGGCCATCAGCGTCGCGCAATCTCGCCGCGTTACACCTGGCACCGCATTTGTACGAGGACTTCGCGATGTCCGAGGATCGACGAAACACGTCGAGTTACGACGAGATCGTTCGCCGAACGGTTCCCCAGCCCGATTCGAGCTTCCGATCGACGATCGACGAGGAGCACCTGAGCCGTCATCGCGCGGGAAAATCAGCCGATCACGTTCCGCACGAGCCGACCGCCGACGAACGCGCGACCCTCGCGAAGGTCACCGCGGCGCTCGAAGCAGATGGTTCGATCGATCTGTCGAACGTCACGTTGATCATGGACGGCCGCGAGCTCGTCATCAAAGGCAACGTGCCGGGGCCCGCGACGTCGGCGCGCATCGAAGATGTCGCCGGTCGAGTCGACGGTGTCGATCGCATGGACAATCAACTCGCGATTCGAGGCGAGTGAGTCAGATGCGCGCGTTCTCCGAGATTTGCCCGTGCGCCGCGACGCTCGTCGCGCGATCCGCCGCAGGTGCGGCGCGCGCTAACGCTCTAGATCACGGTGATTCCGCCTGGGCACGAAAGCAGCAATCACTGCCTTTCACCAGCAAAGGAGTCCGCCATGTTTTCCTGGGCATTTGCATTCTTCATCATCGCGCTGATTGCAGCAGTGTTCGGATTCTTCGGGCTGGCGGCGAGTGCCGTCGGCATCGCAAAGATCATCTTTGTTGTCGCGCTCATCATGGCGATCGTCAGCTTCGCTGTCGGTCGTCGGCCGGCCGCGTGAGCCGCGCGCAAACTCTCGAGGCATTCTGCCGGCGGAAAGGTAAGATACCGACGTGACCGGAAACATTCTTATTGTCGACGACGAAGAGGACACCGCGCTGCTCTTGCGCGATAGCCTCCGCAAACGCGGCTTCGACGTCGACGCCGTCACATCGGGCCAAGCCGCCCTGGAGCATCTCCGTACGTCACCGGCCGACGTGGTCGTGACCGACGTACAGATGGCAGGGATTTCCGGCATCGAGCTATGCCAGGAGCTCCGCACGCGGCATCCCGACCTACTCCCCATCGTCTTGACCGGCCAAGGTGGCCTCGAGACGGCGATCGCGGCGATCCGCGCCGGCGCCTATGACTTCATCACCAAGCCGGTGAAGATCGACGCGCTCGCGATCGCGGTCGGTCGTGCGGTCGAGCACCTCACGCTCCGGCGCGAAGTAAAACGGCTGCGCTCGGCGGCCGATCGCGATGTTCCGATCGACGGGATCGCGGGCTCGAGCCCGGCGATTCGCGAGACGATCGAGCTCGTGCGCCGCGTCGCCGACAGCGACGCCACCGTGCTCGTGACCGGCGAGTCCGGTACTGGCAAAGAGCTAGTCGCGCGCGCGCTACATAATCTATCTCCGCGCCGCGATCAGCCGTTCGTTGCAGTCAACTGTGCTGCGATGCCGGCGCCGCTGCTCGAGAGCGAATTGTTCGGTCACGTGCGCGGCGCGTTCACTGATGCGAAGCGGTCGCGCGCCGGCCTGTTCGTCCAAGCAGGCGCGGGTACGATCTTTCTCGACGAGATCGGCGAAATGCCGATCGAGATGCAGGTCAAGCTGTTGCGCGTGCTCCAGGAGCGCAAAGTGCGGCCTGTCGGCGGCGATGAGGAAGTGCCGTTCGAAGCGCGCGTGATCACCGCGACGAACCGCGACCTCGAGACCGAGGTCGAGGAGAAGCGCTTCCGCGAAGACTTGTTCTATCGCATCAACGTCGTGGCGATTCCGGTGCCGCCGCTGCGCTCGCGCGCCGGCGACATTCTCCTGCTCGCACAATACTTCTTGAAGCGCATCGCCGGTCGCACGAGCAAGCCGGTGCAGGGCATTTCGGGTCCCGCCGCGCGCCTGTTGATGGATTACGACTGGCCGGGCAACGTCCGCGAGCTCGAGAACAGCATGGAGCGCGCGGTCGCGCTGTGCCGGCTCGACGAGATCACCGTCGACGACTTGCCGGCGAAGATCCAGGAGCACCAGAGCAGCAAGATCGTGATCACCACCGAGTCGCCGGGTGAGCTCATCACGCTGCACGAGATGGAGCGCCGCTACGTCCGCCAGGTGCTCAATGCCGTGGGTGGCAACAAGACCCACGCCGCGCGCATCCTCGGCATCGATCGGCGCTCGCTGTACCGCCGGCTCGAGGAGCCGCGTGCGGATCGTAAGGACGAGACGCCGACGGGAGCGAGCATGTCGACTCCGCCGCTCACGCCTCCCACGGCGAAATGGCACGATGACTCGCTCGGTCGCGGACCGAGCGGGCCGCCGCCGGGTAACGGCAATGGTGCGAGCACTAGCTTGCCAGCCGAAGACCTCGAGTAAACTTAGCTCGGAGTCATGTTGCGCATTCTCGTCGTCGGCGGCGAACCCGGTCAGCGCAATGCGCTGCGAGCGGTGATCGACGGCGAGGTCGTCGAAGCACCGGGCGCCGCAGAGGCGCGCGTCGAGATCGGCTCCGGCCCGTACGACTGCATGTTCGTCGACGAAGACGTGCCGCCGATCGGCGGTGCGGCCTTGGTCGCAGCCCTGCGTACGGCCGGCGTGACCACACCGATCGTGTTCGTCGGCGGCAGCGATGAAGAGCGGCTCCAGCAAGCCGTCGATGCCGGCATCACCGACTTCGTGCTGCGCAGCGATCTGTCGCCGCGACGGCTCGGCCTGCGCATCCGCTACGCGATTCGCAGCGTCGAGGTCGAGCAGGCCAAACGGCAATCGCTGACCGCGGCCGCGCACGCGCGCGACGAAGTGCTCGCCGTGGTCTCGCACGATCTACGCGGGCCGCTGCACGCGATCAGCCTCGCATCCGAGGCGATGCGCGACGAAGCCCCCGACACCTGCAAGCGCTACCTGGATGCGGTCGATCGCGCGATCGGCCGCGCCGAGCGGTTGATCTCCGATCTGCTCGACGCCAGTGCCGTCGAGAACGGCGCGCTCGCACTCGCCCGCGCCGCGGTCAACATCAACGCGATCGTGCGGCAAGCCGCCGCCGACCACGAGCTCGCCGCACGCGAGAGCGGCGGCAGCGTGCGCGCGACGGTGCCGAAAGATCCGATCATCGTTTCGGCCGATCGCGAGCGCGTGCTGCAGGTGCTGTCGAACTTGATCGGCAACTCGCTCAAGCACGCGAAGGGCACGTCGATCGATCTCGCCGTCGAGCAGAGCGGTGGCGAAGCCGTGATCTCGGTGCGCGACGGCGGTCCCGGCATTCCGCTGCCGGAATTGCCGCACGTGTTCGATCGCTACTGGAGCGGATCGCGCGCCGCGCGCCGCGGCGGAGCCGGCCTGGGCCTCGCGATCGCGAAGGGCATCGTCTCGGCGCATGGCGGCGACATCGCCGTCGAGAGCCAAGCCGGCCAAGGTGCGAGCTTCCGCTTCACGTTGCCGCTCGCGACGCCGACCACCTGATAGGCTACGCGCCGAGATGCACGTCGACGAGGACATTCGCATCGCCGAAGGTCTGGCCGCGGAAGCGTTTAGCAGTCGCGAGTTTCTCGCGCGCGAGCTCGCGACGATCTTCTCGACGTCGTGGTTGGTCGTACCGGAAAAGGGCGACGATCCACGCCCGCTCGACGACCAGCTCGCGGCGCGCGGCTCGCGCGTGCCGGTCACCGTGCTCGATCGGCCGATCTTCTTGCAGCGCGGTTGGGACGACGACGACCTGCGCGCGTTCCCGAACACGTGCACGCACGCGTGGTATCCGCTCGTGCTCGGCGCGTCGCGCGGCCCGACGCTGGTGTGCGGCCAGCACGGCCGGCGCTTCGACTGCACCGGCGCGTTCGTGTCGCAGCAAGGCTTCGGTGCGAGCGTGCCGAATTTCCCGCGGCCGTGCGATTCGCTCGCGAAGCTCGGCGTGGTGACGTGGCGCCGGCTCACGCTCGTCAATTTCGCGCCGACGATGCCGCCGACGTTCGCGCCGATCGACGACTCGCTCGC
>DATBAS010000130.1:0-13028 GCA_036271395.1 Kofleriaceae bacterium
GAGGTTGAGCTCGGCGGTCGCCGCGGCGTGGATCTCACCGGCATCGCCGAGCCGCCGCGCGGCCTCGCGATAGCGATCGCTCGCGAGCCCGAGCTGACCGCGCTGTTGAGCGACCATCCCACGCAGCGACATCGCGCGCCCGGTGGCCGCGGGCTCGCCGCTCGCTGCCGCGGAGACCTCGAGCGCCGCGAATGCACGGTCGGCGTCGTCGAGCTCGCCGAGGTAGAACGCCGCCAACCCGGCGGCTTCGGCACGCAGCCCGGCGAGCGGCAGGTCGCCGACCACGCGCTTGGCATCGGCGTAGCGCGACCGCGTCACGAGCAGCCGCGCGTACGCTCCGGCGACGTCGACATCGTGCGGCGCGCGCGCGAACAGCGCGGCGAGCTCGGCCTCGGCGGCGTCGAGCTCGCCGGCGCGCTGCGCTGCACGAGCCGCGACGAGCCGTGCGGCGATCGGATCGGCGCCGGCGGTTTCGGCGGCGCGCGCGAGCTCCACCGCGTCGCGATACGCGCCGGTTGCGGCCGCGGCACGCGCTTCGATCAACCGCGCGCGACCGCCCTGCACGCGGGCGGCGAGACACCGCGCGCGATCGCCGCGGCCGCGTGCGAGCACGGCAGCGGCGACGTCGAGCACGCGGTCGGCAAGCGCGTCGTCGATCGGCGCGCGCAAGAGGAGCTCGACGACGCGATCGTCATCGTCATCGCCATCGGCGATCGCGAGGCCCGCGAGCGCGGCCGGCGCGAGATCATCGCCGATCGAATCGATCGCATCGCGAGTCGCGCGATCGAGCCAGAGCTCGTCGCCGCGGCGTCGCGCGAGACCGGCGCGCTCGAGCTCGACGATCGCGTCGAAGCCGACGTCGTCCCCCACGGCATCGACGGCGCGCGCGGTCGCCAGCGCGCCCTCGATGCGTGCTCGGCCGCCCCACGCGGCGAGCGCGATCGCGAGTCGGCGCGCGTTCGCCGGCATCGCCCGCAGTGCTCGCGCGCGCAGCTCGGCGATCGTCGCCGTCGATCGTGCGCTCCATTCGACCGCGAACGGATCCGCTTCGCCCGCCGTCGCGCGCACGAGCTCGATCGCCGCGAGCGCATGACCGGCCGACGCGGCCCGCAGACCGGCCACCCAGGCGCGCGGCGGCTCGCGCCCGAGCATATCGCGCGCGATCGCGGCGAGCCCGGCGTCGTCGAGGGGCGCGACGACGTGGACATCGACGTTCGCGTCGGGATCGACCTCGCGAGGCGGCCGCGCGACGATCGCGATCGCAGCACCGCCGGTCGCGCGCACGAGCGCGGCGACGACCGCATCGGCGCGCGGATCGTCGGCGAGCTCGATCGCACACGCGCGCGATGTGTCGCCTCGGATCGCGCGCGCGGCGAGCTCGATCCACCCCGCCGCGCTCGCGTCGCTCGCATCGCGACCGCCGGCACGCCCGACGCGGCCGGCCGCGAGCGCGTCGAGCGTACCGATCGCGATCGCCGGCGCGCCATCGCGTTCGGCCACGCGCGCGATCTGCCAGGCGAGCAGGGCACTGTCGACGAGCTCGCGCGCTCCGCTCGCGGCATCGCCGACGACGATCTGCACGCGGCCGGCTTCGAGCCCGCGCGCGATCGCATCCGCGAGCTCGCGCGCGCCGGGCCAGCTCGCCGGTGCCGGCGGCGCGCCCACGCTCGGCCGCGCGCGGCGTTCGAGTCCCGGCGCGATCGCCGCCGCGATCTGATCGAGCTCGTCGAGGATCGCGAGCGCCGAGCTCGGCCTCATCGCCGGATCGCGCGCCATCAGCCGCGCGACGAGATCCGCGAGCGGCGCGGGCAGCGGCAGCGCCGGCGCCGGCTTCGTCGCGACCGCGTGGACCAGCTCGCCGAGCGTCGCGGCTTCGAACGGCGGGTGGCCGAGCACCAGCCGCGCGACGGTGGCGCCGAGCGAGTACACGTCGCTGCGCGGCTCGACGCGGCCGGCGAACGCCTCCGGCGCCATGTACGCGGGCGTGCCGCGCGCGCCGGCCGCCATCGCGAGCCCGAGATCGACGAGGATCGCGCGCGATCCCGAGAGCAAGATGTTCTGAGGCCCGACGTCGCCGTGCACGAGCCCGGCGGCGTGGATCACGGCGAGCGCGCCCGCGACATCGGCGAGCAGCGACCAGACCGCGCGCGGATCGGTCCAGCGCCGGCCATCCGCGTCGCAGCGCCCGCCGGCGATCCACTCGGCGACGAAGAACGGCGCGCCGGCGGGCACGTCGGCGATCGCTTCGGTCGTCCGGCCAACCTCGAACACGCGCGGCAGCGACGGGTGATGCAACCGGGCGAGCACCGCGAGCTCGTCGAGCAGCAGCGTGTCGGCGCCGTTGCCCGCGAGCTTGAGGGCGCGGGGTTCGGCCGTCTCGGCATCGATGACCGCGAACACGTGGCCGAACGATCCGCTCGTTCGCTCGCCGATCTGGTACCGACCGAGGAACACACATCGATGTCAACGTAAGTGGCAGGTGGTGTCAACAAGATTGGCATCCGGTGCGGATTCCGACGAAAAACCCCCTGTGTGCTAGTGTAGCTGGCGTGCCGGACGACGAGCGGACGAGGCGTCGACTCGGCGATGCGACCAAGGCGCGCATCGAGGATCTCGCCGCCGGCTGGGCGGTCGATTCGGACTCCAAGGTCGAGCCCGAGCCGCTGCCGGCCGCGCCGCTCGCGACGCCCGATGCCACGCCGACGTCGGCTCCAGAGCCGCGCGCGCGCCGCAAGACGCAACCGCCGCCACCGCCGGGCTCGGTCGCGCGCAAGCAGCTCGAGCAACAGATCCTCGACACCAGCGACACGATCGACGAGGACGCGAATCGCAGTGACGTCAAGCCGCGCGGCGAGATGATCCTGGCGACGTCGCGCCTGCCGAAGCTGCCGACGCAGCCTCCGCCGATTCCGGCGCGTGCAAAAACGGCGAGTGCGCCGCCGCTGCCGAAGCTCGTGATCGAGCCCGCCGTGCCGCAGGGCGAGTTCGATCCGACCGGCTCGAGGTACGGCGCGCACGCCGCAACCGGCACGCCGGCGCTGAAGCCCGACGACAGCGCATCGGCGACTCATCCGCGGCGCGGCGAGCCCAAGCGCGGCGACGGGACCAGCGTGGCGACGTCGCCGTTCGAGCGCGCCGATCCGACCAACGTGTCGCGCGACGACGAGACCGCGGTGCAGGCGCCATCACCGGCGCGGCTCGAGACGGTCGGCGGCACGCTGCGCGTGTCATCGGCGCTCCGCCGCAAGCGTGGCATCGGCGGCGACGTGCGCTACGTGTTCACCGCGCTGTTCGGCATCCGCCGCGCGCGCCGCGAGCTCGCGTCACAGACCGACAAGCAGAAGAGCCGGCAGAGCGAGCGCAAGCGCCATCTGACGACGCTCGGCCGCAGCGCCGTGTCTGCCGACGCGTTCGATCATCCGGCGCTCGGCAGGACCCGCGAGTCGCTCTCGACCGTCGAGGACGAGCGGTCCAAGCACGCCGGCGCCGTGGCCGCGTCCGATAGCGAGCTCGAGCGCGTACGCCGCGAGCGCGAGGCCACGCACGAGCAGCACGCGACGGGCATCGCCGCGGCGCTTGTCGAGCTCGCCGAGCTCGCGAAGAAGCTCGAGCCGCTCGAGCGCGAGGCCTCGGCCGCGCGCAAGAAGGCCGCCACGCTCGCCGATCAGCTGCGCAAGATCGCGCGCAACATCGCCGAGACCGAGGCGCTGCTGGTCTCGGTCAAGAGCGAGAAGATGGATCGCGCGGGGATCCAGGCCGACATCGCGACGCTCAAGGCGGATCAAAAAGCGGTGCAGCGCGACGAGCCGATGATCGCCGCCGAGCTCGACGCGCTCGAGCCGCGCATCGCCGAGATCAAGGCCAAGCAAGCCGACGCGGAGCGCACCAAGACCGAGCACGAGGCCGCGGAAGCCGACGATCAGCGCCGCACGACCGAGCTGTTCGAGGCGATCGGCGCGAAGCACAAGGTCGTCGCGCGCGCTGCCGCCGATGCCGAGGCCGCGCGCGACCGCGTGTTGTTCGAGCTCGGCGAGCGACTCTACGTCGATCGCCCGGCGAGCCTGACCGCGCAGCTCGCGCCGATCGATCGCATCGATCTCGAGCTCGGCGAGAGCGATCGCCGCGCGATGGAGCTGCGCGAGATCTTGGCCAACGTCGATCGGCTCAAGATCGCACGCGGCATCGCGGTGATGGTCTTGACGTTCGCGGCCGCCGGCGGGTTCGTCGCCTGGCTGCTGGTGATGCTGCTCTGACAGGCTGCCGGGAGAAGCCAGCTAGCGCAGGAGTCAGTGCTCGCACTCGGCGACGGGTCGAGATTGACCGGATCGTCCTCGGTCTCGGTCTTGGGACGGAAGCTCTCGAGCGATGCCATCGCTTCGATCCGAGCGAGGAGCAGGCGGCTCGCGGCTCGACACGCGTCCTCGGCAGGCTGCTAAAACATGCGGTCGACGTGGCCGAGCGCGGCGAGCACGATCGCGACGCGCACGCCGCCGAGCAGCACTCCGAGCACGCCGATCGCGATCGCCGCGGCGCCCGCGAGCCGCGCCGTGCCGGGTGCCTGCCGGCTGCGGAACGCGATCAGGCCGATTCCGATCGCGGCGACGCCGAGCCCGATGGCCAAATACAGGCCGGGCGACGGCAGGCCGGCGGCGACCATCGCGCCAAACGCGAGACAAACGGCCAGCCGGCTCACCGGGTGACGCTAACCCCAGTGCGGGATCGAGGCGACTTTTGTGCTAGTCATGCCGCGCTGTGACTGACACTGCCGACGTCGCCGACATCCGGGCCGGGTTCTGCGCCATCGTGGGCCTGCCCAACGTCGGCAAGTCGACGCTGCTCAACCGCATACTCGGCAAGAAGCTCGTCGCGGTGTCGGCGAAGCCGCAGACCACCCGGGATCGCATCGTCGGCGTGCACCTGATCGATCTCGCCGGCGAGGGCCGCGCGCAGATCGCGTACGTCGACACGCCGGGGCTGCAAGACGGCCGGGGCCCGCTGCGGCGCTACATGCGCGACGCCGCGCTCGCCGCGGCATCCGATGCGGACGTCGTGCTGCTCCTCGTCGACGCGACCGATCCGCGCGGCAGGATGCCCGACCACGACACGCCGTTCGCGATCCCGAACAAGCCGTTCATCGTCGCGCTCAACAAAGTCGATCGCCTCGCCAAGCCCGACCTGTTGCCGGTGATCGAGGCGTGGAGCAAATCGCGTGAGGGTCTCGACCTCGTGCCGATCTCGGCGCAGACCGGCGACAACGTCGACGCGCTCGAGCGGGTGATCGCGCGCGCGCTGCCGGCGAGCCCGCTGCTGTTTCCCGAAGACATGGTCACCGACCGCTCGCCGCAGTTCATCGCGCAAGAGATCATCCGCGAGCAGCTCTATCACCAGCTCGGCAAGGAGCTGCCCTATGCGTCGGCGGTGTTGATCGAGACCTGGACCGAGCGCAAAGGCGAGGTCGCGATCGGCGCGGTGATCGTCGTCGAGCGCGACTCGCAGAAGCCGATCGTCGTCGGCAAAGGCGGCTCGCGCGTCAAGGAGCTCGGCATCGCCGCGCGGACCGCCCTCAGCGAGGCGATGGGCAAGCCGGTGCACCTCACGTTGTTCGTGAAAGTGGTCGGCGAATGGTCGTCGGCAGAGCACGAGCTCAAGAAGCTCGGGTACACGTCATGACCGCGTCGGCGATGACCGCGCCGTTGATCGCGATCGTCGGCCGGCCCAACGTCGGCAAGTCGACGCTGTTCAATCGCCTCGTCGGCGGCCGCCCCGCGCTCGTCCACGACACGCCGCACCTCACGCGCGATCGCCGCTACGGCGAGGCCGATTATTTCGGCGCGCCGCTGCGCATCGTCGACACCGGCGGCCTGGATCCCGAAGCCGAGCGCGAGGTCGTCGGCGCCGGAATTCACCGCCAGGCGCTGCGCGCGATCGACGAGGCCGACGCGATCGTGCTCGTCGTCGACGGCCGCGCCGGTGTCTCGGCGATCGATCAGGCGCTCGCCAAGCAGCTGCGCACGACCGGCAAGCCGCTGTTCCTCGCGATCAACAAGATGGATCATCCGTCGCGCGATGATCTGCAGCACGAGTTTCACGAGCTCGGCCTATCGGCGATGTATCCGGTGTCGGCGTCGCACGGCCGCGGCATCGACGCGTTGCTCGAAGCGGTGACGGGCGCGGTCGGCTCGGTGCGTCCCGCCGAGGAGCCCGAGCCGGAATTCGATCCGCTATTCGACGAGGCCGAATCCGAGCCCGAGCCCGAATCTCCCAAGGAGCGTGGCCCGCTGCGCGTCGCGTTCGTGGGCCGGCCCAACGCCGGCAAATCGTCGCTGACCAATCGCTTGCTCGGCGACGAGCGCTCGCTGGTTCATCACGAAGCCGGCACGACGACCGATCCGGTCGACGCGCCGTTCTCGCTCGGCGGCCGCGACTACATCCTCGTCGACACGGCCGGCATTCGCCGCAAGGCGCGGATCGACGTCGACATCGAGAAGATCGCGGTGTCGATGGCGCTCGGCCAGATCGAGCGCGCCGACGTCGCGGTGCTCGTGATCGACGCCGGCATCGGGCCCGCCGAGCAAGACGCGCGCATCGCCGGCAAGGTCGAAGAAGCCGGCCGCGCGCTCGTGATCGCGCTCAACAAGAGCGACTTGATCGCGGGCGACGCCAGGCGCGACCAGCTGCGCGATCTCACGACCGACACGTTCCACTTCTTGAGCTGGGCGCCGACGACGATGATCTCGGCGCAGCGCGGCGACGGCGTCGACAAGCTGCTCGATCTCGTCGATCGCGCGGCCGCCGAGCACGCCAAGCGCATCCCGACGGCGCAGCTCAACCGCTTCTTCGCCGAAGTCATCGAAGAAATGCCGCCGCCGATCCATCGCGGCCGCGCGGTGAAGATCCACTACATCACGCAGGGCGCGTCGCGGCCGCCGACGTTCATCTTGTGGGCGAACACGCCCGACGGGCTCGCGCCGAGCTACAAGCGGTTCATCGCGAATCGCCTGCGCGAGGCCTACGGGTTTCGCGGCACGCCGATCCGGATCTTCGTCAAGGCGCGCAAAGATCGCCACGACAAGCGGTGACGTCGTAGCTCGTGGGCGTCGGCGGACACGCGAGGCCCACGCCTCAGGCTAGAGATAGCCCCATCGCAACGTCCCGCGCAGCGACAGCGTGAATACCGTCGTATCGGTCGCAAAGCCGACGACGCGCGCCTCGATGCCCCACGATCGCGAGCGGCTCTGCAGCACGTCGAGGCCGCCGCCGACCACCAACACCGGCACGAAGCCGTTGTCGAGCGCGCCGCCGGTCGAGTACTCGCCGCCGAGGCCGCCGAAAGCATAGGGCACGTACTTGAGCACGTCGAAGCGGAACGTGATGCCGACATCGGCCATCCCCATCCACGACGTCGTGCCGGTGTTCTTCGTGTTGATGTTCTGGCCGCCGGAGAAGAACGCGCCGCCGAGCTCGCCGCGCAGCGAGAAATCGCTGCTGAACGCATGCTCGTAGCTGATCGATGGCGTGATGCCGAAGTCGGGCGTGATCGTCGTGGATTGTTGGTTGTGTGCGGGCTTGCCGGGCTCGGAGAACGTCGCGTAGCCGAGGTAGCCGGACAGGGCGCGATCGTCGCCGTCCGCGCGGGCTGGCCGAGACTGTGCGATGACGAGGCCGATCACGGGCAACAGGGCGAGCGCTCGCGAGGTCCAAGCCACCAAACCCCTGAATTGTGCTACATCGCGGTTCGCCGTGGCCGACCAGACCGACAAAACGTCCGACAAAAAGGCTCCCGAAAGCGGCGAGCCGAAATCCGCCGCGGCGACGCCGCGCTTCGATCCGAAGCCCGTCAGCGTCGGCGGCGAGTCGATCGTCGATCGGCTATATCCGCATCGCAAGAAGATCGGCCTGTTCATCGCGACCGGCGCGGTGATCTGGGCGGTCGTCGCCGTGGTGATTCACTTCAAAGACTCGGGCGCCGAGAAGGCGACCGACAAGCTCGCCGCGGTGCTCGATCTCGGCGACAAGCCGGTGAAGGCACCGGAGCCCGCGGGCTCGGCAGGCTCGGCCGCGCCGGCGCCGACGAACGACAGCTTCCCCGACGTCAAGACGCGCGCGAACGCGTTGCTCGACGCGCTCGCGAAGCAGAACACGACCGCAGCCGGTCCGGTGTATCGCGCGTCGCTGCTCGTCCAAGCGGGCAAGCTCGACGACGCGATCGCCGAGTACAAGCGCGCGCAGGGCGAGCTCGGGCTCGACGGCGTGCTCGCGCGCGAAGGCTTGGGCCTGGCGCAGGAGCAAAAGGCAGAAGATCCGAAGAACGACGCGGCGACGCGACAAAAGGGGCTCGAAGAGGCACTCGCGACATTCGTGTCGATGCAGCCTACCGAAACCGGCCCGCGTCGCGACTTCGCGCTGTATCACCAGGGCCGCATCCAGGTCCTGCTCGGCAAGTCGGCCGACGCGAAGGCATTGTTCGACAAAGCGAAAGAGCTCGCGAAGAACAACCCAGAGCTCGCCGAGCTCGTCGAACAACGCCTCGCGAGCCTCGGCACGTGAAAGCTGCATTTGGCCTCGCCATCGCGCTCGCGGCGCTCGCGGCGTGCGACCGCCCGCTGCCGCGGCACGCCGATGCGATGAGCGCGATCGATCGCGAAGATCCCGGCGAGGATCGGCTGTCGTACAAGTGGCGGTTCGTCACCTCGGACCGCTTGACCGAGATCGCGCCGCAGGAGTTTGCATCGCCGGCCGTCGCCGGCGACATGCTCTACGTCGGCTCGTCCGAGGGCACGTTCTACGCGCTGCACATCGACGACGGCGCGCTGCGCTGGAAGCGCCACATCGGCGCCGTCGCGTGCGCGCCGCTGGTCTCGGGCGGCGTGCTGTACATCGGCACCAACGACGGCCAGCTCGTCGCGGTCGACTCGCTGACCGGCAAAGAGAAGTGGAAGTACGTCGCGCGCGGCCCGATCGAGCAGACGCCGTCATCGACGGGCGATCTGATCGTCTTTGCCGACGAAGCCGATCAGGTCGTCGCGGTCGACGCGATCACCGGCAAGTTCAAGTGGCAGTACAAGGCCGAGACGCCCGAGGAGTACACGCTGCGTGGCCATGCCGGCGTGCGCGTCGACGATCAGCTGCTCTACACGGGCTTCTCGAACGGCGCGCTCGTCGCGCTGCGCAAAGATACCGGCTCGGTCGCGTGGTCGACCTCGCTCAAGGCCGACGCCGAACGCTTCATGGACGTCGACGCGACGCCGATCATCATCGGCTCGACGCTGTACGCGTCGTCGGCATCGGGTGGCGTGTACGCGGTCGATAAGATGACTGGCCTGATCCGCTGGCGCACGCCGTTCTACGACGTGTCGCAGCCGAGCTCTACCGGCAACGTCGGCGGGATCGCGACCGACGGCAAGTTGCTCTACGTCTCGGTCGCCGACCTCGGCACCTACGCGATCGACTTCGCCGGCAACGTCGTGTGGCGCGTCGGCGCAAAAGGCGGCGGCGAGCCCGGCTCGCCCGTCGTGGTCGACGACATCTTGATCTACACGCTGGCCGAAGAGGGCTTGTTCATCGCGAACCGCCGGAGCGGCGAGACGATCGAATACTTCGATCCGGGCGCGGGCATCTCGGCCCAGCCGACGGTGACCGCCGACGGCCGACTGTTCGTGATGTCGAACCGCGGCGTGCTCTACGCGTTCGATCTCGACGACGAGCCCGACTCGATCGGCGACCGCGTCACCGACTTCTTCCACGGCATCTTCTAGTTACCTGCGAACCGCGAGGCCGACGGTCATCGCGACCCACGCCTGGAAGCCCGGATTCTCGCTCGAAGCGGCGTCGTCGATGCGCGGCCCGCCGAGGTTATGCTCGAGGTCGACGAACAGCGCGAGCCGATCGCCGAGCTCGACGCCGGCGGTCATGCCGAGCATCGCGAAATCCGCGGTCGTGAGCGTCGCGTCGGCGGCGCCGGTGTTCGTCGAGCTCGCGGTTCGGCTGAAGTGCTCGCCGAACCACGGCGCGAACCACCAGCGCCCGTGCGCGAACAACGCGGTGATGCCGAGGTCGAACGGCACCACCGAATACGTCGCTTGTTGGTAATCGCCGGGCAGGTTGCCGTAATCGAGAGCGCCGGGATAGCTCGACGGCGTCGCGATCGAGCCTCGCACGCCGAGCGCGATGCCATCGGCGACCTCGTAGGCGAGCGCGGCATCGATCGCGGCGCCGTGCTCGGACCCGGCATAGCCGCCCGCGCCGCTGACCTGCGCACCGACACCGAACATGCCGGTCAGCGGAACGCCGTCGGCGTGCGCGTTGCTTGCGATCGCGGCGATCGCGATCACCGCTGCGGCCTTGATCATGTCGCCACGGTCGTCCACGAATCATGCCGCGCGCAACTCGCCGCAATGCCGCATGCCGCTATCAGTGCACGCGACATCGCGCGCCGCGACCGCCGCAGAAATTCGTCGGCCTACAGCGCGTCGCCGAACGGCGCTGCCGGGCGCGCGATCAGATAGCCCTGCAAGAAATCGCAGCCGAGCTCGACGAGTACCTTGGCCTCGGCCTCGGTCTCGACGCCTTCGCCGATGATCTTCGTGCCGGCGTTCTTGCACAGCTCGTTGACCGACCGCACGAGCCGCTGCTTCATCGGGTGCTTGTCGATGTCGCGCACCAGCGACATGTCGAGCTTGACGAAGTCGCAATCGAGCGGCGTGAACGTGCCCATCCGCGCGTGGCCGCCGCCGAGATCGTCGATCGCGATCTTGAAGCCGAGCTCGCGCAGCTCGGCGACGCGATAGCGCACGTCGGCTTGGCCCTCGAGCGACGTGCGCTCGGTGATCTCGAGACAGACGCGGTTCGCGATGCGCGATAGCGGCGAGAACGGCGACGTTAGCTGCTTGTCGAATAGATCGAGCAAGTGGAGGTTCACGAACACCATGCCGCGTTCGGGCGGCGCGTCGGCGATCACTTTCGCGGTCTGCGCGCGCACCGCTCGGCCGAGCATCGGAATCTTCTCGAGCCGCTCGGCCGCATCCAAGATCGCGCCGGGATGCGGCAGCGATCGATCCGCGGAGCGCAGCAGCGCTTCATAGCCGAACCGCGACCGATCGTGTGCGTACACGATCGGCTGGAAGTGCATCGCGAGTGACGCGAGGCAGCGCGACAGCTTCGCCTCGAGATCCGACAGCACGGCGGTGATGTCGACGAGCGGCGGATTCGCCGTGCCGCGCGCGAAGTGCGGAGGCTCGATCGGCCCCGTGTGATCTTCGAACGAGACGACGGGCGGTTGGCTTTTGGGTACTTCGAGCCGATCGACCACGACACCACCATCGTTACCGATCGGTGCGAGGGTGGCAAGGATGCCGATGTGGGTGTTAACAGAGCCGGCGGAGATGCTCGCGGAACTCCGAGACCACGAGCGACGCCGGGTGGCCGTCGAGCTCGTCGGTGATCAGGTCGTCGACGACCGGCAGGTCGATCACCACGCGGTAGAGCATCATGCACGCGCGCGGCGACAGCGGGATGAACCGCGCCTCACCGGAGAGCACCATCGTCGAGTCGGCAGGCGCTTCCCACTTCACCGTGTAAGTGTTCGGCTCGTAGCTGTATTCGAGCGTGTACCCGAGCGAGCCGCGCTCCAGCTTGCGGGTGAACGCCACGCGGCTGGCCCGACCGTCCGGCAACCGCTGGGTCACGCGCGCCTTCTGGATCAGCGGCAACCACCGCGGGATCTCGACCGTATCGGCAAAGATCTCGTACGCCGCTCCCGCGCCCACACTCAGCGTGGTCGAGACTTCCGAGGCGAGCGGCGCGTGGTCGAACGCGTGGGCGGTTGCCATGACGGGGCGTAGAGCAACCCTGATGCCGAGCGCCGCCGCCGCGCGGCGCCGAAGTTCCGGGGGGTTAGTCTCCGGCCGAGTCGCGAAATGCGGCAACTCGATTAGCCGCGGCGCGATCGCTGTCCGGTGTCATTTGTGGGCAGTCGCTTGGCAGTGCGGGCATGCCCACGTCCACCGCGGCGGGTCGCCGAGCTGGAACGCGGCGATCGGCGTGGCGCAGCGCGGACATGGCTTGCCGGTGCGCGAGTAGGCCGCGAAATCGCGCGCACCCTCGACGCTCGCCGCCATCCGCTCGCGCGCAGCCTCGTAGATCTGCACCATCACGTGGCTCGGGATGTCGCGCACGAACGTGCGCGGATCGATCCGGCACGCGAAGCACGACTCGGTCTTCCAGATGTTGCCGATGCCGGCGGCGACGCGCTGATCGAGCAGGACCTCGCCGATCGTTCGCGCCGGATGCTCCGCGGCGCGGGTGGCTGCGACCATTGGATCGAAGCCGCCGGCGAGAACATCGGGCCCCAGCCGCTGCTCGTGCATGCCGCGATTCGGCGCGCGCCGCGGCACGATCTCGACGGTCGGGCACGTGATCCACAGGAACACGTGCGTCGCGGTGACGATCGCGAGCGAGGCCTTGCCCGGCGACATGCGCGCGAGCAACGCGTCGCCTTCGCGGCGATCGCGCGCGCGAAACCGCCCGTTCATGCCCTGATGGACGTGGATCTGCGTACGGTCGTCGAGATCGATGTAGAGGTGCTTGCCGTGCGCGTCGACCGCGGTGACGGTGCGGCCGGCGATCGCGCGAACGAGCCCGCGCGTCGTCGCGCGTTCGATCGTCTGGCCGACGAGCGGCGCGAGCCGATTTGCGACGCCGCGGATGGTATCGCCCTCAGGCATCGTCTTCATCATCCGGAACGTCGCTTTGCTCCGCGGGCTCGGGTGTGATGCGCTGCATGCCGCGGATCACGAGCCCGCGATAGTCGACGCGCGCGCCGTTCGCGAGCAGCGATCGCGCGAGCGGCGACGCGCCGGCCGGCTGGCCGTCGATCAGCTCGACGAGCAGCTCGCGCCGGCGTTGCTTGGCGGCGAGCACCGGCAAGCCGATGCTCAGCGCGAGCTCGATCGACTCGGGCGACAGCTCGACCGCCGTCGCGATCCGCTTTCCCTTCGGCTCGACCCAGAGTGCGAGCGCGCCGTCGACGA
>DATBAS010000131.1:0-11245 GCA_036271395.1 Kofleriaceae bacterium
GAGACAACACAACAAGCACCGAGGCATTCTTCGGCTTGTTTGCGGTTTCGTTCTGATCTGCTTGCTCAAAACGCTGTAGGCGCGCGTTGAGCTCAGTTGCAAACGTAGACGCTGTTGTAGCCGCCCTCGCCGTCGTCGACCACGTTCGCGTCGTCGGGGTCGGCGATCCACGTCGAGCCGTTGATGATGAGCTTGTACTGATACGTGCCGGTGGCGAATGAATGCTCGACCGCCCACGAGCCGTCCGAGCCGAGCGTCATCGCCAGCGCACCCGAGCCGGGGTTCGTCGCCCACTGCACGAAGTCGCCGCTGACCCAGACCGACGTGCTGCCGCCGTAGCCGTAGAGCTGGAACGTCTCGGCGCAGGTGCCGCTGCCTGCCGTCATCGCGTCGCTACCGGCGGTCACCGCCGAGCCCGCATCGACCGTTGCCGCGGGCGCATCCGCGCTCGTTCCCGAGCCGGAGTGATATCCGGGCGGCGCGCAGGCGAGTAACAACGGTGCGAACGCGGCGAGGCGCATCGGCGGTGAGCTGATTTCAAGCCACGTGCCACGCCATGTACTCGACGGTCAAGCGCGATCACGACGGTCGCGTTTCGAATCGCAGCGTCGCCGCGTTTCGTTTTGCAACTGAGACGAGCTACCTCGCCGGATTGTCACGCCGATCTGGAGGCACGAATCGTGCGAAGCGCGCCCGCTGATGCTGCGCCGAGTAGTCCCTGCCCTTGCCCTGGTCGCGGCGATCGCCAGCCCGGCGGGCGCGGTCGATCCGGTGCCGTCGTTCCAGTACCTGGTGACGGGCAACGGGTTCGGCTTCCAGGTGTTCGACGCCAGCGCGAACGCGATCAAGCAGTACCTCGAGCACCCGTATCGCTACCTGCATGCGAATCCGACCGATCCCGACGCGGAAGGGGTCATCCGGCGCAACCTCGCCTACGACACGTATTTCGGCATCCGCGTCGGCTCGTCGCAGACGTGGCTCGAAAGCGTGGCGCCCGGCCAGACCGGCTACGTCAACCAGACCAACGTCATCCGCTCGGAGTTTCCGTACAGCGGCGTCGATACCGAGTCGTTCTTCGTCGCGCCGTACGGCTACGCCGGCAACGCGATGGTGATGATGCTCAAGGTCACGAACACGAGCGCGTCGCCGATCGCGGTGACCGCGTACTCGATTCACAACTTTCACATGGGCACGGCGACCAACCCCGACACGCCGGGCGCCGATGGTGAATCGATCAACTACGACGGCACCAACGCGACCGAGACCGGCCCCGGCGGCGGCGTGATGATCTACACGCCGATCGGCGGCGCCGACGTGTCGAACTGCGGCACGACGAACTTCGCGACGGTGCAAGGCGGCGGCATGCTGACCGCGGCGACGAGCTGCAGCGGGACGGATCAAGTCCAGGCGTATCAGAAGAGCCTCGGCACCATCCAACCCGGCGCGGTCGCGTGGTGGGGCGTCGCCGTGCTGTTCGACGGCAGCGGCAATCCCGCGACCGCCGAAGCCGCGTGGACGACGTTTCTTGCCGGCCGCACCGCCGACAAGCTCTACGCCGACGTGCTCAGCGAGTGGGACTCGTATCGCACCCCGCCGCCGATGGGCCTTTCGGACACCGAGACCGCGACGTGGCGCCAAGCCGAGGCCGTGCTGCGCATGGGCCAGATCCTCGAGCCGTACGCCGATAGCCCGCGCGCGAAGAACTACGGGATGATGCTCGCGAGCTTGCCGCCGGGCGAGTGGCACACCGGCTGGGTGCGCGATGGCACGTACGCGACGGTCGCGCTCGCGCGCACCGGCCATTATCAGCAGGCCAAAGACTCGCTGAACTTCTTCTTGAACGCCGACGCCGACGAGTACGGCAGCTACCTCGCGAACGTCAACTATCAGATCAGCGTAGTGCGCTACTTCGGCGACGGCCTCGAGGAGTCGGACTTCTCGGGGCAACCGACGCGCAACATCGAGATCGACGGCTGGGGCCTCTATATGTGGGCCGCGCGGCAATATCTCGACGCGAGCGGCGATACCGCGTGGCTGACCTCGACGACGGCGAAGGGCACGACGGTCTACGACGAGATCAAGAACGGCGTCGCCGAGCCGCTCGCCGCGAACCTCGAGACCTCGGGCATTCCGGTCGCCGACACGTCGATCTGGGAAGTCCACTGGGCCAATCGCCAGCACTGGCTCTACACCACGGCGGCGGCCGCGCGCGGGTTCTGCGACATGGCGAGCCTCGCGCTCAACGCCGGCCAGATGGACGACGTCACGCGCTACCAGGGCATCGCGCAGAAGATGATGGCGGCGATCCCCGCCGCGTTCGGCGACCACGAACAAGTGCTCGCCGGCTCGGTCGAAGAGCTCGCCGGCGGCACGAACTATCACGACGGCTCGACCGTCGAGTCGATCACGTTTTCGGATCTCGATCCGTCGAGCGCGACGTCGTCATCGACGCTCAACGGGCTGTCGTATCTGGTCACGCCGGCCGGCGGCTACAAGCGGCTCGAAGGCTCGACCGACGAGTACGACACCGACGAGTGGATCTTGATCGATCTGCGCGCGAGCGACGCCTTCAGACGCAACGGCAACACCGCGAAGGCCGATCAGCTGCTCGATTGGGTCACGAGCCAGGCCGGCGTGAACTACAACCTCTTGCCCGAGCTCTACAACACGGTGTCGTCGAGCGGCACGATCGGCGCGTACACCGGCTCGATCCCGATGGTCGGCTACGGCGCGGGCGCGTACGAGATGACGCTGCTCGATCGCGCCGGCGCCTACGAGCACACCGACTGCGGCCAGTACACGACGGCGAACGAGCCCGATGCGGGCGTCGGCGGCGGCGGCGGTGGCGGCGGCGGTGGCGGCAGCGACGTCGCGGACGGCCGCAGCGGCATCGCGTGCGCGTGCAACGGCGGCCCCGGCTCGGGCCCGACCGCGGTGCTGATCGCGATCGCGGGTGTGATCGTGCTGCGAAAGCGCCGGCGCTGATGAAGGCGTCGCTGAAGAGCATCGGCAAGACGTTTCCCGGCGTGCGCGCGCTGCACGACGTCTCGATCGACATCGCCGACGGCGAAGTCTTGGGCCTCGTCGGCGAGAACGGCGCCGGTAAGTCGACGCTGATCAAGATCTTGGCCGGCGTGTATCCGCACGGCAGCTTCAAGGGCGAGCTGATCGTCGGCGGCAAACCGGCGCGTTTCGGCAGCACGCTGGACGCGCGGCGCGCCGGCGTCGCGGTCGTGCACCAAGAGCTCGCGCTCGTGCCCGAGCTCTCCGTCGCCGAGAACCTCATGCTCGGCCGCGAGCCTGCGCGCTTCGGTTTGCTCGATCGCGAGCAGCTCGAAGCCGACGCGCGCGCGATGCTGGCGTTGGTCGGCCTCGACGTCGAGCTCGACGTTCCGGTCAGCGAGCTCGGCGTCGGCGTGCAGCAAATGCTCGAGATCGCCCGTGCGCTCGCCGACCGCGCCAGCGTGATCGTGCTCGACGAGCCGACCGCGGCGCTGACCGACGGCGAGGTCGCCGCGCTGTTCGCGCTCGTGCGCGCGCGCAAGTCCGAGGGCGCGTCGTTCGTGTACATCTCGCATCGGCTCGAGGAGATCGCGGCGCTGTGCGACCGCGTCGCCGTGCTGCGCGATGGCGAGCTCGTCGGCGTCGTCGAGCCTTCGGTCGATCTCGTGCCGCTGATGACGGGTGAACACGTGCACGTGTCACGTGCACGTGAACATGCACGTGCACGATCGGAGACGCCGGTGCTCGAGGTCGATCACCTGCGCGTCGCGCATCCGTCGCGGCCGGGCGTCTACGTCGTCGACGATCTGTCGTTCACCGTCGCCGCCGGCGAGGTCCTCGCGCTCGCCGGCGCGATGGGCTCCGGCCGCACGGCGGCGCTGTCGGCGCTGTTCGGCACCGCGCGCTCCGGCTTCACGGGAACGGTCAAGATCGACGGCAACGCGATCGCGATCCGCGAGCCGCGCGACGCGATCGATGCCGGCATCGCGTACGTGCCCGAGGATCGCAAGGCGATGGGCCTCGTGCTCGAGCTCTCGGCGGGCGACAACCTCGCGCTGAGCTCGCTCGCGCGACTGTCGCGCCTCGGCGTCGTCGATGCCGCGCGCGCCGAACACGCCGCACTCACGCGCGTGCGCGACATGTCGATCAAAGTGCCCGATCTCGGCGCCGAGGTCGCGACGCTGTCGGGCGGCACGCAGCAGAAGATCGTGATCGGCAAGTGGCTCGATCTGGAGCCGCGCGTGCTCTTGCTCGACGAGCCGACGCGCGGCGTCGACGTCGGCGCCAAGGCCGAGATCTACGCGCTCGTCGAAGAGCTCACCGGACGCGGTCACGCCGTCGTGATCGCATCGTCGGATCTGCCCGAGCTCGTGCGCCTCGCCGATCGCGTGCTCGTGCTACGCGAAGGCAAGCTCGCCGGCACGCTCGAAGGCGAAGCGATCGCGCCGCTCGCGATCATGCAGCTCGCCGTCGGCCACGCGGTGAAGAAAGCCAGCTATGAAGCTCGAGCGTAGCGCGCACACGCCGCGCCGCGCGGGCGATACCGGCACGCTGTGGCTCGCCGGGGTGCTCGCCGGCCTGTGGCTCGTGCTCGCCGCGGTCCCCGGCACCCGCGGCGTATTCCTGACCCAGGCAAATCTCGCGACGCTGCTCGTGCAGAGCTCTGTCCTGCTCGTGATCAGCGTCGGCATGACGCTCGTGATCCTGATCCGCGGCATCGATCTGTCGGTCGGCGCCGGCGTCGCGCTGACCGGCACCGTCGCCGCGATGTTGCAGCTCCACTGCGGCGCTTCGGCGCCGGTCGCGATCCTCGCCGCGCTCGCCGTCGGCGCGCTACTCGGCGCGTGGCATGGCCTGTGGACCGGCTGGATCGGCGTGCCGTCGTTCATCGTCACGCTCGCCGGCTTCAAGGCGTATCGCGGCGGCGCGCTCGTACTCTCGGGCGCCAAGGGGCTCTCGCCGATGTCGGCCGGGTTCGAGCAGCTCGCCGGCTCGATCCCGACCGGCGCGACGTACGCGGCCGTGCTCGCCGTGCTCGCGCTCGGTGTCGGCTTGACGCTGCGCGACGCGCAACGCCGCAAGCAGCTGCAGCTCGCGCCGTTGACCTCGCGCGTGGTCGCGCTGCGCATCGCCGTGCAAGTCGCGCTCGCGGTCGTGGTGCTCGCCGTGTTCGGCGATCGCGGCATGCCGGTGCTCGTCGTGATCGCCGCTGCGGTCGCCATCGCCGGCGTGTTCGTCACGCGGCGCACGCGCTTCGGCCGCCACCTCTACGCGATCGGCGGCAACCCCGAAGCCGCGCGGCTCTCCGGCATCGATGTTCGCAAGACCACGCTCGGCGCGTTCCTGATCGTCGGCGTGCTCACCGCGCTCGCCGGCGTGATGCTCGCCGCGCGCGTCAACGGCGTCACGCCCGGTAGCCAGGGGAACCTGCTCGAGCTCGATGCGGTCACCGCGGTCGTGATCGGCGGCACCGCGCTCGGCGGCGGCCGCGGCAGCGTGATCGGCACCGTGCTCGGGACGTTGGTGTTCTCGACGTTGGCGAACGGCATGAACCACCTCCGCGTCGATTCGAACTTGCAATTGATCTTCACCGGACTCGTGCTCCTCGTCGCGGTCGGTCTGTCGAAAGGAAAGCGCCCGTGATGCGCATCGCAATCATCGCGCTCTTGCTTGCAGCGATCTCGTGCAAGCGCGAAGGCGGCCCGCAGGTCGCGTTCTTGCTGTCGACGCTGCAAGAGGAGCGCTACCAGAAAGACGTCCGCTACTTCGAGGCGCGCGCCCGCGAGCTCGGGCTCGACACGGTCACGCTCGCCGCCGACGGCGACAACCAGAAACAGATCAGCCAGGTCGAGGACGTGCTGACCGAGGGCGCCAAGGTCCTCGTGATCCAGCCGACCGATTCGCAGGCGGCGTCGAGCTACGTGCGGCTCGCGCACGAGCACGGCGCCAAGGTGATCGCGTACGACCGCGCGATCATCTCTCCCGAGCTCGATTACTACGTCTCGCACGATAGCTACAAGGTCGGCGTGCTGCAGGCCAAGGCCGCGCTCGAGGCGACGCACTTCAAGGGCAAGTACGTGATCTTGTCGGGGCAAGCCGGCCACTCGGTCGCCACCGAGATCACGCGCGGCTACATGGATACGCTGCAGCCGTACATCGCGAAAGGCGACGTCGAGATCGTGCTGCAGCAAAACCACAGCGCGTGGTCGCCGGAGCAAGCGCTGCGCACCGTCGAAGATGCGCTCACTCGCTCGGGCAACCAGATCGACGCGATCCTCGCCAACAACTCGGGGATGGCGCGCGGCGCGGTGCAAGCCGTGCAAGCGGCCGGCTTGACGCACGTGTTCATCGCCGGCGCCGATGCCGATGCCGCGAACGTCAACTTCGTGTGCCAGGGCAAGCAGACGATCGAGGTGCTCAAGGCGATCCAGCCGCTCGCGAGCACGGCCGCCGAGGTCGCGAACGATCTCGTGCACGGCAAGATCCCGCGCGGCGACACCACGATCGCGCTCGGCGGCAGCAACGTGCCGGTCGCGGCGGTCTCGGTCGACGTGATCACGCCCGATACCGTCAAGCCGCTGCTCGTCGATAGCGGGTTTCTTACCGCCGACGAGCTGCCGGCGTGCAAGCGCTTGCTCGCGGATGCCGCGCAATGAAGCGCGCGCTGCTCATCATCGCCGCGCTCGGCGGCGTCGCGCACGCACAGCCCGATGCCGCCGGCTCGGGCTCGAGCGATCCGAACCAGATCCCGAGCGAGCCCGAAGCGCCGCAGCCCAAGCCGCCGCCGCCGACCGAGCCGGCGTCGACGCCGGCGCCGCTGCAAGCGCCGTCGACGACGAACACGCTCACGCAGGATTCATCGTCGCCGAACGGCGGCGTCGAGGTCGGCGGCTTCAAGTTCGCATTTCACGGCTACGCGCGCATGCCGCTGTCCACGACGGGCACGCGCCAGCCGTATCTCGTCGACAACGACTACTACCTCTCGGGCTTCGCGTACACGCGGCTCTACGAGTCCGATTGGTCCGAGCTGCGATTCTCGGCGACGAAGGGCGACTACACCGCCGAGTTCGCGATCTTCTCGACGCTGTACTCCGACGACGCGCAAGCCGACATCACCGATCAGCTCGGCATCACGCAGGCATCGGTTACCGGCCATCGCTTCTTGGGCGTTCCCGGGCTGACCACGCAGGTCGGCGTGTTCTGGGATCGCTACGGCTACATCGAGCCGTACGACACGTACATCTTCGGCCGCACCCACCAAGGCGGCGCGAAGCTCGCGTACGACCTGCCGGGCGGCGGTCGCGTGCAAGCCGGCATCGGCATGCACCAAGCCGAGCTCCAGCAAAACGAAGGCACGACGCCGCTCGTCCACATCGCGGTGACCGAGCCGATTCCCACGCCGGCCGGCCCGATCGACGTCGCCGCGTATTACCTCCGCGAATGGACGCACGACAAGCCGCAGCTCTCGCCGATCCAAGACGCGGAGATGTACGTCGCCGGCGCCGACGCGAGCTACCGCCTGCCGCACAACCTCGGCAGCGCGTATCTCGCGTTCGCCTACTATCACATGGAGAACGCGATCTTCTTGGCGCCGGTGCTCGAGGTGCTGCACTCGACCGGCGGCCAGGGCATCACCGAAAACTTTCTCGGCACGACCGCGAGCGACAACGGCACCGGTCACATGATCGTCGGCGGCGCCGACATCAAGCTCCGGCTCACCGACCTCGCCGGGTTACGACTGTTCGGCATCGGGACGTGGGTGCACTCGCCGCAGGTCGACGAAGCCAACCCGCTCGACAACTACGATCGCCGGCTCTACTTCAAGTGGGGAGCCGAGCCGAGCTACATGATCACCAAGCGCATTCGGGCATCGCTGCGCTACGACCGCGTCATCATGGACGTCTACGACTCGCAGAACGCGTTCCACGTGCTGTCGCCCAAGATCGCCTTCCCGTTTGACAACTGGGGTGAAATTTTCCTGCAGTACTCGCATTACTGGTACGGCGACAAGGTCGAGCTGCGGCCCGGTCAAGTGCCGCTCGAGACCGAGCCCGACTCGAACGTCTTCAAGATCCAAGCACAAGTCGTCTGGTAAGCTGGTCGGATGGCGACGTGGGCGGCGAGGTCGGTGGCGGAGCTCCTTTCGATCGCGGGTGACGACGCGCGCAAATGCAAAGAGCGCGTCGTTGCGCTACGCGCGCTCGTCGAAGTCGACGCGGCGAGCGCGGAGAGCGTCGTGCTCGAATGGCTCGATGACGTGTCGTGGTGGTGGCAGCCGAAGCGCGAGCCGCTCGCGTACGAGGCGTACCAAGTCGGCGCCGCGCTCGCGACCAAGCGCTGCGTCGAGCGCATGACCGAGCTGATCTACGCCAAGATGAACGACGTCGACGCGATGTTCCGCACGCTCGCGCGCGTCGATAGCCCGTTCGTCGCGCCGGCGGCGATTCGCCAGCTCACCGACACGAACATCCGGCGCGACGTCGCGCACGCGCATCACATCATGTCGACGATCCTGTGTGCGCGTCGCGAAGTCGGCGATCGCTCGCGCATCGCCGAGATCGCCGCGAACGTCGAAGCGCTCGTCGCGCCGACGCGGCTGCCCGATGACAACAAAGCCGAGTGGATCGCGCGGATTCGCGCGACGACGGCCCAGCTGCTCGCGCTGCCTTGACGGCTACGGCGCTTGCTCGGCCGGCACGACTTCGTCGGTATCCGGCCGCGGCACGATCTCGAACCGCGCGTGCGCGGGGACCTTCTCGCGCTCTTCGGCCGACATCATCGCGTACTCGAGCTGGCCGAGCCGGTCGATCTCGGCGAGCGCGTTGAAGCCGCCGATGAACTGGCCGCGCAAGTACACGAACGGCACCGTCTGCTGCTTGGTCTCGTTGATGAGCTGGAGCAGCTTCGCCTCGTGCTCGGGCTCCTCGAGATCGACGTTGTCGAAGTCGACCTTGTTGCGCTCGAGCAGCGTGATCGCGCGGCCGGTCCACGGGCAGCTCTTCTTGCCGTAGATCTGCGCCTTGATCGCGCCGTCGCCGAGCACGCCGCCTTGCCTTGGCTTGGCCGCCGGCGTGGGAGCCGCGACGGCCGCGCGCTTGGCCTCGGCCGCGGTCGCCTTCGCGACCACCTCGGCCTGCGACTCGAACGTCTTGCCGCGCAGCTTCGCCCACGCGCGCCGCGCTTTGATGTAGCGCGGATCGTTCGCGAGCTTGTCCTGGATGTAGTCGCGGACTTCGCCGCCGACTTCATCCGCGCGGTTGAACGCCGCCGCCACTTTCTCGGTCACTTGCTTGCGGTCCATAGCTACCTTCATTTCGCGTGCTGCGTGACGATCGCCGACACGCCGCCTGCGTTGTTACCGTACGTATCACCGGCGTAACCGAGATACAGCTTCGTCGCGCCCTTGGGAATCGCGATCGTCTGGATGTCGCCGGTGCCGGTGCCGGTCAGGCCGTCGCCGACGACGAACGTGTCGCCGAGCGCCGGGTGAAGCTCCGGCTTGGTGCCGAGCTCGTCGCTGCCGTGGCGCAGCTTGCTCGTTTTCACGCCGACGAACACGCCGACCAAGCGCGTGCAGCCCGCATCGTCGGGGCCGCCGGGCTCGGTCTTGCCGCCGCACGTGGTCTTGCCGGTGACGCCGCGCACGCGGACCACGCCGCTGCCCGCTGCGAGCGCGAGCTGCGTCGGCAACACGCCGCCGCGCGCGTGATCGGCCGCGGTCTGGTTCGCCGAAAAGATGTCGGCCCGGGCGTCGACCATGACGCTCGCCGGCTGCTCGACGACGAGCGCCGCGTTGGTGCCCAGCGTATCGGCGGGCATCGGCTTGCTCGGATCGATCGGCATCGAGTCCGTCACCGCCGGGGGCGACGGCGGCTTCGCAGGCGCGTTGCCGATGACTCGGGGACCCGGATCCGGCGCGCTCGGTGTGCTCTCCGGCGCGGTCGGGCCCATCGGCGCACCCGCGGCTTCGGGCCCCACGGCCTCGTTAGGCGGCTCGCCCGACGGATTCGGCGGCGGGCTCGTCGGGAACTGCGGCGGCGCGTCGACGTTCGAGCAGGCCGCGGCGAGCAGCAAGACGATGGCGAACGACTTCATGGAGCTTACGAATTGCACGCAGCGTACCTAGCCGAAGACTTTCTTCTTGAGCTCGCCGGAGCCGGCGAGGTTGATCAGGTGCTCGCGGCCGCCGACGCACTCGCCGGCGACGAACACGACCGGCAGCCGCATGCCCTTCGAGTCGCGGCGCACCGCAAACTGCGCGGCCGGATCCTCCTGGATGTTCGTTACGGTGTGCGGGATCGCGTGCGCATCCAAGATCTCGACGAGCTTGTGCGCGTCGCGGCGCGTCTTCTCCATGTGATAGACGATGACCGGCGCGACGTCGGTCGCGGTGACCGGCGGAGCCTTCGGCGCCGCGGCGGCGACGGGCACGCCCTGCTTCGCCGCGAACGCGGCGCGATCGGCGAGCTCGTGCTCGTCGGCCAGAGGACGGCCGAGCACGTCGTTGGTCTTGCGCGCGAGCTCGCCGAGCTTGCCCGGCGCATGCTCGACCGCGGCAAACGCGCGACTTCGAGCTCGATCGATCACGGAGCGCAGGGACATGGCCGCGTCATACTCCGTCTCGATCGCGTTGCCCAGCCGGTACGCAAGTCCGGCCGCGCTGCCGCGTCAATTGACGACGCGGAGCGACTTGCGGCCGGCCGGGACCGGCGGGCGCGACTGATCCTCCGGATCGACCTCGGGCGCGACGGTGACGACGCTGTTCTTCTTCGACGTCTTCGCGGCCGCCTTCTTGGCGATCTCGAGCAACGTCTTGTGCGCGTCCTCGTGGCTCTTGCCGCTCTTGCCGGTCACCGTGGCGATCAGCGACTCCTTCATGTAACGCAGCCGGTTCTTGCGCGCGCCTACCTCGTAGACGAGGTCGGCCGTCGTCGAGCCCGCCTTGTGCGGCGCCCGATGGAACGCGCTGTTCAGCGACGGGTGCTTCTTCAAGTACGCGCGGACTTCGTCCATCGTCATGCCGACGTCGGCGAGCGCCTTGTCGACTTCTTTCTGGGCGAGCTGCTTGGCCTTGAACAGCTGCATCTGGACGCGGCTGTACACGTTGACCGCGCCGTCACCGTTGGTCTCGATCGGCAGGAAGATGCCCTGCGGATAGAGCTCGGTGATGAACGACTGGATGCCGTCGGAGACCGACGAAGACGGCATGCATCCGAACGGCTTGACCGACAAGGTCATGTTG
>DATBAS010000132.1:0-3749 GCA_036271395.1 Kofleriaceae bacterium
TAGACCGCCGAGCGATTGGCCGACCACGGCGACGCGCCGGCACACGAGCGAGAGCGCGTCGAACGCATCTTCCACGGCGTCGGCCCAATCGCGCCACGTCGTCGCGTCGAGGTCGGCGATGCGGGTGCCATGCCCGGGTAACAGCGTGCCGTGGACTCGAAAGCCGGCACACGCGATCTGCTCGCCGAGGAAGCGCATCTCGTACGGCGTGCCCGTGAATCCGTGGACGAGCAGCACGCCGACGTCGCCATCGCCGAGATCGAACTCGCGCGCGTCGATGGTCATCGTTTCCGCGCGTTATCACACCGCTGCTCACATTGACAGCTCGCACCGGTTCGCGGTTGGATCGCAGTTGGTGATCGAGCGCTGATGAGCGAGTGGAAGACACGCATCACCAAGGTTCAGGTCGTCAAACCGGCCAAGGAAACCGGTGAAGGGTGCCTCGTGCTCATTTATCCGCCGGGCCCCGACATGGGCAAGCGGTTCCCGCTGGCGCGCGACGAGATCGTGCTCGGCCGCGGCGCCGATTGTGACATCCAGGTCGATCGCGACTCGGTATCGCGCCGCCACGCGCGCGTGTTTCGCAGCGGCGAGTCGTGGTCGGTCGAAGATCTTCAGTCGACGAACGGCTCGTACGTCAACGACGTGCCGGTCACGAAGTCGGTCCTGCGCGACGCCGACTTCGTGAAGATCGGCGCCGCGATCTTCAAGTTTCTGTCGGGCGCCGGCGTCGAAGCGAGCTACCACGAAGAGATCTATCGGATGACGATCGTGGACGCCCTCACCGGCGCCCACAACAAGCGTTACTTTCTCGAGTTTCTCGAGCGCGAGATCGCACGGTGCGCGCGGTATCGCCGGCCGCTCGCGCTGCTCATGTTCGACATCGATCACTTCAAGGCGATCAACGACAAACACGGCCACCTCACCGGCGACTACGTGTTGCGCGAGATGTCGCGGCGGTTGCTCGCGCGCGTGCGGCGCGAGGAGCTCCTCGCCCGCTACGGCGGCGAAGAGTTCGCGGCGGTGTTGCCCGAGACCGATCTCGCCGGCGCGCGCGTGTTCGGCGAGCAGATTCGCCGGCTCGTCGCCGACCAGCCGTTCGAGTACGAAGGCGACACGTTTCCGGTCACGGTCTCCGTCGGCGTCGCGTGCGTCGAGGGCCAGGACATCGACGTGCCCGCGTTCATCAAGCTCTCCGACGACAACCTGTATCGGGCCAAGCGCGAAGGCCGCAATCGCGTCGTCGGCTAGCTGTAGCCGACCACCCGTTCGTTTCGCGGGGTAGGCAGCACGCCACGACCGGTAGACGATCGGTTCGGTCGACACGCGCGTGATTTCACACACCTGCGCCTGGCACCGCACTTGTAGTAGCGACCACCCATGAAGAATCAACTCGAATCCATTACGTCCGCAGATCTCCAACACGTTACCGGCGGCTTCGACCTCAGCAGCATCATGGGCATGATCGGGCCGATGCTCAGCGGCGGCGGCGGCGGCGGCAGCAGCGGCGGCGACCAGAAGAAGGATCAGAGCGGCGGCGGCGGCGGGGGCCTCGGCGGCCTCATGAAGATGATCGGACCGCTGCTCAGCGGCGGTGGCAAGTGAACGACACCGTCAAGAAGCCGCAACCGATCGCCGCGGCTGACCTCGCCACGGTGGTCGGCGGCGGGCGCCTCTCGCTTCCGCACACGCCGCGTGGCCACAAGCGCGCAGCCGGTACGACCTAGCACTGTGCATCGCGCGACGTCGCGTGCGGCGAAAGCTGCGCGTGCGCGTGCGCGTTTTCGGAGCCCGATCTCATGACGAACATCGACCTCGCCGACCTCGCTCGCGTCACCGGCGGCATCGTTTCCGCGCCGCCCGGACCGCAAGCCCTCAAGCCCATGACGCCCAATCCGCGCCGGCCGGGCTCGCAGCCGCGCCCGCTCGATCCGATGGATCCCGGATCGCGATAGCGCGTCCCGTCGTGAGCGAGACGGTGCAGCGAGTTGACGCGTGCGTCGATCGTGCTCGAAGGATTCGATGCAGATAGGTTCGGCATCGCGCTTGTAGTGAGCTCGGCCATGACGAACATCGATCTCGACGATCTCGCGCGTGTCACCGGCGGCTCGATCGGATTCCCGCCCGCGTCGCCTCCCACCACCGGCCCGACGTTCCCGAGTCCGTTTCCGCCGCCGTGCGATCCGGGCCCGTGCCGCCCGCCGAACCCGCCGTTCGGGTCGACCAAGGGCGTTTAATCCCAGAGACGAGCGGACCGGCGGACCGGTCACCACCTTGAACGAAAATGAGGTGCGCGAGCCAGGTTCCGAAGAAACTCGGCGCGACGTGATCGCACCGAGGCCGAGCGAACTTGGCGGTTGGACCCCGTCCCAGAGACTGGCCCGCGCTGCCTATAGGTATCACCTTGTGTCGTACCCGGAAACGGGAAGGACGAGTGGCAGTGTCTTGAATCGTTGCAGCGCCGCGATCGCGCCTTGTCCTGAGGTGCAAGATGGAAGCAATCGTTGAGCGTAGTTGTGGATTGGACGTGCACCAGGCGACGGTTGTCGCGTGTTTGCTCGTCGGTGCGGCGGACAGGAAACCGCGGAAAGAAGTGCGCACGTTCGGCACGATGACGACCGACTTGATTCGGCTGCGTGACTGGTTGCGCGGGGAAGGTTGCACGCACGTCGGGATGGAGAGCACGGGCATCTACTGGATGCCGGTGTTCACGATCCTCGAAGGCGAATTTGAGCTCATCGTCGGCAACGCGATGCATATCAAGCAGGTGCCGGGCCGCAAGACCGACGTGAAGGACAGCGAGTGGATCGCCGATCTGGTCCGGCACGGTCTCATTCGGAAGAGCTTCGTGCCTCCCAAGCCGCTGCGCGAGTTGCGAGACTTGCTGCGGTACCGACGCAAGCTCACCGACTCGCAGACCGCGGAGCGAAATCGAATGCTCAAGCTCCTCGAGACGGCGAATATCAAGTTGGCGACTGTTGCGAGCAATGTCTTCGGGGCCTCGGGCCGCACGATGCTTCGCGCATTGCTCGACGGAAAGCTTACGCCGGAGCAGATGGCAGATCTCGCAAAGGGCCGGCTGCGCAAGAAGCTAGCGGAGCTGGCGCCGGCGCTCGACGGTCGGGTCGAAGAACACCATCGCTTCCTGCTCGGGATGCAGCTTGAGCGAATGGAACAGGTCGAAGCGACGATCAAGAAGCTCGACGAGCGCATCGACGAGAAGCTCATGCCGTATCAGAAGCAGCACAAGCTTCTCGCCCAGATCCCCGGCGTCGATCGTGTGGGCGCCGCGGTGATCATCGCCGAGCTCGGCGTCGACATGACCGTGTTTCCGACGGTGCGCCACGCTGCGGCATGGGCGGGCGTCTGCCCCGGCAACAACGAGAGCGCCGGCAAACGCAAAGGTCAGCAGGGCCGCAAGGGCAACCCGCACCTCACGACCGCGCTCGTCCAAGCGGCCGTCGCCGCTTCACGAACGAAGGGCACCTACCTGAAAGAGAAGTACTGGCGGCTCAAAGCTCGGCGAGGCCCGATGCGAGCAGCTCTCGCCGTCGCTCACAAGATCCTTATCGCCGCCTATCACATGCTCGCCAACGACACCGATCATCGCGACCTCGGGGCCGACCACCTCGACAAGATCTCGGTCGTGAGCACCAAGAACTCCCTCGTCAAACGACTCGAACGACTCGGGTATCGCGTCACGCTCCAAGAGGCGACCGCATAGATCGCGAGCACTATTTTCGTGGCAG
>DATBAS010000133.1:0-5347 GCA_036271395.1 Kofleriaceae bacterium
GATCCTGCACTCGGCGCTCGTCCTCAACAACTGGGTGTCGGTCGCGTTCTGGAGCATGATCATCGTCGTCGTTTCCGGCGTGCTCGGGCGTTACCTGTACACGCTGGTGCCGTCGCTCTCGAGCGGCGTCGAGCTCGAGGAGCTCGATCACGAGCGCGCGTTCCAGGCGGCGCGCCCGCACTGGCCGGTGCCGATGGCCGAGGTCGAACGCGAGCTCGGCGAGAAGCGCATGAAGGCGCAGGGCGTCGCGCAGTCACCGAGCATCTTGCGCGCGCTGTGGTTCTTGATCTTCCAGGACCTCGGGCGCTTGCCGGCCACGCTCGCCCGCCGGCGCCGGCTCGCGCAGCTCGGTGTCCAGCGCAAGCTGCGCAACGATCTCTCGCGCCGCGCGGCCCGGATGATCGTGATCGCTCGGCGCCAGGTCGTCGCGCCGAAAGCGCAGCTGCTCTTGCACTCGTGGAAGAAAGTCCACGTGCCGTTCACGGTGATCTTGACGGTGTTCGCGGTGGCTCACATCTGGGACGCGTGGTCGAGTGCCTGGTAAGCGCTTCATCCATCGCTTGATCTTGCTCGCGCTGGTCGTGCTGTGCGGGCACGCGCTCGCCGACGGCGACTTCTTCAACAGCGAGCCCGACAAGCTGTCGTCGAGCCACGCCGAGCTCGACGCGCAGAGCAACCGCTGCAACGACTGTCACGTCGACGGCACGAAGGACTTGTCGAACGACAAGTGCCTCAACTGCCACGACCACAACAACCTGCGCGACCGGATCAACGCGGGCAAAGGCTTTCACTCGTCCGCGGTCGTCAAAGGCAAGAAGTGCGAGACGTGCCACGTCGAGCACAAGGGCAAGAACTTCGATTTGCGCGGCTGGAAGAACGTCACCGGCGGCGAGAAGGGCTTCGACCACTCGAACACCGGCTGGAAGCTCAACGGCAAGCACCAGGCGATCGAGTGCGACGACTGCCACAAGAAGAGCGACAAGCAGGGCCTGCGCGTGTTCATGGGCACCGATCGGCTGTGCGGCTCGTGTCACTTGAAAGAATCGCCGCACAAGTTCTTGCCGACGGAGAAGGACAAGCTCGCGTGCGAGCGCTGTCACACCGAGAGCGTCTGGAAGCCGCCCAAACGGGCCGACCAGCAGCAGTTCAACCACGACGACCGCAAGGACGCGTCGATGCCGCTACTCGGCTCGCACAAGGATGTTGCGTGCGAGAAGTGTCATCCCAAAGACGTCTTCAAGCTGCCGTTCCAGAAGCCCGATAACTGCGGCAACAGCGGCTGCCACACCAGCCCGCACGACGGCCACTTGTTCGGCATCCGGCCCTGCGAGTGGTGCCACTCGCCGACGTTCAAGACGCTCAAAGAGCAGAACTTCGATCACACGGCGAACACCAAGTTTGACCTCGGCCCCGCACACAAAAAGATCAAGTGCTACGACTGCCACACCAAGGCGATCGGCGAGCGTAAGCCCGACGGCGCCTGCGAGATCTGCCACGCCAAGGACTCGCACCACGAAGATCGCTTCAAGGAGTTCGGCACGCCGCCGAAGTGCAACACGTGCCATCCGTCGGGCGGCCCGAAGTGGGTGCCGAACGCGTTCAACCACGGCGCGCACACCCGGTTCAAGCTCGAGTTCAAGCACGCCGAGATCGCGTGCCGCGCGTGTCACCGCGGCGGTAGCCCGTCCGAGTTCGAGGATTTCCGCGACCTGATCGACGGCAAGGGCAAGACCGCGTGCATGGGCTGTCACGCGCACGCGAAAGTCCACGCCGATCCCGAGCACCCGAACGGCAAGTACAAGAACTCGCAGTGCCTGAAGTGCCACCTGCACGCCGGCGATCCGACGATCCGCAAGGGCAAAGACAACGAGATGGTGCAGGAGGCGCACGGGCCCGACGGCACGTTCCCGCTCGTCGGCGGCCACGCACCCGGCAAGGTCACCTGCGCCGACTGCCACACCGGCCGCGACAAGAACGGCAAGACCTCGTTCAGCTCGCTCGAAGCCAACTGCAACGCGAACGGCAAGTGCCACGAGGACTCGCTGCACCAAGGCACGCTCGGCCAGGGCTGCAACAACGACAACTGTCACAAGACGCCCGGCTACTGGACCGTCAAGTTCGATCACGACAAGCCGTTCCCGAAGGACGCGAAAGGCGAAGTCAGCCAGTGGCCGCTCAAGGGCGCGCACAAGCAGAACAAGTGCGCCGACTGTCACGGCGCCAAGCGCGACTTCGCGGCGGCGCACTCGAACTGCTCGGCCGAAGGCTGTCACGCCGAGGACGACGCGCACAAAGGCCGGCTCGGCGACAAGTGCGAGCGCTGCCACGTCGAGACCGGCGACAACATCTTCAACCACAACAAGCAGTCGGCGTTCCACCTCGACGGCAAGCACCTCGAGGTGCGCTGCAACGACTGCCATCCGTCGATCACGTTCAAGCCGCGGCCGACCAACTGCTTCGGCTGTCACCCCGAGCCCAAAGTTCACAAAGGTCAGTACGGCACCGCGTGCGAGCAGTGCCACTCGACGCGCTCGTTCAGCGACATCAAGCCGCTACACGACGTCGGCGACTTTTCGCTCAAGGGCATGCACGACAACATCGCGTGCGAGCGCTGCCACAAGGACAACCGGCCGCTCGCCGGCAGCGGCAACTTGTGCATCAACTGCCACCGCCAGGACGACATCCACAACAACGGGCTGTCGCCGAGGTGCGGTGAATGCCACACGCAGTGGTCGTTCGCGCCGGCGCGGTTCGATCACTCGCGCGTCGGCTGCAACCTCACCGGCATCCATCGCACGTTCTCGTGCCTGTCGTGCCACAAGAGCGGCAACTACCAGGCGCTATCGGCGGAGTGCGTGTCGTGTCACCGCGACGAAGCGGTGAAGGTTGCGGCCTCGGGCATGGACACGATCGGGCACGGGACGCAGGCGCAGTGCGGAACCTGCCACAACCCGAACTTCTGGTCGCTGTCGGGCGCCGGCACGAAGTTCGTCTACACGGGTGTGGTCGGCCGCGAATCGGTGTGCCGATGAAGCGTGCGCTCGCGGTCGGGCTCGTGCTCGTGATCGCCGCGCCGGCGCTCGCGAATCCGCCGCCGAAGTCGAAGGCGAGCGCCGCCAAAAAGGGCTCGGGCGATGACGATGACGACGATGATGATGACGACGCCGGCAGCGGCCGAAAGTTCTCGAAAGCCAATGCCGACGCCAAGGGTGCCTCGGCGACCGGCGACGATGACGATGACGGCGACGACGATGCCGGTACGACGACCAAGTCGAAGGCCGGCTCGGCCGCCGCCGACTCGACGACGACGCAGCCGTCCGAGGAGATGCACAAGCAAGATCTCACCGGCCACGACATGGCCACGAACAAGAAGACGACGGCCGAAGAGAAAGATCGGTTCTTCGTCGACAAAGTCGACACCGACAAGACCAAAGACGGCACCCTGGTCCAGGGCAGCCTGACGCTGTCGGCGTTCTTGTACACCGAGAGCGGCGGCGGCTACGGCACGGCGAACGGCCAGACGATCGGCAACGACACGACGGCGCCGCCGGTGTACTGGACCGATCTGCGGCTGCAGACCGATTTTCGCCACATCGGCGGCGGCCGCTGGGACGGTCGCGTCGATTTTCGCACGCGCTTCGTCAATACGCCGGCGAACGACATCGATAGTCCCGGCGCCGGTACAAACATCACGACGAGCCAGCCGAACCTCGTGCAGTCGGGGCTCACCGGCCAGAACGAATACGATCTGCGCGAGCTGTGGCTGATTCGCAACGGCGACCAGACCGACGTGATCCTCGGCCGGCAGTACATCCCGGATCTGGGTGCCGTGAAGATCGACGGCTTGCGCATCGACTACGCGAGCTCGCCCAAGCTGACCTATCTCGGCTTCGCCGGCCTGTATCCGTTGCGCGGCTCGCGCTCGCTCGACACCGACTACACCAACGTCGTCGATCCGTCGACCAATCAGAACGACGGTCGCTTCACCGGCGCCGGCGGCTTCGGCGCGGCGTATCGCACGCAGCAGGCATATGGCTCGTTCGGCGGCGTCGCGCTCGTGCCGTTCGCGGTCACCGGCGACACGCGGCTGTTCGCGACGTCGACCGGCTACTGGCGCATCAATCCGCAGCTCGACTTCTATCACTTCGCGCTGCTCGACATCGCGCACGACGCCGGCATCACGAACTTGTCGGCGGGGCTCAACTACAAGCCGACGCAGCGGCTGCGGTTGACCGCGAGCTACAACCGCGTCGACACCGATACGATCGACATCCAGGCCGCGCAGTTCTTCACCAACCCCGCCACCGCCGGCGCGACCGCGCAATTGCCGAATACCGGCATCGCGCTCAACGAGATCTACATCGCGCACATCGCGACCAACGAGGCGCGCGGCAGCATCTCGGCGGCGCTGGGCAACAACGAGCGGTTCCAGCTCACAGCCGCCGCGGCGTACAAGCAGCGGCCCGACTTCACGCTCGATCTGACGTCGGCGCCGGGTTCCGGCAGCCCGACCGGCGTGCCGATCGAAGCGGCGTCGAGCGTCGAGATCTACGCGTCGTTCATCGATCGCTACTCGATCAAAGATCTGCGGCTCGGCGTCGATGCCGAAGATCAGTTTCCGATCGGTGCCACGCCGTACGACCGCGTGAAGACGTACTCGCTGCGCGCCTTCGCGAGCCACGAGCTCGCGAGCGGCAAGGGTGAATGGGAGGCCGATCTCAGTTACTCGGCGGCGAACGATACGAACGACGCTACGGTCGGCATCAACTGCGCGACCGTCGCGAGCTGCTACGGCGCATCGACCAACGGCGTGATCTCGCTCGGCGGCACGCTGTACTACCGGCTGACGCGCGACGTGTTCATGATCGCGAGCGCGTATTTGCAGCGCACGTCGATCTCGGTCACGAGCCCGGCCGGCACGGACGCGCCGATCGACGGGCTCACCGGCTTCTTCCGCATCGCGTATCGTTTCTAGATGACGCAAGGAACCCAGGGAACGGTGACCCGCGAGCGTCGCGGCCACGTGTTGTTGATCGGGCTCGATCGTGTCGCCAAGCGCAACGCGTTCGACCTGGCGATGTGGGATGCGCTGTGTGCCGCGTACGGCGAGCTCGAGCGCGACGCCGAGCTGCGCGCGGCCGTGTTGTTCGCGCACGGCGATCACTTCACCGGCGGGCTCGACCTACCGCAATGGGGCGAAGTCTTCGGCTCCGGCGCGTGGCGGATTGCACAGGGCGGCATCGATCCGCTCGGCTTGACCGGCCCGCGCGTGACCAAGCCCGTCGTCGCGGCGGTGCAGGGCACGTGCCTCACGATCGGGATCGAGCTGATGCTCGCGACCGATCTG
>DATBAS010000134.1:0-55414 GCA_036271395.1 Kofleriaceae bacterium
CCCTTATTGCGATTTCGATGGTGCAGTCGGAGGCACGGCCGGCGAATGCATCGCGGTGGCATGCACGCCCGGCAGCATCGCAGAGTGCAGCGGCAGTGACGCGCTCACCTGCAACGCTACCGGTACCGGCTACGACCTCGACTCATGTGCACTGGGTTGCTCGAATACTGGATCGGCGCACTGCGCTTACCTGCAGCCGACCTATTTGCCGGACGCTTGTGACGTGGCGGCGCAAGGTTCGGCGATTGCGTTCTCGGGCTCGGGCTCGTTCGATCCCAACCTCGACTCCAACTGCACGGCGATCGTCCCGCAACCCGGTGCGGCGGAGGTTTGCATCGTTCACTATGGCGCGATCGAAGTCGGCTCCGACGCGGTTGTGACGGTTGTCGGGAAGTTCGGTGGCGGCCGGGCGGTCGCGTTCATTGCAGACGGAGATTTAACCGTCGACGGAGTCATCGATGCCGGCGGCCACGTTGGAACGAGCGGGCCTGGTGGCGGCACGTTTACCTCGGGTGCGCTTCCGCAAGATTATCCGTCTGACACGCCGCCTCAATATGACGCTGGTGGCGGCGCTGGTGGAGCGAGTGTCGGTGGTGCCGGCGGAGAGAACATCGGACAAGACGCCGGTTCGGGCGTCGATGGTGGAGCTGTCAACGGCGGCCTAGCGACAATGAACCCCGCCTCGCTTGCGGCGCTTGTCGGTGGCGCTTCTTCACCGCTTGCAAACGCCAACCCCACAGATGCGACCAATCAATCGATCGGTGGTGGTGGTGGTGGTCTCGAGCTCGTCAGCTGCCACGGCACGACGACCATTCGCGGGACGCTCACCGCAGGCGGCGGTGGCGGTGGTGGTGGCGTCGCCGTCGGTTTCATTATTCTGCCCGGTTTTGGAGGCGGCGCAGGTGGCAACATCGTTCTCGAGGGCGTCGCGGTCAGCGTTCTTGGTTCTGTGTTTGCGAATGGCGCCGGCGGCGGTGGCGGCGCGTCGCTTGAAAACGGCGTCTCTACGCCGGGCGCGAATGGGAGCGACGGAACTCAGTCTGACTCGACACCCGCTGGAGGTGGAAACGACAGCATGGGCGGTGTCGGGGGAACCGGTGGATACGCAAAGGTCGACGCGGGACACGGCTCTTTTGCGCGTTCCACCGGCTCGGGGAACTCGAACTTCTTCCCGGGCGGCGGTGGCGGCAGCGTCGGTTTCCTTCAGACGTACACGCCGGCCGGCGTCACGCCGACGATCACGCCGGTGCACGCTTCGCCGTCGTTTCAACCAAATGGCACCGTTCAGACGCGATGACGCGGCACCGTCGCGATCGCAGGATGTCGCTCATCGCGATCCGCGTCGATTTGCCGTCGATCAATGGCGCGTTCGGCGTGCCGTTGTCGCGCGCGTGCTTTCACGGAGGAATTGCTCGCGGGCGCGATGCTGTTGCGCTGCTCGGAGCCCGTCTCGATCGCACGCTCACGCGCGCTGCTAGCGGCGCAGTAGCACCGCGTGCTCGCACTTCGGCCGATCGCCGAACGCGCGACGTTCGACCTGGCCGAGCTTCGTGCGCTCCTGCGAGGCCCACGCTTCGATCACGAGATCGCCGGGCAGCGCGTCGCGTAGATCGTCGAGCGCAAAACACGCCTGGTTCGCGGCGACCGAATCGCCGATCACGAGCGCGGCGGCGCGGCCGGGTGCGAGCGTGGCGCCGATCTTCGCGACGAAGCCGGCGAGCGCCTTCTGCCAGGCGAGCCGGCCGGCTTCGGGATCGGATTCGAAGCTGCGGCGCGCGCCGAGCTCGCCGGCGTCGAGGTCGCGGTGGCGCAGCGCGAGAAAATCGAAGCGCAGGCGCTGGTGCTCGGCGTAGTCGTACGTGCCGACGTACGGTGGCGACGTGATCACGCCGCACGCGCTGCCGCGTTTGACGACCTCGTCGAGCTTGCGAATGTCGAGCTCGTGAAGCTCGGGCAACGTCGCGTGGACTTTCGATAGGTCCGCGAGGCCCGCGGCGAGGCCGTCGACGCGCTGCGCGAACAACCGCGACGGCTGCCCGCGCGCGACGTGGCGCTCGACCCACGACGGATCGGTGTCGGATGCGCGGGAGCTGACTTTGTAGAGCACCGCCGACAGGCACGCGAGCAGGACGTCGGCGAGCTCGGCGTCGTCGCCGCGCAGCTGATCGATCTCGTCGGCGATGTGCTCGAGCTCGCGACGGATATGTGGCGCGAACCAGCGCGCGAGCCGGCGATCGCGCGCGTTGGGGTCGAAACCGCGCGGGCGGCGATGCGCCAGCGACTCGACGCCGCTGCGACGCGCGGCTTTGCCGGCGGCGAGCGTCGCGCCCGCGATCGCGTGACCCGCTTCGCGCAGCTGGCTGCGGCGGCGCGGTGGTGCGGTCCATGTCTTCGCGCGCGCGACGAGCACTGCGAGGGGGTTGAGATCGCTGCCGATCGTGCGCAAGCCGGCGGCGCGCGCCTCGACGAGCACCGTGCCCGATCCGCAGAACGGATCGACGAGCGGTTGGTCGCGCCGAGCACCTTCGCCGACGAGGTCGACGAGCACTTTGGCGGTCGCGGGGTGCATGCGCGCCGGATACGAGTGGAACGCGTGCGTGAGCGTGTCGGCGGTCTCGCGATCGGTTTGCGCCGCGGTGAGCGCTTCGACGAGCGCCGTCGCGCTCCGCGTATCGCCGTCGCGATACAGCTTGCCCGGCGCGCGGGGCATCGAAAGCGAACGGCGCTGACGCGTCGGCACGGCTCGCGTTCATAGCACGCGGTCAGTGCGGACAGTACGCGGCGTACCATTCGAGGTAATCGACGTTGTTGCAGCCCCACTGGCCAGTGGCGGCGCAGCAGCCGTCGGCGACGTGCTTGCAGTACACCTCGATCTCGTGGAAATCGGTTTGGTAGACGTTCACCGGCTGGCACTCCGCGGCCTTGGTATCCGCCGGTCGCCCCGCGGCCGGTCGCTGCGCCGGTGCGCTGCACGCCATGACGAGCCAACAAACGATCACGCGCATCATGCCGTCACCGCGAGCTTGCGCAGGAGCTCGTGCGTCTCGCGTGCGAGGCGGCGCGTGAGCTCGAACGCGGGCTCGCCGGCTCGCGCGAGCTTCGCGGCCTGACCCGCCCACAGGTTCGTGAAGTCACCGGAGCCGGCAGCCTCGGACTTCGCACGAATCGGCGCGAGCGCCGCCGATGCCAATGGAAACGGCGGCGCCGCGGCGCTCATCGGGCCGAGCTCGCGGATCGCGCGATTGATGATGCCGCGCGCGGGCCGGCCGCTGAACACGTTCGTGATCGCGGTCGAGTCGTCGGTCGCGGTGGCGAGCGCGCGGCGATGGATCGCGGTGACGTTCGCCTCGGGGCACGCGAGATACGCGGTGCCGAGCTGGACGGCACTGGCACCGAGCGCGAACGCTGCCGCGATGCCGCGCGCATCGGCGATGCCGCCGGCCGCGATCACCGGCACGCGCACCGCATCCACGACCTGCGGCACGAGCGCGAACGTGCCGGGTTGCGCCGCAACGTCGTCGGTCAAGAACATGCCGCGATGGCCGCCGGCTTCGGCGCCCTGCGCGATGATCGCGTCGCAGCCGCGCTCGGCGAGCCACACGGCTTCGCGCACGGTCGTCGCGCTCGAGATCACGCGCGCGCCGGTCGCTTTGATGCGGGCGAGCAGCTCGCCGGGCGGCAGCCCGAAATGAAAGCTGACGATCTCGGGCTTCATGCGTTCGACGAGCGCGCACGCGGCAGCGTCGAACGGTCGTCGCGGCGTGCCCGGCGTCGCGCTCGTGATCGCGAATTCGGCGTAGTACGGCGCGAGCTTCGCGCGCCAGCTCTCGTCGTCGCCCGTCGGCGTCGTGTGGCAGAAGAAGTTGACGTTGAGCGGCTTACCGCACGCGCGATACGCGGCGATCTGCGCGGCGGCTTCATCGATGGAGATGCTCGCGCACGCGAGCGAGCCGAGCCCGCCGGCGTTCGCGACCGCGACCGCGAGCCCGACGGTGCCGAACCCGGCCATCGGTGCGAGCACGATCGGCAGCTCGGTTCCGAACACGTGCACATGCTATACGCCGGCTCATGCCCATGCCGCTCGAAATCATCGGCCTCGGAAAAACCGAAGTCCGATTCGTGTGGGACGATGACACCGAGGACACCTGGCCGGCGCGCGCGCTCCGCATCAAGTGCACGTGCGCGAACTGCCAGTCCGAAGCCACCGGCGCGCGGATCTTGGATCCGGCGACGGTCGCGCAGGATCTCAGCGTCAGCGACATGCACCTCGTCGGCAACTACGGCGTCGGCATCCACTTCTCCGACGGCCACACGACCGGAATTTTTCGATTCAAAGAGCTGCGGAGAGCGAAGTGATTGCAGAGCGCCGCTCGATTCGAGCGTTTCGGCCCGAGCCGATCGATCGCGCGACGCTCGTCGAGATCTTCGCCGACGCGCAGCGCGCGCCGAGCTGGTGCAACGTGCAGCCGTGGCGCGTGTGGGTGACCGAAGGCGCCAAGACCGCAGCGCTGGCAGCCGCGATGATCGCCGCCGCGAAGTCGGGCCTGCCACACGCCGAGGTGCCGTTTCCGCTCGACTATCCGCCGCCGTACAAGCAGCGCCGGCAAGCCTGTGGCGTCGCGCTGTACCAGAACATGGGCGTGGCGCGAGACGATATGGCCGGCCGCTATGACGCGTGGCTGCGCAACTACGGCTTCTTCGACGCGCCGCATGTCGCGATCGTCGCGTGCGACCGGCGACTCGGTCCGTATGCATACGTCGACGTCGGCGTCTGGCTCGGTTACGTGCTTGCCGCGTGTGCGGAACGCAACATCGACACGTGCCCGATGGCCTCGATGGCCGCGTATCCCGAGACGCTCAGGACACACGTGCCGCTCGAGCCGACCGACGTCGTGCTGTTCGGCCTGGCGCTCGGCCACGCCGACCCCGACGCGCCCGCGAACCGCACCCGCACGACTCGCGAGCCCGTCGACGCGGTGATAAGCTTTTTGCCTTCATGAATTCACGTGTCCTCGTCGTGATCTGGGTCGCGCTGTGCGCACTCGCTGCGCCGGTGCTCGCCCAAACCGCCGATCCGATGAAGAAGGCCCAGTCGGCGTTCGACGCGGCGCAGACCGACTACCTGTCTGGCAAGTTCGACGAGGCGGCGGCCGGGTTTCAAGAAGCCTACGCGGCGCGGCCGTTCCCGCAGTTTCTCTACAACATCGGCGCCAGCTATCACATGAAGGGCAAGAAGACGTCCGATGTCGCGTCGTACGCGAAGGCCGTCGAGTTTTACAAGCGCTACCTCGTCGAAGAGCCGAACGCGACCGACAAGGCAACCGTCGAAAAAGCGATCGGCGTGCTCGAGGCCGAGATCACGCGGCTGAAGGCGGAAGTCGGCGGCGCATCCGGATCCGCCGCCGCGGCCGCGGCGCCGTCGCAAGAAGTTCAGCAGCTCGGCGACGTCAAAGTGCGCGGCCTCGTCGTGATCGTGACCGAGCCGCAGAACGCGACGATCTATCTCGACGACAAGAAGAAGGGCCCGTTCGCGACGACGCCGTGGTCGGGCTCGCTCGACGGCGAGCACAAGCTGATCATCGAGAAGCGCGGCTACAAAGTGGTCGAATCGACGATCTCCGCCGATCCGACGAAGCTCGTGCAGTTCGTCTCGACGATGGCACAAGAAGATTATTTGGCGTGGATCGAGATCGCGTCGAACGTGCCGAAGTCGGATGTCTTCATCGACGACAAATCGATCGGCGCGGTCGGCGAGACGCCGTGGTCGCAGCAGATCAAGCCGGGCAAGCACACGTTCTGGATCTCGAAAGAGGGCTACGACGAGTACACCGAGACGATCGACATCGCGCCCGGCGAGACCAAAGAGGTCAAGGGCACGCTCAAGGGCACGCCGGTCGGCAAGCTCGCGGTCTCCGGCATGGGGATCGAGGAGTCGACGATCTCCGTCGACGGCAAGCTGCTGTGCGAGCGAGGCCCGTGCCTGCGCAGCGTGCCCGAAGGCGATCACGTCGTGTCGGTGACGCGGACGGGGTTCAAGCCGTACACGCGCAAGATCACGATCGAGGCGAAGACCGAGACGCAGGTCAAGGTCGCGCTCGTGCCGACGCCGTCGCGCAGCGACGCGGTCGTCGCGTACGTGTTCGCGGGCGTGTTCCTCGGCGGCGGCATCTTCGCCGGCATCGAAGCGAAAGATCTGCACGACCAGCTGCAGAAAGAGATCACGGCCGGCAATCCACCGCCGGCCTCCGACGACCCGCGGTTCTTGCACGGCAAGATCTACGCGATCGCCGCCGATGGCGCGTTCGCGGTTTCCGCGATCGCCGCCGCGACCGCCGTGTACTACACGCTGCGCGACAAAGGCCCACCGTCGACCGCGTTGATCGATGCGAAGTCGGTGACCGTGATTCCGGAGCTCGGCGCGCAATATGCCGGCCTCGACATGGAGGTGCACTGGTGAAGGCGCTCGCACTGACACTCGTGCTCTCGGCTTGCAGCTGGACGACGTTCGGCGACCTCTCCGACTCGACGTGGGTCCACGCGCAGGAAACGCCGGATTCGGATCAGTCGAACTACGCGGTCGCGATCGTCAACTCGACCACCGATCAGCCCGGCGAGCTCGCCGTGTTGAGCGGCACTCCGGCGAACTATTCGACACTCGACTTCGATCCGACCGGCTCGACGAGCGAGACGCTCACGCAGCCGCTCGGCCAGCACTCGATCTCGACACTGTCGAACCATCCCGCGTTCGTCGGCGATGGCTCCGGCGACGTCGCGATCATCGACAAAGGCATCGACGGTCCGCTCGTCGTGATCCACGGCACCGCGAGCCAGCTCACCGATTCGCAGCTGTCGAGCACCGATCCGGTCGACGCCGCGACATTCGCCGGCGCCGACATCATCGCTGCGTCGTCGGGCATGACGCCGGCGGGCGGCAAGCCGAATGCGTGGCTCGTGCAGGCCACGGTGACGAACTGCGCACTCGTCGACGAGTCCGGCACCACGCCGATGGCCGCTTCCGCGCTCGCGAGCGATGGCACGAACGTCTATGCGTACTCGCGCACGGGCGAGTTTCTCGTCTACGCGCGCACCGACTTCGAGACCAAGTGCGAGAGCTCGCAGACGCCTGGGCCGCTGGCGCCGACCGCGCACGCGATGACGACCGCACCCGCCGCGAACGGCGGCTACATCGGGCTCGTCGGCGGCTCGTTCGCGATCCTCGTCGCGTACGATTCGCCGTCGACGATGACCGGCGCGGTCTCGGTCATCGCGCTCGGCGCGTCGCCGTCGCAAGTCGGCGCGAGCGTCGCGACTGCGGGTGTGCAAGCCGCGCAGCTCGCCACGTTCGGCGAAGCCGGTCCCGACGCGCCGGCGCTCGCGCTCGGCTTTCCGTCGCGCACCGTCGGCACCACGACCGACGTCGGCGAAGTCGAGCTCCACATGGTCGATGCGACGAGCGGCGCGGTGAACGGCGATGTCTGGGAAACGCTGTCGATCCCGCAAGCCGACGCCGATCTCGTGTTCGGCCGCGGGCTCGCCGCGATGACGTACAACGGCTCGACCATCCTCGTCGTCGCCGCCAGCAACGTCGTCTACGCGTACTACGAGACGATGGTGTACAGCGATACGCGGCAGCAGTGACCCACCAGTGCCCGGTTTGTCAGCGTAATTTCGACGAGCCGGGGTTTTGCCCGTTCGACGGCAAACAACTCGTGGAGCACGACGTCGCGCAAAAGCCGACGGTCGTCTCCGAGCTGATGGACGCGCAGCACGGAGCGACGGTCGACGAGTCGACCAACCAGATCCGCGCGATCTCCGCCGCCGATCAATCGACCAAAGAGATCCTCGAGTCGTTCGCGCAGACGCAAAACGAATCCGAGCGGTTGATCGGCCAGACGCTCGACGGCCGCTACTTCATCTTGCGCAAGCTCGGCGAAGGCGGCATGGGGTTCGTCTACGCCGCGCGCCACGCGGTGATCGAGCGGCCGCTCGCGATCAAGGTGCTCAAGCGCGACGCGATCCGCGATCCGGCGACGACGCTGCGGTTCGTGCAGGAGGCGCGCGCGGCCTCGCGGATCGGCCATCCCAACATCGTCGACGTGACCGATTTCGGCACGACTCCCGACGGCATGACGTACTCGGTGATGGAGTTCGTCGACGGGCCGACGCTCGCCGGAGTGATCCGCGCCGACGCGCCGATGCCGCCCGAGCGCTCGATCCAGATCGCGCTGCAGATCGCACGCGCGCTCGGCAGCGCGCACGACAAGGGCATCGTCCATCGCGATCTCAAGCCCGAGAACGTGTTCTTGACCGCGCGCGACGGCCGGCCCGACTTCGTCAAGATCGTCGACTTCGGCATCGCGAAGGTCCTGCCGATCTCGGGCGCCGATCCGAACGCGCCGAAGCTCACGCGCGCCGGCTCGGTGTTCGGCACGCCGGAGTACATGGCGCCCGAGCAAGCCGCCGGACGTGGCGACATCGACGGCCGCGTCGACATCTACGCACTCGGCACGATCCTCTACGAGATGACGTGCGGCCGCGTGCCGCACAAGAGCAACAGCTTGGTGCGGACGATCGCGATGCAAATGCTCGATCCGATCACGCCGCTGTCACAGGTGCGTCCCGAGCTCGCGGTGGCGCCGGCACTCGAGCGCGTGGTGATGAAGGCGCTCGCGAAGAATCGCGACGAGCGCTACGCGACGATGGCCGATTTCGCCGCGGATCTGAACGGCGTGCTCGCCGAGCTCCGCGCGCCCGAGCCGGCATTGTCGCTGCCGCCGGTGCCGCCCGGCGCCGATCCGTTGCCGAGCGAGCCGGCGAAACCGCGCCGCAGCAAAGGCGAGACGCGCCCGCTGCACGAGCCGCAGTTCGTGTCCACCGGTCCGATCACGGTGTTGCCGCAGCCGATGCTCGACGACGAGCTCGACGAGCAACCGTCGCGGCGTTGGCCGATCGCCGCGGCCGCGCTCGTGCTCCTCGGCGCCGGCGCCGGCACCGTTTGGTACGTGTCGCAGCAGCGCGACGATGCGGCGACCGCACACGTGCTGCGCGATGGCGCGATCGAGCGCGTGCCGAGCTCGGATGCGTTACTCGTCGTGCAAGCCGACGATGCCGATCTGCCGGTGCCGCCGACCGTGCCGCTCGATGGCCGCGTCATCGCGCTCGTTCCCAACGATGGCGGCCACAGCGGCTTCGCGCCACCACATCCCGATACGATCACGATCGAGGTGATGACCAGGCCGGGCGAGGCCGAGGTGTTTGCGGGCCACACGTATCGTGGTCCGAGCGGCGTGAAGCTCACCGAGCCGTTCGGTACGAAGCTCGCGATCGAGTGCCGCGCGCCGCACTTCAAAGGCAAGATCGATCTGGTGTTCGATGGCTCCGAGACGACGCGCATGTGCACCGCGATCCGGCTGCCGAACTGCGTGCAGGGGCTCAAGAACCCCTACGACGATTGCGATCCGTAGAGGTGATCAGCGCGGCGGCTGCGCGAAGTGATCGCCGGGAAACGGATTCGCGGTCTCGCGCTCCATGAGCTCGTACTCGTCGGGCTGCGGCTGCAGCGGCACGCCGAGCGCGATCAAGCCGGCCGCGTCGTTGTAGCGCAACTCGGCGATCGCGACCGGGCGCACCGAGGAGCGGATGAACTGCGTGTACGTCGCCGAGGAGTAGCGCTGCTCGCCGAACTCGGTGCCCAGGCCGGGCCGGCGCGCGGATTGTGCGGGCGCTTCGTCGGAGTCATCGGCGTCCGTGGCGCGCGACGATTCACCTGTAGCTCCGTTGGCATCGCCGCGAGGCGCTGCTGCCGTGGTCGCGGCCGGTGGCGGCGCGGGAGCTTTCTTCGTGGCGACGTGGTGTGCATGGACCGGCGGCGTCGATGCCTTGGGCGCGGCGGCGACACCGTCGTCTTCGTCGAGATCTTTGCGGTAGTCGTAGCTCTCGCCGCCGATCACCTGTTGCGGCTCGGGAGGCGGACCGGCCTCGTCGAAGATCGCGACGGCGATCACGCCGACGTTGCGCGCCTTGCCCTTTTGCGCGGCATACGAATCGCCGACCGATGAAAACCGAAACGTCGCGACGTCGTCGAGCGAGGTCCGAAAGCCTTCGACCGAAACTTGGCCGTACGGCGGCACGATGTAGCCGCGTTTGCGTAGATCGCCGGCGTCGCCGTCGACTGCATCGAGCCCGTCGACCGAGATCACGGCCTCGATGCGCCGGTCCGTCGGGTTCGAGACGCGAATCGTGTAGCGCTCGCCGGCGGCACCTTGGACGTAGAAACGATCTTTGAGGCCATACGTCGGCAGCACGTCGCCATCCTCGCGAATGACTTGCACGTCGTACGGCGCGCGCACTTTCTGCGGCGCCACGTCGATTGCAATCTCCGGGTGGTACGCGCGATCGGCATATGCCGACGACTGACAGCCAGCGAGCGTTGCGAAGAGGAGCGCGGCGAAGACAAAGCGCATGCCGATGAAAACGCCCGGCTGGGCGCGGCGATCTACGAAACGTGTATAGTCGCCACGCATGGCGTCCAAGACTCCGATAAAGGCAGCCAAGCGACCGAAAGTTAAGGCTAAAGCGAAGCCAGCCAAGCGCGGGCCCGTCGATGTCGTCAAGGCCGAACCGGCGCTGTTCGACCCGCTCACGCCGGGTGAGATCGCCGACGCGCTGCGCACGCTCACCGAAGATCGCCGGGTCGCGCCGATGACCAAAGTCGGCCGCTATCGCGTGGTCTCGACCGAGCCGCTCGTCGTCAAGCCGCCGCATTTGCTCGCCGGCCATCGCCTGGCGCGCATCGTCGCGTACGACTACGCGGCCGACCGCGCGGTCGACGCGTGCATCGATCTCGACGCCGGCGTCGTGGTGCACCTCGGCGTCGACAAGAGCCAGCCGATGCTGTCGCAAGTCGAAGAGGCGATCGCGATCTCGATCGCGATGGTCGACGAGCGCGTGCGCAGCAAGCTGCAGCTCGGCGACGCGCCGCAATCGACGCTGCACTATTGGGGACGCACGTCGAGCGACCTATCGTACGCGCGGCGCTCGGCGGCCGTCGTGTTCGGCCGCGACAACGGCCACGCGTCGGTCGTCGCGGTCGTCGACTTGCTCGATCAAACGGTGACGCAGGTCGTCCCGGCGGAGCTCTGGTAAGCGCATGTCGAACGTCATCGAAGAAGCGAACTGGAAGTTCCATTGGCGGCTCACCGAGTCGGCCGGCATCATGATCTACCTCGCCGACTACAAGGGCCGGCGCGTGCTGTGGGAAGGCTCGCTGCCCTACATCACGATCGATCATCAGCGCCAGGATCTGGCGCCCGAGCAAGATGCCGGCGAGCCGCACGGTCCGTGGTGGGTGCCGCTCGGTGCGCGCACGATCTCGGGGCCGGTGCGCGTGCAGTCGTTTCGCGGCGGTGTCGAGCTGTCGGCGAACTTCGTCGCGGGGCCGTACCACTACATGCAGCTGTGGCGCTTCCACGACGACGGCCGCATGTGCCCGTGGCTGACGATCATGGGCCCCGGCGTGCACGATCAGCACACGTATCACCCGCACTTCCGCTTCGACTTCGATCTCGATGGCGCCGCCAACGACGCGATCGAGCGGTTCGAAGAAGGCCGCTGGCAACGCGTCTCGCACGAGGGCTGGTTTCCGTACAGCGGCGAAGCCGATGATCACGGCAATGTCTGGCGGCAGATCGATTTCGGCTCGCGCGCCGCGATCAACATTCGCCCGCACAGCTGGGACGACGCCGAAGTGTTCGCGATTCGCTATCACGACGGCGAGTGGGCACCATTCACGCCGCGCAGCGCCGCCGGGTCGCAGCCGTTTCCGGCCGGCTACGTCGGCGATGAAGATCTCGACGGCCAGGACGTGTCGCTGTGGTACGTCGCGCACGTCCACTTCGATCAATCGTTCCCGTACACTGCTGGTCCGTGGATCCGCGTCGAGGGCTTGGACTAGCACTGGTGCTCGCGGCGACCGCCGCGCACGCCGATCCGCCGAGCACGAGCGACCTCACCGATCGCGATCGTGAATACGTCGCGCTGCGCATCGCCGCCGAAGGCGCGACGTATCTCGCGCTCGAATTCGGCCTCAACAGCGAGCTGTCGCCGACGCATTGTCGATGGTGTACGCCCGATGCGTTCGACGGCGCGATGGCGGACGCGCTCGCGTGGCGCGACACCGGGCTCGCGAACACGATCAGCGACGTCACCGGCTACGTGATGGCACCGGTCGTGATGAGCGCCGGGCTCGTCGCCGCCGGTTGGGGCCACGGCGCACGGCGCGCGTTCGACGACGTCGCGCCGATCATCGAGGTCGCGATCGTCGCGAGCCTCGCGCAGCATCTGTTCAAGCTCACCGTCGCGCGTGAGCGCCCGTACGCGTTTCATGCGACGCCGGGATCGCTGCCGTACACGACGGAAGACGACGTCTCGTTCTGGTCGGGGCACACGTCGCTGACGTTCTCACTCGCCGTCGCTGCCGGCTCGGTCGCGAGCCTGCGCGGCTACGCGCTCGCGCCGGAGATCTGGGCGACCGGGCTCACGCTCGCGTTCGCGACCGGATATCTGCGCATCGCCGCCGACAAACATTGGACGACCGACGTGATGACAGGCGCGGCGGTCGGCTCGATCCTCGGCTACGTGTGGCCGCGCTACGTCGATCGGTGGATCGGCAAAGCTATCTCGGTCTCACCGAGCGGCATCTCGCTGACAGCTCAGTTCTGAGCCGCGTGGCATGGCGCATGCTGCGCATCGATGTATGAAGGCGGCATTAATCCTGGGAGCTGGCGGGCCGGCGGCCGCCGCATTCGAGATCGGCATCATCGCCGGGCTCGCAGACGGAGGCGTCGATGTCCGCGATGCGGACGTCTTCATCGGCACGTCTGCGGGGGCGCGCATCGCCGTGCAGCTGGCCGGCAGCGTCGAGATCAACGAGCTGTTCCGGCGCAAGCTGGCGCCGTGCTCGCGGCCGAAGCCGCTCGTCGACATGAAACGCTGGGGCAAGCAGATCGCGCAGGCGAAAGCGTGCGGGGGCAGCGCGACCAAGATCCTCAAACGCATCGGCGAGCTCGCGCTATCGGTTCAAGACGATCCGCGCGCCGATCGCGCTGCGCAGATCGCCGAGCGCGAATGGCCTGCCAAGCGCGTGTTGCTCGTGTCGGTCGAATGCGAGACCGGCGAGCGGCGTGCGTTCGAGCGCGCCAGCGCGGCTCCGCTCGAGGATGCGATTGCGGCGAGCGGCGCGTTGCCGGGCGTGTGGCCACCGATCGAGATCGGCGGCAGGCACTACATGGACGGCGGCATGTATTCGACCGACAACGCCGACCTCGCGGCCGGGTTCGACTGCGTGCTCGTCATCGCGTTGCGTGCCGGTAACCCACGCGTGCCGCTCGTCGGGCTCGAAGACACCACCCGCGCGCTCGCGCACGTCTTCGTGATCCTGCCCGACGATGCCGCGCAAGCGGCGCTCGCAGCGGTCGGCGGAAACGTCTTGGATCCTGATGTCAGCCCGGCGATGGCGCTCGCCGCGCGAGCACGAGGTCAGCTGCTCGCGACCCGGATCGCGACGTTCTGGCAGCACGCACACGCGGCGTGATTCACGCCGTGACGCCGTGGCACTTCTTCCATTTTTTTCCGCTGCCGCACGGACACGGATCGTTGCGGCCGACTTTGTCGTCGGCGACGATCGTGCCCTGCTTCTGGCCGGGGCGTCGTCCCGCCAACGCGGCGTCGAACGCTTCGACCACGACCTCGGTCGGCTTGATGATCACCGCTGCGGTCTCGGCCGTCATCGCATTCTCTTTGACGTCTTCGGCGAGCAGCTCCACGAGCTTCGCGTAGACATGCGGCTGCGTGCTCACCAGCTCGGTCGCGACGCGTTCGTGCGGCGGCTTGTCGACGAGCCCTTCGATCTTATCTAGCGCGGTGGTGACGACGCGATCGGCTTCGTTGAGATTTTGCTGTGTGAGCCGCGGCAGCGTGCCGTTGCCACCGCGATCGAACATCGCCCACACCAGCGTCGCGTAGAACACCGCCGCTTCGCCGACGGTGTCGCCGTGCTCGGTGCGTACCGCGGCCGATGCTTGCAGCAGGAACGGCTGCTCCTTTTGCAGCCGCTGCGCGAGCTTGTTCATCGCCTTCTTGTCGCCGCGCTGATCGAGGCGCGTGAATGCGGCGATCGTTTTCTCGACGTCGTCTGACGAAACTACGTACGCGGTCACGGCGGCGATACTAGCAGCTCAAGGCGCCGCGATGACGTCGACGCAGCCACCGTCGCCCTGGCACGGACGCGGAAACGGATCGATGTCGAGCACGGTGAGCGTCGCGTTCGCGAGCTCGCCCGGCAGATGCGTCATCGCGCGATCGGCGTTCGCCGGCAGGTTGACGATGACCCGCTGCTTCTCGGCGCCATCGGCACCCTTGACCGCGACGAGCACCTCGAGCGGCGTACGCGCAGCCGCGGGATCGCGCTGGAACGACACGACGACGCCGGGATGCGTGGCCGGCCGCTGATCCTCCGGAACTTTCGCGAGCGGATCGACGATCGTCGACGTCACGCAGCTCGGGTTCGCGCAGCCGCTGAGGCTCTTCATCTGCCAGCGTCCCGCACGCGCCGCGAGATCGGCATCGTGGCGCGGCACGACGTGGATATTCTGCGCGTCCCAATCCGCCCAGATGTTGTATGGCTTCCAGAAATCGAGACCGAGCGCGCCTTCGAGATCTTGATCGCGCCAGCGCGCCTCGACGTACGGCACGAACACCACGTTCGGCACCGACAGTGGGCCGAGCGTGACCTCGGCCGCCTTGCCGAGCTTGTCGATGTTGTGGCCCGTGCCGGTCTCGTCGACGAGCAGGCCTTGCGCCGGCGTCGCTTCGAGCTTTGCGGCATCCCACGACCGGTCGCGCAGCTGCGACGCCTTCGCGCCGAAATCGAGGTGCATGACGAACTTCTGGCCGTCGATCATCGCGGTCGCGATCCGGCGCGAGATCGGCACCACGTCGAGGCCTTGGCCGCCGCTGGGTCCGTTGGGCATGTGAGCCGTGCCGCCCACGAGGCCGCCGCGGGTGCGATCCGACAGCAACTCGTAATGCACCGGCACGTCGCCCGGCATCGGCGCCTGCTTCTTCCACGTGTTCTGCGTGAGCAGCGTGACGATGCCTTGGTCGCGATCGAATCCCCAGACGAGCGAATCGGCGATCACGTCGCGGCCGAGCACGCCGTCGACCTGGCGGCCATCGACGTCGTACGTATCGGTCTTGACGATCAGCGCCGATTTGTTCTGCACATAGAGCGTGCCGATCCGCATCTGCAGGATCTCGGCGTAGAAGTGCGGGTTCTGGTGGTCGAGCTCGTCGTCGAGCCGCGGACCCTGACCGCTACGCAGGTGCGCTTCGGCAACGATCTTGTCGTCGACCGCCGAGACCGTCGCGTCCGGATCGATCGCGAAGAGGTATGGACCGGCATTCTCTTTGCCGAGGTACACCGGCACGAGCAGCACGCCGTTTTCGAGTGGACCGACGAGCGGAACGGTCCACTGATCGCCGGATGAAAATCCCGTCGGTGCGCCGACTGCGCAACCGCCGAGCACGAGTGCACTAGCGCTACAGACTAGTGCCGTGTTCCGTCTGCTCCGACTTCCCATACCATCCCTGAGTACATGAGTTTGGTGAGGTCGCCTGCGCCCTGCTTGGCAATGGCTTCGTCGAGCTGCGCGTGGGCTAGTGACTCGTACGACGGTTTGTCGTTGCGGTACAGCACACCCATCGGCATTGGAAACGCCGGCTGGACGAGCTGAGACAGCAGGTTTGCGTAGAGCGCAGAGCCGCGCTCGGTGTGAACGAGCACGTTCGGATCGCTCGCGTCGCAGATCTCGGGAACCAGGCCGGCGCCGAGGCGAATGCCTTTGGTGCCGTTCGCGAACACGAGCGGCTTGCCCTCGACGAGCACGATCTGATGGTTCGCGGGATCGTCTTTGATCCCGTCCCACACGCCGTCGTTGAAGACGGGGCAGTTTTGCAGCATCTCGATGAACACGGCGCCGCGGTGACGGTACGCTTCATCAAGAATCTTTCCCATCAACTTTGCATCGGTATCCGCAGCACGTGCGACAAATGTCGCTCCCGCGCCGAGTGCCAATGCGATCGGATTGAGTGGGAAGTCGATCGAGCCCGTCGGCGTCGACGGAGCACGTGTTCCAGGTTGCGAAGTTGGCGAGTACTGACCCTTAGTCAGTCCGTAAATCTGATTGTTAAAAAGAATGATCTTGAGTCCCATGTTCCGACGCAGCGCGTGGATCATGTGATTGCCGCCGATCGACAGACCATCGCCGTCGCCGGTGATCACCCAGACGTCGAGCTCGGGGCGAGAGATCTTGAGGCCCGACGCGATCGCCGGCGCGCGGCCGTGGATCGTGTGAAAGCCGTACGTGTTCATGTAGTACGGAAAGCGGCTCGAGCAGCCGATGCCGGAGATGAACACCGTGTTCTCGCGCGAGACGCCGAGCTGCGCGAGCGTGCGCTGCACGATCGCGAGGATCGCGTAGTCGCCGCAACCGGGGCACCAGCGGACATCTTGGTCCGACTCGAGATCTTTCTTCGACAGCTTGAGCTTTACCGCTTCCGACATCAGTGCGCCTCCGCCAACCGCATGGCCGCATTGGTCTCGGCGACCGTGCCGCCGAGCAGCTTCTCGACCGCCGTGATCACCTCGCGGACCATGAACGGCTGACCTTGGATCTTGTTGAGCCCGACCGCGTCGACGAGGAACTCGGCGCGCAGCACCGTGCGGAGCTGGCCCATGTTGAGCTCGGCGACCAACACGTGCTTGAAGTTGCGAATGATCTTCGCGAGCCCGGGCTCGAGCGGCGACAGCCAACGCACGTGCGCGTGGCTGACCTTCTTGCCTTGCGCGGCGAGCGCTTGCTGCGCCTGACGAAGCGCACCATAGGTGCCGCCCCAACCGACCACGAGCACGTCGCCCGACTCGGCGCCCGATAGATCGAGCTCGCCGATATCTTGCGCGACGCGCGCGATTTTTTCGGCGCGGATCTTCGTCTGCTTCTCGTGATTGTCCGGCGCGTAGCTGATGTTGCCGGTGAGCGAGTCCTTCTCGATCCCGCCGATGCGATGCTCGAGGCCCGGCGTTCCGGGAATGACCCAGTCGCGCGCGAGCGTCTTCGGATCGCGTTTGTAGACGAAGTAGTCGTTCGGATCGGTCCGGTGATGGACGTCGAAGCGCGGCAGCGTCGCCAGGTTCGGCAGCGGCCACGGCTCGCTGCCGTTCGCGATGTAGCCATCGCTGAGCAGCATCACCGGCACCATGTAGCGCGTCGCGATCTTCACCGCCTCGATCGCGCAATAGAACGTGTCGCCCGGCGACTTCGCCGCGAGCACCGGAATCGGCGATTCGCCGTTGCGGCCATAGACCGCTTGGAACAGGTCGCTCTGCTCGGTCTTCGTCGGCAGGCCCGTCGATGGACCGCCGCGCTGCACGTTGACGATCACGAGCGGCAGCTCGGTCATCACGCCGAGGCCGATCGCTTCGCCCTTGAGCGCGATGCCAGGACCCGACGACGCCGTCACGGCAACGGCGCCGCCGTACGATGCACCGATCGCCGCGCCGATCGCCGCGATCTCGTCTTCGGCCTGGAACGTGATCGTGCCGAAGTTTTTGTACTTCGCGAGCGAGTGCAAGATCGACGACGCCGGCGTGATCGGATAGCCGGCGTAGAACAGCTTCTTGCCGGCGAGGTCGGCGCCGACGACGAGGCCGATCGCGATCGCTTCGTTGCCGGTGATGTTGCGATACATCCCGGGCGCGAAGTGCGCGGGAGGAACCTTGTAGACCGTCTGAAACACCTCGGCGGTCTCGCCGTAGTGGTAGCCAGCCTTGAAGACTTTGACGTTCGCATCGCCGAAGCCGGGGTTCTTCGCGAACTGCTGGTAGATGCGCCGGATCTCGGCTTCGGTCTCGCGGCCGTACATCCAGAACACCAGGCCGAGCGCGAAGAAGTTCTTCGCGCGGCCCTTCTCTTTCGTCGACAGCTCGGTGTCGTCGAGCGCGGTGTTCGTGAGGTGGCCGATGTCGACGGCGTGGACCTTCCACTTGTCGAGCGAGCCGTCCTCGAGCGGATTGAGCGTATAGCCCGCCTTCTTGAGGTTCGCCTCGATGAACGCGCCGGTGTTGACGATCAGCGTGCCGCCGTCGACGAGATCGCGGAGGTTGGTCTTGAGCGCCGCCGGGTTCATCACCACGAGCACATCGGGCGCATCGCCCGGCGTGTAGATCTCGGACGACGAGAAGTGCAGCTGGAAGCCGGACACTCCGAACAAGCTGCCGGCCGGCGCGCGGATCTCGGCGGGAAAATCCGGGAACGTCGAGATGTCGTTGCCGGCTTCGGCCGCGGCTTTCGCGAATTCGCTGCCGGTAAGCTGCATACCGTCACCAGAGTCGCCCGCGAAGCGGATCACGACCCGGTCCAGGTTTTTGGTTTCCATCGCAGATACCTCTACGTCTTCTGATCGATCGGACGGTGATCGGTGGCGCGGACCTTACCAGTCCGGCTAACGAAACCCAAGCGGCAACAATTGCGTCACGTGCACGCCAACCTGGCGTTACCCTTAGGCTGTACGCTCGCGGGCGATGGCTCGTCCAGCTCTGGCGCTGATGCTCGCGGCATGTGGCTCGACCGCGCCGATAGCCACCCCGCCGACGACCGCGCCGACAGCTTCTCCCGCGAAACCGGCCGGGCTCGTCGTGGCACCGCCGTTGGTCACGCCCGGCGAGCACATGGCGTACACGCTCCAGCTACAAGGTGTCGAGCTCGCGACCCTCGACGCCGCGGTCGGCGAGCCGACGACACTCGGCGGCAAGCCAGCGATCGTGGTGCAGAGCCACGCGAAGGCGGTCGGCCTCGCGAAGATGGTCGCGAACATCGACGACACGTTCACGTCGTGGATCGACGTCGCGACCGGCCGGCCGTTGCGCTGGTCGACCGACGAGTTCGCGACGAAGACGAGCGACAAAGAGCGCACCGACGTCGACTTTTCCAAGCGCGCGGGCGTGAGGTTGCCGGTGACGTTTCACCTGAACGACGCGCCGCCGCAGCCGGAACCGCAACGCGCCTCGCTGCCCGAGACGTGGGACTTCAACTCGTTCCTGATGGCATTGCGCACGTGGGATCCGCCGACGGGAACGGTGCTCGTCGTCGAGGTCATGCGCAGCCGCTTCATGTGGCACGTCGAGCTGACGATGCGCGGAAAATCGAAGCTGACGACCGCGCTCGGCACGGTGATGGCGCGCCAGCTCGAGGGGCACACGTACAAGCTCGATCGCAACGGCGTGAGAGCGCCCGGCAGCGACGAGCGCACCTTCACGATCTGGGTCAGCGACGACGACGGCCGCGTGCCGCTCGAGGTCACGGCGAAGACCGACTACGGCGACATCGCGCTGGGGATCAGCGACTACGCGCCGGGCGCCGGCCACCGGCTGCGTGACTAGTCCGCGTTGCGCAACGTAACCTGCGGTTGCTGTGCCCCGCCGCGACAACTCGAACATCGACGATGGCATAGCCATGGCACCGCGGCTGCACATGTGGCGGGTATGACCAACCGTGACTTTCAAACCCTCGAAGGCGACAGCCTCGCGACCGTGACCGGCGGCGGCATGTTCGACTCGATCACCGGCATGTTCGGCGGCGGTGGCAGCTCGAAAGATGCCAAGCCGGCGCCGGCGACGTTCGCCAAGGACGGCTACGTCGGCTCGCCCAACCTGCTAGCGCCCTCGGGCGGCGCGCAGCGCGGCACACCGCTCTACTCGAAGATCTTCGGCGGACCCGATCGGTAGCGCCGACTAGGACGGCTTCTTGTCGCCCTTGCTGCGGAACTGCTTCTCGCCTTTGCCCATCACTTCTTTGTCGTAGTACTCGGCGCACGGCACGCCCGAGGCTTCGACCGACTTGAGCTCGGCATCGACCGCGGCGTTGAACGAGTTCGGCTTACCATCCCAGCGCAGCGGCTTGCCGTTCATGAAGAAGCTCGGCGTCGAGTTGACGTGCCACTTGTTCAGCTCGGCCATGTCGGTCTCGACGCGCTGCTTGCACTCGGGGCTATCCATGTCGGCCTTGAACTTCGCGGTGTCGAGCTTGAGGTCCTTCGCGATCTCCATGATCGTCGGCTCACCGAGCTTCGACGGATCACGCGCGGCCGCGTAGGGCGCGAACGCCTTGTCCCACCACTCGTGGCGGAACTGGATGAACTTGCCCTGCTTCGACGCCGCGCAGCCCGCCTGATGCCCGAGCATCACGATCTGCGGGTGCACGACCATGTTCTTGTAGACGACGCGAACCTTGCCGTCGTACTGCTTGACCAGATCCTCGAGGGTCGAACTGACCCTCTGGCAGAAGGGTCAAGCAAAATCCCAGGCCTCGACAATGCTCACGCACGCGGTCGCCGGACCTTCGACTTGACCACCAGCGATGTCGGGCGCGATATCGACCGCGAACACGGCATCGTCGGCGGGCTCGTCGCGCTCTTCGGCCTGTTGCTGCTGCTTTTGCTGGCCGTAGATCTTTTGTAGGAACTCGAGCGCCTCGGCGTACTTCGCGTTGCTCTCTTCGAGCTTCTTCACGCGCGCCTCGAGATCGCCCGACGATTTCTGGTCGAGCTTCGAGTCGCTCTGACAGCCGCCGAGCAGCACGGACGCGAACAGGATCGAGGCGAACATCTTCATGCTGGTTAGATTCTGCACGAGTTAGCTCCGCTTGGGATCTTTCTTCGATCTGAACTGCTTCTCGCCCTTCGCCATGATTTCTTTTTCGTAGTAGTCGGCCGGCTTCACGCCCGACTGACGAACCGCCGCGAGCTTCTGAGCGATCAGCGCTTTGAACTCGGTCTCGTCGGGCGCGCCCGCGAGATACGTGCCGTTGACGAACAAGGTCGGCGTCGCGTTGACGTGAAATTTGTCGAGCTCGGCCATGTCCGCCTTGATGCGGTTCGCGCACTCATCCGAGTGCATGTCGGTCTTGAGCCGGGCGATGTCGATCCCGCCGGCTTTCGCGATCGCGATCACGCTGTCCTCGGAGAGCTTGCTCGGATCGCGCGACGCGGCATACGGGTCGAACGCTTTCGTCCATAGGTCGCTCGCGAACGCGAGGTACTTGCCCTGCTTCGCCGCGGCACAGCTCGCGAGGTGCGCGGGCATCGCCGTGGGATGCACGACCATGTTCTTGTAGACGATGCGCACCGTGCCGCCCGACGCCTTCACGAGCTCTGCGAGCGTGTCGTGCGCTTTCCGGCAGTACGGGCACGCGAAGTCGAACGCCTCGACGATCGTCACCGGCGCGTCGGCCGGGCCTTCGACCTGGCCGGCGGCGAGGTCGGGCGCGATGTCGACGGCGAACACGGCATCGTCGGCGGGCTCGTCGGCGTCGTCCTGCGCCGCCTGCGCCTTTTGCTGGTCGTAGACCTTCGCGAGGAACGCGAGTGCCTCGGCGTATTTCGCGTTCTGGTCCTCGAGCCGCTTCACGCGCGCTTCGAGATCGCCGCTCGATTTCGGTGCGGGTGTCGAAGCGCTCGGGTGGCAGCCGGTGAGCGCGCCCGCGAGCGCGAGACAGAGCAGTTTCATGGCCAACGATTTAACCGATTCCGGCCGTCCGCGCATTCCCGCGCATGAAAACAGTCGATGCAACCCTACGCGGTACACGTGTGTCAGACGTAGGCTCGCGCTCATGGTGGTGGCTCGCAGTTCTTTGGCGACGGCACTCGTCGCGGCGTTTGCTTCGACGGCGATCGCCGGTGGCGGCGACGATCCATCGTCGTACGTCGTGCCTGATTTCATGGCGCAACTACCGCCGCTGCCGCCGAACGCCGATGCGGCGCACGTGTGGAAGCTCGACCTCGCCGGCGCGATCCAGGTCGCGCTGCATCAGAACACCGGCGTCGTCATCGAACGCCTTCAAGTCGGCAATGCCGCACTCGGCATCGACGTCGCGAACGGCGAGTTCGAGCCGGTCGTCAACGCGAGCGGCGACACGATCGTGGCGAACACGCCGGGCACGACGACGACTCAGACCGGCGGGGTCCTCGGCATGATCGTCACGACCCACGAGCAAGACTGGGCGCTGCAGATCGCCGCGCGGCTCGAGAGCGGCGCGCAGGCGCAAATCACGTTCGCGAACACGCGGACGAGCGGCGACGTCGCCGATTACGCGGCGAGCTTGTTCTACAACTCGTCGATCATCGCCGCCATCACGCAGCCGATCATGCGCGGGTTCTCGACCGATCTCGTCGTGCCGCGTGCCGATATCTTGCGCGCGAAGATCACGTCGCAGCGCGAGCGATCGCAGCTCGACGTCGTCGCGCAGAACGTCGTGCAACAGACCGAGAACGCCTACTGGAACGTCGTGCTCGCGCTGTATTCGTACGATCTGCAGGTGCACTCGCAGAAGCGCGCCGACGACCAGCTCGCGCTGACGCATCGCCAGATCGACGCCGGATTGTTGCCGCCGTCGGATCTGATCACCGCCGAGACGACGCTCGCGCAGCGCCAGCTGCTCGTCGTGCAAGCCGAGCAGCAGCTCGAGTCAACCTCGGATGCGCTGCGCAGCGTGATGAACATCCCGCACGAGCAATGGTCGAGGCCGATCCTGCCGACGGATCTGCCGAGCTTCGCGGCGAAGCCGGATACCGCCGAGAGCGCGCTCGGCATCGCGCTCGAGCATCGCCCCGAGCTGGTTCAGCTCGCGCTCGATCTGAAGACCGCGCTCGTCAACCTGCGCCTCGCCGAGAACAACGAGCTGCCGCAGATCAACGTCGGCGTCTCGGGCTCGCTGCTCGGCGCGCAGACCACGTACGGCGGCGACTTCTCGCTGATCGACCACGCGAAGGCAGCCGGCTACGAGCTCATGCTCAACTTGTCGTGGACGCCGCTCAACCGCGCCGCCGGCGCGAACGCCGAGATCTCGCGCTCGAACCAGCGCGTCGCGGTCGCGAATCGCGATCAAGCTCTACAAGATACCTGGTTCCTCGTTCGCGATGCCGTGCGCAATCAAGCGAGCACGGAGCGTCAGGTGCTCGCCGCCGCGAAGTTTCGCTCGCTCGCGACCGAGAACCTCGCGGTCGAGCAGCGCAAGTTCACGTCCGGGACGTCGTCGAACTTCTTCATCGCGCAGCGCCAAGAGGACCTCGCGAATGCGCAGCTCGCGGAGCTCCAAGCCGTGCTCGCGCACAAGCAGGCGACGGTCGCGCTGCTCCGCGCGGAGGGCACGTTGCTCGAGGAGCGGCACGTGCGATTGCAGTAGCGCGGCGCTTACTCGGCGTGGAGCGCTTGGATGGGATCGAGCTTCGCCGCGCGCATCGCGGGGTACAGGCCGCTCGCGACACCGACGACGATCGACACGCCGAGCGACAGCACGATCGACCACGTCGTGACGACGGTGGGCCAATCGGCGTAGACCGCGACACCACGACCGAGGCCGACGCCGAGCGCGACGCCGAGCAAGCCGCCGATCATCGCGAGCGAGAACGCGGTGACGAGAAACTGGAAGCGAATGTCGGAGCGCCGCGCGCCGACCGCGCGACGAACACCGATCTCGCGCGTCTGCTCGAGCACGCTGGCGAGCATGATGTTCATGATGCCGATGCCGCCGACGAGCAGCGAGATGCCGGCGATCAGGCCCATCACCAAGTTGAACAGCTGCTGGGTCTGCTTGCTGTGCTGCAACAGCGCTTCGGGCACGACGATGTCGTAGTCGCGCACGCCGCCGTGCAAGCGATCGAGCAACGTGCCGATCACCGCGCCGGTCTCGCCGGCGGGCGCCTTCGCGTCGAGCCGAACCACGATTTCGGACAGCGGCGCCTTCATCGGATCGTGATCGAGCTTGCGCAGTGCCGTCGTGAACGGGAGGTAGATCTCGTGATCGGTCGACGACACCGCGACGCCTTGCACCTGCGAGACCGGCGTCGCCTCGGCGGCGAGCACGCCGATCACTTCGCACCACACGTCGTTGACCTTGACGTCCTTGCCGAGCGCCGGATCGGCGCCGAACAGATCGCGTCGCACGCCGGCGCCGATCACGCAGACCTGCGCGTGATCGCGCTCGTCGGGAAGGTCGAAGAAGCGGCCCTCGGCGAGGCCGAGCCCGGCGATCTCGCGGTGTCTGTGCCCGACGCCGTAGACCTGCGCGGTCGTCTTTGCGCCCGCCGCGAGCACCTTGTACGGATCGATCTCGACCCGCGGCGATGCGAACAGCACGCCGGGCACGGCTTCTTCGATCGCGGCGATGTCGCGCTGCGACAAGCCGACCGACTTCTTGCGGATCTCTTGCAGCTCTTCCGGCTTGTACGTCTTGCCGCGGATCACGACGTTGCGCGTCCCGAGCCGATCGATCAGCGCGAGTGCTTGCTTCTCCGCGCCGGCGCCGATCGACAGCATCGCGATCACGGCGCCGACGCCGAACATCATGCCCAGCATCGTCAGCGTCGTGCGCAGCTTGTGCTCGCCGAGCGAGCCGAACGCGGTCGCGAACGCGTCGATGAGCCGTCTCACTTTGCCGACCCTCCGGCGCCGCTGCCCGTGTCGTCGAGCTTCGCGGTCGGATCGCGCAGCGCGATCTCGTCGCCGTCGCTGAGGCCCCTCTTGATCACGACGCGGCCTGCAGTCGCCGCGCCGAGCTCGACGGTGATCGGCTCGAAACCGGTCTCGGTCTTGCGGTAGACGATCGACTTCGCCTCCTTGGTGAACACGGTCTGGCGCGGCACGACGATCGCATCTTCTTGATCGAGCACGAGCGTGGCCTGCACGCGCTGGCCGGGCTTCATCGCCGCCGGATCGGTCTTGTCGAGCGTGATCGTCACGCCGAAGTACTGCACCGGCGAGCCGTTCTGGCGCGGCTGCGCGAGCTTGTCGACGAGCTTGATCGTGCCGTGATAGATCGCGCCGGGTCGCGCTTCGATCACGACCTCGGCCGACTGCTTCTCGGTCAAGCCGCTGCCGTCGATCTCCAGCACGTAGACCTCGGCCTCCATCGACGACAACAGCGGGATCTCGGCGACCGCTTGGCCCGGCATCATCTGATCGCCGACCTTGCGCGGCTGGCCGCGCCAGTTGCGCTCGAGCACGAACACGCCATCGTTCGGCGCGCCGACCTGCATGCTCGCGAGCGCCTTGTTCGCGTGATCGATCGCGAGCTCCGCCTTCGCCTTGTCGACGACGATCACCGCCGCATTCGATTGCGAGCGGCGCTTCTCGATCGTCTGCGCCTGCTGCGCGTGCGTCTGCTTCTCGCCGGCGAGGTCTGCATCGACCTCGCTCTCGATGATCTGATTGCGCGAGAAGATCTCGGCGTCTTTGGCCTGAAAGCGCCGCGTCTGCTCGAGCTCGTCGCCGGCGAGATCGGAATCGGTCTCGCTGTCGTTCACCGCGTTCTTCGACTTGATGTTCTCTTCGGCGAGCCGCGCGTTCGCCGAATCGAGATCGGATTTGCCGTCGCGCAGGCGACGCTCGGAGTCGCTCGGATCGAACTTGACGACGACGTCGCCGGATTTGACCGCGCTGCCGTCGGGCGCGAGCCACGCGATCTTCATCGGGCCGTAGCCGCTGTTTTGCGGCGTGAGGATCGGCGTCGCTTTGACCGACTGCAGATTGCCCTCGGCGGTCACGCGGCGCACGAACTGCTCCTTCTTGGCCGTGTAGGTCGCGACGGTCTCGCCCGCGCGCGCATGGTCGCGCGTGACGAACGCGTACGCGCCCGCGCCGAGCGCCGCCACCACGCCGATCGCGATCGCCGCGCGTTTCACGCCGGCGGCTCCGTGCGCGCGACGCGATCGCCCGGCTCGAGCCCTTTGACGACCTCGATCGCGCTCGCCGAGCGTTTGCCGAGCTCGAGCTTGACGCGCTCGAACCCTTGGCCGTGCTTGCGATACGCGACCGGCCCGTCGGGCTTGACGAACACGCACTCGACCGGCACGACGATCGCGTTCGGCCGGCGCTCGACCTCGACGTTGCCGCGGAATCGCATGCCGGGCCGCAGTGGCACCTTCGTCGCGCCGATCGCGACCTTGAGCTTGACGATCTTGCTGGGATCGGTGAACGACTTGGGCTCGACGTTCTTCGCGAGATCTTGCACGTTGCCGCTGAGCTGCACGTCGGGCAACGCATCGAGTCGCAGCGCCACCGTTTGCCCGACGCTGACGCGCGCGATGTCGACCTCGTCGACCACGCCTTGGCCGATCATCTTGCCGAGCCCGACGACCTGCATGATGTCTTCCATCTTCCACACGCCGTCGCCGACCTTGTGCTTCTCGCCCTGCCAATTCATCGGCAGGACGACCGTGCCGTCGCGCGGCGACATCACCTGCATCGCGACGATGTTCTGCTGCAGCTCGGCGACGCGCTTCTTCGCGTAGGCCGATTTTTCGTTCAACTTCGCGATCTCTTGCTCGTCGGAGCGCTTCGATTCGGCGGCGTGATTCTTCGCGCCTTCGAGCGCGAGCCGCGCGGTGTCTTCGTCGAGCTTGAGCGTCTCCAAGTTGATGTTGGCGACGAGATCCGGCGAGCCGGTCGCCTCGAGCTGCGACTTGCGATACGTCGCTTCGGCGGTCGCGATCTTGAGCTCGTCGTCGCGGCGCGCGAGCGCGGCATCGTCGCGCTTTTTGTCGAGCTTCTTCTGCGCGGCGTCGGCTTCACTCTGCATCTGCTCGAGCGCGCGGATCTGATCCGACGCGTCGAACCCGATCACCGGCTGGCCTGTCTTGACCTCGTCGCCTTCGGTCGCGAGGCTCGCGATCTTGAAGTTCCAGACGTTCGGCAGCGGCGGCGGCTTGATATCGGTCGAATCGACCGCCGCGAGCTCGCCGGTGACCTCCACGCCGATCACGAGATCGTCGCGGCGCACGTCCGCGAGCTGGATCTCGTCGCGTTTGCCGCACGCGGACACGAGCGCCAGCGCGAGCAACCAGCCCTTCACGCGCCACCTCCGACCAACACGTGCTCGCCGTCGGCGAGCCCTTTGTCGACGACGCAACTCTGCGCGTTGCACGGACCGAGCTCGACGTCGCGCATGCCGCCGTCGGCGAGGTGCACGGTGACGTGATCTTTGTCGGATGTGGGAAACGCGACCGCGCCGCGCGGCACCAAGATCGCGTTCGCGATGCCGGGACGCGTCAGCTCGACCTTCACCGACATGCCGGGACGCAGCCGCGCATCGGGCTTCGCGAGCTCGAGCACCACGGAGAACGCGCGGCGCAGCGATTGTTCGTTCTTGCTGCGTGCGACCGGCGTGAGCTGCGTCACCGTGCACGCGATCGGCTCGGCGGGATACGCGTCGAGCGTGCACGTGCCGACCATGCCGACGTTCACGCGGCCGTCATCGACATCCGACAGCTCGGCGTGCACTTCCATGCCGGCGGAAACATCGGGCATCGTCACGATCGACCAGCCCGGCTGCACGGTATCGCCGAGCCGATACTTGCGGTCTTCCCACGGATGAATGCCGACGACGACGATGCCATCGCGTGGCGCCTTGAGCTCGAGCGCATCGATCACGCTGTCGGCGTCGTCGATCGCGCGCTGTGCCTTTTCCATGTCGATCTGCTTCACGCGCAGGTCGAGGTCGGCCTCCTGCTTTTGCGCGGCGAGATCTTCCTGCGCCTTCTTGACCGCGACATCGGCGCGCTTCTCGTCGAGCTGGCGCTCCTGCGCGTCGCGCTTGGCGAGCAGATCGCCCGGCACCCCCGCGAGGACTTTGGCCTTCTGGAGCGCGACGCGGTGCTGGTCGAGCTCGTTCTGCTTTTGCGCCGTATCCATCGCCGACGTATCGCGCGCGGTCTGCAACGTCATCTGCGCTTCGAGCAACGCGAGCCGCTTCGCCTCGATATCCGAGGTCACCGACGAGTTGTCGAACGACAGCACGCGATCGCCCTTTTTCACGACCGCGCCATCCTCGGCCATCCACCGGATCGCGAGCTCCCACGTGACCATCGTGCGTGGCACGACGAGCTCGACCGCGCTCGCCGCGCGCAGATCGCCGGTGAGCAGCACGCGATCGGTCAACGCGCCGCGAGTGACAGTCGCGACCTGCGACGGGGTTTGCGCGGCCGGCTTGTGCTCCGCGTGATGACACGCGGCCAACGCCGCGATCGCGAGCAACCGTTTCATGCCGCCGCCTGCTGATCCGACTGCACTTTTCCGTCGCGGACCCGGATCGAGCGCGGGCAGCGCGCGGCGATCTCGGGCTCGTGCGTGACGATGATGATCGTGTTGCCTTCGGCGTGGAGCTGGTGAAACAGCGCCATGATGTCCTCGGTCGTCGCGGAGTCGAGGTTGCCGGTCGGCTCGTCGCACAATAACAGCGACGGCTGCGTGACCAGCGCGCGTGCGATCGCGGTGCGCTGGCGCTGGCCGCCCGACAACTGGTACGGCCGGTGGCTCATGCGATGGCCGAGCCCGACGCGCGTCAGCGCCGCCGCGGCACGCCGGTCGCGCTCGCGAGACGGCACGCCGCGATACACGAGCGGCAACCCGACGTTCTTCATCGCGCTCGCGCGGTGGAGCAACTGGAAGCTCTGGAACACGAACCCGATCTGATGATTGCGGACACGCGCGCGGTCGTCGTCCGACAGCGACTGTACGTTCGCGCCGTCGAGCCGGTACTCGCCCGCCGATGGCGTATCGAGGCAGCCCAAGATATTCAGCAGCGTCGACTTGCCCGAGCCCGACGAGCCGACGATCGCGACCATCTCGCCGCGATCGATCGCGAATGACACGCCGTCGAGCGCCGCGATGCGCTCGTCGCCCATCGTGTAGTAGCGCGCGATCTCCACCAACTCGATCAAAGCCGCCATTGGTGTCGCGAAACCCTGACACAGAACCCTAGCAAACGTTGCGGCATTCCAGGCGTCAAACGTTCGACTTAGACGCCGCTGCGGCGGATGTCCGCGATGTCGATATTTCGGTCGTCGAGCGAGCGCTCGAACCGGTCCGCGCCCAGCTTCCGCCAGGTCTGGTACTCGGCTTCGCTGATCGGAAAGACCTGCGCGATCGTGATCGGCGGCGGGCCGATATCGAGCGGCAGGTGAATTCCCCACGCGGTCGGCGATTTGACGTACACGTGCGGCAATCGGCCCGACAGCTCGCCGGCGTCGAGCGAGCCGACGACGTCGCGCACCATCGTCCCCGGCTCCGGAAAGAACTTCGACGCGCTGAGGTGGAAGCCGAGGTTCGCCAAGATCTGGCCGCAAATCTCGGTATCCACGCTCGACGCCATCACGAGCTCGACGCGCGGCCTTTGCGGCTCGGCCCACTCGGTGTTCGACACGCCGATCGTGACGAACGTCCAGCGGCCGAGCGCGGGGGAGCTCGGAATTCGCCCGACCTCGATCGCGCGCGTGTTGTCCTGGGCATGGCGATACGTGCGCGCCGAAAACGCGCCGAAGGCGGCGCGCAGCAGGTCCGCCGCGCGCGTCGAGATTTGCAAGAACGGCGCGAGCTGCGCGACGTCTTGCGCCATCGCGAGCCACGATGGCTGCAGCGTCAACGTCCGGCGCAGATAATTTTGCGCGACGACGCGATTGCCGATTTCGGCATGTGCCAGGGCGCCGCCCCACAGCGCCGTCGCGCTATCCGGCTTGAGCCCGATCGCCTGATCGAACGCGCGGGCCGCCTCGTGCGGCTTGCCCAGGCACAACAGTGCGTGGCCGAGCCCTTTCCATGCGAGCGGATGCGGCGGAAACAGCGCGGTCGCGCGCTGGAACCGCTGTGCGGCTTCTTCGAAGCGCTCGGCGCGGAAAAGCTCGTTGGCTTCCACGACCAGTGCATCGGCCGCACCCTGGCTCATGGATCACGAAGTACCACACTGCTATGCTCGTCGGCGATGAGTGTGTCCGTCGGAGCCGACGTCGAAGCTCTGTGCTCGAAATGTGGAGATGTCTGGCATGTCGTTGTCGCCAAGGTCGGCGAGCAAATCGTCAAGGTGCACTGCAAAGAGTGCAACAAGGAACATCGCTACAAATCCCCGCACGGAGCATCGAAAGAGAAACGCCAACCTTCGCAGTTCGCGCCCAAGCCCGAGCGCACCAAGCCGGTCGAGCGGTTCGAGAAGCCGGCGGTCGCGGCCGACTTGAACAAGCCGACGCGCCGCTACGCCGCGAGCGAGCACTTCGAAGTGGGCGAGCGCGTCGATCACCCGAATTTCGGCCAGGGCGTCGTCGAGATTTCAGATAGCGGCAAGGCCACGGTGTTCTTTGCGACCGGCCGCCGTGTGCTCGTGCAAGCGAAGACCGCGGCCGGCGGCGGATTGACGCGGCCCAAGCCGTTCGATTACTCGAACCCAGCCGGTGGCAAGCGCGTCGGCGAGAGCTAGCTTCGGGTATGGCGCGGCTCGGCTGGTTGGGACCCGCGATCGTCGCGACGGGCGCGGCGGTCGCGTGCGTCGGCGGTTGGTACGTGATGCACGCGCGGCCCAAGCCGGGCGCCGTGATCGACACGATCGCGATCGGCTCGAATCAGTCCCTCGTGATTCGCAATGAAGCCAACGGCGGCGAGCGCTCGTTCGTCGAGCTCCACGACGGTGCGACGATCCGGTGGGAAGCGCTGATCCCGCACTACGTCGGCACGCACCTGCGCCCGGCGGTCGGCTGGAGCCCGACTTCGGTGACGTTCCGCGTGCAGCGCAGCGGCCGCGCCGAGGTGTTCGCGCTCGCCGTGACTACGGCGCTCAAGCTCGGCGGATTTCGCCTCGCCCCCGAGCACGAGCCGAACCACACGCCGGAGGTCGGGCCGATCACGCTGAGCGATCAGCAACGGTCGTACGAATTCATCGGAGGCGATGGCTGGCATCAGCTCGTCGGCGTTGATCTGAAGAGCGGCGAGGCGCTCTGGAAGGTCGAGCTCGGCGCCAAGCCGATCACGGATGGCGGCGTGAGCAACGGCCTCGTCTGGGTGGTACAAAACGGCGCGAAACGATCATTCGACGCGGCCAGCGGCACCGAGCAGGGTCCTGCTATCCATTCGTAACTAAAGTCGAATCAGTTCGTCACGCTCGTCACGAACCTGTCACCGAGACGCTATACTCTACGGCAGATGCCCGCGGAACGTTCGCTCGCTAGCCCAGACGTTTCGGGCGTGCACCGACTCGAGTTGGTGCAGGAGCCCGAGCTGCGTCAATCGTTGCGAGCGATCGATACGCCCGGTCGCACGCCGGCGGCTGCGGGCATCGGCGAGATCGCGCCGACCGCGCTCGACGCGCCCGAGCTCTATCTCAACCGCGAGCTCACGTACCTCAACTTCTGCTGGCGCGTCATGCACGAGGCGGAAGACGAGCGCGTGCCGCTCCTCGAGCGGCTCAAGTTCATCGCGATCGTCAGCTCGAACGTCGACGAGTTCTTCCAGAAGCGCATCGGCGGCCTCAAGCAGCAGGTCGGCGCGCAGGTCCACTCGACCACGCCCGACGGCCGCACGCCGCAGCAGCAGATCGCCGACTCGCTCGATCTGATCAATCGGTTCGAGGCGCGCAAGATCATCATCCTCGACAAGCTGATGGGCGAGCTCAAGGCGGCCGGCGTGTGGGTCGCGCCGTTCAAGGAGCTCGAGCCCAACGAGCGCGCGTGGGTGCGCGAGCACTACGTCCGCAACATCTTCCCGCTGGTCACGCCGCAGGCGATGGATCCGGCGCACCCGTTCCCGTTCGTCTCGAACCTGTCGCTGAACCTGCTCGTGTCGCTGCGCTACGAAAACGACGGCGAGCCGCTGCTCGCGCGCGTGAAAGTCCCGATCGGCGGCGGTATGTCGCGCTACGTCCGGCTCGGCACGTCGCGCACGTTCGTCGATCTCGCCGACGTGATGGCGAACAACCTCGACCTGTTGTTCCCGGGCATGGAGATCGAGGCGTGCTCGCTGTTCCGCGTCACCCGCAATGCGGTCACCGAGCGCGACGAAGAAGAAGCCGACGACTTGCTCGAGATGATCGAGATCGAGCTGCGCAACCGCAAGTTCGCGCCGGTCGTCCGCCTGCAAGTCGACAAGACGATGCTCCCGCTGTTGCGCGGCAGGATCGCCGCCGAGCTCGGGCTCGACGAGACCGCCGACGTGTTCGAGGCCGAAGGCATGCTCGGCCAGCGCGATCTGATGGAGATCGCGCTGCTCGACATCCCCGAGCTCAAGGATCCGCCCCACGCGCCCGCGCAGCCGGTCGACTTTCTCACCGACGGCAATATCTTCCACGCGATCCGCGACGCGAAGAACCTGCTCGCGCATCACCCGTTCGAGTCGTTCCAGCAATCGGTCGAGCGCTTCCTGCGCGAAGCCGCGAACGATCCTAAAGTTCGCGCGATCAAGACCACGCTCTATCGCACGTCGAAAGACTCCGACGTCATCAAGCACCTCGTGCACGCCGCGCGCAACGGCAAGCAGGTGGCGGTCGTGCTCGAGCTCAAAGCGCGGTTCGACGAAGAAGCGAACATTCGCTGGGCGTCGCGCATGGAGCGCGCCGGCATCCACGTCACGTACGGCGTGGTCGGGCTCAAGACGCACACCAAGATCACGCTCGTCGTGCGCCACGACTACGACGGCCTGCGCCGCTACGCGCACGTCGCGACCGGCAACTATCACGCCGGTACCGCGCGGCTCTACACCGACCTCGGCTTGTTCACCTGCGACGATGCGGTCGGCCGCGATCTCACCGAGCTGTTCAATTACCTGACGACCGGCTACAAGCCGCGCCGCAAATATCAGCAGCTGCTCGTCGCGCCGAAGCAGCTCAAAGCCGCGCTGCTCGAGAAGATCGAGCGCGAGATCGCGCACGTCGGAGCCGGCGAGCGCGGCCACATCCAGTGGAAGCTCAACGCGCTCGAAGACATCGACATCGTGCGCGCGCTCTACCGCGCATCGCAGCGCGGCGTCACGATCGACCTGATCGTCCGCGATACGTGCCGGCTACGGCCCGGCGTCGACGGCGTGTCGAGCACGATCAAGGTCGTCAGCGTGATCGGCCGATTCCTCGAGCACGAGCGCATCTTCTATTTCCACAACGCCGGCAAGTCCGAGTACTACATCGGCTCGGCGGACGCGATGCAGCGCAACCTCGAGAAGCGCGTCGAGGTGCTCTGTCCCATCGACGATGCACGCCTACAAACCGAGCTGCGCTTCATCCTCGACACGAACCTGTCGGATCAGCGCGGCGTCTGGGACATGCAGCCCGACGGCAGCTACGTCCAGCGCACCGGGGTCGGCGCGAAACACAGCCAAGTGCAGCTGATCGAGCGCACCGAGCGCCGGCTCAAAGAAGCGACGCGACTGCGTCGCCGAAAAGTGCAAGCCGTCGCGGCCAAGCGGTCGAAGCGATAGACCTGTAAAAACATCCGACAGTCGCGGGACCGTCGACGATGTGCCAACAATGGCACCGTCATGGAAGCTCCGTCGACACCGTCACCCCCGAAGAAGAAGAAAGCGCCGCTGGTGCTCGGCGTGCTGCTCGTCGTCGCCGCGATCGTCGGCGGCATCATCTACATCACGCGGCTCGGCAAAGAGAAGACCGACGATGCGCAGGTCGAGGGCCACGTCGCCACCGTGTCGGCGCGGGTCGCCGGTCAGGTCAAGCGCGTCGCGATCGATGACAACCAGATGGTGAAGAAAGGCGACGTGCTCGTCGAGCTCGACGATCGCGATCAACAGGTGCGCGTGTTGTCGGCGCGTGCCGATCTCGCAGCCGCACAGGCACAGCTGCGGCAAGCCCAAACGCAGCTCGCGATGACCGACAAGACCGCGAAAGCGAATCTCGCGGTCGCCAAAGGCGGCGTCGCGCAAGCCGCCGCGGTCACCGGCTCGACGCAGGCGATGATCGATCAGGCGAAGGCCGACGTCTCCGCCGCGGAATCGCGCAAGCAGCTCACCAAGCTCGATCGCGATCGCTACGAGCGAATGCTCGCCGGCGGCGCGGTCGCGAAGGCCGAGGTCGATGCGCGCGTCGCCGCCGACACGCAGGCCGATGCGCAGCTCGCGACCGCGAAGGCGCGGCTCGTCACCGCCATGGCCAACCGCTCGAACTCGAGCGGCACCGCCGAATCGGCCGAGGGCAAATTGCTCGCCGCGTCGACCGTCGACGAGCAGCTGCAATCCGCGCAGGCCCAGGTCGCGCTCAACGAAGCGCGCGTCGCGCAGTCGCAGTCGGCGCTCGATCGCGCGCTGCTCGAGCTCGAGTACACGAAGGTCAAAGCCGAGATCGACGGCACGATCGCGCGGCGCAGCGTCGAGCCCGGCCAGATGGTCGGTCCCGATCGGCCGCTCGCGGCGATCGTCGATCTCGCCGACACGTGGGTGATCGCGAACCTCAAGGAGACGCAGCTCGAGGACATCAAAGCCGGCCAGACCGTCGACATCTCGGTCGATACGTACGGCGGCGACTTGCACGGCAAGGTCGACTCGATCGCGGCCGGCACCGGCTCGCGGTTCTCGCTGCTGCCGCCCGACAACGCGAGCGGCAACTTCATCAAGGTCACGCAGCGCGTGCCGGTGAAGATCAAGCTCGATGATCGCGCCGGCAAGATCTTGCGTCCCGGCATGAGCGCCGACGTCACGATCCACACGAAGTAATGCCCGCTCCGCAGCACACGCCGATCTCCGGCAGCAAGCTCGCGATCACGATCGTCGTGATGGCGTCGGCGCTGATGGCGCTGATCGACATCTCGATCGTCAACGTCGCGCTCAGCGACATTCGCGCGAGCTTCGGCACGCCGATCGACGAGATCGGCTGGGTGTCGACCGGCTACATGATGGCGAACATCGTCGTCATCCCGATGACCGGCTGGTTCCAGCGCCGGTTCGGGTTCCGGCGCTACTTCGCGACGTCGGTGCTGTTGTTCACGGCCGCGAGCGCCTTATGTGGTCTTGCGTGGAACCTACCGTCGCTCGTGCTGTTCCGCGTGCTGCAGGGCATGGGCGGCGGCGCGATCATCCCGAGCGCGCAGGCGATCTTGTTCCAACGCTTTCCGCGCGAAGAGCACGGCACCGCGGCGGCGTTGTTCGGCCTCGGCGCGATCACCGGCCCGCTGCTCGGTCCGACGATCGGCGGCTACATGATCGACGTCGCGAGCTGGCACTGGATCTTCTTGATCAACGTGCCGATCGGGCTGTTGGTCGCGTTCTTCATCCCACGCGTGATCGAGGAGCCCGGCTTTCAGCCCGATCGACGGCCGATCGATCTCAGAGGCATCGCGCTGCTCGCCGTCGGCATGGCGACGCTGCAGTACGTGCTCGAAGAGGGCAATCGCGAGGGTTGGACCGAGAGCACGCTGATCATGGTGCTCGCCGGGCTCAGCGCGATCGCGCTCGTCACGTTCATCGTCCACGAGCTCGAGGCCGACCATCCGGTTGTCGATCTGCGCGTGTTCAAGAACCGAAACTATTCAGCGTCGACCGGGCTCAACTTCCTGATCGGCTTTGCGCTGTTCGGCGCGAGCTATTTGTTCTCGCTCTATTGCGGCGCGGTGATGCACTACACCGCGCTCGACATCGGCCGCGTATTTCTCCTTGCCGGGTTAGCGCAGGTGCTGCTGATGCCGATCATCGGCAAGATGGCGAACAAGGTCGACCCTCGCTACATGCTGTTCTTCGGCGTGTTCATGGCGACGATGTCGCAATACGTCTCGGCGCAGCTCACCGGCGGCGCCGATTTCTACGCGCTGGTCTGGCCCAACATGATCCGTTCGCTCGGCCTCGGCTTCGTGTTCATCCCCGTGAGCATCGCGGCGCTATCGGATCTGCCGCCGGCGCAACGCGGCAACGCGACCGGCCTGTTCAATCTCACGCGCGAGCTCGGCGGCTCGCTCGGCACCGCGTGGATGGGCAAGGTCGTCGCCGATGGCATCGCCGTGCACTCGACCGAGCTCGGCCAGCACGTGACGCTGTTCGACCCCGCGACGATCGACGCGTGGTCGCAGATCGCGCGCGCCGGGCTCGACCCCGCGACGATGCTCGGCCTGCGGATCAGCCGCGAGGCGATGGTGCTGTCGTTCAACGACGGCTTCCGCCTGACGATGATGGCCGTCGGGCTCGGCCTCGTCATGGTGCTCATCCTCAAGAAGTCCGGCGGCGGCGGAGCTCCCGCCGGCGCGCACTAACGCGCGGGTGTCGACAACGTGATGTGGCCGTGGATGTCGACGTTCTCCATCGGATCGATCTTGCACACGTGATCGGGCTCGCAACCGCCGCCGGTCCAATCGGCTTTGACGTCGATCGTGCCGTCGAACCCGAGCTTCGCGAGCGCGTCTTTGACGTACGTCACCGAATGAAACATCAGCGGGCGGATCTGCTCGATCAACAGGACGCCCTTGCGATGCCCGCCGTGCCTGACCACGACCTGCACGAGCTTGTACTTGTCGGCGACCGTGCCGGGATCGGGGTCTTGGCACCAGATCTGTTGATCGTCGACGTCGGGTGAGTCGCCGCCGCAGCTGTTGCCGGCGCGCGACTCGGGCTCGTACGAAAACCCGGCCGACTTCAGGATCGCGGTGGCTTCCGCGAGCGTCTTGCCGACGAGGTTCGGTACTTTCAAACCGGGTCCCGCCAACGCCACGCTTGCCACGAGCACCCACGCCACAACGATCACGACCCGCATCGCACGACGCTACCACGCCGAGCTGCCCGAACTGGCAGCGCGATCTGACAGCGCATGCGGCGCGAGAACGCACTACAGTGATCGCCATGGCCGTCGCAGTTGGAGCTCCCTCGCAAGCCGCATACGGCGGTGGTGGTGGTGGCGGCGGCGGTGGTGGCGGCGGAAGTGGCGGCGGTGGCGGTGGCGGCGGCGGTGGCGGCGGCGGTCAGAAAGCCGACGCCGCAAATCCGCACAAGGGCGGCAAGCAAGGCGGCCCTCCGAAGGATGACAAGCTCGAGCTCCGCGCGTACCTCGGCGTGTTCCGCTACAGCAAGCGCGCGCTCCAGCTGGTGTGGGCGACGAGCAAGCTGCTCACGCTCGGGCTCGCGATCGGCAGCCTGATCGCCGGCTTGTTGCCGACCGGCATCGCGTACGTCGGCAAGCGGCTCGTCGACACGATCATCTTGGCGTCGAAGACCGCCGCGATCGGCGATCGCCACCAAGCGATGGAGTGGGTCGGCGCCGAGCTCGTGCTCGTGGTCGCGCTCGCGCTCGCCAGTCGCACCGAAGGAATCTTCCGGTCGCTGCTCCGCCAGTTGCTCGGCCAGCGCATCAACGTCGACATTCTCGAGAAGGCGCTGACGCTCGATCTGTCGCAGTTCGAGGACAGCGAGGTCTACGACAAGATGACGCGCGCGCGGCGCGAAGCGTCGAGCCGGCCGCTGTCGCTGGTGTCGGAGACGTTCGAGCTCGGCCAGAGCATCGTCACGCTCATCGGGCTCGGCGGCTTGCTCGCGGCGTTCTCGCCGATCGCGCTCGGCGTGCTCACGGTCGCCGCGATCCCGCCGTTCATCAGCGAGCTCAAGTTCTCCGGCGATGCGTTCCGGCTGTCGCGCTGGCGCACGCCCGAGACGCGCGAGCAGATGTACCTCGAGACCGTGATCGCGACCGACCACCACGCCAAAGAGGTCATGCTGTTCGGCCTCGGGCCGCGATTCCTCGACCGCTACAAGGCGATCTTCGCGAAGCTCTATGCCGGCGATCGCGCGATCACGATCAAGCGCGGCATCTGGGCGCTGATCCTCGGCACGATCAGCCAGGCGGCGTTTTACGGCATGTACCTGTGGATCGCGCTCTCCGCGATCGACAGCGCGATCACGATCGGCGCGATGACGATGTACGTCCTCGTGTTCAAGCAAGCGCAGTCGGCGCTGTCGAGTGCGCTCGGCGACATCGGCGGCATGTACGAGGACAACCTGTACTTGTCGAACCTCTACGAGTTCCTCGATACGCCGACGATCAAGCTCGGCGGCGAGGATCTCGCCGGGCCGAACCCGCACGACGGCGTGCGGTTCGAAGATGTCGAGTTCCAGTATCCGGGCTCGAACGAGATCGCGCTCGAGCGGATCGACCTGCACATCCCGCCCGGCAGCAAGCTCGCGATCGTCGGCGAGAACGGCTCGGGCAAGACCACGCTCATCAAGCTGCTGACGCGGCTCTACGAGCCGACGCGCGGCCGGATCACGCTCGATGGCCGCGATCTGCGCGAGTGGTCGCAAGCGGCGCTGCACCGCCGCATCGGCGTCATCTTTCAGGACTTCGTGCGCTATCAGCTCACCGTCGGCGAGAACATCGGCGCCGGTGACGATCGCGCGTACGACGATCGCGTGCGCTGGGATGATGCCGCCGACCGCGGCCTCGCCAAGCCGTTCATCGAGCGGTTCGACTCGCGCTTCGACACGCAGCTCGGCAAGTGGTTCAAGAACGGCCGCGAGCTCTCGCTCGGCCAGTGGCAGAAGGTCGCGCTCGCCCGCTCGTTCATGCGGAAAGACGCCGACATCTTGGTGCTCGACGAGCCGACCGCATCGATGGATGCCGAGGCCGAGGTGCGCATCTTCGATCGCTTCCGCGAGCTCACCGACGACAAGATCGCGATCGTGATCTCGCACCGCTTCTCGACCGTGCGCATGGCCGATCAGATCATCGTGCTCGATCGCGGCCGAATCATCGAGAAGGGCTCGCACGAGGAGCTCGTCAAGCTCGGCGGCCGCTACGCGACGCTGTTCAACTTGCAGGCGCAGGGCTATCGCTGAGCCGGCGCCGCGCATACGCGCGACACGCGAAGTACATCACGACGACGAACGCGAGCCAGACGACGTACAGCACGCCGAGCGGCAAACCGTAATCGGGCGGCGCACCGGGCAACGACTTGTCCCAGAACACGACCGGGCCGCTCGTCAGCCACCACGCCGCGCCGAACACCGCGTACGAGTACACGACCGCGATCGCGTGGATCAGCGGGATGTGCACGAGATAGAAGAACAGCGGCACGCGGCCGAGCACCTCGAGGTGTCGCGACGGCCATTGATCGAACGCGGCCAGCGCGAGTAACGCGACGCCGAGCGTGAGCAACAAGAACGTCGTGGTCGGCGGATATTTGTCGACGTCGATGAACGCGAGCACGCCGTCGGCGGGCAGCCGCAGGATCGTGAACGCGATCAACATCGCGATACCCGCGCCGACGAGCCAGCGACGATACGCGGCGATGCCGTAGCCGAACAGCATCGCGCCGAGCCACGGGATCGGCGGATACGACACGTAGAAGTGATATCCGGCGATCGGCTCGAAATCGCGCGACTCGGTGAGCCACGGGATCACGTGCACGCGCGCGATCAGCGGCTCGCCGAAAATGATCGCGAGCCCGAGCACGCGCTCGTGCCGGCGAGCATGAAGAACGTCGGCGCGCAGAAATGCGTGACCCAACGCGACAAGAACAGCGGCACGGTCGTGCGCGACAGATCGGTGACGTCGAAGTGCGCATCGCCGAGAAAATCGCGCATGTGATCGAGCGCCATCACGGCCATCACCAAGCCGCGCAGCGAATCCACCGCCCTCCAACGCATGGCCAAGCGTAACGCGCACTTCCGAGCTCGCGCTTGCAGCGCCGCGGCGAATCCCGTATTGGTATCGCCGCGCCGCGAGCCGGTTGGCTTCGCTCGTGGCCTTTCTTGGTGACGGACGATGTCCGATTACGAGCTCATCTACACGCGCGGCGTGCCGATCAAGGCATGGACGCGTGGCGTCGGCGTCGAAGACGCGGCGTTGAAGCAACTCAAGAACGTCGCGTCGCTGCCGATCGTGTTCGACCACGTCGCGGTGATGCCCGACGTGCACTACGGCATCGGCGCGACCGTCGGCAGCGTCGTGCCGACGAAGGGCGCGATCATCCCCGCCGCGGTCGGCGTCGACATCGGCTGCGGCATGATGGCGGTCGAGACCGATCTCCCGGCGTCGCGCCTGCCGGATTCGCTCGGCGCGTTGCGCTCGGCGATCGAGACGGCGGTTCCGCACGGCCGCAGCGCGAACGGCCGGCCCGGCGGCGATCGCGGCGCGTGGAGCAAGCGGCTTCCGAAGGCGCCGGCGGCGGCGTGGAAGCAGCTCTTGCCCGACTACGAACGCATCGCGGACAAGCACCCGCGCATCGGTCAAGGCAACGATGCCAACCACCTCGGCACGCTCGGCACCGGCAACCACTTCATCGAGGTCTGCCTCGACGAGCGCGACCGCGTGTGGCTCATGCTGCACTCCGGCTCGCGCGGCGTCGGCAATCGCATCGGCACGTACTTCATCGAGCTCGCGAAGAAGGACATGAAGGTCTACGTCCGCAACCTGCCGGATATCGATCTCGCGTACTTCAGCGAAGCCACGGCGCACTTCGACGATTACGTGGACGCGGTCGAGTGGGCACAGCGCTTCGCGCTCGAGAACCGCAAGCTGATGATGGCTGCCGTGATCGATGCAGCGCGCGCGCAGCTGCCGGCGTTCGAGCTCGGCGAGCTCGCCGTGAACTGTCACCATAACTACGTCGCGCGCGAGCACCACTTCGGCGAGGACGTGTTCGTCACGCGCAAAGGCGCGGTGCGCGCGCAGGCCGGCGACCTCGGGATCATTCCGGGATCGATGGGCGCGCGCAGCTTCATCGTGCGCGGCAAGGGCAACGCCGATTCGTTTTGCTCGTGCTCGCACGGTGCCGGTCGCGCGATGTCGCGCGGCGAGGCCAAGCGGCGGTTCTCGATCGAAGATCACGTCAAAGCAACTGAAGGTATCGAGTGCCGCAAGGACGCGGACGTGATCGACGAGACGCCGATGGCGTACAAACCGATCGATGCCGTCATGGCGGCGCAGGCCGATCTCGTCGAGGTCGTCCACGAGCTTCGCCAGGTCGTGTGTGTGAAAGGATAATCGCGTGAGGCTCCCGGTCGAAATCGATGGCTCGCGCGGCGAGGGCGGCGGCCAGATCCTGCGTACGTCGCTCGCGCTCGCCGTGCTCGGCAACCGCAAGCTGCGCATGCGCCGCATCCGCGCCGGCCGCAAGCGACCCGGCTTGCAGCCGCAACACCTCGCGTGCGTGAACGCGGCCGCGCGGCTGTGCAACGGCTACGCGCGCGCACCCGGCGGCGGCGAGCTCGCGGTCGGCGCGCAAGAGCTCGAGCTCGTACCCGGCGAAGGTCGGGCGAGCGTGCTCGAGATCGACATCGGCACGGCGGGCTCGACGACGCTGCTCGTGCAGACGATCCTCGTGCCCGCGCTCGCGTCGGGCCAAGCGCTGCGTGCCGTGGTCACCGGCGGCACTCACAACCCGCTCGCGCCGCCGTTCGAGTTCCTCGATCGCGTGTTTGCGCCGCAGCTGCGCGCGATGGGCGCGAAGCTCACGCTCACGCTCGAGCGGCCCGGGTTTCTACCGGCCGGCGGCGGCCGCATCGTCGTCGAGATCGCGCCGAGCAAGCTCGCGCCGATCGAGCTCGTTCACGCCGGTGAGATCGTCGCGCGGCGAGCGACCGCGATCGTCGCCGGCTTGCCTCGGCACATCGCCGAGCGCGAGATCGAGTGCGCGCGAGAGCGACTTGTCGATCCGATCTGCGCGATCCGAGAGCATCCGAAGCACGGCCCGCACAACCTGTTCATGGCCGAGGTCGAGCGCGAAGGCGGCGCACGCGAGCTCGCGACCGCGCATGGTCGCAAGGGCTACCCCGCCGAGGACGTCGCCGACGATGCGCTCGACGCGCTCGAAGATTGGCTCGAAGCCGGCGTGCCGGTCGGCGCATACCTCGCCGATCAACTGCTACTGCCGCTCGCGGTCGCCGGCGGCGGCCGGTTTCGCACGCTGCCGCTCTCGCTCCACGCCACGACGAACATCGAGACGATCGGTCAGTTCCTCGACGTGCCGATTCGCGCCGAGCATCACGACGGGATCGCCGACGTGACGATCGGCTAGGTGCCGTTGCCGATGCCCCGTGCGAGCTCGCGCTCGCGGATCGCATCGATGACGTGCTCGCCGGCGAGGCTCGCGAGCGCGGCGCCTGCGTTGGCATCGGCGCGGCCGGCATCATCGAACGCGTAGAACCGAACACGCGCGACACCGGCGAGCCGTGCGGCGTAGAGCTGCATCGCCGTCATCACGAGGCGATTGCCGCCGAACGCACCGCAGCCCCAGAACCCGGTGCGAACTTCGATCGCGCCTTCGTTCACCGCCGCAGCAAAGCCCGTGTAAGCGGTCGACGCGATCAGCTCGAGCTCGCGGCGCGAGTACACGCCCGAGCCGACCGGCGCGGCGATCGCGATCAGGTTCGTGTGCGTCGGCGGCCGCACGAGCGACAGCGCCGCGCGTATTTCATCGGCGCTCGCCGTAGCGAACGCATTGCCGTACAACCCGGCGAGCGCGCAGCGCCGCTCGACATGCTTCACGAGTACCGGCGTCGCGCCGGCGTCGTCTTCGGTGTTCGCGTGCTCGCCGAGCGCTTCGCGCAGCTGCCCGAGCGCTGGATGCTCGAGGCACTGCAACTCGTCTTGCGCGAGCAACGCCGAACCGTACGCGTAGAACAGCGACGGATCCGCGAAGTTGACGTGCCACGTGGTCGGCTCGTCGCCGTAGCGGTAGTAGCCCGGCTCGATCACGAGCTCGGTTTCGGACGAGCGTGTCGGAACGTCGCCGGAACGCCAGCGCGTGACCTCGATCGAGCCGCTCGGCGCCGGGCCAGACATCGCGAGCTCGTACGCGAGCCGCTTGTGCGGGTGGCGCAAAATGGCCGGCGGCAGATCGGACGCGTCGAAGCGGCGGCGGAGCAGAGTCTCCATACCACAATCTTAGTGTCTATTGAACACCTAGCGCAAGGCCGACCACGCGAGCGCGGCCCAACCGGCGAGAAACGCAAGGCCACCGACCGGCGTGACCGCGCCGAGCCACTTGGTTTCGGTCAGCGCGAGCAAGTACAAGCTGCCCGAGAACACGACGATGCCGGCCTGAAACAGCCAGCCCGCGGTGCGCGCGCCCGACGTCGCGATCACGGCGCACAAGATCATCGCGAGCGCGTGAAACATCTGGTACCGAACGGCCGTCTCGAAGATCTCGAGCGAGTGCTGCGAGATTCTCTCCTTGAGCCCGTGCGCGCCAAACGCGCCGGCCGCGACCGCGATGCCGCCGTTGATCGCGCCGAGCGCGATGAGGCTCCGGATCACGACGTCGCCACCGGGATCGGCACGAGCGATGGCATCGCGCCGATCGCGCCCTTGATACCAGCGGAGGCCATCGCCTGTTGCGCACGCTCCATGAGGTCGACCATGACACGGAAGTGGTCGTCCGAAGCCACCCACGGTCTTAAGAGGAGCTTGACGCCGCCGTCGGTAATCTCGCCGACATCGATCGATGGGCTCGGCGAGGCCAAGATGCGCTTGTCGTTGGCCATTTCAGCCACGAGGACGCGGCGCAGTGCCCCGAGATCAGTCGCCGGCGGCACGTTGATGATCAGGTCGACACGGCGTTGACCGAGCACCGTCAAATTCTCGATCGGCTGCGTGATGATCTGACCGTTCGGGATCGTGATCTCGCGCGAATCGCCGGTGACGAGCGTGGTGTTGAACACGCGGATCGCGTCGACGCGGCCGGTGTACTTGCCGATCGTGACCCAGTCGTTGACCTTGTACGGCCGCAGCACGATCAACATCACGCCCGCCGCGAAGTTCGATAGCGAGCCCTGCAGCGCGAGGCCGACGGCGAGCGCGGCGCCGCCGAGCACGGCGAGCAGGGCCGTTGTCTTGACGCCGACGGTGTCGAGCGCGGCGAGCACGACGACGACGAACAGCGCCGCGTACGCGATGTCGCCGAGGAACTTGCGCAGCGACACGTCCATGCGGCTGCGCTCGAGCACGCGATCGAAGCCGCGCAGCACGAGCCGCGAGATCCAGCGGCCGATCACGAAGGTCGCGATCGCGAGCAGGAGCTTCACGCCGAACGGGAGCAGATACGCTTCGGCGAACTTGCGGACGTCATCGAGATCGACGGTCATCGCCGCCGCAGCTATAGCAAATCGCGCTAGGTCAGCGCTGCCACGGCGGCGGATTTAGCGACTTCGCGAGGTGCTCGAGGAACAGGCTCAGCCGCGGCGGCACGTTCTGCCGTGCCGGATACACCGCGTGCACCTCGGTCGGCCGCGTTTGCCACGGCGCCATCACGCGGACGAGCCGGCCGGTTTCGAGATCATCGGCGATCATGAAATCGGTAAGCAGCGCGACGCCACCACCGGCGAGGGCCACGTCGCGTACCGCGCCGTAGTTGTTGCTCGCGAATCGCGCCGGGCGACCGAATTCGTAGGTCTGATCCGTCGTCGGGTTGACGAGCGTCCACGCCTGCGTGCGCGAGCTCGGCGTGAACAGCACGTGGTCGTGTGCCTCGAGCTCGTCGATCGTCTTCGGCACGCCACGCGCGACGTACGCGGGCGACGCGCATAGCACGAGCGACACCGAGCACATTCGCTTCGCGATCAGCGTCGATTCCGGCATCGGGCCGAATCGCACCGCGAGATCGAAGTTGTCCTCGATCAGATCGACCAGCCGGTCGGTCGCCTCGAGCTCGATCGTGATGTCGCGATGCGAGGCCAAGAAGTCGGCGACGATGTTGCCGAGATAGCGCGTCGCGAAGTCGATCGTCGAGCTCATGCGCAAGCGGCCGCGCGGCGAGCTCTGCATGTCCATCACGATGTGCTCGGCAAGAGCGACGTCGGAGACGATGCGCGAGCACCGCACGTAGTACGCCTCGCCGATGTCGGTCAGCGCCAGCTTTCGCGTCGTGCGCTGGACGAGCCGCACGCCGAGTCGCTCTTCGAGCTGGGCGAGCTTGCGGCTGACCGTCGACTTGGGCAGCCCGAGGGCCTCCGCGGCGCCGGTAAAGCTCTTGGTCTCGGCGACTTTGGTGAAGACAACGATGTCGTTGAGATCCATAGCTACACTAGTACGAGTGTCGAGGTACCGAGATGTCGCAACCAAGGTGGACGGGTTCTTTGCCCGCGTTGAAGCGCGGCATCCCCGCGACATGCAATGCGAATCCGGGTGCTCGGACTGCTGCGTGGTACGCCTCACAATTACCGAAGTCGAGGCCGGCGCGATCCGCGACCTGATTGGCACATGGCCCGCCGGCCCACGCGCCGTGCTCGCGGCCAACGTGGCTGCCAGCACCACCGCCTGCGCGGCGCTCGACTCGGCCGGCCGGTGCCTGATCTACGACGCGCGGCCGATCGTCTGCCGATCGCACGGCGTGCCGATCCGGATGCGCAGCCCCGGGTCGCTGCCGGTGGTCGAGGCCTGCCATCGCAACTTCACCGAGCGCGGCCCGGCCGCGGCCGATCCGGACTGCATCCTCGATCAAACGACGCTGTCGGCGCTCGTGCTCGCGGCGGATCGCGAGAGCAGCGGCGACGGCGCGCGCATCGATCTCGCGAAGCTGCTAGCCTCCGCGACGCTCGATGTCGACCCCGCAGTACGTTGACCTGGATCACCCGCGTTTCTCCAAGGCCGAGCTCGACGTGTTCATGCGACGCGTCGTCGCCGATTGCATGACGCACCAATGCGCGATGCACGCGACGCACACGACCAAGCTCGATGCGTGCTGCCAATACGGCTGCGACGTCGATCTGTTCGAGCGCGACGCGATCTTGGCGCGCGCCGCCGCGATCAAGCCGGTGCTGCGCGCCGATGTGCGCGAGCTGCCGTGGTTCGACGAGTCCGAACCGGAGCACGATCCCGACGTGCCATCGGGCACGGTCGTCCGCACCTCGGTCTTCGAGGATCGCTGCTTGTTCTTGGCTCACGATCGACGCGGCTGCGCGATCCACCGCGCGTCGCTCGAGCAGGGCTGGGATTTTCGCGGCGTCAAGCCGTCGATCTGCCGGCTATTCCCGCTCAGCTACGGCGAAGGCATGATCGTCGTCAGCGACGACTATCACGACTACTCGTGCGCGTACGACGACGCCGCACCGACGCTGTATCGCGTCGCGCGCGATGCGCTCGCCGATCTGTTCGGCGCCGCGCTCGTCGCCGCGATGGATGCGGCCGAAGCCAAGATCCTCTCGCGTCGATTGCCGTTGGCCTGACTAAGGCGCGGGATCTGCGCGCGCGTCGGCGACTTTTTTCGCGTAGCCCTTGAGCTCGGGCGTCGGATCGGCGGCGCTGCGAATGCGCACGATCGATCCGGGCGCCTCGACCACGCCGGCCGCCATCGTCCAGCCGGGCGGCACTTGCGGATCGCTCCAGAAATACAACCAGCGTGCGTCGCGCGGCGCCAGGTTCACGCAGCCGTGACTGCGCGCGTGGCCGAAGCCGTCGTGCCAGTACGCGGTATGCAACGCGAGCCCTTTTTCTGGCGAGAAGAATTGCGTCCACGGCACGGTCGCGACCGAGTACGGATCTTCGCCGTTGAGGCCCTTCATGTCGGCCTCGGATTCTTTGAGCCACATGCGATACACGCCGGTCTCCGTCGGCGTGTCCTTGCCGCCCGCCGACACGAGCGTCGCGTACACGGCGACGTCGCCTTCGAACGCGACGAGGATCTCGTCGTCGAGATCGACATCGATCCAGCGCTCGCCCTGCGCGAGTGTCGGCGGCGGATCGCCCGGCGCGAACACCCGCAGATCCGCGGGCGACATCCATTCGGAATCGCCGATGCGATACGCGGTCGCCTTGCCGTCGGCTCGCGTTTGCGTCTCGTAGACCGGCACCAACACGCGCGCCGACAGCTGGCGCATCGCGCCCGCGCCGGTCGGCTTCGCCGTCGTCCACGCCTGCTGCATGCCGCCGCGCGGCCACACGAACGCGATCGTGCTCGCGGCCTTGATTGCCAGGCCGGTCTCATCGCCGAGCCGCGCGCCGACGAAGTGCGATGGCTGGTGCTTCGAGATCGCGGTCGCGAGCACGTACTGCGGATCGTGCTGCGCGATCTTCCAGTACAGCTTGCCGTCGATCGTGACGTCGTCGTAGTCGCGCACGTTGAGCGAGCCGATGATCGGTTCGAGCTCGACGAGCTTCGGCTTCGCGACGTCGAGCTCGGCGGGCGACTTCACCGGGCCCTTTTTCTTGTCGCCCTTGCCGGGCTTCTTCTTGTCGAGCGTGAAGATCACCGCGCCTTGGCCGGTGACCTTGCCGTACGTGCCCGGCACGATCTCGCCGCGATCGAGCTGCGGCACTTCTTGGCCGTACGGCGGCTTGGGGCTCGGCTTGACGTAGTCGCCGCAAATCCAGCCACGCGGGAGGATCTCGATCCACGGCTTGTCGCAGCCGCGGCCGGCGGCGGTGCGCGTCCAGCCGACGCGCGTGTCGATCGAGATGGTGCCGATCCGCTTGCCATCTTCGGCCGGCTCGAGCCGCACGCCGACCGTGCGCACGAGCTCGAGCGAGCGGGTGGTCTCCGGAAAATCGGGGACGACCGGCGGCGCGATGACGGCCTCGGGGACCGGTGATGGGTTGGTCGGCGCGGGCGCCGGTGCGGGTTGGTCGGTGCCGTGACAGCCGGCGAGTGCGAGGACAGCAATGGAACGCCACGCGCGCACGCCTTGCTTTAGCACGCCAAGCAAAACTGCGACGAGCCGACGAGCCATGTTACCGTCGCATGCGGATGCGACTCGGCGAGATGCTCGTCCGCGACGGTCGACTAACCGACGCGCAGCTCAAACAAGCGCTCGCGGCGCAGGCCAAAGATGGCGGCCGACTCGGCACCGTGCTGTTCGAGATGGGGCTGGTCGATCTCGAGGCGCTCACGGTCTATCTCGGGCTCGAGCTCGGCATCCCGATCGCGACCGGCGCGATGCTCGAGCGCTCGAAGTCGCCGGCGCGCAAGCTGCTCCAGCCGTCGCAGGCGTTCAAGTTCAAGTGCGTGCCGATCGTGGTGCAGGATCGTCAGCTGATCGCCGCGGTCGAGGACCCGCACGACTTCGCGACGCTCGAGGCGTTGGCTCGACACACTGGCTATCGCGTGCTGCCGCGCGTCGCGCCCGAGGTCCGCATCTATTACTACGTCGAGCAGTACTATCGCGTGGCACGGCCGGCGCGCTTCACCAAGTTCGGCGACTCGCCGCGCGGCGATGCGAGCACATCGGATCCGGCGCTGCCATCGCCGCCGCTGCCGGGTTTGCCGCCGGCGACCGCCGCGCCCGTTTCGGCGCCGGGGCCACGCCCACGCCTGCGCAGCGCGAAGCTCGCGCAGCTCTTCGACGAGTCCGAGTCGCTCGAGCTCGACGCCGAAGATCTGATCGAGACGCTCGACGCCGAAGAAGCGATCCCGTTGACCGACGTGATCCAGCCGGGCGCGCCGCGGCTGTCGCGCACGACGACGCCGCCGCCGATGGCGCCGATGATCGATCGCCCGATCACGCCGATGCGCGCCGACGAGGCGATCATCGCGCTCGCCGGCGTTGCCGATCGCGATCGCATGATCGACGTGTTGCTCGGCTACGCGGCCGCGGCGTTTCAAGGCGCCGTGCTGTTCGCGGTGCGCGAGCAGATGGCGTTCGGCTGGAAAGCCGTCGGCGACCTGCCGGGTCGCGCGTTTATCGAGCACGTGCTGCTGCCGCTCGAGGCGCCGTCGATCGTGCAAGCCGCCGTCGCGTCGGAGACCGGCGTGTTTCACGGCCCGGTGTCCCCATCGACGGTGAACACGTATCTCTTCAAAGTGCTCGGCGTTGCCGAGCCGGCGACGGCGACCGCAGCGGTGATCACGATCGGCAAGCGCGTCGTCAACGTGCTCTACGGCCACGGCCCCGAGCTCACGCCGCTGCAGCTCGACGAGCTCAACGAGCTGTGTGCGGTTGCCGCCGAGGCATACGCGCGCCTCATCGCCGTACGCAAGAAGAAGTAGCGCTACGACGGCGTCAGGTAGATGAACTCGCCGCCGGTCGAGCCGCTGACGCCGTGACACGCCGTGCCGCCGTTGCAGTTGCCGTCGTTGGTCATCTCGGTCGTGTTCTGCGTCGACATCGCGCCGAGCGATTGCGACATCTCGGTCTTGGTCGTGCCGTCGCAGATCCACGAGTTGATGAACATGCTCGTCGCCGGATCCGGAAAGCCGTCGATCCCCGCCTCGTGATAGAAGAACCCGTTCACGCCGACGGTCATCTGCACGTACGTCGGCGAACCACTCGTCGGCTCGGTACCGAGCAAGATCGTCGCGCCCGCGTAGGGCATCGTGCCGGCGAGGTCTTTGTACGCGACGCCGCCGTAGTCCCAGACGTCGACTGCCGAGGTCGGCGCGTTCGAGCCGTTGTGGCAACCGGCTGCACCCATGCAGCCGAGCTGGACCTGGGCCGCCGTGATCGTGGTCAACGGCGTCTCGCCGACATCGCCGGGTGCGCCGTTATAGGGATGGTGACCGGTCGGCGGGGTCGGCGAGACCGCCGGGCAATCCGAACCGGTCCCGCCACTGCCGCTGCCGCCGCCATCGCCGCCGCCCTCTTGCGCGAGCACGGAACCGACGTCACATGCAACGCCAAATCCACCGACGGCGGTGACGAGCAATACAGCAGTGCGAAACATGCCCAGCGTGATCATCGGGGGTAACAACCCTGCAATGCAAGCGCTATGGCCACATCGCCGAGCGCTCGCAACCGAGCTGCAACCGACTGAAATCCAACGCGGAGCAACGCGGCTCGGCGACCACGAGGCCCGTTGCACCAATCGCGACGGCGAGTGCACACCCCACGGCGAGAACGAGTGTCCCCAGGACGCTCGCACGCCGGGAGCGCGACCACCACGCGAACGCGGCGATCGGGGAAATCGCTACGGCCGTGATCCACGCCGCGAGCGGAATCGTAGCCGGTAGAAAGCCATTCCATGCGGCTTCGCGCAGCTGGTTCGGTGCGAGCACGAGCACGGCCGGCAACACGGCGGCGAGCGCGAACCACTTCACGCGCGGCGCGACCGCGAGCGCGGCGGCGGGTACGAGCCAGATCCACGCGAGCTCCGGTGCATCGACGACAACGAGCGCGATGCCGATCGCGAGCGACCACGCGATCGCGAGCGCGAGATAGCGCCGCGAGCCCGCCCACGGCCACACGCGAGCGATCGCGCGCGTGACGAGGCCGAGCGCGCCGGCGAGCACGAGGCCCTCGCACACGAGCGCGCGCGTGGGATCGTGAATCCATGGCATCGGATGCCCGCGTGCGGTGCCGCGCTCGAGCGCGTAAGTCGCGGCGGCGGCGATCGCGAACGCGACCATGCCGAGCACGATGCCGGCACCGCGTTCGGGCGGCAGCACGCGGCTCTCGCGCGCGAGCACGAACAACGCCGCGATCGCGAGCGCCGCGAGCACGAGCTCGAACGCGACGAGCAGCCAGCGCGGCACGACCACGCCATGCGCGACCGGCAACCAGAAGCCGTCACCGGTGTGCGCGGGCGGGCGTTCTTCGACGAGCGCGCGCAAGTATCGGCCGAGCTCGGCGACCGCGGCGAGATCGACGCGGGACGCGACGTCGTAGCGCGAGTGATAGGCGAGATCGATCCACTCGCCGCCTTGGCCGCGATCGTAGAGATGGATCGCCCGAATGCCGCGGCGCGTGAAGGCGCCGTGATCCGCGCGCTCGGCCTGCGGCCACCACCGGCTGACCACGCGATGCGGCAACGGCGCGCGCACGATCACACCGGCGCGATCGGCAGCGCGGGCGAGCCAACGCAGCTCGGCAACACCTATCAGCTCGCTCGCGCCGTTGATCGACAGCTCGCCGCTGGCTCCGACGAGATCGAGCGCGATCGCGAGCTCGACGTCGTCGCCGCGCTGCGCCGCGAGCGCTTCGGCGCCGACCAAGCCGCTTTCTTCGTCGGCGGTGAACGCGATCATCACGGGCTGCAGCGGCGGATGTGCGACGAGCACGCGGGCGAGCTCGAGGCTCACGCCCACCGCGGCAGCGTTGTCGACCGCGCCGGGGCTCGTCGGCACGGTGTCGTAGTGCGCCATGATCAGCAGCGCGCGGCCGGGCGGCCCGAAGTGAACGACGAGATCGGCGTCGTCGGTGTGCGCGGTCGTCGCGTCGCGAGCGTGCATCCCGAGCACGTCGATCGCCGGCAACGCGACATCCCCGACGTGGACATGATCGACGTTGAGGCCCATCGCGGTCAGCTCGCGCGCGATGTAGTCGGCCGCGTGCGCCGATGCGGGCGTGTCGTGCGGGCGCGGGCCGAGCGCGACGAGCGCGTGGACATGCGCGACCACGCGATCGACGTCGATGCCGGGCGCGGTCGATGCAGCGATCGCGCAACCGGCGAGCAGGATGACCAGGAGCTTCACGTCAGCTCGCGCAGCGCCTCGAGCAGCATCGCGTTCTCTGCCGGCGTGCCGACGGTGATGCGCGTGTAAGGGTCGAGGTTGCGCACGACGATGCCCCGCGCGGCGAGGCCTTGCCAGATCTCGGTCGCGCGCGGAAAGCGCACGAGCACGAGGTTGGCCTCGCTCGCGAACACGTCGGCGTTCGGCAGCGCGGCGATCGCCGCGGCGAGCCGGCTTCGCTCGGCGATGATTTCGGCGGCACACGAGTCGCACCACGCGGCCCCGCGCTCGACGAGGAACGTCGCGGCGCGCTGCGCGAGCGAGCCGACGTTGTACGGCGGGCGGACTTTTTCGAGCACGCCGGCGACCGCCGGCGACGAGATCGTGTAGCCGACGCGGAGGCCGGCCATGCCGATCTTCGACAGCGTGCGCATCACGACGAGGTTCGGGTGCGCTACGAGCGCCGGCAGCGACGTCGCGCGGCTGTATGCGAAATAGGCTTCGTCGGAGACGATCACGATATCGCGATGGCGCGCCGCGAGCTCGAGCGCGAAGTCCATCCGCCACAACGTGCCGGTCGGATTGTTGGGTAACGCGAGGAACACGACCGCCGGGCGATGCTCGGTGATCGCGCGCTCGATCGCGGGCTCGTCGAGCTCGAAGCGCGGACCGGTCGGCACCTCGATCGCCGCTGCACCGCGGGCGATCGCGGCGAGCTTGTAGTAGACGAACGTCGGCACCGGGTAGAGCACCGGCCCGGCGAACGCCGCGATCAGCAGCGCGATGAGCTCGTCGGAGCCGTTGCCGAACACGAGCTGATCGCCGGCGACGCCGAGGTGCGCGGCAACCGCGGCGCGAAGCTCGCGTGCGCGCGGGTCGGGATAGCGCTCGAGCGCGACGCCGGCGAGTGCCGCGGCCAGGCCTTCGCGCAGATCTGACGGCAGACCGAACGGCGACTCGTTGGCGTCGAGCTTGGCGTGAATCACCGCCGGCTGCGGCACGTGATAGGCGGAGCTGCCGCGCAGCGCGGTGGGCACGCGGTCGAGCAAAGGGCCGAGCGCTTCGTCGTTAGTTGACATCCGGATCTCCCGACCTCGTGATGTTGCGAGCTTAGCGCGCGTAAGTTGTCTTAGTGGACACCGTCCCTGCGCTTCGCGGACCTTCCGTGGGCGTCGAGGCCCTCGCAGGCGGCGAGCGTCGCGATCGCGGGCGCGGCGGCGGCGGCGGCTTCGGCGGTGTATTCGACGATCGACGTGCGCTTGCGAAAATCGGCGACGCCGAGCGGCGACGCGTAGCGCGCGGCACCGCCGGTGGGCAACACGTGGTTGGCACCGGCGACGTAATCGCCGGCGGCCTCGGAGGCGTACTTACCGACGAAGATCGCACCCGCGGTGGTGCAGCGCGCGGCGGTGGCGCGCGCCAGCTCGATCGGCAGGTCGAGCTCGAGGTGCTCGGGCGCGTAGGCGTTTGCGAAGTCGATCGCGGCGTCGAGCGAATCGAGGATGAGCGCGGCGCCGTGTGCAACGATCGCCGCCGAGGCGATCTCGCGGCGCGGGAGATCGGCGAGCTGATGCACGAGCTCGCGATCGACGGCGGCGGCGAGCGCGCTCGACGTGGTCACCAGCACGACGCGCGCCTCGCGATCGTGCTCGGCCTGTGCCAGCAAGTCGGCAGCGACCCACGCCGGATCGGCGCTGTCGTCGGCGATCACGAGGACTTCGGACGGGCCGGCGATCGAATCGATGTCGACCTCGCCGTAGACCTGGCGCTTCGCCGATGCGACCCACGCGTTGCCCGGCCCGACGATCTTGTCGACGCGCGGCACGGTCTGCGTGCCGAACGCGAGCGCGGCGACCGCTTGCGCGCCACCGATCTCGAACACGCGGTCGACGCCGGCGAGCTCCGCCGCGCAGAGCGTCTCGGGCGACGCGCCCGGCGTGACCATGATGATCTCGCGCACGCCTGCGACGGTTGCCGGGATCGCGGTCATCAAGACACTCGACGGATAGCGCGCCGTGCCGCCCGGCACGTACAGGCCCGCGCGCGCGAGCGGCGTGACGCGCAACGCGAGCCGCACGCCGCCTTCGGTCACGTCGAGATCGGGCTCGACTTGGCGTTCGTGAAACGCGCGAATGCGCGACGCCGCGAAGTCGAGCGCCGCGCGCACGTCGCGCGAAACCTGCGCCGCCGCCGAAGCCCAGCGCTCGCGCGAGACTTCGTACGGCGGCTCGCGGCGATCGAAGCGCCGCGTGTACTCGGCGACGGCGTCGTCACCGCGCCGGCGAACGTCGTCGAGGATGTCGGCGACGGCGGCGTCGATGCCGGAGCCTGCCCGCGTGGTGCGCACGAGCAAAGCAGCCGCTTCGTGCGTTCCGGCGCGGACGACGCGCAGCACGCGTGCGCTACTCGAAGACCTTCGCGAGGTCGTGCGCCGTGGTGCCATCCTTCTCGGCGCGCAGCTGGAAGTACGCGACCGCCGCGATCACCGAGCTGAGCGCACCGACGACGATGTCGGTGGCGCAGTTGACGAGCAGGTAGCTCTTGAAGCCCTGCGCGCCGTGGATGAACGCGCTCTGCTCGACCATGCCGATCACGAAGCCGCCGACGCCCATGATGAGGAGCAGACCGAAGATCGCACCGCGGTAGCCCTTCGTGAGCTCGGCGCTGCGCTTGAGCGCACCGACGATGCCGGGCTTCTCGATCACCGATGCCGGCATCGCGACGTAGAGCGCGCACGCGGCGATGATGCCCGGGACGATCAAGAGGATCATGCCGCCCATGATCGCGAGTGCCTGAAGGATCGCGACGCCGACCGCCGGCAGCATGCGCGCGAAGCCGGTCGCCAAGCACGCGCCGATGCTCGCGCGTTGACCTTGCAGCTCTTTGACGACGCCGTACGTCAGCGTCGCCGTCATGAACGCGTTGAGCAGGATCTGGAGCGCCGCTGCGTAGCGGAAGTGTGCGAACGCTTCGGCCGAGAACGTGCCGCTAGTGAGCGAGAGCGTCCACAGAATGAGCGGCACGTAGACCACGCCCGCGATCAGCGTGAACGCGACGATGTTGCGCCCGTACACGCGGAATCCCATGCCGAGGACTGAACCCACACCGAAAGATTGATTCATGGCTGCTCCTGTTTCCCTTTCACTCACTTGGACGGCAACTTCGATTTGTTCGGGTCGTACTTGTCGAGATCGGGCGTCGGATTGTTCGGGTCGTAAGGCTGCTTCGCGTCCTGCTTGGGCTTGTCATCCGGCCCAGGCGGCAACGGTCCTTCGAGCACACCACCCGGCAACACCGACGGATATCGGTCCGCGTAACTCCCCACGAGGCCGGACGGTACACTGTCCAGCCCGCGACCGCCGACCTTAACGACGTATCCTTTCGCCGCCCACATCACCCACGATTCGCCGTGACCGTTGATCGTGAGCGTGCGCGCGCCGCCGATCTTTGCTTCGTCCACTTGATAGCCCTGCTCGGCAGCCAGCCGCCGCGCGAGCTTCACGGTCTCGCGCAGCACGCCGGCGTCGGTCGTGTAACGCGTGACGAACACGTTCACGACGTCCTTGTCGTTGATGTGTCCGCTCCGCTCGGCGGTATCGGCGACGTAGCTCGCGGTGAACGCCTCGGCTTTGTTGTTGTCGACCCAGACTTCGACGTCGAGAACGCGTTGATAGCGCCGGAACTTCCACGATCCGAGATCCGCTTGGACCACGCCGTTCGGCGGCGGCGTGGGATGGCCACCACAACCAACCGCGGCCATTACCAGCACCAAAACGAGCGCCCTCACGGCCGCTATCCTAGCGGATCTTCCGTTGACAGCGGGTGCCCATCACTGAATAGTCCGCCCACCCATGGCCAGCTATCTATTCTCGTCCGAGTCCGTCACCGAAGGTCATCCAGACAAGCTGTGCGACGCGGTCTCCGACACCATTCTCGACGCGTGCTTGGCGGCCGATCCGTACAGCCGCGTCGCGTGCGAGACCGTCGCGAAGACCGGCTTCGTGCTCGTCGCCGGCGAGATCACGACGAAGGCGCAGCTCGATTTCCAGAAGCTCGTCCGCAACACCGTTCGCGAGATCGGGTTCACGAGCTCGGACATGGGCTTCGACGCGACGACGTGCGCGGTGATGACCGCGGTCGAGCACCAATCGCCCGACATCGCGCAGGGCGTCGATCGCGGCGATCCGGCGAAGCAGGGCGCGGGCGATCAGGGCCTGATGTTCGGCTACGCGTGCGACGAGACGAAGGAGCTGAT
>DATBAS010000135.1:0-56035 GCA_036271395.1 Kofleriaceae bacterium
CCGTGGCGCCAGCGCAGGATCTCGTAGATCAGCTCGCTCGATTGTCGCGTCAGGCAGCTCTTCAGATCGGTTTCGGCGAGATGGCCGAGCTTGACGAGTTGTTGGCCGATCAAGCGGCCGCCGCTGCCCGAACCGCGCGACTCGAGGAAGCCTTCGAAGTCGCCGCGCGTCATCAGCTCGGCATCGGTGACGAAGCGGCCGAGCAAGAACTCGTCGGGGACGCCGTCGGCGATCGCCTGATCGACCCGGCCGCGCCGAAAGTAGATCTCGACGCGCGCGCCCGAGCGCTCGACCGTGAGCACGCCGGATTGCTCCTGGACGTCGAGTAGCTGCAGCACCTCGGCGAGCGGCACGACGCGCAGATCGCCGCGCAGGCCGGGCATGCCGTCGGAAAATAGATTCAGATCGATCGCGCCCATCACCTTCGACAACGCGAGGTCGTCGAGTGCCGCGCGCACGGTCTGCGCGATCGACGCCGCATCGGTCGCGACCTGCGAGTCGGCCTCGCCGCGTGCGCTCGTCGCGAGCGCGAACAGCGCCGCGATGCGTGCGCTGACGATGCCTTCGATGTCCGCGCGCATCTGCCCGAGCGCGGCGGTGCGCGCGTGCGCGCGATCGGCATCGTCGTTGGCGGCGAGATCCTCACCGGTGACGAGCGACGGGTTCTCGTCGTCGGCGCCGGGCCCGCCGTACTTACCGATCGCGTGCTGCACGACGGCGGTGATCGCCTCGGGCGAGAACGGCTTGGTGATGTAGTCGACGATGCCCATCACCTTGACGAAGCGCTCGCCGACCTGGTCGCCCTTCGCGCTCATCAAGACCACCGGGATGTCGCGCAGCTTGGCGTCCGATGTGAGCTCGCGGCAGAACTGGTAGCCGTTCATGCGCGGCATGACGAAGTCGAGCAAGATCAAGTCGGGCCGTTGCTTGCGAACGGCCACGAGTCCTTCTTCACCATCAGCCGCGGTCTGGACTTGGTAGCCGGCTTTGGTGAGAACCAGTTGCACGACCTTGGTAATGGTCGGGCTGTCGTCGATCACGAGCACGAGCTCGCCGGCCATGTGCGTGTATCCCTCACCCCGCAGCACAGCCGCGGGATCACATCCTATGTCGTCGGCTCGCGACCTTTCAACGGTACGTCACATTTGTTCGCTCTCGTAATGGCGTGGTAGCTTCGTTTCGCGTGCCGAGTCACGAGGGAGACTGGGAGCATTACCCCAGGAAATTCGGCAAGTATCACTTGCTGGCGCCCCTCGCGCAGGGCGGCATGGGCGCGCTCTATCTCGCGGTCACCGGCGATCGCGGGCTCGAACGCTTGATGGTGATCAAGACCGTGTTGCCGCATTTGGCGGACGCGGAGTACATCGCCAGATTCCGCGATGAAGCGAAAGTTGTCGTGAAACTGTCGCACGGCAATTTGATCCCGGTGTTCGATGCCGGGCTGGTCGGCGGCGAATTGTTCCTCGCGATGGACTTTGTCGAAGGCCGTGATCTGCGCGCGGTGTGGAACCGCTGTGCGAAAAAGCAGGTCGCGTTTCCGATCGACGTGGCGGTCTACATCGTCAAAGAGCTGTGCCGCGGCCTGGCATACGCGCACTCGTTCCCCGATCTCAATCTCGTCCACCGCGACGTGTCGCCGCCGAACGTGCTCGTGTCGTATACGGGCGAGGTCAAGCTCACCGACTTCGGCCTCGCGAGCTCGACGCTGAAGCTCGAGAAGACCGCGCCGGGCATCATCTACGGCAAGGTCGCGTACATGTCGCCCGAGCAGGCGCGCGGCGAAAAGCTCGACGGCCGCAGCGATATGTACGCGACCGGCATCGTGCTGTGGGAGCTGCTCACCGGCCGGCAGCTGTTTCCCCCGGGCAAAGATCAGCCGCAAGATCTGATGTCGCGCGCGAAGAATCCGGAGCCGCCGAAACCGAGCAAGCGCGCGCCGCGCGTGCCGCCCGAGCTCGACGATATTTGTCTCAAAGCACTCGCCGCGACCAAGGCCGATCGCTACGCCGATTGCGACGCGATGCGGATGGCGCTGCAAGCGTGGCTCTCGCATAACGCGCCGACCACCGATGGCACGCGGATGTCGCAGTTCCTGCAGGATCTGTTCGTCGACGATATCTCGCGCGAGCGCGCCGAGCGGCAAGAGATGATCTCGCGGGTCCGCACCCGCGCGCTGACGATGCCGCCGACCGACGAGCTGCGTCAGATGATCGAGCAGAGCGACAAAGTCTCGCTCGAAGATCTCGCGAAAGCAGAAGCCGATGCCGAAGCGCCGGTGCGCAAGCCGGGCTCGGTCGGGCGCCGCTCGAGCGATCGCGGCGATGACGGACGAGACGGCGATCGCCGGCGCGAGAACGATCGCCGGTTGCAGACGCAGCCGCGCACGAGCCTGGGCGGTCGAGCGTCGAACGATGCCAGCGCCGCGACCGCGCTCAAGCAACAGACCGAGCCCGACACCGCCGAGCTCGACATCGGCTCCGAGGTCGACGGCCGCTACAAGATCGTCGAGCTGATCGGCGAAGGCGGCATGGGCAAGGTGTACCTCGCCGAGCACGTCGAGATCGGCAAGCGCGTCGCGCTCAAGGTCTTGCACGCGAGCTACTCGCGCATGCCCGATCTCGTCGAGCGGTTCCGCCGCGAGGCTCGCGCCGCGTCGAAGATCGGCCACCCGAACATCGTCGACGTCACCGACTCCGGCTCGACCGCCGACGGCAGCGTGTACTTCGTGATGGAGTACCTCGAAGGTGTCGAGCTCGGCTCGGTGATCGAGCGTGAAGGTGCGCTCGACGTCGCGCGCGCGCTGCGCATCACCGGCCAGATCTGCCGAGCGCTGTCGGCGGCGCACCGCGAAGGCATCATCCATCGCGACCTCAAGCCGGAGAATATCTTCTTGATCACGCGCGGCGGCGAAGCCGACGTCGTCAAAGTGCTCGACTTCGGCATCGCGAAGACGACCGAGGCCGAAGCGGCGCGCGAGCGCCGGCTGACCAGCCCGGGCATGGCGATGGGCACGCCCGAGTACATGGCGCCGGAGCAAGCGGCCGGCCGGCCCGCCGACGCGCGCACCGACATCTATTCGCTCGGCGCGATCATGTACGAGATGTGCACGGGCCAGCCGCCGTACTCCGGCGACAACTTCATGGAGATTCTGACCAAGAAGGCGACGCAGGATCCGCCGCCGCCGCTGAGCATTCGGCCCGAGCTGCCCGCGCCGGTGGGCGATCTCGTGCAGGCCGCGATGTCGCGCAACCCCGACGAGCGGCCGCAGTCGATGGACGGCCTCGAGTACGAGCTCAACAAGTGCCTCGCGGGCCGCGGCGTCGCCGTCGCGCAGATCTTGGGCATGACGACCGATGCCGCGGTCGTCGCGTCGCTCAACTCGGGCTTGTCGATGCGCAACTTCGACGAGGGCATCGTGCGCTCGCAGCCGACGCGCGCCGGCACCGCATCGGAAGTCTGGGACACGCGCTCGGGCGTGTCGCGCTCGCCCGGCGCGGGCACGAACCGCGCAGCGAGTGAGCCGAGCGGGCGCACGTCATCCGATCGCAACTCCCTGCTGCCGCGGCCCGCGACGCCGGTGCCGTCGTCGCAAGATTCGATCCCGGTCCCGCAGCCGTCGAACCCGGCGATGGTGCTCCCGGCCGCGCCGAGCGTGCCGGTCGATCTCAAGCCGCGCAGCGGCGCGGCGACGTTCGCGTGGGTGCTCTTCGTGTTGCTGCTGCTCGGCGGTGGCGGCGTGCTCGCGTACACGATGCTCGTCGCCGATGACAACGACAAAGACGCGACGCTGTCGCCATCGACAAACCCCGACGTCGGCTCGGGCGCTGCGCTGGCCGTGCCGGTGAAGTCGGAAACGCCGCTCGACAAGACGCACGGGCCGCACGCGCCGGGCACGCAAGCCGCGCCGCACACGCAGCAGGTCGCCGCGCCGGTACCGCATCCGCCTGCGCTGCCGACGACACACGCCGTCGCCGCGCTCGACGACAACTCGCCGAAGGGCCTCGTCGCGCAGAGCGCCGCGGCCGAGAACGAGCACGATTGGACGCAGCTCAAGGCGATCAACGAGAAGCTCGAGAAGTTCCCGAAGTTCGCCGCCGATGCGGTCTATGCGCAGGCGTGGGCGGCGTTCCAGATGAACGACACGCCCAAGGCGCTCGCGCTCGCGACGCGCGCGGCGAAGCTCGAGGGCAAGAACAACGGCAAGGCGATGCTGCTCTACGCCGACACGATCTACAAACAGGGCGACTTCAAGCGCGCGAAGGACAACTACGAGTCGCTGCGCGTGCACGCCGACAAAGAGGCCAAGAACATGCTCGCGCACAAGATCGCCTCGTGTAACGAGAAGCTCGGTCTCGCCGACAACGACGGCATCAAAGACTGAGCAGCAGCACGTCAGGCGTCTGCGCGAGGTCGTCGGCCACGAGCTCATCATGCTGCCGGGCGTCGCGGCCGTCGTACGAGACGAGGCGGGCCGCGTGCTCGTGCATCGCCGCTCCGACGACGGCTCGTGGAGTCTTCCGGCAGGCGCGATCGAGCCCGGAGAATCGCCGGCGACAGCCATCGTTCGCGAAGTGCGCGAAGAGACCGGGCTCGACGTCCACCCAGCCCGCGTGCTCGGCATTTTCGGCTGGCCCCGGCTTCGGCATCGGTATCCGAACGGCGATCTCGTCGAGTATCTCGTCGTGGTGTTCCGCTGCGCGATGCTTGGCGGTGCTCTCGACGCGCGGGACGGTGAGGCAACGGAATTTCGTTGGTGCTCGAATAACGAGCTCGTCGAGCTCGGGTTGCCGTATCCACCCGAGCTGTTCGATCTCGGCGCCGAGCAAGCCGCCGTCTTCGATCCGGCGTGAAGCTACGGAGACGTCGGAGCGAGCAACGCGAGTCGGGGTGGTGGAGATGGCACGGACGGTGGTAGTCGCCGGTGGGGCTCGTCACGAGCTTGAGTCGACACGGTTCCCGGATCGCGTGCGGCGTAGACGGCGCTGCATCTTCGCCGGTGAGCGCCGCGTAGCTACACCATCGATCCCGCGAGCCAGTCGGCGAGCATGTCGACGCTCGACAGCATCTGGTTGGCGCGGCGCAGCCGATCCGACAGGGTCTTGACGACCTGGACGAGCAGCACCGACGACACGTGCGGATCGGTCGCGATCAGCTCGCGCAGCGCATCGTGCGGCAGCCGGAACAAGAACGTGGCCTGCATCGACGTCACGGTCGCCGAGCGCGGCGCGGGCTCGACGAGCGACATCTCGCCGAAGAACTCGCCGCCGCCGAGGGTCGCGAACGTCTGCGGCCCGCGATGCACCGCGACCTGGCCCGACAAGATCAGGAACAGCGCGTCGCCGAGGCTGCCTTCGACGACGATCTGCTCGTTCGGGTTGTAGCTCTCGACCTCGCCGGCTTGCGCGATCCGCGCGAGCTGATCGCTCGCGAGGTGGACGAGCAGCGGATGCTTCTCGAGCAGCGTCGGGTTCGGCACGAGTCGCATTATATCTGTTACGTTCGCGCCCCATGCGGTTTGCTGTCGTGCTCGCGTCCTGCCTGGTGCCGGGCACAGCTCTCGCGCAAAGCGTCGCGAAGCAATATGCGGCGCCGGTGACCGACGGGCTGGCGATTCCCGGCACGTCGATCTCGACGGAGTTCGACGCGCGCGCGGCCACGTTCAACGCCGGCGGCCTGGCGCTGCTCCGCGGCTCGGAGCTCGCGCTCGCGCTCGACGAGCAGGATCTGGATGTTGCGACCAGCGGCGGCCCCGGGTTCGGCGCGTATCTGGCGACCGTCGGCGGCGGCGAGAACTGGCCTCGGCTCGGCGTCGGCATGGGCCTCGAGTGGCTGCGGCCGCCGCGCTCGGAGCTGGCTCCGGATCCGGGCGAGCCGTTCCGCTTCACGCTGTCGGCGGCGATCGGCCTGGGCAAGCACGCCGGCTTCGGCGTGTCGTGGCACCACTTTCACGACGACGGCGTGCTCGAAGGTGTCGACACGTTCGACCTCGGGCTCGCCGTGCGGCTCCACGACTACGTCGGCTTCGGCGCGACGCTGACCGACATCGCGACGAACCCGATCGACGGCGTGCCGATCGAACGGCGCTATACCGGCGAGCTTTCGGTGCGGCCGCTCGGCACCGATCGGCTCGAGCTCGCGGCGGGCGCGCGCATCGGCGAGACCCGCGGCGATGTCGATGGCTGGGGCAGGGCGACCGTCAAGGTCGCGCGCGGCGTGTACGTGATGGCCGACTTCGAAGATCGCGAGCTGCTCGAGATCGACGATTTGCCGGCGGGCCCGAGCGATCGCGACGTTCGCGAGTATCGCGCGACGCTCGGCTTCGAGCTCGCGCTCGGCAACGCCGGCATCCTCGGCTCGGCGACCGGCGTGCGCGATCCGACCGGCGCCAACCACGCGCTCGGCGGCACGTTCGTCGCGCGCTACTCGGCGGTCGCGCCGGAGTCGCTGCTCGGCACCAGCGATCACGTCGAGCGCCTCGATCTCGGCGGCGATATCGACGTGCGTCAGCTGACCCGGCTCGTGATGCAGCTTCGCCGGATCCAGCGCGACGACTCGGTCAAAGCCGTGCTCGTGATGTTCGACGGCGTCGATGCGGGCTGGGGGACGCTCGAGGAGCTCCGCGACGAGCTGTTGCGCGTGCGTAAAGCCGGCAAGAAAGTATTCGCGTACATGACGTACGGCACCGGCCGCGATTACTTCGTCGCGACCGCCGCCGACAAGATCTTCCTCGATCCGTCGGGCGGCATCCGGCTCGTCGGCATGGCGGGCCAATCGTTCTATTTCCGCGGCCTGCTCGACCTGGTCGGCGTCGTGCCGGAGTTCGAGAAGATCGCCGAGTACAAGAGCGCGCCCGAACAGCTCACCGAGCACGCCGCGACGCCGATCGCCGCGCAAATGCACGCCGAGCTGTTCGACTCGATCTACGACCACTGGGTCGCCGCGATCGCCGAAGGCCGTCACCTGCCGATCGACGAGGTCAAGCAGCTGATCGACCACGGTCCGTACGATGCGGGCGAGCTCGCGCAGAACACGAAGCTCGTCGACGCCGTCGCGGCGCCCGACAAGGTCTCGCTCGCGCTCGGCAAGGAGGTCGGCGAGATCGGCGTCGCCACGACCGAGATCCCGCGCCCCGAGCGCTGGACGCGGCCGCAGATCGCGGTGATCTACGTCGACGGCGACATCACCGACGGCCAGTCGAAGTCGGTGCCGATCGTCGGCCAACAAGTCGCCGGTGGCCAGACGTTGATCGCCGCGATCAGCGAGGCGCGCAGCGATCCGCACATCGGCGCGATCGTGCTGCGCATCGATTCGCCCGGCGGCAGCGCGCTCGCGTCGGAGCTGATCGCGCGCGAGGTGTTCGCGACGCGCAAGATCAAGCCGATCTTGTGCTCGTTCTCGAACACCGCGGCGTCGGGCGGCTACTTCGTCGCGGCCGGTTGCGACAAGATCTTCGCCGAGCCGATGACGATCACCGGCTCGATCGGCATCTTCTCGGGCAAGGCCGATCTGTCGGGGCTCGCGCACAAGCTCGGCATCGACATCGACATCTACAAGCACGGCGCACACGCCGACAGCGAGAGCTTGTTCCGGTCGTACACCGACGAAGAGCGCGCCGATCTGCTGGTCAAGCTGCGCTACATGTACAGCCGCTTCGTCGGCGCGGTCGCCGAGGGCCGCGGCCTGAGCAAAGCCGCGGTCGACGCGATCGGCCGCGGTCATGTCTACACCGGCGCGCAGGCGCAGCCGATCAAGCTGGTCGACGCGTTCGGCGGCTTGGGCGACGCGATCGAAGACGCGAAGCAGCGCATGGGCCTGTCGCCCGACACCAAGATCGACGTCGTCGAGCTGCCGAAGCCGCCGAAGAGCATGTTCGGCACGCTCGGCCGCTTGCTCGGGATTCACGCCGACGCGGCGGCGATCGTGCCGTTCACCGAGCTGCCGCTGGTCAAGGAGATCTTGCGGGGCATCCCGGCGTCGGTCCTGCTCGCCCCGAGCACGCCGCAAGCGCGGCTTCCGGTCACGATCGACTTCGCCGTTCCCCCGGCTTCCGCCGGCCGGCGCTTCACCCAGTAGCGGGGCTTCAGGCTCCAGTCGCATCGCGGCGACGCCAGTAGATTCGCGCGGTTCGGCGCGAGTTTGCTGGCCTGGCAGGTGCAAAATCAAGCGCTTCGAATGGAACAGGCGGTCGCCTACACGACGCTCGGCATCACGGTGAGCCTCGCCGTGTTGAAGCCGCGCCTCGGCTGGCGCGACCTGCGGTTCACGCCGGGTCGTGCGGCGCTGTTCGGTGTCACGGTCCTGTTACTCACCGGCTTGCTCACGCCCGACGAGCTGATCGCCGCGGCGCGCGTGCAGTGGCGGCCGCTCGCGGCGCTGACCTGCATCATGGTGATCACCGGCGTCGTGCAAGAGGTCGGCGCGTTCGAGCGGCTCGCCGGCTGGGTCGAGACCCGCGCGCGCACGCGATCGATCGCGCACACGTTCAGCGTGATCTTTCTACTCGCGCTGGTCACGCCTTCGCTGCTCAACAACGACTCGGCGATCCTGATCCTCACGCCGATGGTGGTGGCGTTGACGCGCCGGCTCTATCCCGGCAACGCGCGCGCGACGCTCGCGTTCGCGTTCGCGGTGTTCCTCGCGCCCGGCGTCGCGCCGTTCATCGTGTCGAACCCGATGAACATGATCGTCGCCGAGTTCGCCGGCCTGCACTTCAACACCTACGCGGCGGTGATGGTGCCGATCTCGCTTGCCGGCGCGGCGCTGACGTACGTGATCTTGCGCGCGGTGTTCCGCGGCGTGCTGCGCGATACCAAGCCGGCGCCGGCGCCGCTGACGACCATCCATCGCCATCGCGGCGAGCGACCCGCGGTGATCCTGCTCGTCGTCGTGTTCTGCGCGTACCCGCTCGTCGCCGCGCTCGGTGGCCAGATCTGGTTCGTCACGTTTGCCGGCGCGCTCGCCGCGCTCGTGTTGTCGCGGACGCACGGCATCGCGCCGATGCGCAAGGTCGCGAGCCACGTCTCGCTCGACATCCTCGTGTTCCTGTGGGGCATCTTCTTGGTCGTCCAAGGGCTGCGCTCGGTCGGCGTGGTCGACGTGCTCGCGCGGATCTACGACGGCTCGCCGCACCTCGCGACGATCGGCGTGACGTCGGCGGTCGGCTCGGCGCTCGTCGACAACCACCCGATGTCGATCCTCAACATGCTCGCGATCAACCACGCGCATGGCACGCGCCCGCTGCTCGCCGCGCTGATCGGCGGCGACATCGGACCGCGCTTGTTGCCGATCGGCTCGCTCGCCGGCCTGCTGTGGATGGATCTCCTGCGCCGTCAGGGCGTCGAGATCAACCTCGGCAAGTTCGTCCGCGTCGGCACGCTCGTGCTGCTGCCGACGCTCGCGCTCTCGCTCGCGATGCTGGTCTATTTCTAGTCTTCGCTGACGAACTTGCCGTCGGCGGCGAAGGTCGCGCGGTGATGAGCCGCGCCGGGCGGAAACTCGATCTCGTAGCCCGATCCGCTGCGCTTGGCGCCGCGCGCGATCGTGTGCGGATAGCGCGCGACGAAGCCGCGCACCACGGGCACCGGCAGCGCGCTCGCCGGCATCAAGTCCGGATCGAGGCCGCCGAAGCCGAGGTCGATCCGCGCGGGATCTTGCGGCGCGTGGTAGGTCGACAGGCCGAGCAGCACGTTGATGAGCCCGATCACGACCATCCCGCCGGTTACTGGAATCCAGTACCGCCGGTGTTTGCGCGAGAATGGCGCGGCCCGATCCTTCGTCACGTCAATCGTCTACCACACGCGCTAGAGTCCGGCTCGGTGACGCGCTGGCAGCGCTACTGGTTCGCGGACGGCGGACGAATTGCCGCAGGCTGCGTGCGGATCGCGATCGCGATCGGCGTGCTGATCTGCTTGCACAAGCTCGGTAAGCCGGTCTCGACCGGCGATCTGCCCGGCCACCACACGCTGTATCGCCCGATCGGGATCTGGATGGTGTTCGGCCATCATGCGCCGCCCGACCGAGTCGTCGCGGCGCTGCGCGTCGCCGCGTGGGCATCGACGATCGCGATGCTCGTCGGCCTGTGGTCGCGGCTCGCGACCGCGATCAGCTGCGTTTCGGTTTCGGCGCTCGCCGCGCTCGCGTTCGCCGCGAGCCATGCGTGGTCGCATCAATACAACGTCGTGTTGCTCGCCCAGCTCGCGTTCGTCGGTGCGCGATCCGGCGATGCGCTGGCGATCGATGCGCTGCTCGCGCCGCACCATGTCGCACGCGGCTATCAATGGTCGCTGCGGCTCGCTCAGCTCGCGGTCGCGCTGATGTTTGCCGGCGCGGCGTTTCACAAGCTCGCGAGCGGACACTTCACGTTGCGCTGGGCGCTGTCCGACAACCTGCGCAACCAGCTGCTCGTGCGCTTCGACCTCGCGAGCCTCAAGCGGCCGCCGCTGGTCGAGTGGCTCGTCAGCGATCCGTGGCACTACAAGACAGCGGCGCTGCTAAATTTGATCGCGCAGGCACTGCCGATCGTCGCGTGCCTGCTCGTGCGGCGGCCGAAGCTGCGCGCGCTCGCCGGGCTCGCGTTCGTGATCGAGACGATCGCGCTCGGCTTGGTCGTCGGCCTGTGGAACTGGCAGTGGCTGCCGCTCTACGCCGTGTTCGTCGATTGGGATGCGCTATTTCGGATCGCGCCGGGCGCCGGGGTCGCGCCGCCGCCGCGCTGGGGCGTGCGGATCTGGATCGCGGCGTTCGTCGCCTACGAGCTGTTCACGTCGTTCGTGCCGGGCGTCGATCAGCGGATCGGCACGTATCCGTTCTCGAGCTTTCCGATGTTCGGCGGCATCCTCGCGCGGCCGCCGTTCGACGAGCACGCGGACTTCGCGATCGCCGGCGATCGCTTCGAGGTCAGCTCCGACGTGCCGATCGACGAGGCCACGCAGCGCTGGTTCGATCACGCGAACCGCGGGATGTACGCCGTCGGCGACCCGGCGGAGCTGCACGTGCGGCTCGCCGCGCTGCTCGCCCAGGCGCAGCGGCGCTATCCGACGTTCGGCATCCACCGCGTGCGCAGCGAGCTCGCGCTGTACGTCGCGCCCGCGTATCCGGCGCCGGCGCACTTCGACGTCGATCCGGTCGCGATCGTCGGCGACGTCGGCGATGACGGCAGCTTCCGCACGCGGCTCGGCCCGCTGACGCCGCTGCACGTCGCCACGGCCGGTCCGAAGCTCGCGTACCTCGAGGCCGGCGAGACGATCTACGTCACCGCGATCGAGCGCGACGGCACGTGGCTCGTCGCGAGCGGCGGCGGCGCTGGCGACGAGTGGTAAGCTCGCTTGCCTGCCGCTGTTCGAGCTCGAAGAAGGCCCGCATCGCAAGTTCTACCGTGTCGAACGCATCGGCAAACGGCTCGAGCTGCACTGGGGGCGTATCGGCACCGCCGGCCAGAAGAAGACGCTCGAGCTCGCGAGCGAGCACGAAGCGCGGCGCGAGTACGAGCTCGAGATCGCGCGCCGGCGCGAGCGCGGCTATCGCCAGGTCGTCGACGAGGCCGCGCCGCACGACGGCGACGAAGCGCGCCAGCACAAGCTCGCGGCGACCGGCGCGCTGACCAAATATCCGCGGTTCGTATTTCGCAAGCGCGGGCACATCACGTGGCTCGAAGTGCGCGGTGCGGTGCTCGTCATCGCGAGCGGCCTCGCGAGCACGATCCCGGCGCCGGTCGAGCGTGCGTGCGAGAGCGCGCAGGCCGCGCTGCGCGAACGCGACCGCATGATCGCCGAGCTCGTCGGCAAGGGCTACGTGCTCGAGGAGTTCGGCGCCGCCCAAGTGCCCGCCGCGAAGCGCCGCGCGCCGAAGCTCGGTGAGCTCGCGCACCACGCCGAGCTCGAGGCGCAGCTCGAAGCGGCGCCCGACGATCCGAACGCGTGGCTCGTGTTCGAAGATTGGCTGCTCGACGCACGCGATCCGCGCGCCGCGATCATCGAGCACGAACGCTCGGGCGACGTCACCGCGGCCGCGCAGGCCCGCGGCGCGATCAACAAGCTCTTGCTCGGCGGGCGCGGCTCGACGTTCGACGCCACGGTGTCACGTGCCGAGTGGCGCGCTGGGTTCTTGCGGGCGTGCGTCGTCGACGCGACCGGCGCGCGTGGCCGGCATCGGCTCGCCGAGCTCGTCGCGACGCCGGCGGCCAGGTTTCTCACCGAGCTCGAGCTCGAGCTCTCCGACTTCGCGGTGCTGCGCGAGCTCGCGCCGGCGAAGCTGCTCGGCACGCTGCGCGTTCGCCACGAAACGGTGACCGCGCGCGAGCAACTCGTGCTCGACGCGAAGGTGCTCGAGCCGCTCGGTCGCTTGGCGGCGCTCGACGTGCGCCGATTATCGCGGCTCGAGCCGGCGCCGTGCTTGGGCCGGCTGCGCTCGCTCGTGCTCGAATACGATCACGAGGCCGATCTCGATCAGCTCGGCGCGCACGAGCTGACGAAGCTCGAGTCGCTGCACGTGCAGCTCGTCAACGACGAGCGCGTCGTACTGACGCACTCGCTCGCGCCGGCGATGCCCGCGCTGCGCGAGCTCCGGTTCACCGCGTGGTGGCCGAACAACGCGCGCCATCTCGTCGAGCAGGCGATCGCGAGCGGGCTGCTCGAGCAGCTCGATCGGTTCGCCGTCGTCGCGAACGCGGACGCGCACGTGCTGACCGCTGCGGATCGGGACCGCGTGTTCGGCGGCGCGTTCGCGAACGTGCCGCACGTGCAGCTGCCGAAGTCACTCGTGGAGTAGCGCGGCCATGTCGGCGGGCAGTGGCGCCGCGGCGGTGACGCGGCCGCCGTCGGGGTGCGGCACCGAGATCGCCGCGGCGTGCAGCGCGTGGCGCGGCAGCACGAACAGCTCGGCCAGCTCGGGCGAGAGCCCTTCGTCGCAGTATTCGATGAACGCGTCGTCGCCGTGTGCGTAGATCTTGTCGCCGACGATCGGGAACCCCGCATGCGCGAGATGCGCGCGGATCTGATGCTGCCGTCCGGTGACGAGCGTGCAGCGCACGAGCGCGTACGGCCCGCTGCGCCGCTCGACGTGCACGCGCGTGATCGCCTCGAGCCCGCCGTCGCCGGCGATCACCCGGACGGTCGCGAGCTTCGTGTCGTCGGCTTCGGTCGAGATCCGCAGCGACACGTCGAGCACCGATTCGCGATCCCACGGCGGATGGCCGTTGACGATCGCGAGATACTGCTTCGTCGTCGCGTGCTTGTTGGAGATCGCCTGCTTGACGAACGCCGCCGCCGCTTTGTCGCGCGCGACGACCAGGCAGCCCGAGGTCTCGCGATCGAGTCGATGGCAAAGCTGCAGCTCGGGCTCGTCGGGATAACGCTCGGCGAGCACGCGGGCCAGCGTGTTGAAGTAAAACTTCGCCGATGCATGCACGGGCAAGCCGGCGGGTTTATCGACGACGATCACGCGCGCGTCGCTGTGCACCACGCCGAACGTGCGCGGGCACGGGGGCTCCGGTTTGGCCTCGCGCCGGATCACGAAGTGATCGCCGGCGGTGACGATCGTCGCCGGCTTCGGCACGCTGACCGCCACACCGCGCTCGGCGCCGCTGCGCGGTCCGACACGGCGCAGCTGCGTGTCGATGATCATCTGGATCTTCGTGCGCGACAGCCGCACGATCTGCGTCTTGACGAAGTGATCCAAGCGCAGCCCCGCGAGCTCGGGCGGCACGATCAGGTGGCGCTCGATGATGCGCGGCTTGCCGTGCTCGTCGAGATGCGACGCGACGCCTTCGTCGACGTCGGGCTCGCTATCACTCGGCGGTGGCGTCGTCGGGATCATCGGCGCCCGCGTCGATGTCGTACTTCTTCATCAGCTTGCGGAAGTATTTCCGATCGATGTCGGCATGGCGAGCGGCGTGCGAGATGTTGCCGTTGTTGCGGCGGAGCATCTGCAAGATGTAGTCGCGCTCGAACGTCGCGACCCAGCGCTCCTTGGCGTCTTTGAACGTGACGCCGGCGGCGAGCAGCTCTTCGGGGGTCGCCGGGGGCTGGACCGCCAAGCTCGCGCCGGTCGCCACGCTCGCCGCGCGCCGCGGGACCTCGCGAGGCGGGGCTTTCGCGGTGCGGATATAATCTGGCAGGTCGCTGGCGTCGATCGCGCCGTGATCGCAGAACGACACCGCGCGCTCGACGACGTTGACGAGCTCGCGCACGTTGCCGGGCCACGGATAGCGCTGCAGCGCCTCCATCGCGTCGCGCGAGATGGTGCGCACGCGCGGTGCGCCGCTCGGCAGGCGGTTGTAGTTGCCGTGATCTAGGAAGTGCTGGACGAGCACCGGAATGTCGTCGGTGCGATCGCGCAGCGCCGGCAAGTGCAGCCTCACGACGCTCAGGCGATAGAACAAGTCCTGACGAAATCGGCCGGCGCGGACTTCATCTTCGAGGTTGCGGTTGGTCGCCGCGATGATGCGGACGTCGACCTTTTGCGCCTTCGTGGCGCCGACGCGTCGGACCTCGCGCTGTTCGAGCACGCGCAGCAATTTCGGCTGCAGATCGAGCGGCAGCTCGCCGAGCTCGTCGAGGAATAGCGTGCCGCCATCGGCGGTCTCGAACAGGCCCTCGCGCGCCATCACCGCGCCGGTGAAGCTGCCCTTCTCGTGGCCGAACAGCTCGCTCTCGATCAGGTTCGGCGGCACCGCGCCGCAATCGAACACGACGAGCTCGCCGCGCGACCTCGGCGACAGTGAATGAATCGACTGCGCGACGACTTCCTTGCCGGTCCCGGTCTCGCCGTCGATCACGACCGTCGTCGCGGTCGGCGCGATCTTCTCGATGATCGAGTAGATCTCGCGCATCTTCGCGTTGCCGCCGATCAGGTTGCCGCAGCGGTCGTTCCGTGATGGAACGATGGGCACTTCTTCTTCGCGCGCGTTGAACCGCAGCTGGCTCTGACCGACCGACAGCGTGCAGCCTGGCTTCAAGAAGCCCTCGCGCACGCGGACCTTGTTGATGAACGTGCCGTTCGTCGACGCGTTGTCGATCAGGATGTAGCTGGTGTCGTCCTGGACGATCCGGCAGTGGTAGCGCGACACCGTGTCGTCGTTGAGCACGATGTCGTTGTCGTCCATCGAGCCGATGCGGATCTCTTCCTTGTCGAAGGTCCACTCCTGGCGCGGATCATCGGCCGCCTGCAAGAAGCAGCGGCGGAGATGGAGGGTTGCACCGTGGTCGAGATAGGCGACCTTGGTCGGCGGGACGAAGTCGGGGAACTTCTTCATGACGCGGGCGTTGGCCCGCATCATATACCGGCCGACGCTCGACGTGAGCTTACCGGTCGCGCCGCTCTTGCAGCTGCGAGCCGTTGCTCGTCCACACGACCTCGTCGGCCTTGGTGCTGGCCAACACGCTGGCGGCCAGCTCGTCGGCCGCGCGCGTGCTCGCGAACACGATGACCCGGCGGTCGCTCTCGTCCTCGCGGCGCGCCGCGTCGCGGTCGCCGTAGGTCGCGACCACGATGCGCTCGGCGGCGACGCCTTGCTGCACGATATGGTCGCGCACGCGCTCGGCGCGGTGCTTGGCAAGGCCGGCATTGTAGGCGTGCGAGCCCGAGCGATCGGTGAAGCCTTGAACCACGACGTTCTCGCTCGGGTGCGCCTTCATCCAGGCGGCGATATCGCTGACCTGCGAGACGCCGGCCGAATCGAGCTGATACGAGTCGTTGGCGAAGTTGACCAGCGTCGTCGGTTCGATCGGCGATGTGCCGTCGGAGGCTGCTTGCGCCGGACGGGCCGGCGGCGGCGGCGTGGTCAACGTGAAGTCGGGATCCGCAGCGGCGAGCGTCGAGCCGACCAGCATCGACGCCATGACAAACGTGAGCGTCTTCATGACCACGGATGGAGCATCGCCTGTGCCACGACCAGGCATCATGCACTTCGGGCGCGGTTGCGGCGCCGCGCTACGAAGAAGGCGCAAGTCCCGGCGAGCACGGCGAGCGCAGCGAGCGCGATCGCCAGCACGGGCAGTCGCGACGCTGCGACGGTTGCCGGGCATGTCGCATCGGGCGCGACGATCGATCGATCCGTCGCGTCGAGCTCGACGTCGAAGCCGTCGTCGGCGAGCGGCCCGTCGGGTCCGGCGAAGCGATAGTCGTGCGCCGGATCGTCGAGCGCGCCGACGCGCGCGCGCAGCACGTCGACGCCGGGGCTGTCCTCGAGCATCGCTTCGCTCTCGCCCGGGCGATCGATCGCGAACCGATCGCGCACGTGGATGTGGTGGCGGCCGCGCGGCGTCGCGAAGCACGCGTACGTGACGAGGTCGACCGAGAAGCTGCCGGCCGCGACTTGGGGCGTGCCCATGCCGACGTCGATCGTCTGCCACTGGATCGGTCGGACCGCGCCGTCGACGGTGAGCTCGAGCCCTGCCGCGACACGCCCCGACAGCGCGACGCCGAACGCATGTGCTTCGGCCTCGCTGATCTTGCCGTCGCCGTTCGCGTCGATCGACTTGCGCGCGATCGCGCCCGGAACCTCGCCGAAGAACACCGTGTATGCCAGGCGAGCTCGATCGCCGAGCGGCGTGAGCCGAAAGTATTTGTTGTTGTCGTCGACCGCCGGTGCGACATGAGCGAGCGCGAGTGCGCTGGCACACGCGACGGCGATAAAAATCACACCAGGCAGTACGAGGCGACTTGGCTGCACGGACGTTACAAGAGCATTGACCTCGTCGGATTCGCCGTGGTCAAGTGCGCCGCGAGGGAAGCTATGAACCGAGTCTTGCTTGCGGTCACGATCACGGCTGCCTGTTCGTCGAACAGCAGCAACAAACCCGAGCCGAACCCGAACTTTCAGCCCAAGCCCGAGTGCATGGGCCAATCGATCACCACGCTCGGCGGCATGCATCCGCAAGTCATCTCGCAGCTCTCGATCGGCACGGCGGCCGATGGCTTCGATCTCAACGGCGACGGCACGCCCGACAACAAGCTGGCCGCGGTGTCGAGCCTCGCGATGAGCTCGATCATGGACGCGTTCAACAACTACGAAGTCGTGATCCCGCTCGAGTACTTCAACTTCACGACGCCGGGACCGACGGGGTGCGTGAAGTTCGCGATGTACTACGGCGCGTTCGACGTCGACAAAGACGGCGACGGCAAACGCCCCGGCATCGCCGGCGGCGACTGCAACGACGACAACAAGAACGTCGCGCCCGGTCTGACCGAAATCGGCAGCAACCTGATCGACGATAACTGCAACGGCCTCGCCGACGAGAACACCGACGGTACGGCGAACACGACCGAGACGGTCGACATGGACGGCGATGGCTACAGCGTCGCGCAGGGCGATTGCGACGACACCGATCCGACCGTTCACCCCGGCGCGGTCGAGATCTGCAACGACGGCAAGGATAACGACTGCGACGGCGTCGCCGATCGCTCGGTCGACGGCAGCGGCAACGTCACCGCATGCAGCCCGTTCATGCCCGACGCGCAGATCGCGCTCGACCCGCGCTCGCTCGGCTCCGACGGCATGCCGCTGATCGCGTTCACCGACGGCGTCGTCGACGGCAGTGGCAACCTCACGGCCGGCCCGTCGATCTTCAGCATCACGCTGCCGATCTCCGGCGGCATCGATCTGAACCTCGCGCTATCGGGTGCCCAGATCAAAGGCACGATGAACGCCGACGGCTCGGTCACGAACGGCCACCTCGGCGGCGTGATCGACGCGAAGACCGCCGATACGATCCGCGGCCTGAACGTCTCCGAGATCGGGCTCACGCCCGCCGACTCGCTGCTCGACGCGCTGTTCGCGAACTTGCTCGGCCCGCTGCTGGCACTGCCCAAGGCCGACGCGGCGATCCAGAAGATGTATCCCGATTGCCGCACGCCGGACATCGATGTCGATGGCGACGGTCTCGAGGCGTTCTGCGACTCGCTCGCCGGCATGGACGGCGACATGAAGACGGTCGACACCTGCATCGACGGGGACGGCACGATCGTTCACGACGAAGTCGCTCCCGACGGCACGGTCACGACGCAGTGCTCGCAGGCGGTCGGCTCCGACGGCGCGTATCGCTTCGTCGACGGCGTGTCGGTCGAGCTCAACTTCACCACCGCGCCGATCGCGGCGATCCTGCCGGTCGAAGCCACCGGCAGCGGCAGCGGAAGCGGCGGTTGAACCTCGTCCTCGCGTCGGCTTCGCCTCGGCGGCGCGAAATGCTCGAGCGCGTCGGCGTGCCGATCGAGGTGCGTCCGGCCGACGTCGACGAGACGCCGCGCCCGGGCGAGCAACCGCGCGCGTACGTCGTGCGGATCGCCGAGGCGAAGCTCGCCGCGATTCGCGCCGACTTCGTGCTCGCCGCCGACACCACGGTCACGATCGACGGCGCGATCTTGGGCAAAGCGGCCGACGAGCACGAGGCCGCGACGATGCTGCGCATGCTCTCCGGTCGCGTGCACCACGTGATCACCGCGTTCGCGCTGACCGGCGCCGCGACGCGAACGGTCTCGACCGACGTCGAAATGATCGCGCTCGACGACGCGGCGATCGCGGCCTACGTCGCGAGCGGCGAGTGGCGCGGCAAAGCCGGCGCGTATGCGATCCAAGGCATCGCGGCCGCATTCATCGTCGGCGTCCGCGGCTCGGTCACCAACGTGATCGGCCTGCCGCTCGTCGAGGTGCTCGCGGCGCTGCGCGAAGCAGGCGCGCCCGGCGCCGACTTCACGAAGGGCATCGCATCGTGACGTCGATCGCCGACAACTGGCGCGCGGTCCGCGCGCGCGTCGATGCGGCGTGCGAGCGTGCCAACCGATCGCCGAACGAGGTCACGATCGTCGCGGTCTCGAAGTTTCACCCGATCCGTGCGATCCGCGAGGCGATGGCCGCCGGCGCGCGCGATTTCGGCGAGAACTACGCGCAGGAGCTCGCCGCGAAGCAGAGCGAAGTCGACGCGGATTGGCACTTCATCGGCCGGCTGCAGCGCAACAAGGCCAAGCTGGTCGCCGGCAAGGTCGCGCTCGTCCACGCGGTCGACAGCGCCGAGCTCGCCGCCGAGCTCGGCAAGCGCGCTGGCGGTCATCCGCAGGCGATGTTGATCGCCGTGAACTTGGCGAACGAAGCGACGAAGGGCGGCGTGACCGCCGAGACCGCGCCGGAGCTCGCGAAGGCGATCGCCGCGACGCCGAACGTCACGCTCGCCGGGCTGATGACGATGCCGCCGCCCGACGTCGATCCGCGGCCGGTGTTCGAGCAGCTACGCGAGCTGCGCGCGCGCATCGCCAGCGAGCTCGGCCGCGAGCTGCCGGTGCTGTCGATGGGAATGAGTGGTGACTTCGAGACCGCGATCGCGTGCGGCGCGACGCACGTGCGAATCGGCACCGCGATCTTCGGCGAACGCCCGAAGGGCGAGCCGGCGTAGCGCCACCGCTCGGGACAACCCCGCCTTTCACGCGCAGCGCATCGGGATCGTGCACGTGCACGATCGTCCTCGAAGCGAGCGGCGCGGTGCGGCAGGCGCGCTGAAGAACCACCGGCGGTGGTCAGTTTCCCGCGCCCATTGCCTTCTGCATGCACTTGCCCATCGCCTCGCCGATGGCGGTGGCGCGCTTGACGTCGTCGTCGCTCATCTTCGGCGGGATTCGGTTGCCCTTGGCCATCTCTTGGCTCCACTTCGCCATCTCGTCGGAGACTTTTTGCGCGCACTTGGAGTCCTTGCACGCGCACATCTCGGTCTCGAATTGCTCCATCTTCACCATCGCGTCGGCGAAGCTGCCGTTCGAGAGCGCGTCCGGCATCGCCGCGGCGATCGACGTGCACCGCGCGAGCTGGTTGCCGAGCGCGGCGACCTCGCGCGTCTGCGCATCGCCGAGCTTCGGCTTGTGACGCGACTTCCAATCGTCGAGATCGGACCCGGCGGCGCGCGCGCAGGCCTCGGTGGCGCAGCCACACGCGACGTCGCGATAGTGCCGCGTCCATACGACCGCGCTTGCCGCCGGGTCGAGCTTCGTCTGCACGAGCTTGCCGCCGGCGAGCTTGAGCTCGGTCGAGCCGGCTTGGCAGATCGCTTTGGCCTTCGCGCCGCTGCCGCCGTCGCCCATCACGACGACCGCGCCGCCGCGGACCAACCACGTGCCGTTGCATGTCGTTCCCGAGTCGGTGAACGCGATCGGCACCGCGACGAGCTCGACGAGCTTGGCGTGGTCGCGGCGAAGCAAGTGCAGCATCGCGCGCGGCGCGGCGCCGTCGATGTGCGTCTCGACCGCGAGCTCGTCGGCGCCGTCGCCATCGAGATCGACCGGCCGGATCGCAAACACGGCCGCATCTTCGAGTGGCGCGTCGGCGAGTAACGCGCCGTCGCCGCCGACCACCGCGAGATGATGCGTCGCGCCGTCGCGCGCGGCGATCGCCCATGCCGCCGATGGGCCAACGGCGACGATCGCGCACTGCTCGATCGCGGAATCGCGACCGGGAAACGCCTTCGCGAGCAACGCGCCGGCTTTGTCGAAATCGGGACACGCCGCTGCGATCCCGGCCGCGAGCCACGAAACCACCACGCACGCACCGAGCCACCGAAGCTGCATCGAAGCCTCCAACGGTATCGTGACGCGATTTGTTCCGGTCGGGGCGATTTCTAGGCGCTGTCAGAGCTCGGGCGTAGTGTAAGGCGTGCGCATCCTCGGCCTCGACCCCGGCAGCCGCTACTGCGGCTACGGCGTGATCGACGACATGGGCACGGCCATGCGCTACGTCGAGTGCGGCGTGTTGACCGCGCCGGCGACGGGCGCGATGGAAGCGCGGCTCGGCGAGATCGCGCGCGGGTTGCGCGAGGTGATCGACGAGCTCGCGCCGGAGATCGTCGCGGTCGAAGACGTATTCTCGCACGCGCAAAACCCGCGCAGCGCGCTCGCGCTTGCCCAGGCGCGCGGCATGGCGCTCGCCGTGATCGGCCTGGCCGGGCTCCGCGTCGCATCGTACGCGCCGGCCGCCGTGAAGAAGGCCGTCGCCGGCTCGGGCGCCGCCGGCAAAGACCAGATCGCGCGCATGGTGCAGGCGCTGATCGGCCTGCGCTCGCTGCCGCGCGCCGATGCCACCGACGCGCTCGCGATCGCGATCACGCACACGCGCACGCGCGCGGCGCAAAATGCGCGGCTCGTGCCGTCGGTGCGGAGGGCGATGTGATCGCGCCGAAGGCGGTGCGGAGTTGATCGCGCGGCTCGACGGCACGCTGATCGAGCGCGATCCGCCGCGCCTCGTCGTCGATTGCGGCGGCGTCGGCTACGACGTGATCGTCTCGGCGTACACGCTCGCCGGGTTGCCCGCCGATGGCGAGCACGTCACGCTGCGCATCTACACGTCCGCGAGCGAGAACAAGATCGCGCTCTACGGCTTCGGCGACGTGCAAGAGCGCGCGTTGTTCGACTTGCTGATCACCGTCAAGAACGTCGGGCCGTCGACCGCGATCGCGATCCTCTCGGGCTCGAGCCCGCGCGACATGGCGGCGCTGATCGCGCGCGAAGATCACGTCGGGCTGACGCGGATCAAAGGCGTCGGCAAGAAAACGGCGGAGCTGCTCGTGGTCGAGCTCCACGACAAGTGCGCCGAGCTCTTGCTCGGCTGGGATGCCAGCGGCGGCATGCGGTCCGTCGTGCTGCCGGTCGGCGCGTCGCGCGGCGCCAAAAAACGCGGCACCGGCAACGCGCTCACGGATGAAGTCGTGCAGGCGCTCGTCGGCATGGGCTGGAGTCCGGCGGAAGCCGAGTCCGCCGCGGTCGCGGTCGCGGTCGAGCCCGACGCGACGATCGAGCAACGCCTGCGCCAAGCGCTGCGGAGCATGCCCAGGTAAAATCGACGATGGCACGCAAGAAGCACGATAACGTCGACAAGCCGGACGAGCCCGAGCGCGAGATCGGCGCGACCGAGCGCGGCGGCGAGCGCGCGTGGCAAGCATCGCTGCGGCCGCAGATGTTCGACGAATACATCGGCCAGCGCGAGCTCGTCGAGAACCTGCGCGTCTCGGTTCACGCGGCGAAGCAGGGCAACTGGGCGCTCGATCATTTCTTGTTCGCGGGCCCGCCCGGCTTGGGCAAGACGACGCTCGCCAACGTGATCGCGAACGAGCTCGGCGTGAACCTGCACGTCAGCTCGGGGCCCGCGATCGATCACAAGGGCAAGCTCGCGGCCCTGCTCACGAACCTCGGCGAGCGCGACGCGCTGTTCATCGACGAGATCCACCGGCTCAGCCCGGTCGTCGAAGAGAACCTGTATCCCGCGATGGAAGACTTTCGCTTCGACTTGTTCATCGGCGAAGGTCCGCACGCGAAGGCCGTCACGATGCAGCTGCCGCGGTTCACGCTGCTCGGCGCGACCACGCGCAAGGGCCTGTTGTCGGCGCCGCTGCTCGACCGCTTCGGCTTTCATTGGCAGCTCAGCTACTACGATCAAGCCGACATGACGGCGATCGTGACGCGCTCGGCGAAGCTGATGGGCGTGACGATCGACAACGACGGCGCCATCGAGATCGCGCGGCGCACGCGTGGCACGCCGCGCATCGCGAACCGCTTGTTGCGGCGCGTCCGCGACTTCGCGATGCTCGAGCAGGCCGACGGCGCGATCGACGGCACGGTCGCCGCGTCCGCGCTCGATCGACTCGCGGTCGATCACGCCGGGCTCGACTCGCTCGATCGATCGTATCTCGCGGTCGTGTGCGAGCGCTTCGACGGCGGCCCGGTCGGTGTCGAGGCGATCGCGGCATCGCTGTCGGAAGAGCGGGGGACCCTCGAAGAGGTGGTCGAGCCGTTCCTGTTGCAGGTCGGCCTGATCGCCAGAACGCCCCGCGGCCGCGTCGCGACCGCCGCCGGTTTCCAACACATGGGCCTGGCTCCGCCGTCGAAAGCGCCCACGGGCGGCCAAGGCCGACTGTTCTAGTCGCGCCTACATCGTCGCCAAATAGCTACACCAACAAAGGATTTACCTTGGTCGGACCACGGCGTTAACGTCTCGCGCTGTGAGGATCCGACATGCGCTGACCTTGAGCAGCTTGCTCGCGTGCAGCTGCGTCGCGCCGGACCACGAGTCGACGATCGATCAAGCCGCGACCGTGTGCGGATCGGCTTCGACGGTGAACGGCATCGACGTGTCGGAGTACGACACGTCAGTCGATTGGCCGACCGCGAAAGCCGCGGGCATCGACTTCGCGTTCATGCGCGTGAGCGATGGCATCGCGTATCCCGATCCCGCGTTCGCGGGCTACTGGTCGGGCGCGCGTGCGGCCGGCGTGATCCGCGGCGCGTATCAATACTTCCGGCCCGACGTCGATGCCGTGCAGCAAGCCGACTTGCTCGCGTCGGCGATGGGTACGTTGCTGCCCGGCGATCTGCCGCCGGTGCTCGATCTCGAGGTCGCCGATGGCGTGTCGACGAGCGGCGTCGTCGCCGCGGTCAACGCGTGGATCGCCGAGGTCGAAGTGAAGACCGGCCGCTCGCCGATCATCTACGCGGGTTTGTACTCGTGGCCCGAGCTGACCGGCGGCGCCGACGAGACGCAGTATCCGCTGTGGATCGCGCAGTACACGACCGCGGCATGCCCCGACATCCCGGCGCCGTGGACGCAGTGGCTGTTCTGGCAGCACAGCGACACCGGCACCGTCGACGGCGTGACCAGCTCGCAGCTCGATCTCGATGTGTTCAGCGGCACGCTCGATCAGCTCGAGACGTTCGCGGCCGGTAGCGGCGGCGCCGCGCCGTGCGGCGTGATCGACGCGAGCGGCGGCATGATCGACGACAGCGACGCGTGCTTCACGCCGGGCGGCCCGTCGGCATACATGCGGCACGTCACCGATGCCGGCGAAGACAGCACGCTGTACTGGACGCACACCACGCAGGCGGCCGCGCAGGCGAACTACGGCGAGTGGGACTTGGACTTCGCCGCGGCCGGCACGTATCACGTCGAGGCGTACACCGACACGGCCTACGCGACGTCGCAAGCGGCCGACTATCAGATCGTCGCCGCGGGTCAGATGCAGAGCTCGACGATCGATCAATCGGCGGTCGACGGCTGGCAATCGCTCGGCGACATCGCGTTCGCGGCCGGCGGCGGCCAATCGATCATGCTCGGCGACAACACCGGCGAGGCGACGCAAAAACAGCTCGTGTTCGATGCGATTCGCTTCACGGCGGTCGGCACCGGTAGCGGCAGCGACGGGCAAGGCGGCAGCGATGGCAGCGATGGTGGCACGCCGCCGACCGTGCACACCGGCGGCGGCTGCTCGACGGGCGCGGGTGATGCCGGCGGTGCGGTCGCGCTCGTGCTCGCGTTCGTGTTACGTCGTCGGCGATGCGCTCGCTCGCCTTCATCGCCGTAGTCGCCGCCGCGTGCTCGCCGGAATCGGGTCCGCGTACGCCGGCGCCGCCGGTCGCGCAGATCGAGCGCGTCGATCGCATCGTCCACGGGCTGCGGCCGCCGGCCGAGGTCGCCGGCGAGCCGGTGCGCTACGCGCTCGCCGATCGTATGAAGCACTATCGCGTGCACGGCGTGAGCATCGCCGTGTTCGATCACTACCAGCTGCAATGGGCCCGCGGCTTCGGCGAGGCCGATGCCGAAACGCACGCGCCGGTGACCGAGACGACGCTGTTTCAAGCCGGCTCGATCAGCAAGTCGGTCAACGCGCTCGCGATGATGCTCGCGGTCGGCAAGGGCACGCTGGCGCTCGACGCGCCGATCGATCAGTTCCTCGAGAGCTGGCACGTACCTGCGAACGAGCTCACGCGCACCAAGCCGATCACGCTGCGCATGCTGCTCTCGCACACCGCGGGCACGACCGTGCACGGCTTTCCCGGCTACGCCGCCGGCGAGGCAGTGCCGACGATCCAGCAAGTGCTCGATGGCAAGCCGCCGGCGAACACGCCGCCGATCGTCGTCGATCAAGAGCCCGGCAAAGCGTTTCGCTATTCGGGCGGCGGCATCACGATCGCGCAGCTCGCGCTCGTCGAGACGATGCACGAGCCGTATCCGCAGATCTTGCGCGCGAGCGTGCTCGGTCCGCTCGGGATGACGCGCAGCACGTACGACCAGCCATTGCCCGAGTCGCGCGTGCCTGAAGCCGCGGCCGGCTACACGAGCGACGGCTCGCCGATCGCCGGCAAGCGGCACGTCTATCCCGAGATGGCCGCGGCCGGGCTATGGACCACGCCGACGGATCTCGCGACGTTCTTCATCGAGCTCCAGCGCGGGCTCGCGGGCACGTCACCGATCGTGACGCAGGCGATCGCGCGCGAGATGACGACCCCGATGTTCGCGCAAGACGGCGACGGCCTCGGCGTGTTCGTGATGGATCGCAACGGCGCGCACATGTTCGGGCACGACGGCGCCGATGCCGGCTTTCAGGCCAACGCGATCGCGAGCATGGAGGGCGGCTACGGCGTGATCGTGATGGCGAGCTCCGACAACAGCTTCGGCTTGTTCGGCGAGATCGCGAACGCGGTGTTCGCCGAATACGGCTGGCCGGGTCGCGGCCCGGTGCTCGAGCGCGGCAAGGCGCCGCCCGATCCGGCGATCGCCGGCGTGTACGGCACGCCGATGCGCGCGACGATCGTCGACGTCGATCGCGGCCGGCTCTACGAGCGCCATCCGTTCGGCGAGCGCTACGAGGTCGTGTCGACCGCCGACGGCAAGCTCGTCGATCTGCGCGACGGCAAGCCATTTCAGCCGGCGGCGCGGCTCGGCGATCACGCCTCTCCGCTCGTCGAGCTCGAGCGAGCTGGGCTCGATGCCGCGCTCGCAGCCGTGCACGCGCTGCCGGCCGATGCGTTCTCGCCCGACGAGCTCAACTTCTTTGCCTACGGCGCGCTCGACGACAATCCCAAAGGCGCCGTCGCGATGTTCGAGCTCGAAGTCGCGGTGATTCCCGATTCGATGAACGCGCACGAGAGCCTCGCCGAGGGTTACGAAGCGATCGCCGACAAGGTGAAGGCGATCGCGCAATACAAGGAAGCGCTCGCGACCGAGCCGGTCGACACGAAGGCGACCGCGAGCTTCAAACAGCAACTGCACGCGACGTGCGTCGCCGCGATCGCGCGACTCGGCGGCTAACGTTAGAGGCCCAAGAAGTAGGCCTTCTGCGCCGGATAGTACGCTTCGAACGTCGGGCGCGCGCCGTCGCTGCGCGATGCGACGAGACAGTCCAGGTAGTACTCCCAGCCCGGGCCGACTTCGCCGACGCGCGCGCGATCGATGGCGCATTGCACGAACTCGAGCTCGCACTCGTCGCCGATCGTCTTCAGGCTCAGCTCGAGCCGCGACGTGAACGAGCTGCCGACCGAGGTGAGCACCAGGCGGCGCGGTGCGTCGCATGCGTCGATCTTTTTGGTCAGCCAGGGCTGGCCGTCCTCGAAGCCCATCTGGACGCGGATCTCGTTGCCGACGCCGGGCGTGCCTTCCCAGCGGCCGAACCAGCGCTCGGTGCTCGACGAGTCGGTGATGCTCGTCCAGACGTCCTCGATCGAGGCGCGAAACCGACGGCTAAGGACGAGATCGTTGCCGCGAATGCGGCCGGTGGGGTGAGGGCTCATGCGGATTCCTTCTTGGTCTTGGATGACGTCGCGGCGTGAACCGTCGCCGCCGTGCGACGGCGTTGGTTGCGAACGCGAAACACTTCGGTCTCGAGCGCGGCGAACCGGCGCTCCCAGTCGATCGCCGGCGTGCGCAACGCCTCGAGATAGGCCTCGAGCTCGGCGAGCGCGGTGATCACCAGCTGATACTCGCGGTGGCGGCCGCGGATCGTGTCGCGCACGAGCCCGGCTTCGCGGAGCACGCGCAGATGGCGACTCACGGCGGGTCGGCTCACCGAGAACGCACCGTCCAGCTCGCCGGCCGTGTGATTGCGCAGCGACAACATGCGCAAGATGTCGCGCCGGATCGGGTCGGCGAGGGCTTGTGCGACTGCGTCCACGCAACGACACGTAACCGACTCGTTACTCGTTGTCAACTAGAAATGGCTAGCGGCGGCATCGAGCGCGATCCGAGCTAGAACAGCGCGATCGCGTTCGGCGTCACGCCGTCGAGCGAATACAGCGGCGCGTATTGCCCGGCGTCGGTGAGCGAGGTGATCAAGAAGCTCTGCACTTGCTGCGTGCTCGGCGTACCGACGAGCAACATGTTCTGATCGAGGGCGGCGCTGGTCGGCGAGCTCAAGGTGCCGTTGAAGAAGCTGAACGGCGCCGCGTCGCCGCTGGCGGCGGGCACGAACATCTGCACCGAGCCGGCCGCCGTCGCATCGGTGACGTAGACGATCCCCAGGCCGGCTGTGATCCCGGTCGGGCTCGCGAGCCCGGTCACGCTGCCGCCGACGATGCGCGATGGCGCCACGTTGCCGTTCGCGCCCTTGGGGAACACCGCGTACGTGCCGGCGGTTTCGGCGACGTACAGCTCGCTCGCGTAGACCGCGATGCCGGCGCCGGTCGTGATCGTCGTCGCCGATCCGGTGATCGTCGCGGTTGGCGTCCCGGATCCGCTGAACACGTGCACGCCGTCGACCGCACCGACGAAGATCGACGTCCCGTCGGTCGCGATCGAGACCGGCGTGAAGCCGAGCGCGATCGTGCTCTCCGGCGCGACGTTGCCCGAATCGCTCGTCGCCCACACGTCGATCGTGTTCGTACCGGCATCGGCGACGACCAGATTTCCGCCGAGCGTCGTGATGCCGCAGGCGTCGCCGAGCGTCGTCGCGGTGCCGCGGATCGAGCGCTTCGGCGTCGCCGAGCCCGCTGCGGTCGCGTCGAACAGGTCGATGCCGGTCGAGCTCGCGACGGCGAGCGTGGGCACGCTGACCGTCACCGACAGCATCGCGCTCACGCCCATGTAGCTCGCGGTGATCATCGCCGAGCCCGGGCCGGTCGGCGTGACGGCACCCGTCGCCGCCGTCGCCACCGCCGGCGCGCTCGAGCTCAGCGTCGCGTACGGCGTGACGTCGAGCTCGGCGTCATCGGTGTAGTGCGCGAGCACGCTGACCGCTTGGCCGAGCGGCCACGTGAGGTTCACCGACTGCGGCTGCAAGATCAGCGCGTCGACCGTGGCCGTGGCGTCGACGGGCATGTAGCCATCGGCGGCCGGCGCGTCGGTCGGAAGCGGCGCATCGGCGGTGATCGCCTGTGCAGAATTGCAGGCCGCGAACGCGAACAACCAACCAATGCGCACGAGTTACCGCTTGAGCTCTTTCGCGACCTCGGCGACGCCGCCGACGTTGTGCAGGTGCGAGAGATGGCCGAGCAGGTAGTCCTTGACCGAAGCCTCGAGCTTGGTGAGTGCCGCTTGGTCGATGCCGCACGCTTTCGCGTACGCCGCGATCTCCTTTTGCTCTTCCGTCGAGTAGTGGCCATCGACGTGGGCGAGGAGCAGCGCGCTCTTCACGAACAGCTGGCGCAGCTCGGCGCCCGGTAGCGCGGCCGCCAGATGCGCTGCGTCGAGCTTCGGCATGCGCTCGAGCGCGTTGAGGTGCGACGCGTGATCGCGCGTCGAGCCGAAGAACTCGCTGATCATCGCGGCTTCGCGCTCGTGGACGTGGCCGTCGGCGCGCGCCACGGCGTAGAGGCCGCGTGCGATCGCTTCGGCTTGGTCGTCGCGGATCTCGATCTCGGGAAGAAAGTCATCAGCCATAGTCATCTCCTGTTGCCACACCGCAGCTTGAGCTCGGCGAGCCGCTTCTGCAGCTCGTCCAATGACAGCCTCGCGTATTTCTCGGGGAGCATGCGGCGATTCGACGCCTCGAACACCGCGAGCAGCTCCATGTACTCGAGCATCTCGAGATCGCGCGACGGCAGGTAGTCGCCGATCGCCTTCGTGAAGTGCTCGAGCGTGATCGTGCCATCCTCGGCGTTGTCGTTCGCGAGCAAGCAGATCGCTTCGAAATCGGCGTTCGAGTAGCCGACGACCTTGTCGCTGATCGCGGCGCGATCGCGCGGCAGCTCGATCGACGTGTTCAGCTTGTGCTTCTTGATCTGCGCCTTGAAGATCTGATCGACCTCGTCGGCGGTCTGCGGATACAAGAACGGGATCTTGCGATCGAGCCGGCCGGCGCGCTTGAGGTCGAGGTCGAGCTTGTCGGGCCGATTCGTCATCAAGATGAAGAGCACGCGGCCGCGGTTGGCCGTGTCGCTCATGAACTCTTTCAAGCGCGCGATCACGCGCGAGCTCGTGCCGCCGTCTTCGCTCCCGCCGTCGCCCGAGCCGAAGCTACGGTCGGCCTCGTCGATGATGACGATCACGTTGCCGATGCCGTGGATCACGCCGAGGATGCGCTCGAGGTTCGACTCGGTCGAGCCGACCCACTTGCTGCGGAAGTTCTTGAGCACGACGCCGGTGAGGCCGGACTCTTTGACGAATGCTTCGGCGACGAACGTCTTGCCGGTGCCCATCGGGCCGGTGAACAAGAGGCCCATCGGGACGCGCGCGGTCTTGCCGTCGCGGATGTTCTTCGCGATGCTGCCGAGCTCGCGCTTGACCTCTTCGATGCCGCCGACCACCGAGAAGTCGTGCGACGAATCGACGAACTCGATCAGGCCGAAGCACTCGCGCTCGATCACCTCGCGCTTGCGCTTGCCGATCAAGCGCAGGATCTCCTCGTGCGGCTCTTCGCGCACGCTCGCCGGCGCGGTCTGGCCGATCAGGTGCTCGATCTCGTCGCGCGGCATGCCCTGCGTGACCGCGGCGAGCTTTCGCGCGCGCGACTCGTCGGCGACCATCGTCTTGATGAACTTGTAGCGCTCTTCGGCGTCGTCGTCGGCGTCGTTCGCCGTCGGTTGCAAGATCGACTTGATCTGGATCGACTTGAGGCCGGCCGTGATGTCGGCGAGCCGCTCGACCCACGCGGCATCGAGCTGCGCGTTGACCTTCTTGATCACGTCGCGGCGCTCGTCGCGCGTCGGCATCGGGATGCGCACCGCGACGACGCGCGGGTTCGCGACGATCTTCGGATGCAAGTCGCCGGCGATCTCGGTGACGAGGATGACGATGTTGTCGGATGCTTCGAGCTGCGGCGCGAGCGACCAGCGCTGCAGCGTGACCACGCTGAGCCGATCCGAATCCGACGCGAAGCTCGCTTCACCGGCCGGCGCGAGCATCTCGGCGTACTCGACGACGAGCCCGACGTTGTTCTGCGCGTACGTCAGCTTCTCGAGCGCGGGCAGCACCTTGTCGGGCGTGCGCTCGAGCATGAGCGTCTCGATGCCCTCGATCTTCGCGGCCTTTTTCGTAAAGCGGCACCCGGTCGAGACGTTGTAGCGGATCACGACGTCTTTTTTCTCGAACACCGATCGCGCCAAGAAATCGCCGAGCGAGACGAGCTCGCCCGACTCGTTCAGCACGAGGTCGTGCACGTTGCCATGCACTACGAACACGCTCGCTTCGCCGCGCAGGTAGCGCCGGCGCAGCTCGTCCGCCCACGCCGGCAGCATCACATCGTCTTCTGGCCGGTCTTGGCGGCCGACGCGTTGCGCAGGCGTTCCCACTCGCTCTTCGACGTCGCTTCGCCGGTCTGCGCGCGCAGCGCCTTGAGCCGGTTATCGAGATCGCTCTCGCCGAGCTCTTTGCCGAGGTTCGCTTCGGCGACGGTGTTCTTGATGTGCTCGCGCACGTTGTCGAGCGCCTTGACCTCGTTGTCGACCGATAGGCCTTCGAGCTGCTGCTGCACGCGCATGCGCGCCTCGGCCGACGCCATCTTGGCGAGCATGTTGTCCTTCTCGGCCTTGAGCGACTTGATCTCGCTCTGGACCTGGACGAGCGACGCCTTCGCGCTGTCCGCATCGGTGCTCGCGGTCGCGAGGTCGGTCTTGAGCCCGTTGACCTCGTCCTGCAGCGCCTTCTGCTTCTGGATCAGCACGAGGCCGAGGTCTTGTTGGTTCGAGTCGACCGCGGTCTGCAGATCGGCGTTGATCTGCTCGAGCTCGGCCGACTTCGTCTTGAACCGCGCGTCGATGTCCTCGCGGCGGCGAATGATCGCGGCGGTCGCGTGCTTGAGCTGGCTGTACTTCTCGATCATCGAGTTGATCGCGTTCTCGTACGCGATCTCTGGATGTTTTTTCTCGACGTCGCTGATCCACAGCGACACGAAGCCACGCCACAGGTTGCCGAGACGACCGAAGAATCCGACGCTAGCCATGCTCGGGATGGTAGCCGAAGGTGTTACGAATGGGTGTGCCCTGGAGCAAGATCAAGAGCCTGTTCGTCGTGTCGGAGACTCAAGCTTCGTCGACGACGATGTCGTCCGACGACACGGCCGCGATCGATGCCGCGATCGCGAAATACCAGGTCCCGCCGGAGCCGGCCGCGCAGCTGCCGAGCGACGTCGCACCGTCGCAGCTCAGCGGCACGATCGACTTTCAGGCGCTCTACGATCAGGCCGGGATTCCAAACACCGACGAGGTCGAGAGCCTCGAGAAGTTTCTCGTCGAGCTCGACGCCGAGCTGCCGCAGGCGAGCAAGCTCGCCGCCGCGAAGGCGTTCTTGAAGGCGACCGGCAAATCGTCGGCCGACGTGCTGACCGACGCCGCACGCAAGATCAAAGTCGTCCGCGCGATCGAGGCGACCAAGGCCGACGACTCGCGCGCGAACCTGTCGCGTCAACAGGCGGCGGTCGACGATCTGCAAAAGCAGATCGACGAGCTGCGCACCGGGATGGAAGGCGCCAAGCGCGACCTCGAGGATGTCAAGAAGCAGTGCGCGAGCGAAGAGGCGCGGCTGCAAGGCGCGCGCATGTTCTTCGGCGCGATGGACACGCTCGCCGATACGCCGCGGCCTGTGCCCGCGAAGAAGTAAGCCGCGTTTTACCGGAGTGTGCGCGGGCCGCCTGCGGTAGCGTGCCGCGGATCATGACCAAGCTCTCGATCGTTCTCGCACTCGTCCTCGTACCCGCCGTCGCTGCCGCCGACGATGACGTCGTTCCCGGTGGCGTTCGGCTCGGCGTCACGCCGAGCGTGATGTTCCAGAGCTCGAATGGCCAGAGCTCGACCGGCTACGGCGGCAACCTGTCGATCGGTTACGAGCTCGAGCACGGCACGCTCGGGATCACGCCGCTGCTCGACCTCGGCTACGCGTCGTTCTCGAGCACGCCGAGCACGAATCTCGCGTTCGCGATCCCGACGCTGCAGCTCGCGTTTCACGAAGGCCGCTTCGTGCCGGCCGTCGAGGTCGGCGTCGGGTACGGGTACGCCTGGGCGTCGGTGAACGGCACCACGATCTCCGACAACTATCTCGCGCTGTCCGTCGGAGCCCAGCTCGACTACCGCGTCTCGCCGGGCTTCCTGCTCGGCATCGCAGCGCACTACAAACCGTTCCTCGAGCCGGCGTTGACCTCGTTCATCGACGTCGGCGTGAACGCGACGTTCGCGCTGTAACGCAATGGCATCGGCGCTGATCGATCTCAGCCACGCGATCCGCGACGGGCTGGTCACGTATCAGGGGCTACCGCCGGTGCGGATCTGCGATTACCTGACGCGCGAGGCATCGCGCGCGCGCTACGCCGGCGGCGCCGAGTTCCAGATCGGCCGCATCGACATGGTCGCGAACACCGGCACGTACGTCGACGTGCCGTTCCACCGCTTCGCCGACGGCGATGATCTCGATGGCGTCGCGCTCGCTCGCCTCGCCGAGTTGCCGGCGATCTGCATCGACCTCGACGAGCTAGCGTCGCTGCGCGGGCGATCGCTGCGCGGCATGGCCGTGCTCGTGCGCACCGGTTGGAGCCGCTATTTCGGCACGCCGGCGTACTTTCACGACCATCCGTTCGTACCCACCGCCGAGGCGCACGCGCTGCGCGATGCCGGCGTCGCGCTCGTCGGCATCGATTCGCACAACATCGACGATACGGCGGCGCGCAACGACCGGCCGGTGCACACCGCGCTGCTCGGCGCCGGCATCCCGATCTGCGAGCACATGCGAAATCTCGAGGCGCTGCCCGCCGACGGTTTCACGTTCACCGCCGCGCCGCCACGCGTGGTCGGGATGGGGACGTTTCCGGTGCGCGCGTTCGCGAGGCTGTAGCTTAGCTAGCGGTGCGCCGCGAGCCAGTCGGTCGCGAGCTGTTTGCGGTCGGGCTCGACGCCGGTGGCCACCGCGGATCGGGCGAGCGCGCGCGCTTTCGCGTGATCGCCGTGGGTCTCCCACAAGACTTTCGCGACCATCAGCCGCGCGTCTGCGAGCTCTTGCGGATTCGCATCGGCGGGTTTGGCCTCGAGCATCGCGAGTGCGCGTTCGGCCATCGGCCGGCAGTCGGCGTAGCGCTTGACCACGAGCAGCTGCTCGCAAAGATCGTCGAGCGCCGGGCCGAGCCGCACGGTGCCATCGGCGCCGAGCTGCTCGTAGATCGTCACGGCCTCGCGATCGCTGGCGATCGCGCCGTCGTGATCGCCGAGCATTTGCAAGGTGTCGCCGAGATCGCGATCGATGCCGGCGACCGGCGGTGACATCGGACCGGCGACCTTGCTCCAGATCGCCTTCGAGCGCTCCATCGCGGTGCGTGCGGCGGCCCAGTTCCCGGCGCGCATCTCGATCGAGCCGAGGTTCGCCGCGGTGATCGCGTGGGCGGGATGGTTCGGGCCGTAGAGCTGCTCGTACATCCTGTCGGCGGCGAGCAATTCGCGGCGTGCGTCGTCGAGCCGATCATTTGCACGATACGCAACCGACAGGTTGCCGGTCGCGGTCGCGACTTGCGGATGCACGTCGCCGTACGCGGCGCGCAGGATGTCGAACGCTTTCTGCGCATCGGCGAGCTGCTCGGCGTGCTTGCCCTCGGCATCGACGATCTGCGACAGCGTGCCGTAGGCGCCGCCGACGATCGGATGATCGGCGCCGAACAGCTTTTCGGCGAGATCGAGCGATTTGCGCATCGCGCGCTCGGCATCGCCGAAGCGGTTCTCGTACACGAGCACCTCCGCCTCGATCTGCGCGAGCTTCGCTTCGAGCGCGGTGTTGCCGCCGACGCGCGTGAGCTTGGCGTGCGCGAGCTCGAGGTCGTGATGCGCCTGCGCGAAGTTCGGCACGGGGCCGGTGCCGGCATCGGCCGCGAGCCCGGCGAGCGCGCTGGCGGCCTCGAGATCGCGACCTTGAGTTTCCGCCGCGGCTTCGGCGGCGTTGAACGACGCGACGCCGGAGCCGGGCTCGACTTCATCCTGCACGCCCGCGAGCGAGAGCGCGATTTGCGTTTCGGCGGCGGTGTCGTGTTGCGCGCGCGCATCGGCGAGCAACGCGGTGCCGGTGGCGATCGCGTCTTTCACGCGTTGCGACGCGATCAGCGCGTGCAGATCGCCGATCCGCTTCGCGAGCGCCAGCGACATCGGGGGCGCGCCGATCGGGCCTTCGCTGCACGGCGTCGGATCATAGAGCGCCCACGCCGAGTCGGGCGCGTTGCGCACGACGGTCGCATCGCCGTGCTCGAGCTGGTCGACGACCGACGCGAAGCCGGCGCCACGCGACGCGAGACATGTCGTGCGCACGTCGCGCGCGTGAGGCGTCAGCGTCGCGTCTTGGCACACGCTGATCGCCTGATCGGCGAGAAATGCCGCGGTTCGATCGAGCACCGGAATCGCGTGATCGATCGACGACTGGGCGTAGGGCACGCCGGTCGCCACCATCGCGCTGGCGAGCCGCGTGTGATCGACGAGCGAGAACTTGTCGCGCATCTGCGCGGCCGCGGCGTCGCACGTCGCGGCGTGGCGCTGATCGGACACCGCGTGTGCGGCCAGGGCGGAGCCGCCGCCGAGCACGGCGAGCCCGACGACCACGGCGGCGGTGTTGCGTATGTGGCGCGGGCGCGCGGCGCGATCGAGCGCGGTGAGCAGCGCGGTCATGTCGGGGAATCGATCGCTTGGCGAGTGCGCCAAGCCGCGTGCGATCACCGCGTGCACGCGATCCGGCACCGCCGGCGTCGCCTTTGGCACGACGAGCTCGTGCGCCTCGATCGCGGCATGCAACAGCGCGAGCGTCGTGCCGGCGAACGGCCGCTTGCCGTACAGCGACTCCCACGCGGCGATGCAAAACGCGAACTGATCGCTGCGCGCGTCGACCGGATCGCCGTTCATCTGCTCCGGCGCCATGTACGCGGGCGTTCCGGCGACGCCGGCGGTCATCGTGTCTGCCGTCGTCAGCATCGCGAAGTCGGCGACCATCGCCGCGTGATCGGCGCGCGCGAGCCCGAAGTCGCCGACGCGCGGCCGTCCGTCGTCGCCGACGAGCACGTTCTCGGGCTTGAAGTCGCGATGGACGAGCCCGGCGGCATGCGCGGCCGCCAAGCCGCGGCCGCATGCCGTGATCATCGCGACGATCTCGCGCCAGCTGCGCGGCGACTGCGCGATCCAGCCCCGCAGCGTCGTGCCGCGCACGTACTCCATCGCGACGTAGATGCGATCGTCGACCGTCGCGACCTCGAACACGTTGACGACGTTGGGATGCGCGAGCTTCGCCATCGCGACGGCCTCGCGCTGCAGGCGATCCGCGCTCGAGCCGGCGCGGTGCAGCTTGATCGCGACGTCGCGGCCGAGCGTCGGATCGTGCGCGAGATAGACGGTGCCCATCCCGCCGCGCCCGAGCTCGCGGCTCACGACGTAGCGATCGTCGATCGTCGCGCCCGGCGCGAGCTCGTGATCGAGCTCCTCGAACGGTGCGACGGCATGCTGCGGCAGCGAGCCTTTGGCCAGCGCGGCAACCGCCTTGCGGCAGCTCGCGCAGCTATCGATGTGTTGCTCGAGCTCCCCGAACAGCGTCGGGTTCATCGAGCGTTCGAGCATCGCCAACAGCTCTTGATCGTCCGGACACGCCACGCGCGGTGAGTATCGTTCGGCGCTCGCGCTGTCCAGCGTCAAAAACCTTCCCGCCATTCGCGAGAATTGATCGCCAGAATGTAACGCGTGTTACGCGTGTGACATCGTGACCATGTAGAGCTCGTTCGCGTCGGTGACGTAGAGCTCGTGGCAGATCACGTTCGGTTGACCACCTGCGGCCTTGCCGAGCGCGCCTTCGAGCCGGGTCAGCTCCGCCTGATCGAGCTTGTCGATCTTGCCGATCTTGCTCGACGCCAGCGTGATGCCGTAGCCGGCCTCGTCGCTGCGATAGCCGACCGAGAGGATGACCTGCTTGCTGTGCTCGACGAACTCGATGCCGATGCTCTTCGGCGCGACGTTCGCCGACGCGGCCCATGCGGTGACTTGCTTCGCGAGCTCGCCGATGTGACCCGCGGCATCGAGCTTGCCGGCGAACAGCTTGAACGATTCGTGAACTTGCGCTTTGACGGTCATGTCGCTCTCCTAGAGTTGCGGGAACTCGGCTTTGACGCGGCGTTCGAGGTCGAGGAACTTGGGATCGGTCTCGAGGTCATCGCGATACGCGAGCCCGAGCTCGACGAGATCGATCTTCTCTTTGATGTGCGCGCCCGAGCTGAGCTTGCCATCGGGCGCGTGATCGCGGCCGAGCATCAGCACGGTATCGGCGACCTTCAGCGCCGTGCGGATGTCGTGGGTGACGATGAACAGCGTGTTGAGCTCGTCCATGTCGCGCACCTGCACGAGCAGCTTGACGACCTCTTCGAGCGCCGCGGGATCCAGGCCGGAGAACGGCTCGTCCATGAGCAACAGCATCTTCTGGCTGACGAGCTGCTGTGCGATCGCGACGCGTTGGCGCTGGCCGCCCGAGAGCTGCATCGGGTAGTAGCCGGCGCGCTCGCCGAGCCCGAACCGCGCGAGCAGCTGAGCGGCCTTGTCGCGCGCTTGCTCGCGCGGCATGCCGTTCATCACGCCCGCGGTGACGAGGTTGCCGAGCACCGTGCGATGCCGCAGCAAGATGTAGTTCTGGAACACGACGCCGACTTGGCCGGCGACGAGCGGCACGCCTTTGCCGTCGAACACGTCGCCGTGATCGGCCTCGTCGAGCCCGGCCATGATGCGGAGCAAGCGCGTCTTGCCAACGCCCGAAGGGCCGAGCAGCGCGACGATCTGACCGGTGATGAGGCCGGGCCGCACGCGATCGATGACGTCGAACGACAGCTTCTCGAGGATCAGGTTGCCGCCGAGCCGCAGCGTCAGATCCTCGATCTTGAACAGGACGTCGTTGGCCGCCATCAGCGCCGCGACCTTTCGATGATCGCGTACGGGCACGCGACGCGTTGGAGCATGCCGATCGAGTAATCGAGCAACAGGCCGACGATCAAGATCAGCACCAAGATCGCGTAGACCTCGGGCAGCTTGAAGTGCTTTTCCTGGTTCAAGATCATCGCGCCGAGGCCGCCTTCAGCGCGCGAGATGCCCTCGACCATCGTGATCATCGTCCAGCCCATCGCGAGGTTCTGGCGCATGACCTCGAGCGCTTTATCGAGGGTCCCCAAGATCACGACTTCCCACACGAGCCGGATCTCGCCCGCGCCGAGCGCGCGCAGGTGATCGAAGTTCTCGCGCGGGATCTCGATCACGACCTGCGCCATCGCGGTGACGAAGTACGTCGTCATGCCGAACGTCAGCAAGTAGACCTTGAGCTCGTAGCCGCCGCCGGTGATCAGCGTGAACGGGATGACGAGGCCGGTGATGCCGAGAAAGCGCAGCTTCGCGACGCCCTCGACGAGCGGCCGGAAGAACGGCAGCACCGTCGTGTACGACAGCAGCAGCGAGATCACGACGGTGAGCACGAGCGCGTGGAAGATCAGGCGGAGCGTCGTGAACAGCTCCTGGGACATGCCCTGGTTCATCCACAGATCGGCGAGCGCGTGGCGCACCTCGTCCGGCCCGGGCAGGCTCGCGAACGGCGACAACACCCAGATCAGCAGCGCGAGCACGACCCAGAACGCGATGATGCCGAACGCCATCGTTTTATCGATGGCGCGATTCGGCAGGAAGATGTTCGCGAGCGGCGTTTTCATTTTACTCGGCGCTCGCCAAGCTTGCGATCGCTGTCACGAATTCTGGTTCGTCGCGCCGAGCACGATCTCGACGCGGCGATTCTTCGCTTTGCCATCCGTCGTCGCGTTCGACGTGATCGGGTTGGTCTGGCCGTGCGCGAAGACTTTGATCCGGCCCTCGGGGAAGTTCGCCGGCGCGTTCTTCTCGAGCCACGCCTTGACCGCGAACGCGCGGTCTTCCGACAGCTGCATGTTCGCGTCGGGCGCGCCTTGGTTATCGGTGTGGCCGTGGATCTCGACGGTCGTGCCGCTCGCGATCACGAGGTCGTTGAGCAGCTTCTTGAGCTGATCCTCGGCGCCCGCCGAGAACGTCGCCTTGCCGGTCTCGAATTGGATGTTCCAGTTCTTGCGGCTGACGACCTGCGTCGCCTGCTGCTTGACCTGCGTCGGATCGAACTTCGCGACGTCGGCCGTGCCCTTCGTCGATTGTGCGGCGTCGAGCTCTTTGACGAACGACATGTCGAGGATGTCGTTGACCGGCGGATAGTTCGGAACCAGGTCGGGATACTGCTGCTTCACGACGTTGCCGAACGTGGTGTACGTCGCGGCGAACAAGTTCGTGGCGCCGGGCTCGAGGCCGAGCAGGTGGACGTTATCGGCGAGGTTCGACACGGCCGAGCCGCCGAGCCGCACCATCAAGCCGGTCTTGTCCTTGACGACTTGCGGCGTGAAGTACTTCTGCCAGTAATCGGCGTCCTTCTCGTTGTAGACCGCGGCGCTGACCGCGGCGGCTTGATGCAGGTTGTCGTTGCTGGCCTTCACCGCATCGCCGCCCTCGAAGATCGCGGCGAGCATGTTCTTCACGTAGTCGTGGTTCGCGTTGATCCACTTCTTGTTGCCGATGATGATCGACGGCATCTGCGACCGATAGTCTTCGGTCGAAACGATCGGCACGATGCCGCCCTTTTGCTCGGCTTCATTCACGTCGCCGGGCGTCCACGTGACGATGCCCTGCACGCAGTGCTTGTCCTTGCTGCCCGTCTTCTTGTTCTTCATGTCGACGCAGAAGCCGGTGATGTACTTGGTCGCCGCTTCGATGTAGTCGTTCGCGTTGACCCAGTTGAGCGCGTCGGGATCGTAGGTGGTCTCGTCGGGGTTGTTCGGGATGCCGTTATCGCCGAGCCACTTCATGGCGATGTTCCAGTCGCCATCGCGGAGCACACCGGCAACGAGGCCACCGCGCGCCGACTGCGGGTTGTCCTTCCACTGCTGCGGGCCCATGAACTTGTCTTCGCCGCGGCTGTAGCCGGTCGAGCCGACGACTTCGACCTCGTAGTCCTTGCCGAGCTTGTCGAGGCGATCGTTCATGCCCTTGAAGAACTGCGCGCCGCCATCGCCCATGATGATGATGAAGTGCGCGCCCTTCGTCGGGTTCGCGGTGCCGCCCTTGAGCTCTTCGGCGAACGCCGCGAGCGCGGTCTGCATGTTGTTGGTGTCGTCCTCGCGGATGATCTTCGCGTTGACGCCGTGCTTGCACATCAGCGAGCCCTCGGCGGCTTGCTTGCCACCGTTGGCGTACATCATGCCCATCTGGCTATTCCACGCCCACGCGTAGATGCGGACCTCGGGCTTGTCGGCGCAGCCGGGCTTGGTGTCGAGCACGACGGGCTTTTGCTTCGCGCCGTCGGAGCCGGGCAGATTCGCGACGATCGGAACGTTCGAATCCGTCGGCTTCTTCCCGGGAAACAGCTTCGCACGCTGCGTGTAGATGGTGACGCCGACGGCGGCGACGACGACAATAGTAATGAGCGCTTTTGCAAGCGGGGTAAGCTTCACGTCCCCTCCCTGATTAGCGACAATCTTAGGCTAAGCTGGACATACGCGCGTGGACGTCAAGCCCAAAAAGAGGAGCCTGTTTCACCGCGCGTTCTGGAATCAGTACAACATGATCATGATGGGTGCCGCGGGCGTGTTCGCGCTCGCGACGTTCACGTGGATCCCGCTCGTGCTCGGCGCGGGTGTCGAAGCGCTGTGGCTCGTGCTCGGCTCGGATTCTTCGCCGTTCAAGCGCTGGGTCGCGCTGCAAGAGGGCCTCGAGGGCAAACAGCAGCTCAAGCAAGATGCCGAAGCCTCGCTCGCCGCGCTCGAGCCGGCGTATCGCTCGCGGTTTCGCGATCTGCTCGCGTGCTCCGAGCGCGTGCAAGCGCTCGCGAAGGCGAACCCGTGCCTCGAGACGCGGCTGATCCAAGGCGAGATGGACAAGCTCGGCCAGCTGCTCCACTCGTTCTTGCAGATGGCGATCACGCACCAGCGACTCGGCCACTACTTGGCCGACAACGACGAGAACGATCTACGCCGCGACATCGAGGCGTCGGAGCGCGCGCTGCGCAACGAGCAAGACGCGCAGGTGCTCGCCGGGCTGCGCCAAGGCCTCGCGCTCGCACAGAAGCGGCTCAAGCAGCACCAACAGATCGAAGCGAACTACCGCGCGCTCGGCGTCAAGATGGATACGCTCGACAAATCGTTCCGCTACCTCGAGTCGCACGTGGTCGCGATCTCCGAGCAACAGCAACTGGCGCAGGAGATCGACGATCTCGTCGTCGGCGTCGACGCGGCGAGCGATCTCGACAGCGACGGTGGGCTCGCCGACATCGAGGCCACGCTCAAACAGCGACAACAACAAGCTGCGCGCGGGGCGCAGCAGCGCGTGAAAAACTAGCCTAGGCTGCGCGCATGAAGCGCGCATGGTTACTCCTCGCGATCGGTTGTGGTGGAGCAGGAACGGGTGGCTCGCAGTATCCGAGCGTCGCCCGCGGCACGATCGCCGACGATCCGTATCGCGCGCTCGAGCAGATGGACTCGGCCGACACCGCGAAGTGGGTCGCGGCCGAGAACCAGCTCACCGACGCGGCGCTCGGCAACGCGCCGGGCAAGGCCGAGATCGCGAAGCGACTGACCGAGCTCTACAGCCGGCCGTACGTCGGCGCGCCGAACCACCGCGGCAACAAATATTTCTGGTCCGCGCGCACGGCGACGCAGGATCAAAGCACGGTCCAGATGGCGGCATCGCCCGACGGCGAATCGACGACGCTGCTCGATCCGAGCGAGTTCGCCAAAGACGGCAGCTTGCAGCTCGCGGGCTGGGCGCCCAGCAAAGACGGTGCGCTCGTCGCGTACGGCCTCGCGTCCGGCGGCGGCGACTGGACCACGTGGCGGTTCCGCGACACCTCGACGGGCAAAGACCTGCCCGACGAGCTGACGAACATCAAGTACTACGGACCGGCGTTCACCGCCGATCATGCCGGGGTTTATTACAGCCGCTTTCCGGCGCCGCAAAAGGGCGCCGAGCTCACCGAGACCGATCACGACTGCAAGCTGTACTTCCACCGCTTCGGCACGCCTGTCGCCGAGGACAAGGTCGTGTACGAACGCGCGGGCAAGCCCGCGACGCAGTTCGAGCCGTACGTGACCTGGGACGGCAAATATCTCGTCGTCGCGATCGGCGAAGGCGAGGTCGGCGACACGCGCAAGGAGCAGTACGTCGCGTTCGATCTGACCGCACCCGACGCGAAGCCGATCGAGCTCGTGACCGAGTACAAGTCCGAGTACGAGCTCGTCGGCTCGATCGGTTCGGGCTTGTACTTTCTGACCGACGACGGTGCACCGAACAAGAAGATCGTCATGGTCGATGCCGGCGCGCCGACGGCGTGGCGCGACATCGTGCCGGCGGGCGAGCACGCGATCGAGGGCGCGTCGATCGTCGGCGGCAACCTGATCGTCGACGAGCTCGTCGATGCGCACTCGGCGCTCGTCATCTACGATCCATCGGGCACGAAGCTGCGCGACGTCGAGTTGCCAGGCGTCGGCGCGGTCTACGGCGTCGGCGGCAGACCCGACGAAGCGTCCGCGTACTACGGCTTCACGAGCTTCGTGTTGCCGTACTCGCCGTACGCACTCGACCTGACGACCGGCAAGAGCACGCCGTGGCGACCGGCGTCGCTCGGCTTCGATCCGAACGCCTTCGAGACCAAGCAGATCTTTTTTGCGAGTAAGGACGGCACCAAGGTGCCGATGTTCGTGACCGCGAAGAAGGGCATCGTGCTCGACGGTTCGCACCCGACGCTGCTCTACGGCTACGGCGGGTTCGGCGTCTCGTCGCTGCCGCGGTTCTCGCCGTTCGAGCTGGCGTGGATCGAGCACGGCGGCGTCGCGGTGACCGCGAACATTCGCGGCGGCGGCGAGTACGGCGATGCGTGGCACGCCGCCGGTGTGATGGAGCACCTGCAGACCAAGATCGATGACTTCGTCGCGGCCGGCGAAGCGCTGATCGCGAACAAGTACACGTCGCGCGAGCACCTCGGCATGTACGGCTACTCGGGCGGCGGCATGCTCGTCGGTTCGACGCTCGTACAGCGGCCCGACCTGTTCGGTGCGGCCGCGCCGATCGCCGGCGTCCTCGATCTGCTGCGGTTCCAGCTGTTCGGTCAAGGCGCCGGCTGGCAGGCCGACCTCGGCCATCCCGACGTGCCCGCCGAGGCGAAATGGCTGCGCGCCATCTCGCCCGTGCACAACGTCAAGTCGGGCACGCATTACCCGGCGACATACATCGTGACGTCTGATCACGACGTACGAGTGCCGCCGTTGCATTCGTACAAGCTCGCCGCCGCGATGCAAGCGGCGCAGGCGGGCTCGGCGCCGATCTTGTTGCGCGTCGACGTCGAGTCGGGCCACGGCGGCGGCGGCCTCAAGTCGCAAGAGATCGCGCAGAACACCGAGCTCTTGCTGTTCTTCGCGAAGTATCTCGGCCTGTCGCTGCAGTGACTACGGAGTCACGGCTTCGAGCGCGTCGTTGCGGTAGCCCTTGAACCACTGCGGGTTGTCGACGACGGCGGCGACGCGCGACTTCGCATCGGGCGAGATCCGCGCGTTCTGCGACAGCGCGTTCAGGCGGCGCAGCATCGCGAGCGCACAGCCTTTGCGCAGCACGTGGTCGTACGCGATCGCGAGACCGAGCGTCGCGCTCGCGTCGTACGGGTCGGCGCGTAGCGCGTCGGCGTAGTGCTCGATCGACTCGACGAGTAGCGTGGCCTGCTCGGCGCCCGACTTCGTCGCCGCGATGTGCTCGCGGCCTCGCCGTCGTGCACGCGATCCTTCGCGACGGCGGTTTGTGCGACCACGCCGCGCGCGTCGCGGTGGAAATCGGTCTCGCAATCTTCGACGTACACGACGGTCGGCGTGCCATCGGCGGAGCCAGCCGGTGGTCGAACCCGCGCGACTCCGTGCAGCGGATCAGACGGGGCGCCGTACAGGGCGCAGCCGGCGACGAGGACCAAGACGAATGCGCGCATCGCGAAACGATAACGCGTGATCGGCGCGGTTCAAGGTAAGTTCCGGCCGTGGGCATCATGGACGGCAAGGTCGTCGCGATCACCGGCGCGAGCTCGGGCATCGGCCTCGAGACCGCGAAGGGTCTCGCGCGGCTCGGCGCGCGCATCGTCGCGATCGTGCGCAACCGCGAGCGCGCCAAACAAGCGCTCGCCGAGGTGCCCGAGCTCGAGATCGTCACGGCCGATCTATACTCGCTCGGCGAAGTTCGGCTCGCCGCGGCGGAGATCCGGCGGCGCGTGCCGCGGCTCGACGTGCTCGTGCACAACGCGGGCGCGCTCCACGGCGCGCGCGAGCTCACCGTCGACGGCTTCGAGAAGACGTTCGCGCTCGATCACCTCGCGCCGTTCTTGCTCACCTACGAGCTCCGCGAGTTGCTCGTCGCGAGCGCGCCCGGGCGAATCGTGACGGTGTCATCGGCGGGCCACCGCTTCGCGTCGTTGCGCTGGGACGACCTCGCGACGATGGAGCGCTGGCCCGGCGCGATCGGCGCGTACGGCGCGGCGAAGCTGTGCAACATCTGGTTCGCGCGCGAGTCGGCGCGCCGGCTCGCGGCGGCGAAGATCACGTCGAACGCGCTCCACCCGGGCACGGTCGCCTCCAACTTCGGCAGCGGCGGCTCGATGATGTTTCGCGCGCTGGCCAAGCTGTCGAGGCCGTTCCTCAAGACGACCGAGCAAGGCGCGAAGAGCTCGATCTACGTCGCGAGCGCGCCCGAGCTCGAAGGCGCGAGCGGGCTCTACTTCGTCGGCACGAAGCCGTCGAAGCCGTCGCGGTGGGCGCGCGACGACGGCGAGGCGAAGCGCTTGTGGACGTACTCGGAGCAGCTGTGCGGCGTGAGCTGGGCATAGTCCTGGTCGTCGCCTGCGAAGCCGCGCCGGCGTCACAACCGGCCCCGCGAACGCCGCCGGCCGTCGAGTCGAATATCGCGCGCGCCGATTACGTCGGGCCGGACGCGTGCGGCGGCTGCCACCCCGACGAATACGCGCGGTGGTCGCAGAGCCTGCATCGCGTGATGAACGCGAAGCCGAGCGATCCGGGCGCGGTGATCGGCAACTTCGACAACGCGTCGCTCGGCAGCGCGCACTTCACGCACGATGCAAACGGCTACGCGATGCAGATCGGTGACACTCACTATCGCGTGACGCGCACGATCGGCCGGCGCGCGCTGCAAGAGTACGTCGGCATCGAGGATGGTCACACCGACGAGGTGCGCCTGCCGTTCGGCTGGTGGCCACACGCCGGCGGCTGGCAGCCGCAGATCGCGTTCGATCCGTGGCTCACCGAGTTCGATCCGCATCCGACCGCGCCGTGGGCCGAGCGGTGCCCGTGGTGCCACTCGACGTATCCGTTCGAACAACGCATCGCGCGCGCGTCGGGTCCGACGCACCTCGGCCACGGCATGGAGCAGTGGTTCGCCGGAGCGTCGAGCGGCAAGCCCGGCGAACGTCGGGCGCGCAGCAGCGCCGAAGGCGGTGCGCAGCACAATGATCGATTGGACGTCGCGCAGCAGATCACGACCGGCATCAGCTGCGAGAGCTGCCACCTCGGCGGCCGGGCGCATGCGAACGGCGGCGCGATCCACTTCGTGCCGCACGGCGCCACGGCGACCACCGAAGTCCCCGACGAGCCGTTCGCGCAAGAGCGCCGCGATCCGGCGATCGTCAACGCGATCTGCGCGCAGTGCCATTCGGGGCCGTCGCCGCGGCTCGTCGATCACACGGCGCTGCGCAACTCGAGCGAGGCGATCGATCTCGGCGCGTCGCCGTGCACGGGCATCAAGTGCACCGACTGCCACGATCCGCATCGCGCCGACGCGCGCGGCGACGAGCAGCGATCGATCAACGCATGCGTTCACTGCCACGACAGCCTCGCCGACGCGGCCGCGGCGCGCGCGCACGCGGGCGAGGGTCACGGCTCGGTGACCTGCCTCGACTGTCACATGCCGAAGCTCGTGATGGGCATCGATCGCTACGTCCGCACGCATCGCATCTCGTCGCCGACGAACGTCGCGATCCTGCGCGACGCGCAGCCCAATGCGTGCAACCTGTGTCACCTCGATCGCTCGCTGGCCTGGACCGCCGAGGCACTGCATCTCGATGCGTCGAGCTGGCCGCACGCGGACGAGCCCGTCGGCGAGCGCTGGCTCGCGAGCCCGCAGGGCGCGTTGCGCGTGATGGCGGCGCTGCGGCTGGGTAAGGCGCTGCCGAACGATCCGCTCGCGTACGTCAGGGCGTGGACGGCGAAACACTAGCCGCGAGCTTCTTGAGCGCGCGCCAGACGACGAACGGCAACTGATGTCCGCCGTCGAACGGCAGCCACGTGACGCGCGCGCCGTGCTCGCCGGCGAAGTCGCGCACCAGCTCGCCGGCGCGGAACGCGAGCTCGCGATCGTCGCGACCGTGCGCGACGAGCACGGGCAGGTCGCGAAGCCCCGCTGCGTGGGCGGTCCAATCGGCGAGCGCGATGCGCGTCGTCGACAGCAGCGCGAGCGCAGCCGGGCGCTTGCCGCCGTGCAGCACGTAGTCCATCGCGAGCATGCCGCCCTGCGAGAACCCGGCGAGCACGACCGGCTGCGTCAGCGGCTGAAGAATTGTGTCGAGGAATGCCCGCGCGTCGGCGCGGCCGGGCGGATCCATCGCCGACAGCTCCATCGGGCCGTCGTGCAGCGCGCGGATGCGTTGCTCCGAATCGATCGGCCACCACGTGCGCGCGCGACCGGCGGCCAGCGGCGCATCGGGAAACAGCCAGTACGTGTCCTTCGCCAGCGTGGCCGCGAACGGCGCGAGGTCCGCGCCGCCCATCTCGCGGCCGTGCAGCATCACCACGGCCACCGGCGCGCTCGGATCGCCGGCGGCGATCACAACGCCGTGACCGAGATGTCGCCGGATGCTTCGCCGAATGGCTCGAGCGCGATCGTGCGCGTCTGGCCGGGCGCGAGGTGAAAGCCGTTGTCTTCGGCGATGAAGCCGGGCGCATCGATCGTGACGAAGCGCGCGAGCCGCGGTGTCGAGATCTCGAGCGTGTTGCCGGTGCGGGTCGTGACGAGCCCGGCGGTTCGCACGTCGCTCAGAAACCACCACGCCTCGGCACCCGCGAAGCGCGCGCGGATCGCATCGGCGACCGGTGGGCCGAACCGATACGCGTACGACAGATCGGAAAATCCGTCGAGCCAGTCGGTCGGCGCGAGCTCGAGCGCGCCGCGCGCGGGCGCTTCGATCGTGCGCGTGCCGAAACCGGTGCGCGCTTCGCCGCGCCACAGCTCGAGCTCGAGCTCGCCGGCGATCGGCTGTGCGCGATCGTTGACGACGTGCAGCGCGAGCCCGTTCGTGCCTTCGTCGGTGAACGCGAGCGCGAGTGGCGCGAACGCACGGCGCAGCGCGTACCACGCGAGCTTGGGCCGGCCGTCTGCCTCGGTGACGCCCCAGCCGGCGCATGGCCACAGATCGCGCAGGAACCACACGAGGCCACCGCGCGTGATCGAGCGTTTGCGCCGCCACTCGGCGAACGTGCGCTGCATGACCTCGCCCGTCGCGACGCGGCCGAGCGCGAGGTAGCGCACGACGTCGGTCGCGCGGAGCTCGTCGGGATCGACGCCGAACACGACGCGGACGTAGTGATCGCGCACGTCGTCGAAGTCCCAGCCGGCGCCGAGATCGTGCGGCGTGCGCGCCTTATCCGGTGGCGCGTCGCCGAGGTTCGCGAACGCGAGGCACTCCGACGCGAACACGACCTCGGCGCGGCGCGCATCGTCGAGCGGGCGGCGATACGCACCGACGCCGTAGTACGACGACGGCCCGACGTTCGACACGTGTGGGAACGCGCCGCCGTGCGCCGACGACGGCAGGTACGGCACGCGCGGCGCGATCGTCGCGAGCAGCTGCGGAATTGCCTCGCGAAACAGCGCCGGCGCCCAGCGAGCGCGCGTCGCGCCGAACATCGCGGCTTGTTGCTCGCCTTCGCTGTTGCCGCAGATGATCGCGATCGACGGCCGCGCCTGCCAGCGCGCGGCTTGCTCGCGCAGCTCGGCTTCGATCGCCGGCCACAGCTCGTCGGGATAGTCCATGTTCGCGAACATCAGGTCGTGCCAGAGCAGCACGCCATGCGCGTCGCAGGCGTCGTAGAACGCGTCGGCTTCGTAGGTCATCGTGCCGCCGACGCGCAGCATGTTCATCCCGGCGCGCGCGCACTGCGCGATCGCCGCGCCGTAGTCATGGCCGTCGAGCGCGCGTGCATCGAGCGGCGTCCAGCACGCGCCGCGGCAGAAGATCGGCACGCCGTTGACGATCACGCGGCAGTCGTCGAGCTCGAGCGTACGAAAGCCGATGCGGCCGAAATCGATCGAGTAGCCGTCGCATTCGACGCCGACGCGATACAGCGCCGGATCGCCGTGCGTGTGCGGCCACCACAAGTCCGGATCCGGAACATCGCCGACGAAACGTTTGCCATGGCGTGTGGCGACGACCGTACCGTCGACGCCGCGCACGTCGATCACGCCGCGGCCGGCTTCGATCCGCGCGTCGATCGAGACCTCGCGAACATCGTGCACGCGCTGCTCGAGCCAGATCGATCGCCACGGCCCGACCGCCGGCCACGGCGGCGACCATCCCGGCGTGCGGCCGAGCAGCGTGGTGCGAAACCAGCGCAGCTGTTGCTGCTCGAGCATCGGCACTTTCCAGCGCGGCCGCGGCCGTTTCGTCGCCAGCTCGGCGGTGAGTGACCGGCAGCGGATCACGAGCTCGTGCGCGCCGTGCGCGAGCGCGACCTCGTGCGCGCGCCACATGCTCTCACCCGACGCGACGTGCGCGCCGTCGATCCACGCGTCCCACAGCGTCGCGATGCCGTCGAAGCCGAGCACGCAACCCGCGGTCAATTCTGGGTTGAGCGGCGCGCGCCACCACCAGTCGAGCGCGTCGTAGTCGGTGCGATCGGGCAGCGCCATCGCCGCGGTGCCGGGTACGCGCGCCGGATGCCAACGCACGCGATCGAGCTCGTGCGGGCCGGCCAGCTGGCCCGGCGGTGTCGGCGCGACCTCCCAGCCATGCTCGATGGGCACGCGCGTCGTTCCGACTACGCGCGCGCGCGACATCAGCGCCCCGCAGTCAGCTCTTCGATCGCCGTCGTGATCGACGCGACGCTCTCGAACACGCTGCGCTTGAGCATCGAATCGGGAAACTCGACGTCGAACTCGCCTTCGAGCGCGAGCATCACGTTGACGCTCGCGTGCGAGGTCATGCCGGCTTGGTAGAGGTCGTCGGCATTGGCGAGCTCGGTGATCGGTTTCGCCAACCGGCCGTGCTCGCTCAAGACGCCGCGGACGCGTGAGGCTGTGTCGTTCAACGCAGCGATCCTATCGCGTTGTCCCACGCGGCTGTCCACTCCGCGAACATCGCCGACGCATCGAACGGCTTCTTCGAGCTCACCGCGCGCGCCGCTTTCAAGATGAACGACTTCGCGCCGGTCGAGATCGCGTCGTAGTGCGCGATCGCCGGGTCCTCGCCGAGCCACTCCAAGTAGCGCGCCATCAGCTCGCACGCGGCGCCGAGCTGGCGCACGGTCGCGAATGCCCACGCGTGATAGTTGGCGAGGCCTTTCGCCTGCAGCTCCGGCAAATCGCGCGCGAATCGTGCGGCGAACTTCGCGATCGGATTTTCGCTCGGGCATCGCGCGAGATGCCTTCGCAACAACCCCCGCGATAGCTCGCGCAATTCGTCCGGTTTGCGGACGACCTTGCGATCGAGCCGCACGAGCTCGGCGAAGAACGGCATCTCGAGATCGAGCCGAAACGTCTTGTCGAAGTCTTCGCCGTCTAGCGTGAAATACCCGGCGTTGTGAAAGTAGCCGAGCCGTCGCGCGTCGACGTCCAAGTCGGCGACCACGATCGTCGACTTCGTGTGCTGGCGGCGGTAGTCGGTGCCGGCCACGTCGGGCAGCCACCACGCGTCGGCTTCGGTCGAGATCACTTTGCCGGCGGCGAGATGTTCTTGCGCGTGCTCGAGCAGCGGGCGCCAGCAGTTGAGCTCCTGGCAATCGATGCCGTAGAGGTCGCGCAGCTCGTCGTGCGGCGGCTTGAAGAACGTCCACTGATCGCCTTCGAAGTCGATCGCGAGCGTGAACGGCAACATCGCGAGCGGCTCGCAGCCGACTGCGTGGATCAATTCGATCCAGATATCGACGTAGCAATTCTTCTCGACCCAGACGCGATCGTCGGCGTGCAGCGAGTGCCGCGCGTACGTCGCCGCATCGAGCCCGAGGACGTTTAGCCGGGCCACAAGATGTCTCGCACCGCGGTCGGCCACGCGCCGGGATCGAACCCGTGTGCTTGAAACAGCGCCATCGCGCAGCGCTCGAGCCCGAAGCCCAGGCACGCGGTGTTCGCGACGTTGCCGTCGGGCGTCTTGATCCCGAACGCGTCGCCGAAATGCGCCTCGTGAAAGTTGAACGAGCAGCACGCGGTCGGCTGCGCCTTCGAGATCACCGGCACGAGCACCTCGAACTTGAGCTTTTGCTCGCGCTGGCTCGCCGCGAGCATGCGGCCGCCTTTGCCAAAAAACGGATCGGCGGCAACGTCGCTCGCCGCTGCCAAGCCGAGCGACTTCAACAGTGCCAACCCGCGCTCGAGCCACATGTCGCGCCACGCGACGACTTGATCGCGCGTGCCGCAGCGCACCAGCTCGCGCACGCGAAACGCCTGCATGCGCGTCGGCTCCGGCGACGGCTCGTGGCGATACACCCAGTTGAGCATCGTGACGAGCCGGCCGTCTGCAGGCACGGTCCCCGCGAAGCTCGGATAGACCGGATAGCACGCGGCTGGATTCAGGGTGACGTCGGTGATGCCCATCGCGTCGCCCCACGGATCGCCGGCGTGGATCCGCTCGGCGAGCTTGCGCGCGTCGAGCTCCTTGCCGAAGAAGCTGTGCACGGTGCCCGCGAGATGCGGAAACGAATCCATGTAATCGGACTTCTCGAGCACGCGGCGATCGATGATCGGCGGATACACGAAGTACTCGGCGCCGTCGTCTTTGGCGACGCGCGACACGGCGTGGTTGAAGCCGTCGATCACCGACTCGAACACGGCGTTGCGGCCGAACGCGCCTTGCACGCCGACCGGCACGATCAGGCCCGCCGTCACCAGGCCGTCGTAAAATTTCGCCGCGTCGTACTCCGTCGCGCTCATCACTCGTCCTTGAACACGAGCAGCATCGATGCGCTCTTGCCTGCGATCCGCTCGTTCGAGACCATCAGCGCCGCCGACAGCACGTCGCGATAGTGACGGCCGACCGAAACCTTCGAGTCGTTCTTGTAGGCCATGATGCCGATGATCTGCAGTGCCTCGTGGACGAGCTTCGGCGCCATCTCCGACGCCGCGACCTTGAGCTGGTTGAGCTTGAGCGCCCAGCCCATCGACTCGAGCTCGCCGCGCGAATCTTCGCCTTGCAGCTCGTCGAGCTCCATCGCGACCGCTTCCCAGTTGTGCCGCATCGCCTGCAGCTCGACGTGCGCCTTCGCGAGCCGGATCGCCTGCGGCGGCACCGTGCCCGGCTTCTTGCGCGCTTCGCCGCGCACGAACTGCGCCGCGCGGCCGATCGCGTCGGCGGCGATGCCCCACCACAGCGATGCCCACAGCACGTGCGAGTACGGCACCATCGTCTGCGCCGACGAGTCCGCGAAGCTGCCCGGCACGATCTGCGCGGCGGCGCCGGCGCCGGAAAACTTCGCGCCCGGGCTGCACGTGCCGCGCATGCCCAGCGTGTCCCACGTGCCGGTCTGGTCGAGCGTGTACTGGCCGCGCTCGAACAGCACGAGCACCTGATCGCTCGCCGCGGCATCGGTCGCGCGCCGGCACGTCACGAGCTGCGCATCGGCATGCGCGCCGTACGACACGGTCGTCGCGTCCTTGACGAGCTTCATGCGATCGCCGTCGACTTCGACCGCGCACACCGAGCTGCGCGTATCGCCGAACGTGCCGTTCTCCGACGTGATCGACGCGACCAACAACTGCTCGCCGACGAGCTTGTCGCGCAGATACGCGTCGAAGTACGGCATGCCGGCGCCGTGACGCGCGATGCAGCCGACCTGGATGTGGTGCATCGCGAGGATCATCGCGGAGCTGCCGCAGCCGTGCGCGAGCGCGGCGCATTGATGACCGAGCTCGAGCATCGAGGCGCCGCGGCCGCCGTGCGATTTCGGCACGGCCGCCGACAGCAGCTTGGCGTCGCGCAGGGCCGCGAACGTCTCGTGCGGAAATCGGCTCTTCGCGTCGACATCGCTCGCGTGCTGCGCGGCGACCTCGTCGGCGATCCGCGCGGTCGCCGTGACTAGCTCGCTGCCCTTGACCGATGACCGCGTCGTCACGTGTCGAGGATACCTAAAATTGGATACGTTCGCGCCGTGGCGACCAGCGAGGAAATTCAGCACGCCGACGGCCGCGTCGAATTGCGCGATCCGGAGGCGCTGAGAGCATCGCCGCTCTACAACGACGATCTCGCGCCGGTGCCCGTCGCGAAGCGCACGTGGAACACGTGGGACTACTCGGCGCTGTGGATCTCGATGGCGCACTGCATCCCGACGTACACGCTCGCGTCGACGATGATCGGCCGCGGGCTCGCGTGGTGGCAGGCGCTCGTCGTGATCGCGATCGGCAACGTCATCGTGCTCGCGCCGATCTTGCTCAACTCGCATCCCGGCACGAAGTACGGCGTGCCGTTTCCGGTGTTCGCACGCGCGGCCTACGGCACCAGCGGCTCGAACTTGCCGGCGCTGATGCGCGCGCTCGTCGCGTGCGGCTGGTTCGGGATCAACGCGTGGATCGGCGGCGCCGCGCTGCAGACGTTCTTCACGTCGCTGTGGCCGGGCTGGGCCGATCTGCTCGGCGCGTCGCATCCGGCGTGGAACCAGGGCGGTAGCGGGGAGCTGCTGCCGTTCCAGAACACGCAGTGGGTCGCGTTCGCGATGTTCTGGGCGCTCAACGTCCTCGTGATCTTCCGCGGCATGGAGCTGCTCCGCAAGGTCGAGCGCTGGGCCGCGCCGTACGTGCTCGTGATGACCGCGCTGCTCGTGTGGTGGGCGATCGACAAGGCGGGTGGCGTCGGGCCGATCGTGCAACACACGTCGTACACCGGCACGCAGCCGTTCTGGGGCGTGACGATCTCGTCGCTGACCGCGACGATCGCGTTCTGGTCGACGCTGTCGCTCAACATGCCCGACTTCACGCGGTTCGGGCGCTCGCAGAAGGACCAGGCGATCGGCCAGGTCGTCGCGTTGCCGACGACGATGACGCTGTTCGCCGCGATGGGCATCGCGATCACGTCGGCGACCGCGCTGATCTACGGCAAGTCGATCTGGAACCCGATCGAGCTCGGCGGGATGTTTCACAACAAGCTCGTCGTCGCGGTCGCGATGTTCACGGTCGTGGTCGCGACGCTCGCCGTCAACATCGCCGCGAACACCGTGTCGCCGGCGAACGACTTCGCGAACGCGTTCCCCAAGCACATCGACTTCAAACGCGGCGGGCTCGTCACCGGCGTCATCGGCGTGCTCGTGATGCCGTGGCAGCTGCTCGCGAACCCGGCGCGCTATCTCGACAGCTGGCTCGGCGGTTACGGTGCGGCGCTCGGCTCGATCGCCGGCGTGCTGATCGTCGACTACTGGATCGTGCGCAAGCGGACGCTCGATCTGGTGTCCTTGTACACGAAGAATGGAAAATACCGTTACACCCGTGGTTGGCATGGCGCGGCGGTGATCGCGACGTTGTTCGGCTTCGCGGTCGCGCTGTTAGGCGCGTTTTGGGAGCCGATGCGACCGATCTACAACTGGTCGTGGTTCGTCGCGTTCGGGTTGTCCGGCGGCCTTTACCTGGCGCTCGCAAAATAGTCGGCCGATCGCAGCACCGGTCGCGTATGCTGAACGACGGTGGATCGAGTCGGGGACTACTCCGTCGAGAGGGAGATCCGTCGCGAGGATGGCGCGACGACCTACAAGGCCGTGCATGCGGTGCTGCCGCGTCACGCCGCGGTTCGCGTGCTGTCGAGCGACAGCAAGGCGCTCGCGCTGCAGATGATGCGCGAGGCCTGCATCTTGGAAGCGCTCTGCCATCCCGGCGTGCCGCGCGTGTTCGAGTGCGGCGTGCTCGCCGACAAGCGACCGTGGGTGGCGATGGAGCTGGTCGAAGGTCCGACGCTCGCCGACTTGTGTCGCGAAGGTCCGCTCGGGATCGCGGAGCTCGTGGTCGCGATCCGCACGATGGCGGAGGTGATCGAGCACGCGCACGGGCGCGGCGTGATCCATCAGCGACTCGGCGAAGGCGCGGTCGTGCGCACGCCGCAGCGCCATGCCGCCTACACGATCACCGGCTGGGGTGGCGTCGGCACGCGCGACTCGGGAGCCGGCGCCGATCAGGCGCGCGATGTTCACGCGCTCGGCACGATCGCGTTTCGCGCGCTCACCGCATCGCCACACACACCGACCGCATCGGCGCGGACGTCGGCGCCGTCGGCTCCGGTCGAGCTCGCGGAGCTGATCGACGACATGCTCGCACCCGAGCGCAGACCTAGCGCGGGCGAGGTTCGCGAGCGAACCGCGTGGCTCGCCGATACGGTCGTGCCGCGCAGGACGACGCAGGAGATGCGGCCGATCGAGCCGGCCGACAGCACGCGGCAGACGTCGTTTTCGATTCGCATCCATCGCGGATAGGGTCAGTCGTTCCACTCGGGACAGCTGTCTCCAGCGGCGATCTCGCAAAACCGTGTAGAATCGCGAGGCACGACGGCTGCAGTGCGTCGTTATCAATGGGAGAGATCGCCGATTACGCGATCGAGCGCGCGCTCGCCTCCGAGCACGACCTCGCGTACTTCGAAGCCAGTCACATGATCCTGCCGCGTCGCGCGCACATGACCGTGGCGACGGCAAAGTCTGCAGCGCCGCGCATCCTGCGCGAGGCGTGCATGCTCGAGACCTTGCGCCATCCCGGCGTGCCGCGCATCTACGACTGCGGCACGGTCGCCGATGGCTTGCCGTGGGTCGCGCGCGAGCTCGTCGTCGGCAAGCGTTATCCGACGCAGCTCAAGCCGCGCGACGTCGCGGAGCTGCTTCGCGAGGTCGCGACGATCTTGGCGCACGCGCACTCGCGCGGCGTGATCCACGGCGACGTCTGGCTCGACGCGATCGTCAAAGACGACTGCGTGCGCTTGCTGCACTGGCACAACGCGCGGCGCGGCCCGCCCGATCAAGGCGCCGGCGACGTGTACGCGCTCGGGCTCGCGGCCCACGCCGTCGTGTCGGCGCCGCCGCCGCGGATCGTGCACCTCGTCACCGAGATGCTGTCGCCGGATCCGCGCGCGCGACCGACCGCGGCGCAGGTCGCGGCCGAGGCCGGACGGATCCTCGAAGAGCCCGACTACGACAACGTCGAAGAGGTCGCGCTCACCGTCGATCTATCGCGGCAACCACCGATGCCGCCGCCGCCACGCCCGGCTCGGCTCGGCAGCCAAGGCGAGCGCAAGAGCGGCGTGCCGATCGCGTCGCTGAAGCTGCGCTAACGGTTCGTCGGGAAGCCGAGGTTCACGCCGCGGTGGCGCGGATCGGGCCAGCGCGTCGTGATCGCTTTGGTGCGCGTGTAGAAGTGCACGCCGTCGCGACCGTAGATGTGGAGGTCGCCGAACAGCGACGCCTTCCAGCCGCCGAACGAGTAGTACGCCATCGGCACCGGAATCGGCACGTTGATGCCGACCATACCGACCTCGATCTCGTGCTGAAACTTGCGCGCGGCGCCGCCGTCGTTCGTGAAGATCGCGACGCCGTTCGCGTACGGGTTCTTGTTCACCAACGCGATCGCATCGTCGTACGTCGCGACGCGCGTCATGCCGAGCACCGGGCCGAAGATCTCGTCCTTGTAGATCGACATCGCCGGCGTCACGCGATCGAACAGCGTCGGCCCCAAGAAGAACCCGTTCGGCCGACCGGAGACTTGCAAGCCGCGGCCGTCGGCGACGAGCGTCGCGCCTGCTTTGACGCCGGCGTCGATGTAGCCGCGGACCTTGTCGCGATGCGCGGCGGTGACGAGCGGGCCCATTTCCGATCCGGCCTCGAGGCCGTCGCCGACGCGCAGCTTCGCGATGCGTTCTTGCAACAGCGGCACGAGCTGGTCGGCGGCGTTGCCGACGCCGACGAGCATCGAGATCGCCATGCAGCGCTCGCCCGCCGAGCCGAAGCCGGCCGAGACGGCCGCATCTGCCGCGAGCTCCATGTCGGCGTCGGGCAGCACGATCATGTGGTTCTTCGCGCCGCCCAGAGCCTGAACGCGCTTGCCATGGCGAGTTCCGGTCTCGTAGATGTACTGCGCGATCGGCGTCGAGCCGACGAATGAAATCGCCGAGACCTTCGGGTGCTCGAGCAGGCGATCGACCGCGACCTTGTCGCCGTGGACGACGTTGAACACGCCGGGCGGCAGGCCCGCGTCGGTGAGCAGCCGCGCCATGAAGTTCGCCGCTGACGGATCGCGCTCGCTCGGCTTGAGCACGAACGCGTTGCCGCACGCGATCGCGATCGGGAACATCCACAGCGGCACCATCGCCGGAAAGTTGAACGGCGTGATGCCGGCCACGACGCCGAGCGGCTGGCGGATCGAATACGTGTCGACCTCGGTCGAGACGTTCTCGCTGTACTCGCCCTTCGCGAGATCCGCGATGCCGCACGCGAACTCGATCACTTCGAGGCCACGCGCGACTTCGCCCATCGCGTCGGCGGTGACCTTGCCGTGCTCGAGCGTGAGCAGCTTCGCGAGCTCGCTCTGGTGCTTGTCGACGAGCTGGCGGAACGCGAAC
>DATBAS010000136.1:0-8749 GCA_036271395.1 Kofleriaceae bacterium
GCCGGTAGGCGCGAGAGGACGAGCCAATAGAAGAAGCGGTACATCGCGCACGAATCGTACGCGAACGAGAGCTAGCGGATGCGTCCGTGGAGGATCATGCCGTTCGCGCGCTGCGCGTTGTTTTCACCGAGGAAGCCGGCGCTGCCGACGGCTTCGGTGCCGGTGAACGAGAACGAGGCGACTGTCGACTTGCAACCGTCCGGGTCGGGCACTGGCTGTGCACTGCCGCTGAGGATGTTGTCGTAGTGCTGGAACACGACGTTGGTCAGCGAGCCGGTGAACATGGACCCGGCGCTTCCGGCCGCCGTGACGTTCATCGTGCCGCTGATGGCGACGTAGGCTGACGTGTATTCCATCGTCGTCTGATTCGGCGAGCCGAGCAGCACCGCGTTCGCGTCGTCCGCCGAGCTCAGATCAAGACCGCTCTTGGCAGAGAAGGCCGAACCGAAGTCGGAACCGCCAAGCTGGACGTAGATGTCGATCTCGTCCTGTGTGCCGACGAGGCCGAAGTAATCGATCTCTTCCGGAGTATTCGAGCCGAACGTATTCGCCGGATAGACCTTCTCGATCGCGCCAGAGCCCGACGGCGTTTCGGTCGCCGTGAACTCGCAGCTGCTGCTACCCGAGCCGCTGCCACTGCCGCTGCCGCTGCCCGTGTGGGCATCGACCGTCTTATTGTTGTTGCTGCTTCCGCACGCAAACGAAGTCGCGGCGAGGACCGAGGTAAACATGACGAACTTGCGCATGGTGGCGCACCATACTCAGACTCGTGTCGGTTTGAAATGGCACTCGCTGACGTTTTGCGTCGTCGGTGCAGCACCGAGTTAGCGCGTGCGGTGCGCCACGATCCGCGTCGGAACGTCGTCGAAGCCGTCGGCGACCGGCTCGATCGTCGCGCTGAACGACAGCGACGCGATGCTCGACCTGCAGCTTCCGATCGCGGCGTCACCGCTGCCGTCCCACTGGGCGAATGCAATGTTCGATAGCGATCCTGCGAGCGTACCGGTCGATACGTCCGAGCCGGTCGGCGTACCGACGGCGCTGAGCGTCACCGAGCCGGCCGTCGCGAAGTAGAGGTCGGTGGGCGCGCCGTCGGCGTCGAGGTCCGTGTAAATCTGCACGCACAAGCCGCATTTCTGGAAGCTCAGATCATCGCCCGACAGCGTGAACGAGCCTTTGCTGATATCGCCGCTGCCGAACGCGCCGAAGCCTTCGTAAAGATCGAGCTCGAACGAGTCCGGCATCGCATCGGCGTTGAGGTCGCCGGCGAAGCCCTGGTTCGCGTCGACGAGCCCGTTGCTGCCGTCGGCGGTGATCTCCGCGAAGGTGAACGCATACGCGCTGCCGTCGGCGACGATCGACGCCGCGGCGTAGGTCGACGTGGCGGTGCAGACCACCGGAGCGATGCTCGCCGCGTCGGGGCTCGGCGCTTTGCTGCCGCCGCCACATGCAAGGATCATCAGGCCACCGAGAGCGAACAGCTTGTCCATCGTGCTCCACGATACGCAAAGCATGGGCCAGGTGGAACGGATTCGTGCGAGCTTCGCGGCGTGGCCGATTTCACATTCGCGACGTGCTTGCCCGGGCTCGAGCCGATGCTCAAGCTCGACGTCGTGCGGGCGCGGCCGGAGCTGCGATTCGCCTATTCGCGCCCAGGTTTGATCACGTTCAAGTCGGAGCGCGCGATCGCCACCGACGACGCGCCGGCAACCGCATTGGCGCGCGTGTGGGGCCGATCGATCGGACCGGCGCGCTCGCCCGACGATGCCGCGCATCAGTTGCGGATGTCGAGCGCAGACCGCATCCACGTGTTTGCACGCGAGCCCGACGAGCCCGTCGATCTGAGCTCGTGGCAAAATGCAACATCGGCCTCGAGCGAGCCGGCGCGGCCGGGCGAGCTGGTCGCCGACGTGATCGTGTCTGCGGTCGCCGGCGAGCCCGCGTGGCTCGGCTTGCATCGCGCCGACGTGCATCACGCGCGCTGGCCCGGTGGGCTCGTACCCGCGAGCGTTCCCGACGATGCGCCGTCGCGCGCGTGCGCGAAGATCGAAGAGGCGATCGCGTGGGCAGAGCTCGACGTCCGTGCGGATCACGTCGCGCTCGAGATCGGCTGCGCGCCGGGTGGCGCGATGCTCGCGCTGGCGCGTCGCGGGCTCGAGGTGTGGGGCGTCGACACCGCCGACATCGCGCCGATCGTGCTCGCCGAGCCGCGCGTGCATCACCTCGCGATCAAGGTCGGCGCGCTGCGCTGGGAAGAGCTGCCGCCGCGCGTCGATTGGCTGCTCGTCGACGTGAACTTGGCGCCGCAGGTCGCGCTGCACGAGGTCGCGCGGTTGATGCCGAAGCTGAAAAGCTCGCTGCGCGGCGCGGTGATCACGCTCAAGCTCAACGACGATGCGATCGTGGCCGAGTTGCCGAAGCTCGTCGATCGCGTGTGCGGGCTCGGGTTCAGCGACGTGCGGCTGCGCCACTTGCCGTCGAATCGCCGCGAGATCTGCTGCGTCGCGCGCGGCCCAGCTTATCGCGCGTAGCTTTGCAGCGCGCTCGGTCGATGCGGTCGGCGATCGCGCTCGGCGTAGAGCTGATCGAACTCGGCAGCGGTGTAGCGCAGCCCGAGCGGCGGCTGCGGATCGATCTGGATGTACGCGTTGTCGCGGATCTCGAGCGCGCGGATCCGCGCGAGCACGGCTTCAGCGGCGATCGCGCCTTCGGTGCGGCCGAGCACCACCGCGGCGGCCTCCAGCGCGCGCGGCGCGACCGGGATCCCGCCTTCGTCGTCCGTGCGGAACTCGCTCGCGGCGAGCGCGGCGCAGGTGATGCCCCACGACGGCGACGTCACCGCCGAGACCAAGGCTTCGACGTTGCCGGCTTCGAGCTCGGCGTATGCCGCGCGTTCCATCGTGGTCTCGACATTCGGCCGCGTCGCCGGCGCCGTCTGGGCGACGATCGCATCCATCGTCTCGATCAGATCGGCGGCGAGCTCGCCGGTCGCGCCGAGCTTCTGCGCGTCTTTGGCGTAGGGGTGCGCGTCGACGTGGCGGCCTTGGCCGGCGAGCGCGCGCGCCATCGCGTGTAGCGCAGTGATGCGCACGTCCTTGCTCGGGCTCTTCAGCGCGATCAGCTTTTGCGCGACGCGCTCGCACTCGACGAACTCGCCGAGCCGATACAGCGCGGTCGCGAGCGCGCAGGCGACATCGGGCTCGGCCCAGCCGAGCTCGATCGCGCGGCGGCCGGCGAGCGCGGCGATGCTGTCCTGCTCGGCCTTGACCGCGGTCGTCGCGAGCACGGCCCATTCGTCGGCGGTCTTGAACCGCCTCGACGCGTAACGCAGGACCGGCACGGCGGCTTCGAAGCGGCCGGCGTCGACGAGTGCGCGGCCGACGAGCCGCGCGGCGTTGTCGCGCTCGTTCGCGGCGAGCACGCGGACCGCATCGGCGCCGCGGCCGAGTCGCGCGAGCACGTTCGCGTAGCTCTGCACGCGCTTGGGGTTGCCGGGCTCGACCGCGCACGCCCACTTGAGGCAACGCGCGGCGTCGTCGAGGCGACCTTCGCTCGCGGCGGTCATGCCGGTGTCGTACGCCGTGTCGCCGTCGAGCGGAATCTGCACGCCGGCGGCGCGCCACGGCCCGGCGAGCTCGACGAGCGCTTGCGGCCGCTCTTTCGCGGTCGCCGCGGTCATCGCGTGACACGCGGCCGAAACTCCGTCGTCGCGCTTGCCGCTCGCGAACAAGCCGGCGGCGACCGACAACCACGGCGCGGCGACGCCGGTCGGGTTCGTCATCGCGGCGAGCCAGTGAATATCGAGCTGCGCTTGCGGCGGCGCCACGCGCGATGCCGCGATCGACCACGCGAGCGAGATGCCGCCGGCTTCGACGCCGCGCGAGCAGCGCTCGAACAACCGCGCGGCCGGCTCGTACTGCGATCGATCGACGGCGAGATCGTGCGCCATGCGCGTCTCCCAGCCGATGCGCTCGTCGCCGCGCAACAGCCGCGAGACGTTGGGCAGGCCGGAGGTGTAGTTGTCGAGGTACGCGCCGTGCTCGGCCTCGAGATCGAACGCGCGCTCGACGCGGAGCAGCCACGTATCGATCAGCCACTCGGGCGCGACCGCGAGCCGTTCGACGAGCTGGAGTAGCGCGCGGATCGCGGTCGGCTCGATCTGATAGCGCGCGCGGCGTACGAGGTGCAGCGCCTCGGTCGCGATGTGGCGATACGCGCCGGCGATCGGCGTCGGCGGCACGCTCGCCTCGGCGATGTACTGCACGAGCGCGACGCCGAGTGCGAGCACGGCGCCGGCGGCATGCGCGTCGCGATCTTTCGTCGACGGCACGAGCGCGCCGAACCAACCGGCGGCGAGCCGATCGGCGGCGGCAAGCGAATCGTCGTCGGGGCGCGCGAGCCGCGACAAGATGTGAGCGGCCGAGCCCTGCGCCGCGGGCAGCGCCGCGATCAGGTCCGAGACCCAGTGCGGATCGAGCGTGATCGGCTTGGCCTCGCCGAGTGCACGCCGAACGATCAGCGTGTTCATGCCCGGCACGAAGTCGGCGAGGTCGCGCGCGGCGAGCTGCGCGAGTCGCTTGGCACCGCGCTCGAGCCGGCGCTCGATCACGCGTTCCCACTCGGCGGCGGGCCGGATCGCGGCGAGGCGCAAGATCCGGTTGATCTCCGCTTCGTGCCGGCTCTGGCCGCGCCGTAGCTGGACGATCTGGATGTTGTCGATCGCGTCTTCGAGCTGGCCGGTGAGAATTTGCGCGCGCGCCGCCGCGAGCCGCGCCTTGCCGTCGCCGAGCACGCCGTTGCCGTCGAGCCCGGCGCAGTGCGAGACCGCGATCGCCGCTTGGTCCTCGCGGCCGACCGCGACGAGCGACTCGATCATCATCATCGCGTCTTCGTCGTCGGTGATGCGGCCGCGCGACAACCCGACGATGGCGCGGCCCGGATCGCCGCGATGATAGCCTTCCCACGCGTACGCGCGCGCGAGTAGCCCGGCGTCGGATTTCCAGTGCGAGACGCGCTTGAGCGCCCAACCGAACGCGTCCTTGGTTTGCGGATCGGTCGGCAGCGCGGCGAGCGCTTCGTCGGCGAGCTCGATCGCTTCGGCGATGCGGCCGATATCGAGGTGGACGAACGCGATGAGCAGCGCGGCGTGATGCGGCGCCTGCCAGTCGTTCGGCGGCAACTTGCCATCGGCGGCGCGATCGAGGATCTCGCGGCAGCGATATTGCGCTTCGGCGAACGCCTGGCCGGGCCGGCCGACCTGGCGCAGCCGGCGCACGCAATCGAGGTGCGCCGCGCCGAAATCGGGTCCGGCGACGGTCGCGCGGTCGGCCCAGCGATAGCTCTCTTCGCGGCGGCCGACCTCGGCCAATTGCAGCGAATAATTGTGGCACGCGTACGGGTTCGCCGGCATCAGGCTCGCCGCGATGCCCTGGTGGCGCACGCCCATGTTCTCGAGCGGGCGATCGTTCGCGAACGGCTCGCCCCAGATCGACAGGTGCGGCTTGCCGTACATCGGCGCTTCGGCGACGACGGGCAAGATATCGCGGCGGTCGGCGGTTCCTTGTGCGAGCTTGGAGACGTACGCGTTGCGCCGCGCGACCGGATGGCTCGGCTCGATCGCGAGGATTTTCGGATCGACGGTGCGCGCCGCGTTGCCGGCGACCTCGGCGAGCACGCGCAAGTACGGCACCGCGAGCTTGGGCAGCGGCGAGAACAGCGCGGGCGGCAGCTCTGAAAGATCGCCGCGCAGCGATAGCATCGCGTTCGCCTTGGCGAGCTTGTCGGCGGCGACGCGAAGGTCTTCGATCGCGAACTCCGGCAGCGGCGGAACTTGGGGCAGCCGGCGCTGGCCGAGCCATTGGCCGAGGCAATGATCGAGCTGCTTCGACAGCGGCAGCTCGGCGCTCGCCGTCCACTCGTCGGTCGCGCCGCTCGGCAGCCGCGAGCGCAACAGCGTCGCCTGCGAGCGCATGCGATCGATCGAGATCTCGAACCACAGCACCTCGTGGCGACGTGCGATGCGGAACAGCCAGTCGATCGAGTCTTCGATCTGCGGATGGTTCGCGTCGAGCAGGCGGCCGTCGGTATCGGCGATGCGCTCGTCGTCATCGCCGAGCGTGACGATCGGATGGCGCAGGAACTGATCGAACGTCGCGATCGACAGCAGGCGCGACAAGAACGCGGTGATGCCGCTCTGTTCGAGCGGCACGATCAACGTGCTGGCTAGAAACGTCGCGCGGTGCGGGTAGGGCAGCGGCACGTAGGACCGACACCATACTACGGCCCGATGCCGAGGTCCTTCGCGAGACGCGCGGCGTCGGAGCCGCGGCCGCATTGCGACAGCGCCCGCCAGGCCGTGAAGCGGTCGCCGCGTTGCGGCGCGGCGAGCAGCGGGTCGACGACGGCACACGCCGAGGCCGGATCGCCGGCGGCGAGCGCGGCTTCGACCACGAGCGCGCGCGCCTCAGGCGTATCGCGGTTGCCGAGGTTGATGCGGGCGAGCTCGAGCGCGCGCTTCGGATCCACCTTTAGATAGAACCGCGCCGCGTGATCGGCGAACGCATTCGGCAGCGCCGTCACGTAGCGATCCCAGGCCGTTTTCGCACCGGCGACGTTCGCGAGCCCGACGGCGACCGCCAGCTCGACGATCGACGGGTGCGGATCGGTCGTCAGCGTCTCCGCGACGAGCCGCTTCGCCGCGTCGGCCTGGCCGGTCGCGAGCTGCGCCGCGATCAAGTGCGCGGTCGTCTCGATCGTCGGCATCCGCGCGTGCGACGCCTCGTAAAACGCGCGAGCGGTGGCGAGGTCGCCCTGTTGCTCGTAGACGCGGCCCCATTGAAAGTACAGCCACGCGAACAGCTCGGGCGGGTTATCGCGGACCAGCGCCGCCGCCTTCGGGATGAGCGCGCGCGCCTCGGCGAAGCTGCCGGCGAGCGCCAGGCTCGCCAGGTACTGCGTCAGCGTGACGTCGTTGGGCCGGATCTTGGCCAACGATGCGCGCGCGGCGAGCGATCGATCGCGGTGACCGGTCGCTTCATCGAGCGCGATCGCTTCGTCGTCGACGCCTTCGCCCGTCGCGTGCGCCAGCGCGGCCTTCGCGTCCGCGAACTCGTGCACCATCGCGAGCGCGTGGGCGCGCGCGAGCCAGGCGTCGGAGTCGTTCGGCGATTTCGCGATCCAGTCGGCCGAGATCGCGAGCATCGCTTGATAATCCTCGAGCCGGCCGCGAGCGCTCGCGCGTTGCCCGAGATACGCGAGCTCGTCGTGCGCATTCGCTTTGTGGATCTCGATCCGCTGATCGAGCGCACGCAGCTCCGCGATCCCGTCTGGCGAGCGCGGCAGCTTCGGCACCGTCGGAGCCACCGGTGTCGGCGGCGGCGGCGGCGGGTTGCGGTGGCGGTCGCCGCGGCAGCTCGCTGTGACCAGCAGCGCCGCGACGATCGCGGCTCTCATCAGTGCGGTTGGCCGAGGAACGGGAAGTCGGCGGTCAGATCGGTGTGATCGGTCGCGCCGTCGGAGAACCCGGGCGCGAACGTCGTCTGATCGAAGCCGGTCGCGCCGATCGCGAGGGCGGTATACGTCGTCGCCATCACGTCGTTGTTCGGATCGCGCCCGCCACACGTGGTGTGAGCGATCGCGCCGCCCGAGGCGACCTCGAGCTCGATCGCGAGGTAGTTGACGTGCGCGGCCGTACCCGAATCGGACTTGCCGATGTGCGTGTCGACGTAGAGCTCGTCATCGGCGAGGATCGACGCGAGCTCGAGGTACGACTGGGCCGAGGCCGAGCCGCCGCCGGTGAGCACGCCGTTGTAGAGCACCTGGTCGCCGCAGACGCCGTCGAGCGCGTCGACGACCGCCAGGTTCTTCGCGAACTCGGTCGCGTACTGCATCCAGCCGCCCGGCGATTGGTCGGCGTTGTACGCGTCTTTCGCCGCGCCGGCCGTCGCCGCGTTCGGGTCGAAGCCGTGGTTGAGCGCGGTGTTCACCGCGGGCCGACCGAGCCGATCGATCTGCGTGCCGAGCTGCGGGACCGCCGGGGTTCCGCCGCTACCGCTGCCGCCGTCGTGGCCGCTGCCGGCGTCGCCGCCGCTGTTGGGCTTGATGTTGTCGCCACATGCCGCGAGTGCGGTCACCGCGACGAGCATGGAAATGATTTTCATGTCGTGTTCCGGTGGTGGTTAGTTGAGGGCCGCGTGGGTGCTGCCCCACACGCTGATGGTGATATCGCTGCCGTTGAGCAGCAGCGACTTGTCGACTTGCAGCACGATCGCTTTGACGTTCAAGCTGGAAAAGCAATCGATCGCACCGCTGCCGCACGGCGCTTCGGCGACGGCTGGCGTCGTCGAGAGCATCGCGTCGAGCGCCATCACTTGCGGCGTCGTCAACGCCGGACAACCGGCGGCGTCGGCGCTGCCGATCATGCCGGCCGAGCCCGCCGCTTCGACGGTCTCGACGGCTTCTTTGAAGCCGCCGAGGTTGAAGTAGAACGGATCGGATCGCGTGCCGGCGAAGACTTTGATCTTGCCGTCGGCGCTCGTTGCACCGACGCCGCTCACGCTCGGATCGCCGGTGACGTAGTCGAGCACCTGCGTGCCGAGCGCGACCCAGCACTGGATCGACGTGTCGCTCGCGAACGTGCAGATCACGCTGGTCTCGGTGCCGGCCTTGCCGAACGCGGCCGCGGCGTTCGCACCCGGATGGCTGACGACGTGAAATGCGTACTGGAGCGAGTTATCGAAGTGGCGCGTGC
>DATBAS010000137.1:0-18497 GCA_036271395.1 Kofleriaceae bacterium
TCGGCGTAGTGCTCGCGCGAGCCGGCGTCGACGAGGTCGTCGACGAGATCGTCCGGCAAATGGCCCTGAACGCGAGCTTTCAAAGCTCGGCCCGGCGCCGCCGGCCGCCGCGGCGACGTCGCCGGCGTTTGCGCGGCGCATTCGGATCGTCGTCGTCGCCGGCCTCGATCGGGCCGGAGCCCTCGGTCGCCGCGATTTCGGGTACGCCGAGCGCGGCGTCGCCGCCGGTGGCGCGGTCGAGCAGGGTGTAGAGCACGACGGCGTCTTCGATCAGGTCGCGCCCGCCTGCGAGCTCGGCCTGGGTGCCCTTCTTCTTCGCCGCGGCCATCCGGCGCTGCGCGACGAGCAAGTAACGCAATCGTTCGCTGTCCCGGCGCGTGACGTGCAGCTGATGAATGAGCGGCTCCGACAGCTCGGAGATCGCGGCTTGCAGCACGTTGCCGCGCGGCTCCGCTTCGAAATAGAGGAACGGCCCGATCACCGCACCCAACGCGACCGCGTTCGATGGATCGCGGCCGGCTTTGACCGTGTTGTCGAGCGCCTCGAGCGCGGCCCACACGACCGCGCGGCGCTGCGCGAGCTCGGCCGGGCTCAAGAACGACATCTTCACGCTCGCGGCGTGTGCCGCGCGCGCCGGCGGATCATCCGCCCACACGCGATGCCACTCGCGCTCTTCGGAGTCGAGCTCGTCGGCGGTGGCAGCCTCGACGGCGGCCGTCTCCGGCTCTTCGTCGGGATCGTCGGGATCGTGCTCGGCGGGATCTTCATCGTCGTACTCGAGCCGCGCGACCGTCGGGTGTGGCACGGCCGCGATCGTCGGCGGCGCGGTCGCAGGCGCGCCGGTCCCCTCGAGCAAGCCGGCGAGGTACGGCGATAGCACGGCGAGCACGCCGGTCTCGACCAACAGCTCGAACGAGCGCCGCGACGCACCGCCGCGGAGCAAGCGATGCACTTCTTCGAGCAGGCGCGGCGGCGCGCACTTGCTGATCTCGCTCCGCCAGCGGAGCAGGGCGCGCCACGTCGCGGGCTCGAAGCCGAAATCGAGCCGCGCGGCGAACTTGATCGCGCGCAGCATCCGGACCGGATCTTCTTGAAAGCGAATGTCCGGGTCGCCGATCGTACGAACGAGCTTGGCGTCGAGATCGGCGAGCCCGCCGACGTGATCGATGACCTCTTCGCGCTCGACGTCGTAGAACAGCCCGTTGATCGTGAAGTCGCGGCGCTTGGCGTCCTCGGACTCGCTGCCGAACACGTTGTCGCGACGGATCAATAGATCGTGATCGTCCTCGTCGCGCGGGTTGGCGCGGAACGTCGCGGTCTCGATGATCTTCGCGCCGAAGAACACGTGGGCGAGCCGGAATCGGCGGCCGATGATCCGCGAGTTGCGGAACGTCGCCTTGATCTCGTTCGGCGTCGCGCTCGTCGCAACGTCGAAGTCTTTCGGGGTGCGGCCGACGAGCAAGTCACGCACACAGCCGCCGACGAGGTACGCCTTGTATCCCGCGCGGGTCAGCTTGCGGACCACCCGATCAGCGTCGGCGTCGATCCCAGCGCGGTCCAGAGAGGGCATGTCGTTCAACGAAGCGGTATCACGCTCGCCGAACGCCGAGCAAGTACGCAGACTTCAAAGCGTTGTTTGCCGCTACCCCACGTTTCACTGAACGAGCGCCGATCGCTCACTCGTAAGCCGCTCGTTTCGTCCGAACCGTCCCCTCGTGCAGGTTGATGGAATGTTCGAGCGGCTTCCCGTCGCGGCGGCGATCGTAGACGGGGAGGGTGTCATCGCGGCGGTGAATCTCGTCGCACGGCGTGCCGGCTTGCCGGCGGTCGGCGCGAAGGTGTGGGCGGCCTCGGCGCAGCTCGCACAATGGTGGAAGCAGCTCGTCGCCGACGAGGGCGCCACCGACGTCGAGGTCGAGACTCACCACGGCGTGCGCGTGATGCGCGTCGCGGTCGCCCGCGAGGACAAGCAGCACGTGGTCGTGTGCTTCGTCGACATCACGCAGCGCATCGGCCGGCTCGCCGAGCAGATGGCGATCAAGGCGGGCAACGAGCGGCTCGAGAGCCTCGGGCTCGTCGCGGGCGGCGTCGCACACGAGTTCAACAATCAGCTGGTCAGCGTGGTTTCGGAGGCGAGCCTGCTGCGCGAAGACGAGGCGCTGTCGCACGACATGCGCGAGGCGATCGGGCGCATCGACGGCGCGGCTCGCCGGATGACGCAGCTCACGCGCCAGCTGCTCGCGTTCGCCGGTCGCGGCCGATTCGTCACCCAGCTGCTCGATCCCGACGCGCTCGTGGTCGACACCAAGCCGCGGCTCACGCGCATCGTGCCGCCGAGCGTCGTGCTCGAGATCGCCGCGCTCGCCGGACCGCTCGCGGTCGAGGCCGATCGCAGCTTGCTCCGCCAAGTCATCCTCGACCTCGTCGAGAATGCCGTCGATGCCGTCGGCATCAAGGGCACGATCGAGGTGATCACGCGCGTGGTCGGGCCGCGTTGGGAGCTCGAGATCCACGATGACGGCGTCGGCATGGACGACGTCACGCGCGCACGCATGTTCGATCCGTTCTTCTCGACCAAGAAGGATCATCGCGGGCTCGGCCTGTCGGCGGTGCTCGGCATCGTGCGCCGGCTCGGCGGCGATATCGCCGTGTCATCGCAGGTCGGGTTCGGGACGACCGTGCGCGTTCACTTGCCGGTCGTCCCGGGGATGGCACCGCCGCGGCGCCGCACGACGAGCGAGCAGATGCCGATGGAAAAGCTCACCGGGCTCAGGATCCTCGTCGCCGACGACGAGCCCACGGTCCGCCAGACCGTGCAGCGCGCGCTGATCCGCCGCCAAGCCGTTCCCGTCGTCGCGTGCGACGGCGGCGAAGCCGAGCAGCTGCTCCGCACGCACAAGTTCGATGTCGTGCTGCTCGACGTGATGATGCCCAAGAAGACCGGCTACGAGCTGATCCCCATCGTGCGCGAGACCCAGCCCGACGTGCCCGTCATCCTGATGAGCGGCTACTCCGAACAGGCCGGCGGCGAGCAGCCCGACGCGTTCATCGAGAAGCCGTTCTCGGTCAGCGGGCTCGAGGGCGCGATCCAAGCCGCGCTGCGAGGCGAAAAACTCGACTGAACGGTCGGCTCACCGCGAGTGCAGCCCGATCTTCCCCCACGGGTCGAAATTCGCGGGCGTCTTGTCGTCGATCGTGAGCTGGCCTTCGCCGGTGAGCTGCTCGTAGCCCGGCGCGATCACCAGCACCGTGTACGTGCCCGGCGGCACGAGCTGCTTGAGCCGCACTTCCCCTTGTGCGTTGGTCTTGCCCCACGCGATCGCCTGGTCGTCGAGCCGGTTGAGGTCGATCGAGCTCTCGGTGATGCCGTTGTGGAGCACCATCACGAGCGCGTCGCGCACCGGCGCTTCGGTCGCGTCGTCGACGACGGTCGTGTAGATCCGCACTCCTTCGGCGGCGGCTTCGACCGCGGTCGGCGTGAGCTCGACCTCGGTGTGGCCTTCGCGCGGCGTCCATCCCGCGGCCGCGTACGCGAGGATCATGCTCGCGGTTTGCAGCGGCCGCACGAGCCCGACCTGCGTGGTCTCGACGATGTCGCCGGTCTCGGTGCGGCGCGTGCGAAACGCCGATGCGATGCCGACGAGCCGGCCGAGATCGTCGACGACCGGGCCGCCGGAGTTGCCGTGCGTGATCGACGCGTCGGTCTTGATGAAGTCGTGGCCGGACGCGCCGTCGACGCCGGTCCAGCCTTCGACCTCGCCTTCGGTCAACGTGAGCCCGCCGCCGCCGACGTCGGGATAGCCGAGCACCCACAGCCGCTGGCCCATCTTGATGTCGCTCGCGCGCGCCTCGGGCAGCGTCGCCCACACGCCGGCGCCGGTCGTCGGCGTCCACGTGCGGCCGTCGAGATCCATGTCGCACTTGAGCAGCGCGAGATCGACTTCGGGCTGCAGCTTGCTGCGGCTCGGCCGGCCCGCGCACATCAGCTCCGGCGCGCGATCGGGTGCGGCGAACCGCGCGATCACGAACACGTCGTGGAGCCGGGTCTCGCGGTCGTGGATCACGTGATAGTTGGTCAGCACCGAGCCGTCGCCGCCGACGATCACGCCCGAGCCGCCGCCGCGCGCCTTGAGCCGGCCGTCGATCAGATCGGCGACGACGATCATCACGGTCGACTCGAACGCGCGGCCGACGCCCGACGGATACGCGCGCGCGGTCAGCCGGCCGGTCTGCGGGATCAGCGGCACGCCGGTCTGCGTTTGCACGCGCAGCGACGGCGCGACGACATCTTCGACGCGCGAAATCTCGCTCGGCGTGCCGAACAGCGTGAGGACGTAGATCTGGTCGCGATCCTCCGTCGCGTATTCGATCGCGCGGTCGATGCGCGGGACGTCGCCCGCATCGGCGTGCGCGTAGCGATATTCGGTGCGGAGCCAATCATGGCCCGCGATCGAGCGCACCGAGCTGTCGTCGAGCGAGTAGAGCTCGCCCCACCGCGTGCGCCGATCCAGATCGAGCAACGTGACGACGTTCGACCACTGCGGCCGCACATCGACCATCACCTCGATGCGCGCCGACGCGTCGACGCTCGACGTGAGCTCGACGTGATACAGCGCCTTGTCGTTCTTCGCCGGCGGCGTCCCGGTCGCGTCGTGCACGAGGCGCGGCGACGGCTCGGCGACCGGCTCGGCGGCGAGCCAGGCCTGCGAGTGCTCGAACGTCAGGCCGTGATCTTGGAACTGGACGTTCGGCGGGGTCACGAGCGCGGCGTGAATGCGGCCGGCGACGATGATCAGCACGAGCGCGAACAACAGCACCAACAGATCGTGGCGCTGGTAGTGAACGCGCAAATGGCCGAGATCGGTCACCGCACGGGTGCGCAAACGCGCGATCGCGGCGGCGGCGATCGCGACGGGATCGACCGCGTCGTCGTCATAGTCGCTGTCATCGGCGCTCGGCGCGCGGGCAGCGGCCGCGGTCACGGTCGCCGCGACGGCCGCGGCCGCGTTCGGATCGGGCTCGCCGCGGATACCTGGCTCGGTGCGCGCGCGGCGTTCGCGGCGCTCGGCCGCCGCCGGCTCGGCCGCGATCTCCGCCGGCGAATCGTCGGAGAGCGCTTGCAGGATGCGCTCGCGCGAGAGCTTCACGGTCGCGAGCGGATCGCCGGCGTTGGCCGATCCGGCGGGGAGCTCGCGGGCTTGTTTGTGCGCGTCGGCCGCCGCCGCCGCCGCTCCCGCCGCCGCCGCGGCTGCGATCACGGCGCCGTGCGTGCTCTCGATATCGACGATCTCGCTGACGATCCGCGCGGCTTCGAGCGCGGCTTCCTGCGGCGTCGGCAGCCCGGTGCGTGGCTCGCTGGGCGGGCGAGCCGGCGCGTCCGCGGCTTTGGACTTGGACTCGTCCACGTCTTTGGACTTGGACTCGTCCACGTCTTTGGACGGTTCGTCGGTCACGACGTCTCCTTGCGGAACGGCGACCGTGCGAGTGCGCCTTGCGACACCCACCAGATCACCGCGAACACCGCCGACGCGCACAGCGCCGCGAAGAACACGCCGCGCCACGGATGCTGCGCCATCCCGCTCTGCGTGACCCAGCTCTCGACGAGGGTGAACACACCGTTGAGCGCGGCCGCGCCGAGCAAGCCACCCATGAGCAACGTGCCGCGCAAGAACGGCGTGCGCTGCGAGAACTTGGCGCGGCCCATCACGTAGCCCAAGAACCCCGCGAACGAAGCGTGCGCGAGCGTCGTGACCACCGTTTGCGCGGCTTCCTTCGACAAGATGACGTGGTGACCTTGGCCGGACAGCCGGTGGTAGTTGATCCACACGGCGAAGCCGGTGCCGCACGCCATCATGTAGACGATGCCGTCCATCGGCTCGTCGAACTCGCGCGACATGTAGATCGAGTAGCGAACCGCGGCGTACTTGCAAACCTCTTGCGCGAGGCCGAGCACGAACACCGCGTAGATCACGCGATCGAGCGAGAGCGGCGAGAGCCCGTGAATCTCGAGCGCGAGCGGCGGTACCGCCTGGTACTGCACGAAATCGGCGAGGGGCGCGGCGACGAGGGCGCCGAGCACGCACACACCGGCGACGAGCTGCTTGGGCTCGGGCTCGTGGCGATCCATCAAATAGAAGAAGCCGAGCCACAGCGCGGCGGGCACGGTGGCCATCAGCCCGGCGAGCAGCGGGCCGAGGTCGACGGGCCGATGCAAGCCCGCGATCAGCTCCGCGAGCCACGCGACGATGACAAAGCCGACCAGGCCGGCGACCAAGAGGAACTTGGTCCCGACGAAGGCTCGGGCTCGTCGCAGCGACCAGCGCCGCCTATCCATCGCGAAATCTTACGGCACGGTTTGATGGCGCGCGCGATACGGGCCTTCTAGAATGCGCCCGAGCGAACTGATGGCAAAAAAACCGGTTACCGACGGCCAGTTGCTGACGATGCACGAGCTGGCGACCTATCTGCATCTCGACGAGCAGACGGTCGGCAAGCTCGTGTCGGCGGGCAAAATTCCGTCGTTGCAAGTCGATCGCCAGTGGCGATTCAAGCGACCGGCCATCGATCAGTGGATCGAAGAACAGCTGGTCGGCGACGACGAGAGCTTCGTCGACGTGCCCGATGGGATGAAGCTGCCGCTCGAAGATCTGCTGTCCGATAAAGCGATCATCCCGAATCTGCGCTCGGGAAACCCGATCGGCGTGATCGAGGAGCTGGCCGCTCGCGCGTACACCAACGGTTGGCTCACCGACAAGCCGTGGTTCGTCGGTGCGGTCGTCGAGCGCGAGTCGCTCGCGTCGACCGCGATGGAAGGCGGCGTCGCATTCCTGCACACGCGCGCCAAGGACAAAGGCAAGATCGGCCGGCCGTTCATCATCGTCGGGCGATCGTGGGAGGGCATCGCGTTCGGCGCCGCCGACAACAACCCGACGTATCTGTTCTTCCTGCTCGGGCTCAAATACGATCGGCTGCACCTGCCGATCTTGGGCCGGCTGGCCCGCGCGCTGCGCAACCCGGCAACGATCGCCAAGCTGCGGTCGCTGTCGTCGCCGGATCAGGTCCGCGCGCTGCTACTCAAAGAAGATGCGGCCGTGCGCTCGGGCATCGTTCCCGAATTTCACGAGGCCTTCAAACCCAAGCTCGATCGCACCTTGCGCCTGCGCGCGATCCGCCGGCTGCAGGCGGCCAAGGCGCCACCCGCCGAGCCGACCAAGAAGTCGAAGAAGTCGAAGCCGCGCGCGAAGTAATCCGCCGGGCGTGCGGGCGGGCTGCTAAGCTCGGATCGTGGGCAAAACGGCCCTGTATCGCGATCCGATACCGTATCGACCGGCGCGTGCGCGCGTCGAGCTCGAGCCCGACGTGCTCGTCGTCGAATTGCCGGGCGGCTGGGCGCAGCGCCACGTGCTCGACGGCGTGTCGGCGACCGTCAGCGACGGGTTCGTGACCGCGCAGCTCGCCGCGGGCCTCATGCAGCGCCGCTTCGTGCGCATGCTCGCGCTCGGTCGCGTCACCGTGATCACGCCGCCCGAGCAAGGTGCGGTCGCGCCGAACGTCGTGCGCGTCCCCGAAGCGCCGAGCGACGCCGCGATCGTCGAAGCGCCGACGTGGGAGGCGCTCGCCGAGTGGTTGCTCGGCGGCGGCCGGCTCGCCGCATGCTCGATCGGCGAGCTCGCGCGGCTCGCATGCATCGCGACCCCGCAGTTCGCGGTGATCATCGGCGAGGTCGCGGCGCAGCGCGCGCTCGAGCTCGTGTGGGTTGCCGCCGGACCGCTGCGCGGCGCCGTCGAGCTCGACGCGGTCTTGCAACCACTCGTCGATGCCGCTCGCAGCTCGCAGCGAGGCGCCGAAGCGCTCGTCTCCGCGCTCGCGCATACGACCGGCGCGATGCGGCGACGGCGTCGAGGCTAGTCGCCGTAGCCGTCGTCGCAGTCGACGGTGCCGTCGTCGTACTGCTCGCAGAAGTCGCCGATGTACGCGCAGTCGTACGAGTACCAACTGCCGCCGCTGCACCACACGATGTTGTAATCGTCGTCGCACCACGCGAGGCCGTCGTCGCTGTCGTCGCACGTCATGCCTTCGTACGTGTCGCCCATCGAGTTGGAGTCTTGCTGGCCGGTCGCGGTGCTGCCGGCGGAGCTGTCGTCGCCGGAGCTGTCGTCGCCGGATCCGGGCGAGTTGGAAGAGCCGCACGCTGCGAAGGCGAGAATGACGATCGGAAGCGCGAATCTGGTCATGCCGGGGCACTTTGCAGGGCATGTGCCTGGCTCGCCGAAAACACAAACCGCAACATTGTCAGTCCGTTCGCGCGATCGGCGCGCGGCGACGCCGTCTACCGCGATAGGCGTCAGACCGCTACGCGAGGGTCGTCGCGACTTGCTCGGCGAGCGGTGTTGGCTCGATGCCGAAGCGCGCGCGGAACTTGCTGTCGTCGAGCACGAACGGCTTCTCCCATTGATAGCCCATCTCGATCAGCTCCTTCATGAACGGCTGGAAGATCCCGATCGCACGCAGCAGCAGTGGCGAGAGCCGCGTCATCTTCGGGCTCGGCGCGAGCCGCGCCGCGAGCGCGCGCGTCGTCATCGCGGGCAGCGTCGGCAGGTGCCAGATCCCGGTCGCATCGCTGGTCGCGAGCGCGACGAGCCCGCTCGCGACATCGTCCGCGAAGCTGTAGCTGTGCGGCTGGTCGGGATCGCCGCAGAGCTCCATCGCCTTGCCGTTCGCGAGGCGCTTCAGCGCGCGCGGGCTCCACCACGATTGGGTGAGATCGGGCCCGAAGAAGTCGCTCGCGCGGCCGATCGCGACCGGATGACCGCTGCGGAGCCGGAGCTCGGCGAGCTGCACGCGAAGCTCGCCTTTTTTCGAGCACGGTGCGTTCGGGGTTTGCTCGGTCATCGGACCGTCGGGCGCGCCGTACATGTACAGGCAATCGAGCGCGACGAGCTTCGCGCCGCTCTGCTGCGCCGCGTGCAGCGAGCCCTTGCCGAGCGCGAGCAGCTCGTCTTTCCACTTGTGATACGGCGGGTTCATGCAGTCGATCACGGTCGTCGCGCCTTCGCCTGCGGCGGCCGCGAATTCGAGGTCGCGGGCGTCGCCGGTGCGGGTTTCATCGCCGCCGCGTGGATGGCGCGCGACCACGCGCACGCGATCGCCACGGGCCTGCAGCATGCGCGCGACGCGAGAGCCGATCTGACCGGAGCCGAACACGACGTGGAGGTTGCTCATGCAGCTCACATTGAGGCTTGCGCGAATGCAACACAACAGGCAGATTTGCAAGTGATGGCGGTAAATCTGCAAGCCTGGCAGGACGTGCCGATCTTCCTCGCGGTCTACCGCCATCGCACGCTCGCGGCCGCCGCCGCTCGACTCGATCTCGATACCTCGACCGCATCGCGGCGCATCGCGGCGCTCGAAGCGGCGCTCGGCACGCGCTTGTTCGATCGCACGCGCGAGGGCCTGTCGCCGACGCGCGCTGCCGAACAAGTGCTCGCGGCGGCCGAGGCGATGGAGGCGGCACACGCGCGGCTGACCCGCGACGCATCGGAGGTCGAAGCCGCCGCCGAAGGCATCGTGCGGATCAGCGCCGCGCCGGGCCTCGCGTCGGTGTTCGTGGCGCCGGCGCTCGCGAAGCTGCGAGCGGCGCATCCGCGGATCTCGATCGAGCTCGATGCCTCCGTCGCGCCGCGCGATCTCACGCGGCACGAAGCCGACCTCGCGCTGCGCTCGGTCAAGCTCGCCGGCGCCGACCTCGTCGCGACCAAGCTCGCGACCTCGCCATGGGCCGCCGCGTGCGCGCCGGGCTGGGTCGGCAAGCCGCTCGCGCGATGGGACGCGCGGCCGTGGATCACGTGGGACCGCGACCTCGCGAGCCTTCACGTCTCGCGCTGGCTCGCGCAGCACGTACCGCGCGCCGACATCGCGCTGCGCACCAGCGACTACGCGTCGCAGCTCGCGGCGGCCGCGGGCGGGCTCGGGCTTGTGATGGCGCCGGCCGCGTATCTCGCGCCGTCGAAGCTCGTCGCGGTTCCGCTCGCGCCCGCGCTGCGCGCCGATGCGGCGGCGTGGCCGACCGACGATCTGTGGCTCGTCGGCCATCGCGCGTTGCGCGACGTGCCGCGCGTCGCCGCCGTGTGGACGTTCCTGACGGCTATATTCCGCGCATGAGCTGGAAGCTTCCTTGGGAGGGCGGCTGTCGCTGCGGGCGCGTGCGCATTCGGATCAGCGAAGCGCCGCTGATCGCGATGGCGTGTCATTGCACCGGCTGCCAGACGATGTCGGCGAGCGCATTCTCGCTGTCGCTCGCGATCCCGATCGCGGGATTCGCCGTCGTGCAAGGCGACCCCGTCGTCGGCGGCGTGCACGGCGCACTCACCCACAACATGTGCCCGAGCTGCATGAGCTGGATGTTCACCGGTCCGTTCATCGACGCCGGGTTCGTCAACGTGCGGCCGACGATGCTCGACGATCACGCGTGGTTCGCGCCGTACATCGAGAGCTACACCCGCGAGAAGCTCGCGTGGGCGAGCACCGGCGCAGTGCACTCGTTCGAGCGGTTTCCCGACCCATCGCAGTATCCCGCGTTGATCGCCGAGTACGCCTCACGCGGTGCGCGTCCCTAACTGGCATTGCAGATCGACGCGCGGTAGCTTCGGCGCGTGCTTCGCGTGATCGCCATCGCCGCACTGCTGTGCGCGTGCGAATCGAACGACGTGTCGCGCGACATCGGTGCGCGCTGCACCGACGACAACGACTGCGACGTGCGCTGCCTCGACGATCAGCCCGGCGGCTTTTGCACCACGCTCTGCGACAGCGACGAAGATTGCCCCGGCGGCGCGCACTGCATCACCGAAGACGGCGGCGTGTGCGTGTTCGCGTGCGGCAGCGACGGCGAATGCGTGTTCCTGAACGGCGGCTACACGTGCCAGGCTGTCGACAGCCAGGGCGCCGGAGCGAAGGTGATGGTGTGTCTCGGCAGCGACTGATCATCGCAACGGCGGCGCTCGCGATCGCGCCGTCGCTGGTCTACGCCGACGACGCGCCGGCGGTGCCGGCGACGTCAACCGACTCGCCGACGCAAAAGCCGACCGATGCGAGCGTTGCACCGGTCGCGCCCGCCGCGCCCGCGGACATGAGCGATCAGGCGATCGGCGCGTCGATCGGCGTCGCGACCGGCGGCCGCGTCACGCCCGGTGGGCTGCGCGTCGAAGGCCACTACCTCTATCAGCTCTCGGATCGCGACTGGTTCGACGGCCGCGCATCATTCACGTTCGGCGGCGGCGCCGCCGAGTGCTTCTACGATCGCACCGACACGTACGTGTGCGATCACGGGCTCGCGCAAGGCGACGGGCTCGAGGTCATCGCGACGGTGCGCCACTTCCTCGGCGGCCAGGGCATGTATTGGCCGTTCGTGCAGGGCGGCATCGGCGCCGGGATCGCGCGGTTCGGCGCCGACGGTGTCAGTGGCCTGATCATTCCGCTGCATGCCGGCGGGGGAGTGCGCGCGTCGATCGCGCCGGCGATCGCGATCGTCGCGGCGGCCGAGCTCGAATTTGGCCTCGGCGTGTTCGGCCACGACATCGGCGCCGAGCCGCAGTTCGGGATCGACATCACGGCGGGCGTCGAATTCCGGCTGTGAGGGCGATCGCCGTCGCGTGCGTGCTCGTCGCATGCGGCCGATCGTCGCCGCAGCCGAGCACGACGACGCTGTCGATCCGCGTCACCGATGGCGGCGCGCTCGTCGGCGCGCGCGTGCTGCTGTTCGATGGCGCCGGCAACGCGCTGCACATCGGCAAGATCGACATGTACGGCGCACGCCAGAGCGCCGCCGCGTGCGAATTCGCGGCCGGCGTGCTCGGCACGTGGGACGGCATCGTGCTCGCTTACGGCAGCGGCGAGGTGCCGATCGGCGCCGATCGCTGCGCGCCGACGCCCGCGATCCCGTACGGCAAGTACACGGTGTGGGCGTGGCGCGGCATCGAGTACGAGAAGTGGCAGGGCGAGGTCGACCTGTCGGCGAATCGCGGCAAGGTCGAGCTCGCGATCGCGCTCGAGCGCGCGTGGCGGCCCGGCGATGCGATCGCCGCCGACCTGCACGTCCACGCGCATGCGTCCGACGATTCGACGATGCCCGACGAGCAGCGCGTCGCCGCGCAGGTCGCCGCCGGCATTCGCGTGATCGCGCTGTCGAACCACAACTCGAACGGCGACGCGACGGCGGCGATTCACGCGTTGCACCTCGATGGCGTCATCGCGTCGATCGCGTCGAACGAGGTCACGTCGGAGAGCATGCACGCGAACATGTATCCGGCGATCGGCCCGGCGCCGCCGGCGGCGCAGATCGTCTCGGCCGATCCGGCGCACGTGCTCGCGATCATGCGCGCGCAACCCGGTCATCCGGTCATCCAGATCAACCATCCGCGGTTTCGCTATCAATCGCTGTTCGACACGACGAAGTGGAACGGCACGTCGTGGCCGCCGCCGTTCCCGACCGACTTCGACGCCGTCGAGGTGGTGCCGGGCTACGCCGCGTTCAACGCACCCGGCGATCGCCGGCTCGACGACGGCCTGCGCGACTTCTACACGTTGATCGACCACGGCAAGCTCGTCGCGCCGGTCGGCGGCAGCGACTCGCACGACTTCAACTGGGTGCTCGATGGTGCGGCTAGAACGTACGTACGTACACACTTGATCACGAGCTACGACCAAACCGACTTCATTGAAGCGATCCGTGCGCGGCGCACGATCGCGACCGATGGACCGTGGCTCGACGTGCATGTCTCGGGCGCCGGACCCGGCGAGCACGTCGTGCCGACAGCGGGCAAAGTGCAGCTCGACATCACGCTATCGACCACGAAGTGGCAGCAGGTCGATCGCATCCGCGTGCAGGTCGGCTCGCAGACCCAGGAGATCAAAGTCGCGCCGGGCCGCACGTTTCACTGGGCCGGCGCGATCGACGTCGGCTCGGTCGACACGTTCATCGGCGTCGCCGCCGACGGTGATACGGCCATGCCGCTCGAATTCACCGGCACGTATCAGCGCGACAAGTGGAAGCGACCCGGAGACACGCCGTTCGCTTTGATTTCGCCGATCTTGATCGACGCCGACGGCGACGGTCGCTGGAAGCGCGGCGATGGCGACTACTTGCTGACGCCTCTGGGCAAGAGCACCCAGTAGCGGCCGGGTCCGCCCATCCGGCCGCCGAGCTCTTCGGCGTCGCGATCGGCACCCCAATAAATGTCGCCGCGGACCGCGCCGACGATGCCGGCACCGGTGTCTTGCGCGATCACGAGGTGCTGCCACGGCTCGGTCGTGCCGAGCTTGCCGACGACCGGCGCCTTCGTGTCGACGAACACCGGTGTCGACATCGCGATGAACGCGCGGTCGACCGCGAGCGAGCGGCGCGCGGTCAAGATGACCTTTTGCGATCCCACCGCGCCGGGCTCTTTCGATTCCTTGAAGAACACGTACGACGCATCGCCATCGACGATCTCGTCGAAGCGGCCGGCGTGGTCGGCGAACCACTTGCGGATGCCTTGCATCGTGCCGCTGCCGGGCGCCTTGAGCTCGCCCTTTTGCTTGAGCAAGCCGCCGACGCCCAGGTACGCGCGGCCGTTCTTGCCGGCGAACTCGAGCCAGGCTTCGCTGCCATCGTCGAGCTTCGCGAGCGCCGAGCCTTCGATCTGGGCGAACAGCACGTCGACCGGATCATCGGCATAGAGCAACTCGAGCTTCTGTGCCGCGAGCGCGCCCTTGCGGATCTCGCCGCGCGTGTAGAACGGCTGCAGCTCGCCGTTCGAATCGAAGCGCCCCCAGAGGTGACGGCCGTGCGCGTCGTGGACGAAATTGCCGAGGTCGACCATCACGAGATCGCGCGGCCGCCCGAGCACCGGAATCGTGAACGCGCCGTGCTTCGTGCGCGACGCGTGCATCGACTGCACGTCGAAGCCGGTGAGCTTGCCCTGCGGCCCGTTCTTGCCGGCGGCGATGTACGGCACGAACTCGGCCTCGAAGAACGCGCGCGCAGCTGCATCGTCGCCGGGCTTGAGCTTACCTGCCGCAGCACATGCAGCGCGCCATTGCTTCGCGATGCCACCGTGACCGTCGACGCCGACCGGCTCGTCGTCCTTGAGCTCGGCGAGCTTGACGCACGACTTCAAGAACGCCGGTATGGCTTCGCCGAGCTTGTCGTCGGACCAGGCCGGCAGATCTTTGAAGCCCGCCTTCGTCAGCGTGAACGCATCACGCGGCGGGCTCGACGCTTCGATGCCGGGATCGTCGGCGGTACAGGGATCGGCGTGAGCCGACGGAGCGATTAGGGCGATCAGCAGCAGCGCGCGCATCGTCACAGACGATGACAACGCTCGGCGCGCGGCGCAAATTCGCTTACTGGAGATTCGCGATGTTCGTGACGAACACTTCGACCCAGTTCTGGCTGGTCGGCTGATCGATCACCCAGTTCGACATCACGATGTTCGAGGCCTGCAGCGCGTCGGATGCGAAGAAGCCGTACGCGCCGGGCCACGGCTGCGTCGCGCCTGCGATCGACGTGTGCTGCCACGAGCCGTTCGACAGCTGGCTGCCGAGCAACAGCTCCTGCGTCGTCGCGTCTTGATACGCGATGTACGGCGCGCCGCCGATCAGCACCAAGCCCGAGTTCGCGCCGACGAAGTCGAACGTCGGCTGCGGCAGGCCGTCGGGCGAGGTGCCCGAGATCCGATAGCCGTTGTCGACGGTGACCGGCTGCTGGCCCTGCACGACGTAGCGCAGCTGGTTCGCGGCCGCGCTCGCGTACGACACGTGGGCGGCGCCGCTCGAATCCACGGCGACCGAGGGCATCCAGCCTTCGTCGCTCGAGGTCGCGGCCGAGCCGCTGCCCGTCGCGCCGCCGTCGAGCACGCTCGTGGTCCAGGTGGTGCCGCTGTACGTCGCGAGCTTGAGCTCGCCGGTGCCGCGGTCGTAGTACGCGACCACCGGAGTCTGATCTTTCGGGTTGCGCGCCGACGACGACCACAGGCCGAGCCCATCCGGCAGCGGATAGATGTCGTCCGAGCCATCGGGGATCGGGCCGGAGTCGATCACGCCGGTCGTCCAATCCGAAGGGCCGCTCGGCATCTCCGTGCCCGCCAGTGCGTAGCGCAGCTCCGCCGTGCCGTTGACGTGCGCGAGATACGAGATCCCGGGCTTGTTGGTCGTCGGATCGAGCGAGATCGACGAGAACATGCCCGCGCTGCCGTTGCCGACGTCGACATCGGTGATCGTCCAGCCCGCGTTGAGCACGGCGGCCGAGCCCGAGCCGGCGCTCGCCGGTGGCGTGTAGTACGCGAGCTTGAGCCCGCCGCGATCGACGTCGAAGTACGAGACCATCGGCGTGCCGTCGGAGGCGACCGCGATGCTCGTGTACATGCCGACGTCTTGACCGTTGTCGGTGATGCCGCCGCGGATCTGCGAGCCGGGCACGGTGACCGGGCCCGCCGGCACGCCGTCGACCCACGTCCACGCGTTGTCGGCGATGCGACCGGCGCCGTCGACGTGCGCGACCACGAGGTCGCCATAGGTCTGGTGATACGCCGAGACCCACGCGGTGCCATCCGGCGCCACCGCGACGGCCGAATACGGGCCGAGCTGGCCGACCGGCACGTCGGTGTTGCACACGCACATGTTGTCGACGCAGAACGGCAGCTCGCCCATCGGGCACTCGGTGCAGTCGGTGGTCTGCTCGCACGCCTGGTTGTGGTTGTTGCACGAGCAGCTCGGCGCCATCGAGACGGCAACGACGATGCCGGCCCACGTCGCGACGCGCAGCACGCGCGGCGAGATGCGCAGGCGCCGGCGGCTTCGCAGCATCACGATGCCGACGAGGCCGATCAACACGAGCGAGCCCGAGCCCGGTGCGCCGGTCGCGTTGCACGCACAGCCCTGCGCGCCTTCGGTGCCGTGGAACGGCGCGACGAGCGCGATCGTGATGTTGCCCGCTTCGTCGCGCGCGAACATCTGAACCTGACCGTTCAGCGCGACCTGCTGGAACGTCGACTGCGAGAGGCCGGCGTCGCCCGAGTACACCCACGCCGTCGACGGCTCGTCGACGCCCGGGCGACCGAACGCGACTTGCACGTCGTCGCCGGAGACCACGTCCCACACGGGCACGATGAACTTGTCGTCGCTGTTCCACTGCGCCTGATCGGCCATCACGCGCGGCCCGACCGAGTCGATGATGACCGGGTACTCGGTGATCGCGCCGGCCGTCGTGTAGTCGCCCTTCACGCGCGACTGCAGCTTGATCGTGTACTTGCCCTGCCACGCGAACGCGGGATCGCTGACGACGAGCGGGCTCGCCGACGACCACGGGTGGAACAGACCGTCGTTGTAGCTCCACGTCCACTCGAGCTCGCGGCCCGAGCCATCGTAGCGATCGACGTCGAACGTGACCTGCGGCAACGCGCCGTTCGGCTGCTTCATCAGCGCGCTGCGAACCGCGGCGGGCGACGGCGTGTTGACGCCGACGTAGCGTGCCGTGCCGGTGCTCGCCGGCTGCGGGCCCTTCGTCGGGCCGAAGCCGGCGCCGAGGTCGCCGAACAACGCCAGAAACGTGTCCTGCGTCGTCGTGATCTTCTGGATCGACAGGTTCGACAGCGAGAACCCGGCGAACGACGGCACGTTGATCGCGGGGATGTTGTTGAGCAGCGGCGTGACGAGGTTGAACACGCTCGGCAGCACCATCTCGAGCTGTTGCGGGCTCTCCTTCACGAACTCGCTGTTGAGCACGGTCAACGTGACGTCGGCCGCGTCGACGCCCGTGATCATCGGCTGGATCGTGGTTGCACCGTTGGTCGTGGTGAAGTCGAGCAGCACGCCGACGTTGAGCGTGAGATCGAGCGTGAACACGCGCACGTAGCGCTCGTAGAGGTACGCGTAGAAGTCGACGTCGAAGTGCGACATGCCGATCGTCAGCGCCGGCGACGCCATCGTGTTGTCGCCGACGGTGAACGTCAGCGCGCGTTGCGGCCGCGTGACGAGCAACAGCGGATCGTTGCCGGTCGTATCTTCGAGGCCCGACAGCGACGGCACGAGCACCGAGATCACGCCGACGTTGAGCTCGCTGATCGTCTGCGTGCCGATGTCGAGGCACATCGCGCCCGACGTCACGAGGTGATGGCCCGCGAGGTTCAGCGTGGTCTGCGAGATGCCCATCTTGATGTCGGGCGGCGAAGCGCCGTCGTTCGCCGACGTGAAGTCGCCGGCTGCGAGCAGCGTGTAGGGCGCGCCGTTGATCTCGGCGCTGCGCGCGACCGTCGGCAAGTTGTACGTGGGGATCGGCAGCGGCGGCACGCACAGGTTCGGCTCGCTCGCGTACGGAACACCGTCGGCGCGCGTGCCCGTGCGCGTGGTCGGATCGATATCCGAGTTGAGGCCGGTGATCACGCCGAGGTCCATGCCGCCGCCCTCGAGGGTCGCGTAGCCGCCCGGCACCAGGCGCGTCTCGAGCAGCGCCGTCGTGTTCGGCGAGATGCCCGACAGCAGCGCGCCGACATCGGTGTCGCTCGCGATGCCCAGCGGGCTCGGCAAGATCTGCTGGACGAGCGTGTTGAACAGCGGCGTCAACAGATCGTTGATGATCGGGCCGAGGAACGAGCTCTCGAGGTCCGACACGAAGTCGGAGATCACGTTGAGGATGTCGGAGAGCACGCTGCAGCCCGACACCGGATTGCTGCCAAACGAGAAGCTATTGACACCACCGACGCTGAGCGCGAGCTCGCCGTTCGAGCCTTGAATGCCGAGGTCGAAATCGACGCTGCCGCTGATCTGCGTGTTGATCGTCAGCGTGCAGCCGATCGTTCCGAAAATCGCATCGATATGAATCGGCGCGTCGACCGTGAGCGCGATGTTCGCCTGCAGTTGCTGCGCGTTCGTCACCGACAGCGAGACGTTGTTCGGCGTCAGCGACACCGCGCATCCGTTGCCCGTCCCGCAAACGCCGCCTTCTTTCGTGTCGCACCAGCTCGCGCCCGCGGCGCCGCCGGCGTTGCCTGAAGGAATACAAATGCCGCCGCCGAGCGCCGTATTTAATGTCTGCGGCAAGATGCTCGTGAGCTTGTTGAAGCCCGCGGGCGTGACGCGAACCTGCGCGCCGCCTTCGATCGTTTGATCTCCAGGTAATCCGCCTGTCGGCAGCGGCGACGATGATCCGCACGAGCATCCGCTCGAACCGGAACATGCCCCCATCGTCACGACGAACAGCGCGGCCAAGAAATAGTCGACAAGGCGCGTACGAACGAACATGCGAGAACCCCCGTCGCCACGTATACCTGAACCGGCTTTCAGAACGAAAGAACATTTGTTACGCGACCATGCGGCAGGGCTTGACAGGTCGGGGGATCGACCGCTATCTACTGCGCCCGCTCACAAGGGTCCGTAGCTCAGATGGATAGAGCGCCGGGCTTCGAACCCGTAGGTCGGGCGTTCGAGTCGCCCCGGACTCACTGAAAATCGAAGACGTTACGCAA
>DATBAS010000138.1:0-49557 GCA_036271395.1 Kofleriaceae bacterium
GTGGCTGTCGGCATCGATCGGCACGACCAGCGCGGCGTACGGCTCGACATGGCCGAGCACCAACCGCGCGGCGATCGCAACCGTGTCGATCCACGACGAGCCGGTCGCCTCGGTCGTCATCGTCGAGCTCGGCGTGTAGTCGTAATCGTTCGTCATCTCGGCGGTGAGCGCGACCGGGTCGAGCATCACGCCGAGGCCGGCGTCGATCCGAAGCGCGGTGTCGTAGCGGCGGCCGTCGCCCGACGAATCGACGTCGAGGCCGAAGTCGGCGCGTGCGAACACGCGGCCGGACTGCCAGAGCGGCGACACGCCGAGCCGGATCGCGGTCGAGCGCGGCAGCGACAAGTACAAGTCCGGCAAGCGGCTCACCGATGCGGCGAAGTTTGCGAAGTGCGCTTGGTCGCTCGTCGAGCCGGTCGGGAGCGAAACGCCGCCGTGGCCGACGACGATCACGCCAAAGCGCGAGAAGTCGCGCAAGTACAACGCGCCGACCTCGAGGTCGCCGATGCCGGTCTCGGAGTCGCTGTCCGTGCCAGCCGTCTCCGACAGATAGCTGATCGGAAGCTGCGCGTAGCCGCCGATGCCGCTGTCGCGATCGACGTATTGCGCGTGACCTTCGAACCGCATCAGCGTCGCGCTCGCGCCGCTCGCGGTATTCGGCACGAAGTACGACAGCTCGACGCCACCGCGCGAGACCGGATCTTGGCGATCGAGCGTGACGAAGCTCGGCGGCGCCGGTAGATGCGGCTCCGCGATGTCGTCGGCGTTCGCCGTGGCGGCGATGAAAAGGACGGCCAAACAAACGCCGCGCATGCCGCGATTCTCTCACGCCACTCGCAGCATCATAGATGCATCGTGCGGCAGCTCGAGGTTACGGCGTGGCCCGCACGCGCCCGACGGCGGGCGGCTTCCAGGTGCCGTCGAGGAACGAGGGCGGTTTCTCCTTGGGCCAGTACATCCGCAAGGTCAGGTTGAAGGCATTCGCCGAAGGGGTCGGCAGCCAATTCGGCTCGCGGTCTTTGCCCGGCGAATCGTGCTGGATGTAGATGTCGATCGAGCCATCGCTGTTGTGATGAAGCGGCATCCAGCTGCTGATCGCGTAGCGGTTGATGGCATTGTCGACGAAGAACGAGTCGGTGCCGTATAACGTGACGGACCAGAACGCGTTGACCGGCGGCGTCTGCCCCTTGTCGAAGTGCAACACGTAACGGTTGGTCCCCGTGAACGGCTGGCCGTCGGCGTCGATGAAGCTGGTCGGATAAACGGCGTCCGTTGCCAGATTGGCGCCGAATGCGATGAGGGCGATCAACGCGCGCGTCTGATAATCGGTGCCGTACTTGCCGAGGCTCGTCCCCGGAAACAACCAGCCGTTGACGCCCTCGCGTTGCGGCTCCGCGGCGGGTTGCAGCTTCTGCAGCGCGACGGTGACGGAGCGCTCGATCCCTCGAGCGACGTCGGGATCGAGGTGTGACGGATCGAACGGCCTCCCCGGGACGATACCGATCGTTGCCAGCTTCGCGAGCATGGGCGCGTCGGCGTCCGGCGGCGGATTCGACCTCATCAGCCGCGCGAGGGTGTCGAAGTACGTCGCCGCGCTCATCGCCTTCACCTTTTCGACGGGCGGCGTCTTCGCATCGAACGTCGAATCGGTCGCGCCTTTGGCCGGCGTAAACGCCCGACCGAACGCGGATAGCGGCACCAGGTTGTAGCCCTGTTGCACCGCGTGTACCGACGCATAATCGTCGGGGCCGTTGGTCTGCGTCCGTCCCAGAATCCACACGACATTGGTCGGTGAGGTGACCGGCTGCAGACCGGCCGGCAAGGTGCCTTTCCAGTCGGGCCCCACGATGACGAAATCACGCGCGGCGTTCCCGGTCGTGCGGGTTCCGGGTGACGCGAAGACGTTGGTCCACGCGTCGAACATCGGCAGTAGATAGTAGCGGCCATGCGTGTCGGGGACCGACAGCACGATCGGCTCCTTCGCGAGATCGAGAAATGCCGACGAGTAGAGCGTATCGACGTTGGCGCGAACGACCTGTTTGAACGCGGCGTTCGGGAACGTCGGAGGATTGGCGAACTGATTGATCGGCGCCGCCATGCCGCGCGGTGCGGCGACGTTGGTCGCAGTCCGCATGGTGAGGTCCATCATCACGATCGGCAGGCCGTACATCACCGCCTCGACGCCCGTCTGAAGCGCCGCCTGTTCTTTCGTCATCGCCGGAGCTCCCTTGCTCACACCCGGCGCGCTCATCGTGACCACCGCGACGACCGCACAGAAGAGTCTTTTCACGCCGCATCGTAGCCGAACAAGCACACATCCCGCGATTCCCCGACTCGGCCGGGAGCATCATAGGTGCATCGTGCGGCAGGTGATTGCAGCGATCGGTGCCTGGATCATCTACCGCTTGATCTGGATCTTCGGCCGCACGCATCGGCGCGACGACATCGCGTGGCTGATCGGCCCGGTCGGCGGGCCGATGATCGGCGATGCGACATATCGCGAGGTCGCCGAGCGCGAAGGCCTGTCGATCGAGCGCGATGCCAAATCCGGCCTCGTGCCGGTGTGGGAGCAATTGCATCCGGCCGGCGTCGGGGTCGCGCCGGAAGTGCGCGACTTTTACGAGCACACGTCCGAGTTCGCGATGGACGTGTGGAGTCGGACGTACTTTCCGGCGAGCTTGGCGCTCGCGCTGCTCGTCACGACGATCAGCCGGCAGGTCAACCAGCTGAACTTTCCGCTGTCGCCGCTCGACACCGCGCTCGGCATGACGAGCGAGATCATCTCGATGCGCGAGCCGGATGGCCGCGTGAAGTACACGGGCTGGTTTCGCACGCTCGCCGCCGAGTCGGCGCGCGTGCTTTACACCGGCTTCTATATGACCGAGCGGGTGCCCGGCGAGGCCACGCCGTGCGTCAAGGTCGTGTTCCCGATGCCGAACGGCAACGCGACGGTCGTGTTGCGGCCGACGGTCGAGAACGGCGCGCTCATACTCGACTCGAGCGGGGGCAAATTCGGCGGCGCTGGCTTCTACCGCGTGCAGATGCGTGACGCGCGCCGCGTTCGCGTGTGGATGATCCGCACGCTCCGCGAGCACTTCCGCGTCTACGTCGACGAGCGCGGCGTGTTGCGCTGCGACCACGCGATCCGATTCTTGGGCATGCCGGTGCTGCGCCTGCACTACAAAATGTCCCGCGCTTGACCCGCCGCGCCCGACCGAACATGCTCCACGCGATGGCCAATTGGTGTCGATGGTGGCTCGTCGCGGTGGTGCTCGTGCTCGCTCGCAGCCACGCGTTCGCCGACGCGGTGCCGCCGACGCCCGCGAGCGGCTCGGGTACGCCGCAAACCGAGACGGTGCCGCGCACGGAGCCGGTCGTCGACGGCGAATATCCCAAGATCTACTTGGTCACGATGGGCATCGGCTCGCTGATCTGGGAGCGCCACGGCCACATCGCGCTGTGCGTCGAGTACGGCGAGCACCAAGAACCGGTTTGCTACAACTACGGTATCGGCGACTTTCACGACCCGCTGAAGATGGTGTGGGGCTTCTTCCGCGGCGCGAACAGCTTCTGGGCGGGCAAGGACACGTGGCGGAACATGATGTGGGTCTACTACCAGTTCGATCGCACGATCTGGAAACAGCTCCTGCCGCTCAACGCCGACCAGAAGCAGAAGGTGCTGGTCAAGCTCGAGCACGACATCCTCGAGGAGAATCGCTACTACGCGTACGACCACTTCGACGACAACTGCACCACGCGTATCCGCAACATCATCGACGACGTCACCGGCGGCGCGCTGTCGTCGATGCCCGACAAGACCGACGGCCGCACGTATCGCGACTACGCGCGCGACGGCTTCGCCGGCATGCGCATCCCGTTGCTCGGCACCGACGTCGCGATGGGCCGCTCGACCGATCGCGTCCCCACCTACTACGAGCGCATGTTCTTGCCGCAATATCTGCGCGAGGCCGTCGCGACGAAGTTCAACGTGCAGCCGATCGCGGTGTACGTGCGCAAGCAATGTGCGGCCGAGTACCACGACGCCAGGGCAGCAGGGCGCGAGCCGGATCGCGACTGCGTCGAGCGCGGGATCCCGACGGTGCCCGATCCGCCGAGCGGCCGCGTGATCCTCGCGCTGTGCCTGCTCGCCGCGACCGCGCCGGTGTGGCTGACGCGGCTGTGGGGGCGGCTGCAGCGCACGGGCTTGGCGATCGCCGTCGTGCCGTACGTGTTGCTCGGCTCGATCTTCTTGTTCCTCGCGATCATCAGCCCGCTGCCTTACGTCGAATGGAACGAGACGTACATCGTGTGGCTGCCGCTCGATGCGGCCGTGCTGTTCCTGCGCGGCGAGCGCCAGCGCAGCTACGCCAAAGGCCGCTTGATCATGCTCGGCATCATGATCGTGCTGATGATCTTCCACGTGCTCAAGCAGCCGCTCTGGCCCGAGATGGTGTGGCCGATCGTGCCGATGCTCGCCGTCGCGTTCATGCCGGAAAAAACCGCGGAGCGGCACAAATGAGGGCCGCCGTCGCCAAGTGTTTGCTCGTCTCGAAGGTGATCGTCGCCGACGGCATGGTCATGGACGACGAGCGCGCGTTCCTCGATGCGATGATGACGAAGCTCGGGCTCGATGCCGAAGAGCGCCGCGGCGTGATCGAGCTCGAGGGTTGGGATGATGCCGAAGCCGTGATCGCAGCGCTACCGCTCGACGACAAGCTCGCGTTGATCGAGGTGCTCGTCGATGCCGCGTCGGCGGACGGCCATCTGTCGCCGACCGAGCTAGCGACGATCAAGCGGGTCGAGGCTGCGCTCGGGCTGCCGTCGTGATCGAGGTCGCGTGCGAGCTCGCGCGCGAGTTGCCGCAATACCGCGAGGCGCACGATCGCGATCGCCGGCTCGCACCGGCGGTGATCGGCGCGCTGCGCGAGCGCGGCGTGCTCGGCTGCCTCGTGCCGCACTTGCTCGGCGGCGCCGAGCTGCGGCCGAGCGAGTACGTGCAGGTGCTCGAAGCGCTCGCGCGCGGCGATAGCGCGACGGCGTGGGTCGTGATGACCGCGACGACGACCGCACTGCTCGGCGCGTACTTGCCGCGCGCCACCGCCGATCGATTGTGGGCTTCGGGTACGCCGCTGTTCGCCGGCATCTTCGCGCCGAGCGGCAAGCTCGTCGATGGCACGCTGAGCGGGCGGTGGTCGTTCGCTTCGGGCTCGCGCCACGCGGACTACGTCGCACTCGGCGCGCTCGCTGATGGCAAGCGTCACGTGATGTGCTTCGTGCCGGCCGCAAGCGTAAAGACGGCCGACAACTGGGACACGCTCGGGCTCGCCGGCACCGGCAGCCACGATCTCGTCGCCGACAACGTGCGCGTCGCGGCCGACCACGTGTGCTCCGTGTTCGCCGACGCGCCGTGGCCGAAGACGCCGCTGTATCGCCTGCCGCTGTTCGGCGTGCTCGCGAGTGGCGTGACCGCATGCGCGCTCGGTATCGCCGGCGCCGCGCTCGACCACGCCGGCCGCAAGCTCGCGGGCGAGCGTGAAGCACCATCGGCGCAGCTCGCGAAGTACGCCGAGCTCCACGCGCGCTTTGCAGCGGCGCGCGCGTATTTGCTGGCGACGCTCGACGCGGCATATGCGGCCGCCGAGCGCGACGCCGTCGACGGCGCATTGCGCGGCGCGGTGCGGCTCGCGGCGAGCCACGTCGCGCACGAGTGTGCCGACGTCGTCCGCGGCGCGTTTCACCTCGGCGGCGGCGCGAGCATGCGCACGACGAGCCCGATGAGCGCGGCGCTGCGCGACATCGAGACGTTGCTGACTCACAAGATGGTCGTCGATCGCGTGATGCCGACGATCGGCCGCGCGCTGCTCGGCATCGGCGAAACGCCGCCGGATCTGTAGCGTTCTCTAGCGTCGTTTGGCGGATGCGCGCACGATCTGGTTGAGCTCGCAGAACGCTTTGTAATAGCGATACGACCGGAACTCGAGCGTGCCACTCGAGTACTTGATGACGTCGGTCATCGGATCCGCGGCTTCGGTGTGCTTCGCGCAGACCGGAGCGCTGAGATTGCTCAAGCTCCGACTGTTCTTGTCGTCATCGGTCGGCGCGCTCGGCCCCATGCCCGCCTGCGGCAACACGTGACTCGACTGCGACCACAGCGGGCCGATGTCTCGACCGAAGTGGTCGCCGACGGCGATCTTGCGGTGATGCCGCGCGTTCGGGTCACCGCACGACGCACCCGCGACGATGACGCCAAACGCGCCCTCCACCACCGCCGCACCGAAGTTGTGGTCGTCGAACATGGTCCCCGAGCTGGGACGTGCCACATGCACGACGATCACCAGCCCGCCGGCGATCACCAGACCGAAGATCACGGTCGCCCACCGGGAACGCCGAGTCGTGATCGGGTGTGTCCCGGTCACTCGCCGAGCAACTTCTCGATCGCCGCGTAGTCCTGCTCGCGGATGCCGCCGGAGCGCGCGCACCGCACGTGGCCGGTCGGGCTGACGAACACGTTGATCGGGATCGGCGCACCGGCATCGAGCCCGAGCTGCTTGAGCCACGCATCTTGCGCCTTCGAATCGGCGAGGCGTGCCGTGTGCGGTGCATGCTCGAACTTCGCGATCGCATCGTCGGTGTCGTCGATCGAGAGGAACTCGAGATCGACGTGCGGCAGCTTCTTCTGCCAGCTCGTGATCCGCGGCATCTCCTCGATGCACGGGTGGCACCACGTCGCCCAGACGTTGATCCACAGCCAGCGGCCGGCCTGTGGGCCGAGCAGTTTGACCTCACCCGTCGGTGGAAGTTGAAGCAGCGGGCCCGAGTCGTCGCGCTTGTGAACATCGCAAAACGCGTCGGTGCTCGCGGCTTGCCCCGAGCCGACCTTGCCGGTCTCGGCGCGCGACGGCGGCGGCGCTTGCTTCTCGCCGCTATCGCACGCTGCCAACGCGATCAGAATTACAGCTGACAGTCGATCCATGCGACGAACGCGCTCCGGTTGATGTCGTCGGCGGTGCAGTCGCTGCCGCCGCTGCGCTTCCATTGACAGAACTCGGTCTCGAGCTGCGCGAACTCGGCGCCGAGCCAGAGCATGCCGACCTCTTTGTCGAGATCGGGATCCTTGAACTGCTGGTGCAGGTGATCCATCACGGCTTCCGCGCGCTGCTTCGACAGCTCGCGGTTGTGCTCGATCGCGCCCTCGGGCGATGCGCGCGCGACGACGAAGAACCAGCTCGCGCCCTTTTGATCGGCGAACACCTGATCGACGAGCTGGAGCGCCTGCGGATCGAGATCCGCCTTGTCCTTTTGAAACTCGACGATGCCGCCGCGATCGTGCATCGGCTTGAACAGCGCGTTGAAATCGGGGCCGCTCATCGTCGCGACGTTCTTCGCCTGCACCGGCTGGCAGCCGCGCGCCGCGTTGCCGCCGACGAGGCCGCAGCTCATCAGCACGCGCCGCAGGATCTTCTTGAGCTCGGGCGAGCAATAGCCGACGTCGGACTGCGACGCGACCGGCACGTTCTCACCGGGCGCCGCGGCCGACTCGGCGAGCCGCGTCTTCGCGGAGTGGATCCACGTCGCCGTGACGGTCGCGGGAATCGCGAGCAACACGATCGCGATGACGATCCGCGGGATCACGGCGTTTGCTCCGGCTTCGTCACGGGCTGATCGGCGCTGCCTGCCGGCGGCGCCTGATCGCTCGCTTGCGATGATGGCGGAGGCGGTGGCGGTGGCGCGCCGGTGTCGGTGGCTGGTGGCCGCGGCGCCGACGCCGGGGCTTCAGGGGACGGCTCCGGCTTGCGCTCGTGATGTGCCGGCGGCGCTGCCGGCGGCGGCGTTGGCGTCGTCGCCGCGGAACCCGTCGTCGGCGGAGGCGCGAGCGTGCCCGCCGCGTGCTTTTGCAACATGATCTGCAGCGACAGATCCAGACCGAGGTCGACATCCTCGTCGCACAGCTTGACGTTGTCGACGAACAGCTGCGGCGTCAGCACGTGGATGTTGTTGGCGACCGCCCAGCGCAGCGACTTGTTGAGCTTGCTGCGCGCTTCGGGCGAGCCGACGCACGACGCGAGGTCGGGGAACTTCGCCCTGACGTAGCGCGCCGCCGCCGCCGGATCCTTCGCGGTGTCCTCGCGGATCTTGTCTTGCTCTTCGAACGCCCACGCGATCACTTCGGGCGCGCGCTTGCCGGCGCAGAGCACGGCCTCGCTGACCGTGCATGCGCCCGGGTGCGTGGTCTCGGTGATCATCCAGTTGCACGTGCTGTCGAGCGGAAACAAGATCGCGCGGCGATCGAGCTGGTCATCGAAGCCGGACGATTCGAGGCGCTGCTCGAACGCTTTGCACGCCGGGCACAGCGGATCCAAGATCTCGAGCGCCTGCGCGTTTTGCGGCGCGGTGCGATGCACGTCGACCATCACGCCGTACGTGTCGTCGGGTTTGGGCAACGAGTCGCACGTGCCGATGAACTTGCTGTTGTCGGGTGCCGCGGCGAGATAGATCAGGAGCGGGATCGCGACGAACGCAATGCCGATGCCGAACATCGCGCCGAGGAATCCGTTGGTCGATCCCGAGGTCGCGACCCCGGCTTCGATCAGCTTCGCGCCGCCTTTGCTCGAGCCGAGCGCGCCGGAGCTCGCGCGCCGCCAGTTGCCGATCGCGCCGGTCAGCACGAGTGCGCTCGCGGTGTAGATGCACACGCACAGCTTGCACGTCGTGCCGAGCTTCGTGAGCGAGATGATCAGCATGATGACGGAAGTCGCCGCCGGCAACGCGCATGCCGCGACCAAGAACAGCGCGGCGCGGGCATCGCCTTTGCGGCGCGTGAGCGCGAGATCGAGCGTGAAGAACAAGATGAACGCGAACACGGACATCGCGCCGAGCGCGATCGGGATCCCGCCCCACACGTGCGTGCGCATGACCGACGAGTACGGGCTCATCATCGCGGCTTGGCAGCCGGATTCACCCGCGCCGCTATGCGTGGCGCCGGGGATGAACGAGCAGTGCAGCGAATGGACTTGGCGGTCGAGGTGCTGGACGAAGTCGTACGTCGACACGCCGGCGAACACCAAGCCGATCACCGCACCGACGAGCACGACGACGAGCCATGGAGGTGGCTTCATGGCCGCATCGTCCCACGGATTCGGCTACTGCGCGAAGATCCACCAGAAGCTCGGCACTTGCGTGTCGTCGGCGGCGGGTCGGTTTTCGACAAACAACAAGTTGCCATGGCTCGTCGCGGCTTTTTCGCGCCGCACCGAGACCGTGATGTTCTGGCCGTTGTGGCCGGTCGTCACGCGGCCGTAGTCGAACGCGAACGACGATGCGCCTTGCAGCAGCTCGGCGCCATCGATCACGGACAGCTCCCAGTCGGCGGCCACCGGCGCGTCGCTGAACAACGTGAACGTGATCTCCTGCGACGATCCGACCGGGATGGTCACGCCTTGCACCATGATCGAGCCGTTGCGCGTGGTCAGCGCGACGTCGCCGATCGAGGGCGCGGCGTTGAAGTACGGCGTCGCGAGCACCGGGACACATGGATCGTGACCGGCGAGCGCGGACTTGTTCGACCAGATCCGCTGGATCATGTACGTGCCGACGTCGACCTGCTGCGCGCTCGGCGTCCATTCGCACATGTCGCCGACCTCGGCGCCGGCCTCGCGACTCCACGCGAGGTGCTCGTTGTCGGTCGATTCATACGCCGGGTTGGTCGCGACTTTCGGATCGGTCGCGGCTTCGATCAGCTCGTGGCTGATCGTGACGGTGACCTCGTCGAGCGCCGTCGGTGTGCCGCCCGCGGCCGCGCCGCAGTTCGCGATCACCGCGTAGCTGTATCCGGTCACCGAAGGCGACGTCGCCGCTTCGGAGTGATAGCCCCCGAATGACGTGCACGCGCCCGAGAACGTCTGGCCCGCCGGTAGCTGAACCATGTAGATCGTCGACGCGACGTCGGCCACGGGCCAGCCGGCGTGCGTGCCGTCGAGCTGCGCGGTCAGGTACGTCACGAGATCGGCATCGGTCGTCGGCACCGCATCGGTCGACACGATCGACGGCATGATCGTGAGCTCGCCGACGCCGTACTCTTCGCCGATCGTCTTCCAGTAGTCCGACGTCGTGAGCTGCCCGAGGAACGCTTCGACGTACGGCTCGGTGGTCACCGTGTCCGCCGCGCTGCCGAAAAAGATCGGCTGCACGATCGGCGACGCGAACACCGTGCCGCCGCTGTTGATCACCTGCGGGATCAAGCCGGCACCGGGCATCACCTCGGCGAACGCTTCGCCGGCGTCGGTCGCCGGCTCGAGGTTGTCGCCGCAACCGATGGCGACGAGGCCGACGAGCACGGGCGCGAGCAGGCGAACCATCATGGCCGGCAGCCGACCATCCCTGCCCCACCCGCGTCAAGCTGACTTTTACCTCAGTCGCTGCCGCTGCCGGCATCCTCGGCCGACAGCACGTCGAATTGGACGACGAGCGGATCGGTGTGCGCGAAATTCGCGAACGACGTCGCCCCGAGCTCCAGCGTCGCGTTCGGCGCGAGCTCCATGTCGATCGAGAAAAACCGATCTTCGGGATCGAACGTCGGGCCGGTGCTGGCGGAGCCCGAACCCGAGCCGGAACCAGTCGCCGCCGACGACGACATCGTGCCGAACAGCGGGTGAACGACGTGCAGGCCCATCGCGCCCGCGGTGATCGTCAGCGGCTGGAGCTCGATATCGGTGAGGTTGCCGCTCTCGCCGGCGAGCGGCGACTCGGTGAAGGTGACCGTGCCGGCCGCGCCCGCCGAGGTCAGATCGATCGAGTTGAGCGGGCACGTCGTGCTGCCGGCGCTGCCACCCGTGCAATCCATCATCGTGTACGGCGTCGTCTCGGGCAGCGTCGCCGAGCCCATCCGCGCGTCGTGCTCGTAGGTGATCCACGTGAGGATGTCGGTCGCGCTCGGCGCGTCGAGCGCGGGACCTTCGTGCATGCCTTTGACGAGCACGCGGCTCGACCGCGGCGAGGTCAGGTTGATCACCGGCGGCGTCGTCGCGATCGCGGCATCGCGCTGGTCCGTGCTGCTGCTGCCCAAGAGGTACGCCGGCGCGCCGGCCGGGAGCATCTGGCCCTCGTGGCAGGTCACGCACATGTTGCTGGTGAACGCCGGCAGTGCGAGCTGGTTCCACGCGTCGAGCGCGAGCTGCTGCGTCGGCGTCAGGCTCATGCCGCCGCTCTGAGCCGAGTCGTCGATCGTGCCCGTGCAGCCAAACGCGAACGCACACACGAGGATGGTCGGACGAACCACGACGCCGATAATACAGGATCGTGCGCACGACGTGCATGGGGGTTTTGTCGACGGCGCGTGTCGCCGCCCTGTCACTTGCTCACAGGCACCAACTGCCGCAGCTGCCACGCTTGCAGATGCAAGCGGACATGCGCCGAACGATTCTGCACGCGCAGCGAATCGCTCGCGAGCGCGGCCCCGATGATCAGCGCGATCGCGTAAATCGCCCCGACGATCATCGTCGGGACTTCGCGAGGGCCGAGCGCGGGCGCGTCGAACAACAGGCCGTGCGGCGTGACGAACACGGTGCGCGAGATCACACCGAGTTGCTCGAGCAAGAGCGGCGATAAACACGCGGCGATCATCAGCGCCGCGACGACGAGGCTCGAGCCGAGCTTCGAGTAGCGCGGCGTCAGCACCATCGCCATCGCGATCGATGCACCGAGCCCCGGCGCGACGAGGAACGGCCCGAACATCCGCGACACGCACACGACGATCGCCGCGTTCGCGAGCAACACGAGCTCTTGCCGCGGCCTCGGCGAGCTCAGCACGCGCCAGCCGAGCACGCCTTGCAGCGCGAGCAGCCCGGCCATCGCTTCGAGATAGCGAATGTCGCGCGGGCCGACCCAGTACAACAGCGGCAGGTAGAGGATCGCCGCGAGCACGACCCACAACCCGGTCCGGATCACCGCGCGCGTCGAGCGAGCGTCGTCGGCGGCGATCGCCGCGGCGACCTCCGGCGGCGTGGTCGCGGGCGGTTCTAACATCAGCCGACCGACGAGCTCGGCGGCCGCGGCGAGCTGCGGATCGAGCGCGATCGCAGATGCCGCTTCGCGCATCGCGGTGCGGCGCTGTTCGGGCGACTCGTTCGCGAACGCGGCGTGCGCGCGGTCGAGGTGCCGCGACGCGACCTCGCGGCGCAGCTCGCCGTCGCGATCGCCCTCGACAAATCGCTGGACGCGCTCGCCGAGGTCGCGCGCGGTCTTGATGCGCTGGTCGCGATCTTTATGCGTCGCCTGCACGCACAGCTCGTCGAGCTCGGGCGGGATCGCGCGACCGGTCGCACGCGCGCTCGGCCGTGCGTCGGGGCCGTGCAACGCGCTCTCGAGGCCGTGAAAGCCGCGTGGGTGCAGCGCCTCGCCGGCCAGGATCTCGAACAGCACGCAGCCGAGCGTATAGATGTCGGCGCGGCCGTCGACGTCGGCGAGCCCGCGCACTTGCTCCGGCGCCATGTAGCCCGGCGTGCCGATCGCGGTGCCCGCGGCAGTCGCGTGCTCGCCGCTGCCGCTCGTCACGTCGGTGAAGTCGTCGTCCTCGCCGGAGACCTTCGCGACGCCCCAATCGAGGATGTAGACCTCGCCGAAGTCGCCGAGCATGATGTTGTCGGGCTTGAGATCGCGGTGGACGATGCCGCGCACGTGCGCGAACTCGACGGCGAGGCACACGTCGGTGAACGCGCGCAGCACGTCTTGCAGCGGCCGTTTGTCGGCGAGGATCTGCACCAGCGACGTCGCCGACAGCTTCTTCATCACGAAGAACGGCAGGCCGTCGCCGTCGCGACCGATCTCGTGGACCGGCACGATCGCCGGATGCTCGAGCCGGCCCTGCACCGACGCCTCGCGCAAGAACCGCGCGACCGAGCGCGGGCTCGGGTTCGCCGAGCGCATGCGCTTGATCGCGACGTCGCGGCCGACTTGCTCGTCGCGCGCAGCCATCACCTCGCCCATGCCGCCCTTGCCGATGCGCCGGCCGATGCGATAGCGGCCCGCGATCAGGGTGTGCTCGGCCGTCTCCGGCCGGTCACCGCCTTGATCTTCTTCGCCGGTGATCGCGACCTTGATGGTGGGCGATTCGGGCTCGCTGGTCATAAGCCACGAGCTTAACGCGGCTGGCCACGACGCATCGACGTATCGCATCGACGAGGAATGGTTAGCGCGCGAACGTCGTTTGCCGATGTAGACTGCGGCGGCAGTGTCGGAAGACGATGGTACGCATCGCTGGCAGCGCCTGCCGCGAACCGACGTCGCCGATCCGATCGCGCAGATGCGCGGCGCGATCGCACAGATCAAGAAGGCGCCGCGCGATCCCGAGATGCGGCGCCGCTTGCGGGCGCTCGCGGCGGATCAGGGTGCGTGGGAGCAGCTCGCGCTGCTGCTCGCCGACGAGTCGGCATCTGCGAAGCGGCCCGATGTCGCCGCCGCGTTCTTCGAAGAGCTCGCCGACGTGCGCGAGAACCTCGATCAACCGATCGAGACGATCCAGGCGATGGAAGCGCTGGTCGAGCTCGAGCCCGACGTGGTCGAGCATCGCGATCGGATCGCGAAGCTGTACTGGCGCGCCGGTGCATGGCAGAAGGCGGCGGCGGCGTTCGAGCAGGTCGCCGAGCTCGCCCGCGACGATCGCGCGCGTGCGGCGCTGCGTGCGGCCGGCAAGCTCTATCGCGACAACGGCCGGCTCGAGCACGCCGCGCGCGCCTATCACGTGATCGTCGAACGCAAGCCGAGCGACCTCGATGCGTGGCGCGCGCTCGACGACGTGCTGTCACAGCTCGGGCGCTGGCGCGACGTCGCATGGGTGCGCGGCGAGCTCGCGCGCCATTCGCCGAGCGGCGTCGACAAAGCGGCGCTGCTGCGCGGCCAAGCGCGTGCGCTCGAGCAAGCGGGCGACTCGCGGGCCGCCGCCGAGCTCGTCGCCGAAGCGTCGCAACACGCGCCCGACAACATCAGCGGGCTCGTCGATTACGCCGTCATGCTCGCGAAAGGCGGCCAAGGCCGCGAGGCCGCCGACATCATCGCCGCGCGCGTCGCCGATGCCGTCGAGCGCGGGGCGCCGGAGCCCGACGTCGCGGCGCTGCGGCTGCGGCTCGCGACGATCCTCGAGGATGCGTGTGACGACGAGGCCGGATCGCAGATCGTGCTGCGCGAGCTACTCGTCGCGTCGCCGGAGTATTTGCCCGCGCTCGAGCGGCTTGCATCTCAGGCCGCGCGATCGGGCGACGCGCGCGTCCACGCCGACGCGCTGTTGCGCTACGCGACCGCGCTGCCGGCCCGCGATGCCAACCGCGCGCCGATGATCGCGCACGCCGCGAAGCGCGCGTCGAATGCCGGCTACCACACGCAGGCCGTGAAAGCGCTCGAGCGCGCCGTCGACGACGAGCCCGGCCATCGCGAGCTCGCGCGCCAGCTCGACGACGCGCGTGTCGCACAAGGCGTCGCCCGTGCCGAGCTGGCCGCCGAGGCCGGCGATCGCGTTGGTGCCGAGCATCGCCTGCGCTCGCTGCTCGGTTCGCAGCCGTACAGCGTCGCCGCCGCGCTCGCGCTCGCCGATCTGGTGCAGCCGGCGTCGGCCGTCGCCGTGCTGCGTGACGCGCTCGCGTCGGCGCCGGACGATGCCGTGCCCGAAGATCTCGCGCGCCTGGTCTACCGCGTCGCGCAGCTGCTGCCCGACGACGAGCGCGACCGTGACGAAGCCCATCAATTGCTGCACGAAGCGCACAGGCTCGATCGGAAGTCGCTGCCGATCACGCTCGCGCTCGGCGAGAGCTGCTTCGCGCGCAAGCTGTGGCGCGAAGCTGCGATCCACCTCGGCGGGCTCGCCGACCACGCCGATGCAGCGCGCCACGCGACCGCGGTCGGCGCCGGGCTCGTCCACGCCGCCATCGCCGAGACCCGCGCGCTGCGGCCGGCGAATGCGGCGAAGCACTACGAAGCCGCGGTGCGGGTCGACCCGAAGTGCGCGAAGGCGTGGCACGCGCTCGCCGAGCTCGCGCTCGACAAAGGCGACACCGAGCTCGCCGCCGAGCGGCTCGAGCGCGAAGCCGATGCGATGAGCGATCCCGCCGATCGCCTGCGGCTGTTCGATGCGCTCGGCGATCTCGCGATCGACGTGCTCGGCGATGCCGCGCGCGCCGAGGCGTGCTGGACCAAGGTCGCGCGCTCGGGCCACGCGCCCGTGCTGCACAAGCTGCTCGCGGTGCAGCGCAAGCGCGGGGCCGGTGCCGAGCGTGGCGCGACGTGCGCGTTGCTCGCCGCGATCGAGCCCGACGACGCCGCGCGCAAAGCGTTCGCCGAAGAAGCGATCGACGCGTTCGCGGCCGGCGGCGAGCTGGCCCGCGCCCGCGATCTCGCGAGCGAGCTCGTCGCGCGCTATCCGCTCGACGTCGACGCCGTGTCGTGCGGCAGCCGGATCGCGCTCGCCGCCGGCGATCACGAGAATGCCGCGCGCTGGCTGCGCCGCGCGTTGTCGGCGTGGGACGACGGCGACGGCGATCCGCGACGGGCCGACTTGTGGCGGCGGCTCGGCGATGCCGAACGCGTGCGCAAGAACGAGCCTTGGGCGCTCGCCGCGTACCAACGCGCCGTCGCGACGGCACCGGATTCCGACGGCGCGCTCGCCGCGCGGCGCGGCATCGTCGAGCTCGCGTCGACGACCGGCCGCGAAGAGACGTCGTCGCTGATCGCCCTGGTCGAAGCCGAGCAGAATCCCGACGACATCATCCGGTTCGCACGCGGCGCGAGCGATCAGGAAGCCGCACGCGCCGGCTTCGAGCTCGCGCGCGCACTCGGCACCCAGCTCTCGCGCGCCGACGAGCACTGGCTCGCGCAGCACCCGCAAAAGCCGATGGCTTCCGACGAGGCCTACGCGGCGTCGCTAGACGACATCACGCGCAAAGAGCTGGTCGACGATCCGAGCGACGGCCCGCTCGCGGACGTGCTCGAGCTGGTCGGCGAAGCGCTGCAATTGATCGTGCCGGACGCTCTCCGCTCGCTCGAGCGCACCGGTCACGCCGATTTGGCGAACGCGCGGCGCGTCGCTTCGGGCACGAGCGCCGCGGCGGCGGCGCTGTATCCGCAGATCGCGAACGCGCTCGGCGGCGCGCAGACGCTGCTCTACGCGACCGAGCGCGGACCGGATCTGCGCGTGCTGCTCGCCGCGCCGCCGGTCGTCGTGATCGGACCTCGGCTCGCGAGCGTTCGCGCACGATCGCAGAGCGACGCGGACGTCGGCCAGGATGCGGAGCTGCGCTTCAAGCTCGGCCGCGTCGTCGAGCTCGCGCGCACGCGCCGGTTGTTCGCCGCCGGCTCGACGCCCGCGGTGTTCGGCCGCTTCGTCGCCGGGCTCGTGCACGCGTTCGGCAAGCCGACGGCGCCGCCCGATTCCGCCGTCGCCGGCGAGGCCGAGCGGCTCAAAGGTGCGGTGCCGCTGCAGTTGCGCCGGCGGCTCGCCGATCGGCTCGCCGGCGTCGACAACTTCGACACGTCGGCGTACCTCGCGGCATGCGAGCGCGCGGCCGATCGCTCCGGTTTGCTCGCGTGCGGCGAGATCGGTGTCGCGCTCGCGCATGCCGGCGGCGCCGTCGCCGCGCGTCACCTCGTCAAGCTCGCCGCCTCGCCGCGCTACCTCGCGGCCCGGCGCAAGCTACGCTCTCGCCCAAAGCCATGACCAAGCTCCCCGATTGCGGCCTGTATCGCACCGTGGCGACGATCGCCGGCATTCCCGCCGGCCGGCTCGTCTACTTTCACAACCACGGCGACCCCGGCCCCGGCTTCTATTTTCCCGAATCGTGGAGCGCGAACCGCGCGAAGTTCGGCGGCCGCGGCACGACCGCACCGGCGGACTTCGACGCGCGTGCGCTGCAGCCGCTGCCCGCCGAGGGTTTGTATCGCGTGACCGCGCCATTTTTTTGCTGCGCGAAAGAGTGCGTGAAGTACGAGCCGGAGATGCTCGTGCAGCTCGGCTACAACGGCCAAGGCGCGGCCCTCGTGTTCGCGCCCGAGCTCGGCGCGAACGGCGTGACCATTCCGGAGCGCGGCACGCTCGTCGACGACGACGCGCTGGCCAACTTGATCCGGCTGCGCGTCAACGAATCGCAGGCGATCGCCAACGACGCGGCGCTGGCGCTGCCGCGCGGCATCGTCATTCACTGATCACGAGGCCGAGCGTCGCGTCGTCGAGCGGCATCGCGAACAGCTCGCGATAGATCCACGCGACGAGCTCGTCGGCGGTCCAGCGGCGGCGTGCCAGCGCATCGCGGATCCGGGCGTGCAGCGCGAGGTTGTCGCGCGTGTCCTGGCCGAGCGCCGCGAGCAGCGGCGATTCGATCACGTGCTTGGTCGCCGCGATCCGGCTGGCCGCGACGGCCGGCGTTGGCGTCGCGGCATCGCCGACACCGCGCTCGCCGGTGAGCAAGCGATAGAACGCGTCGGGCGAGAACATCCCGGGCAACGCGTCGATCGGCCGGCCGTTGCCGTCGAGGATCACGTGCACGCTGTTGCCGGCGACCGTCGTGGTCACACGAGCGCGGCCGTCGCCGAAATCGATCGTCAGCTTCGGCACCGGGCGTAGCGATTGCCAGTGCAGCACGAAGCGCTCGCGCAACAGCCGATTGATGCGCGGCTCGGGATAGAGCATGCGGCGAAACAAGCGGCTGTTCGCGCACGAGTGCTCTTCGTCGAGCCGGCCGAGCATCCGGAGCGACAGCACCGGCCGGCGCGTGCGGCGCGCTTCGGCGAGCGCGGCGTCGAGGTCGGTGAACCAGTACAAGAGCGTCGTGTGCGCATCGAACTGGTGATAGTGGCTGTCGAGGTTCTGCATGCCACCCAGCGTAGCGACGCGCATGTAAGCCGTTTGTAAGGATCTAACAGTACCCAGAGCTCGGCTGGGTTGATCCGACGTGGGCGTGCTCCACCGATCCGGAACGCAGACGATTCGGCGACGCGGGGTGTGGCGCGAGCGAATTGCGCGCTAGCCCCAGCGATAGCCGGCGCCGCGCACCGACACGATGATCGCCGGCGACGCCGGATCGCGCTCGAGCTTTTGGCGCAGCGCCGCGATCGCGACATCGACCGCGCGCGTCTCGCTCGCCGGCGACACGCGCCATACGTGTTGCAAGAGCTCGCCGCGCGACGCGATCTGGCCCGGTCTCGCCGAGAGCCAGCGCACGAGCTCGACCTCGCGCGCGGTCAGCGGCGTCGGCGTGCCATCGCGCGTCGCGGTCGCCGCGGAGAGATCGATCGTGCAGCCGGAAATCTCGACGCGCTCGATCGGCGGCGGCGTCAGCGCGGCACGGCGGCCGACCGCACCGACGCGCGCGACCATCTGCGACGGTGCGAAGCTGGCGTCGAACGCATCGTCGGCGCCGGCGTCGAGCGCGCGGATGCGTGCCGGGACATCGCCGAGCTTGGTCACCGCGACGATCGCCGCGGCCGGCTTCGCCTTGCGCAGCTTCGCGGCGAGCTCGGCGGTGCCGACGAGCGCGACATCGAACTGCTTGTCGGCGGTCGCCGTGGCGCGTTCGATCGAGTGCCCGGCGCGCTCGAGGAGCTCGACGATCTCGCGGGTGAGCCGCGGATCGGCGAGATCGACGAGCACGTGCATTACCAGATCTTCGCGCGATCCGCGGGCGCCAGGAAGAGCGCGCCGGCTTTGACGCCGAACGCGTCGTACCAGGCATCCATGTTGCGCACGGTATCCGCGCGATATTCTTCCGGCGCGTGGCCGTCGGTGATCACGACCTGGCGCAGCAGCGGCTCGCGCATCTTGCCGCGCCACGCCTGGCCGAAGCTGATGAAGAACTGCTGATCGCCGGTGAAGCCCTGCACCATGGGCGGCTCTTTGCCGCCGAGCGACGCGCGGTACGCATCGTATGCGTCGTAGAGGCCCGCGATGTCGGCGATGTTCTCGCTCAGCGTCTGCTTGCCGTTGACGTGGATATCGGGGAACGGCTTGTACTTGTCGAACTCCGCCGCGAGCCGCGCGCCGGCGGCCTGGAAGTGCTTGAGGTCATCCGGCGTCCACCAGTTCGCCATCTTGCCGGTCGCGTCGAACATCGCGCCCTGATCGTCGAAGCTGTGGCTGATCTCGTGGCCGATCACCGCGCCGGTCGCGCCGTAGTCCATCGACTCGGGCCGCGTCGGATCGAAGAACGCACCCTGCAGGATCGCGGCGGGGAAGTTGAGCGCGTTCATCGCCGGGCAGTTCACGGCGTTGACGAGCTGCGGCGGCATCACCCATTCACTGCGATCGACCGGCTTGCCGAGCTTGGCGAGGTTGCGCTGCAGCTCGAACTGCTCGGCGCGCTGCGCGTTGCCGAGCGCGTCGCCGGCGACCACTTGCAGCGAGCTGTAGTCGCGCCACTGGTCGGGATAGCCGACGCCGACTTTGAGCACGGCGAGCTTGGCCTTCGCTTTTTCCTTTGTCGCCGGCGCCATCCAATCGAGATGATCGATGCGCGCGCCCATCGCGGCGATCAGGTTCTTGACCATCGCTTCGGCGCGCGCCTTCTCGGCGGGCGGGAAGTATTTGTCGACGTAGAGCTTGCCGACCGCCATGTCGAGCGCCGCGTTCGTCGCGGCCACGCCGCGTTTCCAGCGCTCGCGGATCTGCGGCACGCCGGCGAGCACGCCGGCGTAGAACGCGAAGCTCTCGTCGACGAATGCCTTCGACATGAACGGCGCCGCGTGCTCGAGCGCGTGCAGCGTCAGGTAGTCCTTCCACGTGTCGAGCGGCGTCGCGGCCACTTGCGCCGAAATGCCGATGAGGCCCTTCGGCTGCCAGATCACGAAGTCGTTGACCGCGCCCAGGCCGGCTGCCTCGAGGAACGTCGCCCAATCGAGCCCCGGCGCCTTTGCGATCAGATCGGTGCGCTTCCAGTGGTTGTCGCCCTTGTGGACATCTTCGGAATCGACGCGCGCGACATGCGCCTTCGCGATCGCGGTCTCGAGCGCGACGATGCGCTTCGCCTTCGCCGCCGAGTCGGCGACCTTCGCGAGGTCGAGCATCTTCGCGACGTGCGCGACGTACTTCGTGCGGATGTCGGCCATCTTCGCCGACGGGTCCAAGTAGTAGTCGCGGTCGGGCAGGCCGAGCCCGCCCTGCAGCATGAACGGCACGTAGCGCGACGGATCGTCGAGATCCTGCGCGATCCACAAGCCGAACACGTTCGCGGTTTGAAAGTTCGTCGCGTTCAGCACGTCGACGTCGGCACGGATCGATTGGCCGAGCGCGGTCGCGAGGCCTTTCGCGTCTTTGATCGCCGCGATCGCGTCGAGCTGCGGCTGCAGCGGCGCGAGGCCTTTTTGCTCGATCGTCGCTTCGTCCATGAACGTCGCGTAGTAGTCGCCGACGCGGCGCGCATCGCTGCCCGGCGGCGCGTTCTTGGCGGCGTCCTTGATCAGCTCCGCGTTGCGTTTGTCGGTCAGCTCGGCGATCTCGCTGCCGGTGCCCCAAGCGCCGTGATCGGACGGAATCTCGGTCTTCGCGAGCCACGTCCCGTTGGCGTACCTGAAGAAGTCGTCGCCCGGCTTGACCGACGTATCCATGCCCGCGGTGTCGATCGGGTTCGGATTGGTCGCCGGCGGCGTCGGCGACGTTGCCATCGCCGAGCCCGCCGAGCCATTGTCAGTGGGAGTCGGCGACGGTTTCGGCGGCGGCGGTTGATCGTGCTTGCTGCACGCGACGAGCAGACACAGGGCGAGCGCGCGTTTCATGACGGGTGCTGTATCACGCCGGTGGACGAACGATCTGCGACCGCGGCGTGTCGCAGCGAGCGGTACAGATCGACGGGGAATTTTTGGAGGCTCCCGCGTTTCCCGGGCAGCACCGCGCGTCGCGGTGTGATCGGAAAGGAAATGCCAATGATTCAATGGAAGAGTGTAATCGGGACGATCGCGGCGCTCTCGCTCGCGAGCTGCGTGGCGGATGACGGCACCGACGGCGGCGACAGCGCGGTCGGGGCGAGCACGCCGCAGCCCGAGCAGAAGACTTCCGGCTACGGCACGTGGGGTTGGCAGCGAACCACGAACCTGCCGACGAGCGACGACTACCACACGATCGGATCGACCGCGGGCCAGACGTGTTTTCTCTCCGGTCTGCTCGGCAGCATGGAGTCCGCCTACGGCGATCAGGAGCCACCCAATACGCTCTACACGGTCGCCGCGGCGGGCTTCATCGGCGGCGATAGCAACACGTACCAGCTCGAAGCGTTTCCCGGCGTCACCGGCGCCGCGCTCGGCATGCGTGGCGTGTGTACGGACACCGTCGCGAGCCGCACGAAGCTCTACTACTATGATTCGTCCGCGAACACGGGCGCGGTGAAGATGGCGCCGACGACGAACCCGAAGACCGGCAAGGTGACGATCTGCGGCCTCGTCGAAGTTTATCAATCAGGATCGCTCACCGCACCGCAGAGCTTCGCGTCGGTGAACGACGAGCTTCACGTGATCGACGGCGGTGACGGCTACTGGTATCTCGGCGGTTCGGGCAATGTCGCCGGCGAGGCGCAGTGCATCGACGTGACGTCGCGGACGACGAGCGATTACACCGTCGACGGCGGCACGATCAATCTGTCGTCGGGCGCGGACAAACAGTGCTTCTTGACCGGCCTCAAAGGCATCTGGCAGTCGAACAACCTGTCGAGCGGCGTGACGATCGCTTACGACGCGGGGCTCTTGCAGTGGACGATGACCGCGACCGACATCGGTAAACAGCGCGGCTACGCGCGGTGCCTGAAATAGTCGCTCAGGCGCGCTCGAGGCGGCCGTCGGCGTGCTTCGCGAAGCGACCCTCGTCGCGAGGGTGAACCGGGTCGTCTTTCGGCCACGGCCAGCCGCCGAAGCGAGTGCGCTGATAGTCGGCGAACGCCTGTTGGATTTCCTGTCGGGTGTTCATCACGAACGGGCCGTGCTGCGCGACGGGCTCGCCGATCGGCTTGCCCTGCAGCACGAGGATCTCGGTCTCGCTCGCTGCGGCGATCTCGATCGCGACGTCCGGCTTGACCTGCACGCCGTGGTTCGCTTCGATCGTTTGGCCCGCGATGCTCGCTTCGCCGCGAAACAGATAGAGCACGCGATTCGACGTCGGCTGCGCGGCTGGCAGCGTGAAGCTCGCGCCGGGCTGCAGCTTGATCGTCCAGATGCCGAGATCGGATTCGGCGCGCGCTGCCCACGAGCTCGGCGGCGGAGCCGGCGGCTGGACACCGCCGAGCGCGCCGGCGATCACGCGCACGATCACGCCCGGCGCCTCGACGCGCGGGATCGAGCGATCCCAGAGCATCGTGAAGTGCGGCGCGACGAGCTTGTCCTTCGCCGGCAGGTTGAGCCAGATCTGGAACACCTCGGCCGGGTTCGGGCCCGATGCGTCGACGAGCGGGAACATCTCGCAGTGCGAGATGCCCTTGCCGGCGGTCAGCCACTGCACGTCGCCTTGACCGAAGCGCGCGGTCGCGCCGAGCGAGTCGGAATGATCGATGAGGCCGCTGCGGACGATCGTGACGGTCTCGAACCCGCGATGCGGGTGTTGCGGAAAGCCCGGCACGGTCTCGCCGTGGTACATGCGCCAGCCATCTTTGCCGGCGAAGTCGGAGCCGAGCTCGCGGCCATCGAGCGAGGCCGCCGGACCGAGCTCATCGTTGCCGGCCGGATACTGATCGTCGTGATGGGCGCAAAACAGGAATGGGTCGAGCATCGGCCATTGAGCGCCGAGTGGCGCGACCGCCAGGATTGGTGAAGTCGCCATAGTCTGATGATGTTGGTCACACCGAGTGACGGCCGCAATCCTGCACCATTGACCTGGACTGTTGCTATTTCAGCAACTCGAGCTGAGGCGGAGGCGGCGCGTCGGGCACGTCGTCGGAGCCGCGCAGGATGTGCTGGTACGCGGTGCGTTGAGCCGATGTGAGCTTGTCGTAGCAGGCCGACATCTCGTCGAAACCGGTCGCGGTCACGATGCAACGCCGTGCGTCAACCGACCACTGATCGTCGCGGCAGCGCGACTCGATCGCGAGCTTGATCGCGGGTGGCAAGAAGCCCATGACCACGAGCTCGCGCGCCGCGACCGCGGCACACGGCGCAGGATCGGCCGCGGGTTGCGCCACGGTTGTCGCGCCGCTCCCGCCGCACGCGGCGATCAAGATCAGCGCACATCGCATCCGCGACATCATCGTACCCGCGTGTACCGACTGCAAGAATGCCTGGCGCCGGCGGCATCGTCGCGTACGATCAGAGAATGCTTGCTGTCGAAGCTCCGCTCCTCAAGCTCTCGTTCGTCGCCGGCGCGTTCGCGGCGGTCGCCGCGTTCGCACCGCACGGTCACTGCCATCACGCGCGACATCACGATCACGCAGGCATGCACAAGCTCGTGCTGCACGCGCAGTCGTTGCCTCCAGAGCGCGCGATCTACCTCAGCGAGTTCGAGCTCAACTCGAACGACTTTTGGGAGAGCATCGATCCGGCGCACCTGACTCCGATGGAGTTCGAGATCCGCGCGACCGTGTACGGCTGTCACTGGGTCGCCAACGAAGTGTTCATCCCCGCCGGCGATCACTTCACGTACACGTACGTCGATCACATCGAGTCGTGTGCGCCCGACGGCACGCGGACGAATCCAACGCCGCGCTCCGGCACCGTCACTATCGAATAGTCACGGCTTCGCTCGCGGTGCGGCCGAACGTCTCCGGCTCGTACATGGCCTCGGCTTTCGCCGGCGCGGCGACGAACACGCCCGGCGTGGTCGCGCGCGCGGTGTACGCGAAGCGATGCGCACCCGGCGCGAGCGCGAGCGCGAATGCTTCGGCGCGCTCGTCGCGCATCTCGACGTAGCGCCACGCCGGATCGTACTCGCCCGAAGCGCCGCGCTCGGCGGTCGCGAGGTGCGTGTTGACGCCTTCGAGCCCGGCCGGCAGCGGATCGACGAGCGCGACGCTGTCGTTCGGCGTCGTCGACGATGCTTCGATCACGATGCGCACGCGCGCGCCGAGCCGGATCGTCCAACCGTCGGCCGTCTTGACGACGTCGTTCGGATCATCGATCGCCTCGTACTGGCGATGCACGATGAAGCCGGCGTCGAGCGCGGCGAGCTTGGACTTCGCCGGCGCATACGTGATGCCGATCCGGTAATACATCCTGCCCGGACCGGTTTTCGCGAACGCGAGATCGTGATGCGAGCCGGGCGCGAGCGGTGACCAACCGAGCGCGGCATCGGCGCGATCCATGGTGTGGCCGGTGAACGCGTGCTCGGCATATGCGATGTCGCCGAGCCACAGCTTGCCGGCGAAGTTCGGCGTCGCGCTCTCGTAGGCGTCGAAGTAGCGGCGCATCGCCTGCATCACGACCAGGTTCTCCTGCGTCGTGCGCCAGCGACCGCCGCGCTGCTCGCCGAGCAAGCCGCGCGCGAGCTTCGCGATCATCGGCTCCTGCGGAGTCTCGCGGATCAGGGCATCGAGCACGAGTGCGGTCGTGCGATGAATCGACGGCAGCGATGGCGCCAGCGACCGCGCGTAGCTCTCGCCGATCGAAGCGCCGGCCGCGGTCTCGCGCGTCGCGCCGAGTAGCTCGCGAACGAGCTGTGCGCGCAGCGGCTTCGCGCCGGGTTGGCCGGCGACGATCGCGAGCACGCGCGCCTTCGCGTCGATCGGATACGTGGCGAGCCGCGTCGCTTCGCCGTGCAAGCGGCGCGCGGTGCCGCGCTCGTCGACGCCGACCACCGCGAGCGCCGACATCGCGGTCGCCGCGAGCACCACATCGAATGCCGTCGCGTCGCGATCGCGCGAATCGACGCGAGCCGCGAGCCGCGCGAACGCCTTGTCGAGCATGCCGGCGACGAGCTTGCGCGCCTTCGCGACGGCGGCGTCGGCCGGCTTGTCGTGCGCGAGCGCCTGCATCACCTGCATCGTCACGAACGGATCCGCCGGCACACCCGGCCAGTAACCCCAGCTGCCGTCGGGCAACTGATCGGCGACCAGCTTGTCGACATCTTTCGCGTGCTGCTCCGCGAGATCCGCTTTCGAGGCGCGATTCGGCACCGCGAACGCATCGAGCACGTCGGCCATCGCCGCGGTCGCGAGCATGCGGCTCGAGCGCTGCTCGGCGCACTCGTACGGATACGCCTGCAGATACCAGTACGCGTCGGTCAGCGACTGCAGCTGCGTCGACGACAGCTCGGCCTCGACGCCGCCGACGTCGCGATAGATGTCGGCCGGCACGTCGAGCCGTTCGAATACCGGTGCGGTTTCCACGATGCCGTACGTCGCGAAGCTCTCGGTCGTCGCCGGCTCGTAGACCGGCAGCTCGATCGTCGAGCTGTCGGCGTGCGTGCCCGAAATGATCGCGGTCTCGATCGCCGCGGTGCCGCGCGCTTGCGTGCGAAACGCGAAGCGGACCTCGGCGCGCTGGCCGGCTTCGATCACGACGCGTTTGCCGGCGACACCGTCGAGCTGCAAGTTTGCGGCGCGCGCGACCACGTCGATCGTGCGCGCTTCTGTACCTTGGTTTTGCACGACGATCGGCAGCTCGAAGGCATCGCCCTGCGTGAGAAACCGCGGCGCGACGATGCGCGCGTTGACCTCGCGCCGCGTCGCGATCGCGCCCTCGGCCTTGCCAAAGTAGTACGCGCCCTTCGCGACGAGCGCGACGACGCGATAGCGCGTGAGGCTATCCGGCATCGCGACGCTGACGCGCGCGCGGCCGTTCGCATCGGTGACGAGCTTCGGCGCCCACACCGCGGTCGCGCGGAAATCTTTGCGCGACTTGATCAACGCCGGCGCGCTTGCCGATCGGCCGCCCAAGCTACCGTGGCCGCTGCCGACGCCGTAACCAGATCCGGTGCTCGAACCGTGACCGATCGTGCCGAAGTTGAGATCGGTGCGGATGTAGCCCGGCGCCTGCGCGACATCGCTGCCGGCATCGCGCACGAGCTCGAAGCTCGACGCGACCGAGGTGCCGTCATCGACGCTGCGATAGAACGGCTCGAGCGGATCGCCGTGATGTGCGCCCGACAGCGCGAGGATCGCTTCGTCGACGACGAACAGCGCGACCTCGGCGCCGGCGACCGGCTTGCCATCCTTCGCGACGGTCACGTCGAACGTCGCCTGATCGCCCGGGCCGACCACCGGCTTGTCGGGCAGCGCGGTCACCGCGAGCTCGGATCCGCGCTTGTCGATCGCGAGATCGATCGACGCGTCGTCGTGCTGCGGCAGCGGATCGCGACTCACCTGCGGCTCGACCATCACCGCGCGTTTCGCGAACCGATCGACGAGCACGTGCAGATCCTCGAGGTACGAGACATCGAGCGGCACGTCGATCACCGTCTCGGGCTTGTCGAGCGCGACGACGTGCTGCCCGATCACGCCCTGCCGCGCGTAAGTCACGACCGCGCGGCTCGGCACGAGCTCCGAGCTGATCGTGACCTTCGCGGTTTCCCCGGCGCGATACGACTTCTTGTTCGCGCGCAGTGACAGCGCGTCGTGCGGCGCCGGCTCGTTCCACCGCGGCACGTCGATGCGCGCCGAATTCGGCCGGCCGCGCGAATCCGCGATGCGCGCCGTCGCCTTGTAAATCAGCTTGTCGACGAGCGTGAACGAGCACTCGACCGGCGTCTTCGCGCTCGTCGTGTGGCAGTGCTGGGTGTCTCGGATGATCGCGTCGTCGCGCCAGCGCTCGCTCGGCAGGATGCCCGCGAACTCGACGTCGATCGGCACGCCCGCGACCGCGTTGTTGTCGAGGTCGACGACCACGGCTTCGACCGTGTCGACCGATGCCTCCTTCACTTTCAAGCCGACGTAGTCCGCGGCTGGATGCACGACGATCGCGTGCGACGTCGCGCGGATCGTCTGGCGATCGACATCGGTGACGGTCGCATCGACCTCGAGCAAGCTCGGCGCACCGGCGGGCAACGCGGCGATGCCGAGCACCGCAGTCGAGCTCGATGCCGTGCCTAGCCGCGCCTCGGCGTGCACGTCGGGCTGCGTGATCGGCTCGCGGCGCACCGGCGTGAACGTGAACTCGTCGAAGCCGATCGGCCGGTACGAAGCCGCGCGCAAGTGGCCATCCCAGGTGATCGTCGCGCCGCCGAGCCCGCCGCCGCCGTAGTAGTGCGCATCGGCGCGCATCTCGACCGCTTCGCCGAGCACGAGTGGCATCGTGCCGCCGCCGAGCACGTCGTCGACGAGCTCGACCGCGTAGGCCGGCGTGCGGAACTCTTCGATCTGGAATGGATGGTCGATCTCCTGATCGTCGATCGAGATCCGCACCGCCGCGCGGCCGAGGTTCGCCGTCGCCGGCAGCTGCACCGTCGTGTCGAACCCGCCCTCGGCGGTGAGCGCCATCGAGCCGGTAGCGAGGTCGACGCCGCGCGCGTCGACCACGGTGTACGCGACGCGCGACGACGGCTTCGGCAGCTCGATGCCCGGGTTGACGCCGTCGTGCGTCCACCGCACCCAGCCTTTGAGATACAGCGGCTCGCCCGGCTTGTACGTGAAGCGATCGTCGGCGACGTACCACTCCGCGCTGCGCGTGCGGATCGCCTTGCGATCGCGATCGATCGGCACGAACGCGGAGTCGCCGTTCGTCGCGAGCTCGAGCACCGCCGACGTGTGCGTAGCGCCGAACCAGTCCGACGGCTCGACGACGTTCGCGTCCTTGCGCGGCGGCAACTCGGCCAGCGCGACGGCCGCGTGGCCTTGCGAATCGGTCGCGATCGGCGCGCTCGTGGTCGCGCCGTGCTCGATCAGGATGCTCGACTCCACACCGCTGCGCGGCGACAAGAAGCTCGCCGGCGAGATGTCGCTCGCCCACGCGTTGACCTGCTCGCCGTCGACGCGCGCGACCACGCCGAGCTTCGTGACCTCGATCCACGCGAGCTGGCGATCTTGCCCGTTCGCGGTGGCGATCGCGATCACGTGGCCCGTGCCCGCCGCGCCGAGCGCCGGCCGCAGATCGACGTGCGCTTCGCCGGCGAAGTGATCGCCGATCGTGTAGTCGTGCGCGTAGACGCGCTTGCCGGGCGGCGTCGCGCGCTTTTTCTCCTCGAGCTGCTCGTACGCGAAGTAATCGCGCGCTTGGACGGCGTAGAGCTCGACGTGCATCGACGCGAGTGCTTCGCCGTCGACGGTCCACGACGGCACTTGATAGCGCGGATCGAGCACGAACAGGCCGTTCTCGGCGGAGAGCCACTCGCCCCAGCGCGGCTTCGCGGTGACGAGCGACGTGCGATGCACGCCTTCGTACGGCTGGTTGTAGATGTCGACGAGCCCGTCGCCGATCGCGACGGCGAGCTTGGCGCCGATCTCGTCGGGCAGCGACTCGAGGTCGACGATGTTCGCGTGCTGCGCGTGATCGGCGAACGGCAGGCCGACCAGCTGCACGAGGTCGGGCCGAAATGATTTCGGATCGATCTCGTTCGAGAACACGAGCGTCGCCCATGACATCGCCGGGCACACCGCGGCGCGCTGCACGGCCTTGCTGTCGCAGCGGATGCCGTTCAGCTCGAACTTGCCGGCGACCGAGAACTGGCCGAGCGAAGCGCGGGCCCGACGCAGCGGCCCTTCCGCCGACGGCGCGCCGGCGGCGAGCTTGACCACGAGCTGGCCGCCCGCCGGCCACGCGGTCTTCGGCGCGAGAAACAGCGTCGTCGCCGGATCGAAGTGCAGGTGCGTGGTGATCAGCAGCGGCTGCTTCGCCCACAGCAGGCGCGCCTCGGCTTCGTCGATCACGCGGAACAGCACGTCGCCGGCTTTGCCGTGGACGTGGAGCGCGCCCGCGATCGCGTCGCGGTCGATCGCCTGCGTGAATTGCACCGCGATCGCGCCGTCGGGCCGGATGGCCGGACGCGGTATCACGTCTTCGATCTCGATCGCCGGAGTCGTCAGCTCTGCGGTCACCGGCGTCGCGAGCACGGTGCCATCGACGGAGCGAAACCCGGCGGCGACGGTGACCGTGAGCTTCGTCGAGCCCGGTAGCCGGCCTTTCGCTGGCACGAATTTCACCACGCGCGTGTCGATCCAGCGCCATTTGCCGTCGATCGGCGGATCGAGCTTCGCGCCGAGGTCGCGCGCGCCGCCGATCTCGCCGACCGCGATCACGGAGCTCGCGAACCGCACGCGGATCTCGCTGCCCATCGCGATGCTGCCGGTCGCCGGCAAGATCTGAGGCGGAGCGAGCGGCGGCGGTGCCTGATCGGGTTGTGGCGCCGCGGGGCCGATCGGCCGGTCGGCGACGGCGCGCCCGGTCGGTGCCGCGAATGCGAGCACGATCGGCGTGCCCGACATCGCCGGCTTTGCCGATGGCGGGCGCATCGTCGGGGCGCGCGCGTTGTCGATCGCCGGCAACGGCTCGAGCCGCGCGAGCAGCGCCTCGGTGTCGCCCTTCGTCAACGGCGTCGCGGCCGCCGATGGCGCGGTCGCCGATGCGGTCGTGACGTCGATCGTCAGCTTGCCATCGACGTCGGAGCCGAACGCGAGCTCCGGCCGCGCCGCCGGGACCTTGGCAACGGCCGGCAGCGCGCGCGGCTTGGCCACGGGTCGCTCGTCGCGCGGCGGTTGCGGTGTACAGGCCCACATTGTCATGACGACCAACCAGAGGCGCATCACGACCTAGGACACCCGAACGTGCGAGTGGTTCCGGCAACGCGTAAGCTCTCGCGGTGGCCGGCAAAGCGGGAACCGCGCTGATCGCGCTCGTGGCGTGCGCCACATCCGCGACCGCCAAGCCGCCCAAGCAGACGAAGCACGCGAAGTCGCGCTTCGAGACGCCCGCCGATGCCGATGCCATGCCAGCCGTGCGCTATGGCGCGATGTCGGCCGACGATTGCATCGCCGAGCTCGGCACGCGCCAGATTCCGTTCACGCGCGAGACCGCCAAAGGCGTGCTCGTGCCGGTGCGGCTGGCCGGCCCGCTGCACGGCGTGACGTTCAAGACCGATCTGAGCGATGCGCAGCGCGCGACCACGCCGTGGGAGATCGGCGATTGCCGCCTCGTGCTCGCGATGGACGACTTCGCGCAGATCCTCGCGAAGCACGACATCGTCGAGGTGCGCCACTACTCGATGTACCGCGTGCCGCCGAAGTCATGGCCCGACGATCGGATCGGCATCGAGCACAACGGCGGGCTCGCGCTCGACGCCGCGCGATTCACCAAGTCCGATGGCACGAAGCTCGTCGTGCTCGACGATTTTCACGGCGCGATCGGCGATGCGACCTGCGGCGATGAGGCCAAGCCGCGTCGCGCCACCGACAAGGCGACCGAGCTGCGCGCGATCTTGTGCGAGGCGGTCGCCGATCATCTGTTCAACGTCGTGCTCACTCCCAACTTCAACAAGCCACATCGCAATCACTTCCATCTCGAGGTGATGGCGAATAAGAAGTGGTTCCTGGTGCACTGATGACGCAACTCAAACGCTGCCACTGGGCGACCTCGCCCGCGATGAACGCCTACCACGACACCGAATGGGGCGTGCCGACGCACGACGATCGCCGCCACTTCGAGTTCGTGATCCTCGAGGGCGCGCAAGCCGGCCTGTCGTGGAAGACGATCCTCGACAAGCGCGAGGGCTATCGCAAGAACTTCTGCGATTTCGATCCGGCGAAGGTCGCGAAGCTGACGCCGGCGAAGCTCGAGAAGATCTTGCTCGATCCGGGCATCGTGCGAAACCGCGCGAAGGTCATGGCGGCGGTCTCGAACGCGAAGGCGTTCTTGCAGATCCAGAAAGACTTCGGCTCGTTCGACAAGTTCCTGTGGGACTTCGTCGGCGGCAAGCCGATCGTCAACAAGTGGCGAGACATGAAACAGCTACCGCCGCGATCCGACGTCAGTGACGCGGTCGCGGCGGCGTTGAAGAAGCGCGGCTTCAAGTTTGCCGGCTCGACGATCATGTACGCGCACCTGCAGGCGTGCGGGCTCATCAACGATCACCTGACGAGCTGTTTTCGCTATCGCCAGGTCTGAGCGACTACTTCGTCTCGCAGACGACGACGCCGTCGGTCGCGAACGTCGTGGTCTTCGACTGGAAGAAGTTACCCGGGCCGTTCGCATAGCCGTACGCGGTCGACGAGCTGAGCGTTAGGGTGTCGTCGGTGTTGACGCTGCTGGTGAAACCCTCCCCGAAGTCGCCGCAACCACGGTCGAACACCTGCAGCCCACTATTGAGCGGCAAGCCGAAGTTTTGGAAGTTCGTGATCGTGCTCGCCGCGCTGTTACCGGAACCGAGATAGCAGCAGTTGATGCTGCAGTAGAAGTCCGTGGCGCTGTACATGCCCGCCTGAAAGAACGAGCCATCGCCAGGGTCGTCGTTGTTCTGGTTCTGTTCGAACCCGAACGCCTCGCAATACGCTTTGTAGCCGGCATCGCTGTCGATCTCCGTACCGGCTGGCGCGTACAAGAACACCAGCTGCTTCGTGCTCGAGACCGGGCCCTGGTACGGGCTGTTGCCCGTGAGCGTCGCCGTCGCGTAGCTCACCGGTGCGACTGTCACCGAGTACGTCTGCGTCGTGCCATCGGCCGCGGTCACCGTGTAGCTCACCGGCGACGTGAAGTCGTTCGACGTCACAGCACTCTGCTGTTGCACGTTGCCCACGGTGACACTCGCGCCGGTCGTAGCGAACGTCGCGACCAGCGCGGTCACGTCGGTTCCGTACGGCACGTAGACCGAGATGCTCGTCCCGCTGATCGAGCCGGCCGCGTCGGAGGTCACGCCGGCCGTGCCGTTGAGCGCCGAGGTGAACGTGAACGACGTGATGTCCTTCGCCGGGCTCAGCGCGACGGTGATCGTGACGGTGTACATCTGCGTCGTACCGTCCGCGGCGGTGACCACGTAGCTCACCGGCTGCGTGAAGTCGTTCGCGGTCACCTGGCTCTGCTGCGCGACGCCGCCGACCGCGACGCTCGCGCCCGTCGTCGAAAATGCCGCGTATAGCTGCGTGACGTCGGTGCCGTACGGCACCGTCGCGGTGATCGCGGTGCCGGTGATCGTAGCGATGACGTCACTCGACCACGGTTGGCCGCTGTTGTTCTCGCTGGCAAACCAGAACGCGGTGATGTCCTTCGCCGGATCGAGCGCGACGGTCACGGTGACGGTGAAGTCCTTCGTCGTGCCATCGGCGGCGGTCACGGTGTAGTCAACCGGGCTCGTGAAGTCGTTCGCGGTGATGCCGCTCGCCTGCACGGTGCCGCCGACCGCGACGCTCGCGCCGGTGGTCGTGAACGTCGAGACGAGCGCGCTCGGATCGGTCGCGTACGGCACGGTCACCGCGATCGCGGTGCCGTTGATCACGCCGACCGCATCGCTCGGCAGCCCGTTGATCGTCGAGGCAAATTCGAACGTGGTGAGCTCCTTCGCCGGGCTCGAAGCGATCGCGATCGTGACGGTGTACGCCTTGGTCGTGGCGTCCGCCGCGGTGACCGTGTACGTCACCGGGCTCGAGAAGTCGACCGCGGTGACACCGCTGGTCTGAACCGCACTGCCGACCGCGACGTGCGCGCCGGTCGTCGAGAACGTCGCGACGAGCGCGGTGACGTCGGTGCCGTATGGCACGGTCGCGCCGATCTGCGAGCCGCTGATCGTCGCGACGACGTCGGTCGAGATGCCGCTGTTCAGCGCCGACGTGAACGAGAACGCCGTCAGCGCCTTCGCCGGATTCTTCGCGACGGTCACGGTGACGAGGTAGCTCTGGGTCGAGGCGTCCGCCGCCGTGACGACGTACGTCACGGCATGCGTGAAGTCGACGGCCGTCATGCTGCTCACCTGCGCGGTGGCGCCGATCGCGACCGCCTGGCCGGTCGTCACGAACGTCGGGACGAGCGCGGTGACGTCCGTGCCATACGGCACGGTGACCGCGATGCCGGCGCCGTTGATCGTCGCCATCTCGTTGCTCGAGACGCCCGCCGCGCTGTTGAGCGCCGAGGTGAGCTCGAACATCGTGAGCTGCTTTGCCGGGTTCGAAGCGACGACGACCGTGACCGCGTAGGCCTGCGTCGACTTGTCGGCGGCCGTGACGACGAACACCATCGCACTCTCGAAGTCATCGGCCGTGTGACCGCTGAGTTGCATCGCGGTGCCGACCGTGACCGAGACGCCGGTCGTCGAGAACGTCGGCGTGAGCGCCGTGATGTCGGTGCCGTAGGGCATGATCGCGCCGATACTCGAGCCGCTGATCGTCGCGATCACATCGCTCGACAAGCCCGGGTTGTTGGCGGCCAGAAACGAGAATGTGGTGAGCGCCTTGGCAGAGCTTTCGGCGACCGTGACCGACACGGTGTAGCTCGTCGTCGTGTGGTCTGCCGCTGACACGACGTAGTCGATCGACTGCGAGAAGTTGTTCGCGGTGACGCCGCTGTGCTGTGCGTTGGTAGCGACGTAGATCGCGCCGCCGGTCGTCGCGTAGGTCGCGACCAGCGCGCTGACATCGGTGCCGTATGGCATCGTCGCGTCGATGCGATCACCGGAGATCGTCGCGACGACATCGGAGCGGAGCTGCGAGTTGTTCGCAGCCAGGAACGCAAACGACGTGAGCTCCTTCGACGAGCCCGGGGTGTTGTCGCCGCACGCGGCGAGCAGAGCGATCGCGAGGGCGATCAAGTGCGAGATGCGGAATCGAAAGTTTGTGCGCATTGTCTCCAGCCGTGAAAGGACAGAGAGTGCAGTCGTCCGCGCCGCCGAAAGCTTGAGGTCTCGACGGGGTATGGTCGGGAAAACGCCGGACTTAGTCGCCCGCGCACATCGCGAACTGGCCCGAACCTGCCTCGGTGGCGCCATTCGCGAGCGCGATGCTGCCGTCCTCGAGCACCTCACCGCGCATGTCGGTGACGCGGAGATCGTACGGTCCGACGCCGAGCCCGTTCGCGGCGACGAAGTAGTTGTAGCTCTGCGCGGCGAGCGGCACGTAGGTGCTGCTCTGCTTGGCCTCGAGCGCCGCGATCGGATAGCGGCTGTTGCGGAGCTGGATCGCCGCGTAGTACTGGCTCGCGCCGCTTTGAAAGTTGTAGGCGACCGGCCCGGTCACATCGCACGGCACTTCGTGCCACGAGATCGAGATGCGCCCCGCCGACAGCGGCGACAGCATGCCGAACGCGGTCTCGCTGAGATCGAGATCGCCGTGCGAGCAACCCGGGCACATATCGACGACGCGTACGGTGATCGTGTTGCCCATCGGCCCGGTGACCGCCAGGCACGCTCCGCACCACGCCGCATTGCCGTAATCGGGCGCATTCATCGCCGCGATCATCAGATCGTTCGGCGACGCGTCGAAGCTGCAGTTGCCCGTGCCATCGGCGTCGTAGTACGTGCCGTCGCCAGATTCGCCCGCCGGCGCCGCGCTGCACGATCCCGCCGCGGCGCCGCTATCGCTCGTCGCGATCGAGCCATCGCCGGGCGTCGCGCTGTTCGAACCGCATCCCGCGGCGATCAGCATCGCGAGCCACCATCGCATCACCGCGAGCGTATCAGACGAGGTCCTTCGCGATCACGGTCCAATCGTCGTGAGCGTGACCCTGCTCGATCATCTCGTCCATGCGCTTGGCGATCGCGGGCACGAGCACGAGCGCGACATGTGCGCGATCGACCTCCGCCTGGACCAAGCGTGCGTCTTTTCGCGCCATCGCGAGCTCCCACGATGCGGGCGAGAACTCGCCCGTCGCCATGCGCTTGGCGCGTTGCGGAGCGAGCGCGCCGGGGTTGAAATGCTCGAACAAACCGACGGCGTCGCTCGCCGAGATGCCGAGCGCTTTGCCGAGGCCGATCAGATCGGCGATCGCCGCGGTGAAGCCCATCAGGAACGTGTTGCCCATGAGCTTGAAGCACGCGGCCGCATCGGCGCGATCGCCGAGGTCGACGAGCTTGCCGGTCATCGGCGATAGCATCGGCGTGACGCGCTCGATGCGCGCGCGCTCGCCCGACACCATCATGATGCCGGTCGATTCGCGGGCGTTTTGCGGCCCCATGAACACCGGCGCGTGGACGTACGTGATGTCGGTGCGCGCGCTGCGCGCCTTCGAGCCGCCGGGCGATGTCGTCGTGTGATCGATGACGAGCGAGCCGGGCGCGAATTTAGCCGCGGCGAGCACGCCTTCGACCGCGTCGTCGTCCTTGACGACGATGTGCGTGCGCGACGCGCCCTTCACGGCATCGGCGGCATTGGCAAATGCCTTCGCGCCATCGGCTTCGAGTGCCGTGGCCCGCTCGAACGTGCGGTTCCACACGTGAACGGTCTCGCCCTTGGCGATCAGGGCGCGCGCGAAATTTGCTCCGAGTAGTCCGGTTCCGAGGATCGCGATCATGCGCGATCATTACCGCGGTTTTACGCGTTGCGCGGCTGGATCGCGCTCGACACGGTCAATTGCGTCTCGCGGTTGCGCGTCTCGATCTGGATGTCGACGGCCTCGGGATCGATCTGCACGAACTTCGCGATCACTTTCGCGATCTCTTCGCGCATCTCCTGCAGCCGGCCACCGTCGAGGCCGGTGCGGTCATGCGCGAGCACGAGGTGAAGGCGGCCTTTCGCGACCTCGCGCGATGGCTTGCCGATGAAGAGGCTCTTGAGGTTCTCCCACATCGTGTATTCCTTACGCCGGCGACGCCGACAGGCCGAGCGCGCGAGAGATGCGCGTGAAGAAGCCAACCGATGCTTTCGCAGGCACGTCGTGACCGGCGAGCAGCATCGCGATGCGCACGAACTCGCGCGCCGCGAGCGACTTGCCTTCGAGCACCGCGGGCACACCCTTGTTCGTCGTCGCGATCACCTGATCGTCGAGCGGGATCGCGCCGAGCATCTCGAGCGCGAGGATCTCGATCACATCCGATTGCGACAGCATGTCGCCGCGCTTCACGAGGTGCGCCGAGATCCGGTTGACGACCAAGCGCGCCGGCACTTCGGCGGCGGCGAGCAAGCCCACTACGCGATCGGCGTCGCGGATCGACGACACTTCGGGCGTCGCGACCACGACGGCCTCGTCGGCGCCGGCGATCGCGTTCTTGAAGCCCTGCTCGATCCCCGCCGGGCAATCGATCAGCACGAAGTCGTAGGAGTGCTTGAGCTCCATCACGAGCGTCTTCATGTCTTCAGGCGTGACCGCGTCCTTGTCGTCGGTCTGCGACGCCGGCAACAGCCACAAGTTGTCGAGGCGGCGATCTTTGATCAGCGCCTTCTGCACCGTGCACTTGCCGCGGATCGCATCGACGACGTGATAGACGATGCGGTTCTCGAGGCCCATGACGACGTCGAGGTTGCGCAGGCCGATGTCGGCGTCGACGAGCACGACGCTGTGGCCGAGCTGCGCGAGCGCGGTGCCGAGATTCGCAGTGGTGGTCGTCTTACCGACTCCACCTTTACCGGACGTGATGACGATGGCGCGACCCATGGTGACTCCTTAGAGGCTTGCGGCGAGGTTCTTCGGCAAGCGGCCTTGATAACGTTCGACGACGATCTGCTCGCCGGTCGCATACGCGATCTCGGCGTCTTGGTCTGGCGTGTCGCTGTCACCGGCGCGCGCGACTTGGCGGCCGATGCGCAGCTGTTGCGGCTCGAGCCGCAGCGCGAGGATGAAGCCCATCGGCGCGCCGATCCCGGCGTGCGCCGTGCCGCGCAACCGACCGAGCACGACGATGTTGCCGGTCGCGCGAACCTCGGCGCCCGGATTGACGTCGCCGAACACGACGACGTGGCCGACGTGATCGAGGATCACACCCGAGCGCACCGGGCCGATCACGAGGCGCGGCCCGACGAGCTGCTCGACGACATGTTCGACGACGCGCTCGATCGTGATGACTTCGGGCTCGGGTGCCGGCGCGACAGGCACGCTGCCGATGGCGAGCGCCGGCTTCGGTGCGGCATGAGGCGCGACTTCGACGATGCGTAGATCGAGCTTCCCGGCGAGCTCGTCGAGCTTGGCGAGGCAGCCGAGCGCGAGCGGGCCATCGTCGACGGCGACGCGCACGTCGCTGCCGCGAAAGAAGCCCGGCGCCTCGGCGATGCGCGCTTCGACCGCCGCGGCGATCGCGTCGACGGATGCGCGCGCGTTGACGATCAGCTCCAAGCCGCGCGCGGTGCCGCGAAGAATTGCGGGTGGCGGCGGCTCGTCGGCCACGAAAACGGCAGCGTTCGATAGGTCCATATAGGGTCCCTATCGAAATGCGTAAACTGGCCTGATCTAGCGGGCAACTTTTCGGCGCTGTCTTGGCTTCCGGCGCGATCGAATCGCGATCACGAGCGCCGCAAAGCCGGCGAGCCACCACGGGCTCGGCGCATCGCTCGACGCGCAACCGCCGGTCTGATGGTCGGGAACCAACCCGGCATCGGGCGATCCGGCGACGACACCGGCATCGGGCGACTCGGTCATCACCGGCGGCTGGACGGTCAACGTCTCGAGCTGGGTCAGATCGCCGAAGAAGCGATCGGTGTCGACGTCGCCGGTGCCGGGCACGCCGGGCACGGTGCCGGTCGCCGAGTACTGCCAGAACGTCGCGGCGGTCCACGGCGCCGGCACGGTCGCGCAGCTGTTGTACGACGCGATGAACAGCGGATAGTCGGCGAGCTTGGCATCGGTGACCTGTACGTCGGCGAACCACGACACGTAGCTGTAGAGGATCGGCATCGTGCCCGTCGCCTGATGCACCGTATCGAGCCAGTCGAAGATGCGCTGCTCGAGCGTTGCCGGTGCGACCCAGCCCGAGTCGCCGGTGTACTCGCAGCTCGCGCTCGATGCGGCCTGGGTCGACGCGGTCGGGCACTCGATGTCGAGCATCGGCGGCAGGTCGCCGACCGCGAGCCCGCCGGCTGCAGTCAGCTCGGCGAGAAACGAGTTCGCCTGCGTGACGCCGTCGATCGTGCCGTCGAAGAAGTGGTACGGGCTGCGCAAGACGCCGGCGGCGAGCGCGCCGCTCCAATCGGAGCCGAACGTCGACTGCGTGTCGTAGTTGCCCTGCGTCGCCTTGATGAACGCGAAGTGCCGGCCCGATGCGGCGAGCTTGGCCCAATCGATCGCGCCGGTGCCGGAGTACACGTCCACACCTTCGACGAGGTTCGCCGAGCCGGAGCCGCATTGCGTGATCGACTGCGCGAGCTGCGCCTCATGCGTCGGCGGCGACGCGCACGCGACACAAACAACGATCGGCGCGATCGCTCCCCAGCGCATCGGTGGACATCCTAGTGCAACGTACGCCCGCCGTACCAGATACATGCGACGTACGTCCGTTGATACACGTGCGACGCGGGCGACATGCCGCGACAGCGTCACGTAATCGCGCAGTTGCCGAGCTGAGAACTTGGACCGCTTCCTGCGTTAGGGGCGGTCATGAAGTTTCTACTCGCAATCGCGCTCGCCGCAGCCTGCGCCGCTCCGCAAACCAACCACGTCAACGTCGCGGTGGTCCGCGATGACATCAAAGACGTGATCGCGCATGACTCGTCGAACCCGCGGACGATCACCAGCATGGGCCACACGACCAACGATACGGCGACCGTTTACACGAAGAGCGCCGATGGCAACCAGCGCGAAGAGAGCTGGGTCCACAGCGCGCAGGGCTGGACGCTCGCGAACGGCAACGGCAACGGCAACGCGATGCGCTGATCGTTAGTGCGGCCGCTCGCAGCTCGCGCCGCCGCCGACTTCTTCGAACTCGCACGTCGAGAACCGCGACTGGCACGTGCCGTAGTCGTAGCCGGCGCCGATGCAGCCTTGATAGCGCGCGTCGCAGCGCTGGCAGCCCGCGACGGCTTTGTCGCGCTCGGCGGCATGATCTTCGTCGATCTCGCGTTGCTGGCGCGCTGCTTCGGCTTGTTCGGCCGCGCGCTTGTCCGCCCACTCTTTTTCGCTGAGCCGGTGGCTGAACACTTCGAGCTTGTACTCGCCGTTGCCGATCGGATCGGATCCGAACAGCGGCGCCATCGTCATCGTGATCGTGCCGGGCACGTCGGCGCAGCCGAGTGAGGCGACCGCGCCCGGTCCGCGCACGCCGGGTCCGCCCATGCCATCGCCGGTCGCGCCCGCGAACTGAAACTTCAGCCCCGCGTCGGCGCCGGCGCCCCACGCCGCCCCATCGGCGAGGTGCATGACGACCTTGTAGCAAGTGTGGCGCTCGCCATCGATCGTGAACGAGCCGGGCGTTTGCAACGAGCCACCGCCGGAGCGACCGGCGGGTTTGTACGTGGCGAGCTGCTGATCGATCAGGGCCTGCAGATCGGCCGCCGTCTTACGCGTCGGGTAACCGGCGCTGCGTGCGAATGCTTCGCGCTGGGTGTCGCCGTTCGGTGCGACGGCCATCGTGCCGGTCGGGGCGGTCGGCACCAACATCGGAAAACATCCGGCGGCGACGAAGCCGCAAAGCAACACGAGTCGCATGCGTGGTCGAGCCGCGAATGCCTGCGCGGTCGCACGAAATCGTATGCTCGGCGCGTGAAGTGGCCACAGCTGTGCAAGTTGGCGCGCGCGTTGCCCGAGGTCACCGTCGGAACCTGGTACGCGACGCCCGGCTTGCTCGTCGCGGGGAAAGGCTTCGTCAGGCTCAAAGAAGACGGCACGACCGTCGTGTTCGTGCTCGCCGATCTCGACGAGCAAGACGCGCTACTCCACGCCAAGCCGGCCGTCTACTACATCACCGACCACTACCAAGGCTCGGCGGCGATCCTCGCGCGGCTGGCGAAGCTCGGCGTCGCCGAGGCACGCACGCGGCTCGAGCGCGCGTGGCAGCAAAAAGCGCCGAAGCGCCTGTTGCGCTGACGGAGTATGCTCCTTGAGTGGACGCGATGCTCGTCGCGCTGCTCGCGCCGATCGTCGCAGGCTCTGCGCTGCTCGGCTGGATCTGGATCCGCGACCACGACGCGCGCCGCACGCGCCGCGTGATGCGCCGCGCCCGCGTGACCCCCGTTGCGAGCTTGGTCGATGGCAAGCTGGCGTGCGTGGTCGGCACGGTCGAGCTCGGCGACGGCGAGCTGACCTCGATGGTCACGCAAACGAGCTGCGTCGCATACGACACGACCGTGTACTTCTTCAAAGGTCAGAGCGCGGCATTTCCGGAGCGCGTCGAAGTCGAGCGCCGCGTGATGCCGTTCTTCGTCGTCGACGAATCCGGCCGCGTGCGCGTCGATGCCGCCGCGGCCGCGCTGTGCAACGCGCCGGTCGCGCGCAGCGAGCGCTACGAAGAGCGCATCATCCGGGTCGGCGCGCGCGTGCGGATCGTCGGCAGCGTGGTGCGCGAGCCCGTGCTCGACAACGCCGAGCACAGTTACCGCGAGCTCGGCTCGAACGCGACGCTGGTCGGCACCGTGAAGTATCCGTTGCTGATCGACATCGAGTAGCTCGACGAGGCCGCGCGCCGTTAGCCGGCTCGCGTGCACGTACAGGCATGGCTCTACGCGGTCGCGAGCAGATCGACGAGGTCGCGCGTCGTCAGCTTCGCGGCCGCATCGGTGCCGGCGAGCACGCCGGCGACCAGCGCGCGCTTGCTCGCGTGCATCGCCAAGATCTTTTCCTCGACGGTATTGCGCGCGATCAGCCGGTACACGGTGACCGGCTTGTCCTGGCCGATGCGATGCGCGCGATCGGTCGCCTGATCTTCGACCGCCGGGTTCCACCACGGATCGAGATGGATGACGTTGTCGGCGCCGGTCAAGTTGATGCCGGTGCCGCCGGCCTTGAGCGAGATCAAGAACACGTCGCGCTCGCCGGCTTGAAACCGCGCGATCAACTTCGCGCGCTCGCCGGCGGGCGTCGCGCCGTCGAAGTACAAGTACGGTACGTTCGCGCGGTCGAGCTCTTCGCGGACGAGCGCGAGGTGCGAGGTGAACTGGCTGAACACCAGCGCGCGATGGCCTTCGCTGCGCAGCTCTTCGACGAGCTCGAGCACCCGCTGCATCTTCGAGCTGCTCACCGCCGACGTCTTGTCGTAGAGCTTCGGGTGCGAAGCGAGCAAGCGCAGCCGCGTGAGCGCGGCGAGCACCTCGAACCTGCGCTGCTCGGGGTTCTTGGCAAACTTCGACAAGTGCGCGACCGCGGCGAGCCGCGCATCCTCGTAGAGCTCGGCCTCGTCGTTCGACAGCGCGACCGGTACTTCGATCTCGGTGCGCGGCGGCAACTCCGGCGCGACCTCGGCCTTCGTACGGCGCAGCAAGAACGGCTTGATCACGCGAGCGAGCGCTTCACTCGCGCGCGCGTCGCGGTTCTTCTCGATCGGCACGGCGAACCGCGTGCGGAACTGCTCCCAGCTGCCGAGCAAGCCCGGAAACACGAGCGCGAACAGCGACCACAGCTCGCCCAGGTGGTTCTCGAGCGGCGTGCCCGACAGCGCGACGCGAAATTCGGCTTGCAGCGCTCGCGCGGCTTTGGCGCGCTCGGTGCGCGGGTTCTTGATCGCCTGCGCTTCGTCGGCGACGAGCGTCGCGAGCTTCACACCGGCGAGCGCGTCGGCATCGCGCGCGAGCAAGCCGTAGCTGACGATCAGCACGTCGCGCTTGCCGAGGCTCGCGAGCGTCGCGATGCGATCGGCCGCCTCGCCGTAGACGACCGGCCTGAGCGACGGCGCGAACCGGCGCAGCTCGTCGACCCAGTTGAGCGCGACCGAGGTCGGCGCGAGCACCATCGCGGGGCCGAGCTTTGCGCGATCGCAGAGCAGCGCCATCGCCTGGATCGTCTTGCCCAGGCCCATGTCATCGGCGAGGCATGCGCCGGCGCCCCACGCCGCCAGCCGTGCGAGCCACGCGTAGCCTTCGCGTTGATACGGCCGCAAGATGCCGTGCAGCGTCGCCGGTGGTTTTGGTTTGAGCTTCGTCGCCGCGTCGAGGTTATCGGCGAGCTTTTGCCACGCCGGCACCTGTTCGATCTGCGCGCCGGCGTCGGCGAGCGCGCGAATCGCGGGCGCCGCGGCGATCGACAGCTCGACCGCGCCACCGCTGTTGTCCCACGATCGATCCGCGAGCTCCGTGAGCTTGCGCTTGAGCGCGCCTTCGAGCTCGACCCAGCGATGCGCGTCGAGCCGCACGAAGCGCTGCTGGCGCCGCGCGGCATCGAGCAAGAGCGCGAGCTCGATGCGGCCGTGCTCGACCTTGAGCTCGCCGGCGATGCCAAACCAATCGCGCTTGTGATCGATCTGCACGCGCAGTTGCTCGACGCCGCCCGATGGCACGACGCGCGCGCGGTTGTCGATCCATTCGGCGACCACGCCGGGCGGCGGCGATTGCACCGCGGCGACGACCGCGAGCGCGGCATCGGGCTCGCCGATGCGATAGCACCCGGGCGGGCCCTGTTCGGCCGTTTCGAGCGGCAACTGCGCGAGCGCCGCCGTGACGAGCGCTTGTTCGCGGTCGAAGTCACGCCGCACGTAGCAGCGCGTGCTGCCGCGCGCGAGGATCACGTCGCGTGGCCCGACGCCGGGCGGATACAGCGGCGCGCCGTCCGCGGGCCGCACGAACGGCTCGAGCTCGAGCGACGTGTCGGGCAACAGCCGCAAGCGCACCACGACGATCGCCGGCTCGGTCACGCGCTCGCCGAGTAACGCCGCCGGCACCGCGATGGGCAGCTTCGATTCGACGTGCGCGAGCCGCTCGAACAGCTGCGCGTGCGCCTCGGGCGGAAACGTGTCGCCGTGCTTCGCGAGGATCGCCCAGATCCGGCGCGCCTCGTCGGCGGCGTCGATCAGCAGCAAGCGGCCGGCTTCGGGCTCGAGTACCGCGAGCGGCTCGCCCGGCGCGAACGCCTGCAACAGCGGCGCGAGCAAGCGCGGCGAGAATCGCGCGCCGTCGACGCTCGGCTCGAGCCGCACGTGCTCGCCCTGCTCGATCGCGGTCACGCCGAGCGGCACGCGCTTGACGGCGATCGCGGCGCCGTCGCTCGTCACGCGCGGATGGCCGACGAGCCCGGCGAGCGCCTTGATCGGATACGACGTCGCCGGCGCGGCGTGCCACGCGTCGATCTGCGCGGCGATCTCGCGATCGCGCGCATCGAGCGCGGCGCCGTGCTCGCGCAACAACCGCGCCACCGTCAGCGTGCTGCCCGCCGACAGCCGGCCGGTCTTGAGCTGGCGCTTGACGACCGGCGTCGCGGTGAGCACGCCGAGCTCGTGCTCGATCTCCCACCAAACTTCGATGGCGACGCGTGGCACCGCATCGCCGATCGAGGCGAGCGCGGCAAGCGCGCGCTGCCACGGCGGCCGGCCGAGCTCGTCGGCGGCGGCGTGCGCGTCGGCATCGCCTTGTTCGAGCCGATCGAGCGTCGCATCGATCAGCGCGATCGCGTGCGTGCACGCTGCGTCGCCGCACGAGCACGCGATGCGCGCATGACCATCCGGCTCGAATCCCAAGCGCGCGATCACCTGCACACTCGAGTAGTTCGTGCCGCGCAGCTGCGATGGCTCGTGCCACTCGATCGCGAGGTCGTGCGGCGCGAACCGCCAGCGCCCGAGCGCACGCCCGGCTCGCGACCGCGGCGGCGCGGTCTTGCGCTGCTCGGCGCGCAGCTCGGTGAGCGTCGCGATCAAGAGCTGCGCGGTCGGCGTCGCGTCGAAGATCCGCGTGCGCTCCTCGGCGATCCCGTCGCGCACCTCGCGGGCGCGCTGCTCGAGCCGGTCGCGCACGGCGGCGACCGCGAGCTGTTGCAGGTGCGCGCCGGCGAACACCCGACGTGCGCCGTCGCGTGCGCCGAGGTCGCGCAGGCTGAGCAAGCAGAGCTCCCGGCGCAATCCCCACGCGCTCGGATGATCGCGCTCGAGCTCCGGCACGAGCACGTCGGCGGCGACCGCGAGCTCGAACGTGACGCCGTGCTCGCGCGCCCACGCATCGAGCTCGCCGCGCGTCGCGAAGTGACCGTCGCGTTTGGCCGGCTGCTCGTTGAGCTCGACGGCGTCGAGGTGATGCAGCGCGAGCGCGACGGCGTGCTTGCACCAACGGTCGCGCTCGGCCGCGGGACACGTGCAATCGGCGGCGACGCCGCGCGCCGTTCCCGACAACATCACGCGATACCGCTCGGTGCCCGAGACCACGCCGAGCACGACGTCGTCCTTCGCGAGATATTCGGCGACGCGCCCTTGTCGCCAATACCGCTCGCCGCGGTCGTAGGCGAAGCCGGCACGCGCGCGCAGCGACGTGCGGTTCAGGACGTCGGCGAGCGCCATGTCGCCGCAGTCTACCCGACACCCGAGGCGGTGCGAGGTTGCACGAAACCGGCGCGATCTCGCCGTGTCTCGTGGCCATGGACGTCGCCGAAATCGCCATCCGGCTCGGCGACACCGCGCTCGACATCGCGCGCGTCGGGGTGGGCAAGCGCTTCACGATCGGCGAGGTGCCCGGCGTGCAGCTCGCGGTCGCCGGCATCGGCGAATTTCCACTCGTCGAGTCGCGCGGCGCGCAGTTCATCGTGCGCGCGCCGGTCGGCACTCCGCTGCGCTCGGGCGACCGCCTCGTCGACGATCGCGAGCTCGTGCTCGTGCCCGATTCGCGCGTCGCGCTCGCGCTCGCGCTCGTGCGTGTCGAGATCCGGCTGGTTCGTGGCGAGTCGCCGATCATCCCGCGTCCACTGTTCGATGCGCGTCCCGCTGCGTACGCCGGCGTGTCGTTGTTCGCGCATCTCGCGTTGTGGGCGGCCGCAGCTGTGATCGCGCCGTTCGTGGCGTTCGCGCACCACCGCCCGCAGCGGCCGCGATTGGTTTCGATCCACTCGCTCGCTCCGCCGCGCGCGCCGCCATCGGCGCTCCAACCGGTCGAGCTCGACTCCGCCGAACCGCCGTCGCGGCCGCACGCCGAAACGTTCGACCTCCATCGCCGCGTCGCGAAGGCGGTCGGCGCCGTCACGCGCACGTTCGACGCGATCGACATTTCCGGTCAGCTCGACAAGGTCGGTCCGGTCTACGGCGGCGAATACCAATCCGGCGATTTCGGCACCGCATTCTTATTCGATCCGGACAAGGTGCCGAGCCTCGACACGATCAAGACCGGCCCCTACCAGACGATCGCGCACGGTCGCGGCGCCGGCGACGACTTCGATCTCTGCGCGAATGGCCACATGATCGAGGACCCGCAACATCCCGGCCATCACGTCTGCGTGCCCGACAAGCCGGATCAGAAGTAGTACGTCGCGCCGATCACGAGGCCCAAGCCCGCGCTCGAATCCGACGCGAGCTCGCTGTCCGGCGAGTTGAATTCGACGCTATCTGCGTTCGGGTTCGAGCTCATCGTCAGCACGCGCAGCTCCGCCGATAGCGAGAACACGTCGAAGCGGCGCTCGACGCCCGCGCCGAACCGAAACGAGCCGCGTGTGTGGCCGTCGTTGTCGTCGGCGTTTTTCTCCGCCGCCGATGCGAGCCCGAGCCCGATCGTCGCGTAGACGTTCCATACGCGCTCGGCCAGGAAGTTGTAACGAACGTCGAGCCACAAGCCGCCGTACGAGTCGGCGCGATTGGCACCGGCGGCGATCGACAGCGCGACCTCGAGCGGTCGAATGATCCGGAATCGCGCCCCGAGCTCGTAGGTGAGAAACCCGATGTTGTCGTCGCTGGCTTTGAGCGATTGCGCGCCGAGCCCGACGCTCAACGCCCAGCGATTCGCCATCACCGATGCCGGTGCGGGCGCCGCGGCAGCCGCGGGCGCCGGTGAAGGCGACGCGGGCGCCGTCGGAGTCGCGGCATCGGCCGCCGGCGTTTGCGCACTCGCGCTCGAGCTCGCGATGCAGATCGCGACGGCGCAACCGGTGACGAACCGCATGCCGCCATTCTAGCCGCGTTTGCGTGGCGCGCGGTCGAGTTACGGCGGTAGCGCAGCGCGTTGCTGTTGCAGCGCCGCCATCGTCGCTGCCCGCGATTGCGCGCCGTTGATGCGCTTCGCGGCGTCGAGCCCGGCATCGAGGTCGCGCTTGGCGTCGTCGGGCCTTTGCTGCTTGCTCTCGATCGCCGCTCGCATCCCATAGAGCCGCGCGGATTGCGTCGGCTTCGGCGCGCGCGCGAGCCCGCGCGTCACGGCGGCGGCCGCGTCGTCGAGCCGATTCACCGCGAGGTAGAGCTTCGCCACGCGCAGCGACGCATCGGGATCGGCGGCGAGCGCGCGCTCCGACGCCTCGAGCTGCGGGATCGCCTGCGCCGCATCGCCGGTCTTCGTCACCGCGCGCACGAGCGCGAGGTCGCGCGCCATCCGCTCGTCATCGTTCTGCGGCGGCGGTCGATGCCGCACGTAGTCGAGGTACGCATCGGCGATCGCCTTCGCGCCGGGCTGATCACTCGCCTCGAGCCGCAGCGCGTACAGACCCTCGTACAGCTGATACCGATCGTCTTCCGACGCCGATGGCAACGCGAGTGCCTCGTGCCCGAGCCGCTCGAGCATCACCACGTCCGCGCTGCCCGCGAGCTCGGGCGCGCCCGCCGCGCAGCTCCCGCCTGCCACCGCGACGTTGACGAACGGATGCTCGCGCGGCATCGCCGGCGCGGCCTTGGCCAGCCGCGCGACGCACGCCGGCGACGGTCCGAGCTGCAGCGCGGTCGCGAGCTGCTCGAGCGCATGGTCGTGTGCCGGTCCGCTCGGTGCGTGCGCGAGCGCTTGGTCGTACGCCTCTGCCGCGCCGGAGCCATCGCCGCGCGCGAGCAAACCATCGCCGCGCGCGATCGCATCATCGGGCTTGCCGTCGAGGAACGCGACGAGCTGCGCGGTGCTCGCGGTGCCCGCCCACACGCGCGTCGCGCGCTCGGTCGCCGGATCGATCAGCTCGAGGACCGGATAAGCCTCGATGCTGTTCGCCAAGAACCCGGCGTTGTGCGGATCGTCGACGTTGACTTCGAGCCAGACAAACTGTCCGGCGTAGCTCTTGAACGCGTCGCTATGCAGCGCCGCCTTCATGAGCCGGCACGAGTTTCACCAAGGCGCCCAGATCTCGACCGCGATCGGCGCGTGACTCGCGAGCGCGGCGATGCGCGCGCCGGCGTAGTCGTTCTCGAATCGAGGCAGCGCCGGCCGATCCTGCGGCGACGAGCCACACGCGATTGCCAAGGTCGCCACCACGTAGATCGACGGGTTCATGCGGCGATTGTGGCGCGAAACGCGCCGTATCGATCGCCGCGGAACGCTGCGACGCACCCAAAACAAAACCGCCCGCTGGGTAGCGGGCGGTTTCGTTTACTACTTGCACTTGCGCTCGCCGGGTGGCGAGCGTTGGTGACTACGAGCAGCCGCTGGTCGAGCCGCAGTTCGGGCACTTGTGGCACGCGCCGTTGCGCACCATCAGCGTCCCGCACTCGTGGCAGGGCGGCGCGTCGGTTTCTTGGACCCATGCGCGGTCCTTCACTTCGACGGGAATCGCCGGCGCATCCACGCCGGCCTTGACCTCGATCGAAAGGAAGTCTTTCGACAGCAGCGGCACTTTCGGCAGATCGAGCTGGGCCGCGCGCGCCGCCGGGTGGCGTTCGCCGAGCCCCGGGCCGTCGCCGGGGAACCTGATCGCGAGCCAGCGGAACAGGTAATCCATGATCGACGTCGCGATCGGGATCTCCTGATTGCCGGTGAAGCCCGACGGCTCGAACCGCGTGCCCTTGAACTTCTCGATCAGCACCTGCAGCGGCACGCCGTGCTGGAGCGCGAGCGAGATCGCGGTCGCGAAGCTGTCCATCAGGCCGGCGATCACCGAGCCCTCTTTCGCCATGCGGACGAAGATCTCGCCCGGCGAACCGTCTTGATACAGGCCGACGGTGATGTAACCCTCGTGGCCGCCGATCGAGAACTTGTGCGTGAACGACGCGCGCTCGTTCTCGAGCTTGTAACGGTTCGCCAGCGGCGGACCGGCCGCGCGGGTCTTGCGCGCGCGCAGCGCCTCGACGAGGCGGCGCTCTTCGGGCGACAGCAGCTCGAGCGGATCTGTCGCGACCGCGGCCACTTGCTTACCGTCCGACGTGGCCTGCGCCATGTTCATCGACAGCGGTTGCGTGCGCTTGCAGCCGTCGCGATACACCGCGATCGCCTTGAGGCCGAGCTTCCAAGCTTGGATGTACGCGTCCTCGATGTCCTCGACCGTGCAGTGCGTGGGCAGGTTCACCGTCTTCGAGATCGCGCCCGACAAGAACGGCTGCACCGCCGACATCATGCGGATGTGACCCATGTAGTGGATCGACCGCGTGCCGTTCGACGCCTGGAACGCGCAGTCGAACACGGGCAGGTGCTCGTCTTTGAGCCCCGGCGCGCCTTCGATCGTGTCCTTGGCGTTGATGTGGCCGACGATCGCCTCGACCTCTTTGTCGGAGTAACCGAGCTTCGACAGCGCCTCGGGCACGGTGTGATTGACGATCTTGAGCAGACCGCCACCGACGAGCCGCTTGTACTTGACGATCGCGATGTCGGGCTCGATGCCGGTCGTGTCGCAATCCATCAGGAACGCGATCGTGCCGGTCGGCGCGAGCACCGTCGTCTGGCCGTTGCGGAAGCCGTACTTCTCGCCGGTCTTGATCGCGCCGTCCCACGAGTCGCGCGCGGCCTGCTTGAGCTCGTTCGGCACGTACGTCGGATCGATGTGCTCGACCGCGGCGCGGTGCTTCTTCATCACGCGGATGAACGGCGTCTCGTTGTCGGCGTAGCCGACAAACGGGCCGGTCGCGTCGGCGGCGATGCGCGCGCTCGTGCGATAGGCCTCGCCGCACATCAGGGCGGTGATCGCGGCCGCATAGGCGCGCCCCGCGTCGCTGTCGTACGCCATCGAGCGCGACATCAGCAGCGCGCCGAGGTTCGCGTAGCCCAGGCCGAGTGGCCGGAACGCGTAGCTGTTGTCGGCGATACGCTGCGTCGGATAGCTCGAGCTATCGACGACGATCTCCATCGCCGTGATCGTTGTCTGCACGGCGCGCTTGAACGACTCGATGTCGAAGCCGCCACCGTCGTCCTGGAACTTGCGCAGGTTCAGTGATGCGAGGTTGCACGCCGAATCGTCGAGGAACATGTACTCCGAGCACGGGTTCGACGCGTTGATCCGCGCCGTGTTGATGCACGGGTGCCAGTCGTTGATCGTCGTGTCGTACTGCATGCCGGGATCGCCACAGACCCACGCGGCATCGGCCATCTTGCGCATCAGCGCCTTGGCCTTGTGGGTCTCGACCGGCTTGGCGTTGGTGACCGACTTGGTCTGCCAGTCGGCGTCGCGCTGCACGGCGTGCATGAAGTCGTCGGTGACGCGGACCGAGTGGTTCGCGTTCTGGTAGTTGACCGAGTCGTACGCGCCGCCGACGACGTTGAAGCCGCCGTCGTAGCCGGCGTCGATCAGCGCCCACGCCTTGCGCTCTTCGATCGCCTTGCAGTCGATGAAGTCGACGACATCCGGGTGATCGATGTTGAGGATCACCATCTTCGCGGCGCGGCGCGTCTTGCCGCCGCTCTTGATCGCGCCGGCGAACGCGTCGAAGCCGCGCATGAACGACACCGGGCCCGACGCCGTGCCGCCGCCGTTGAGCAGCTCGCGCGAGCTGCGCAGGCTCGACAGGTTCGAGCCGGTGCCCGAGCCGTACTTGAACAGCATGCCCTCGGTCTTGGCCAACCCGAGGATCGAGCTCATCGAGTCATCGACCGAGTTGATGAAGCACGCCGAGCACTGCGG